>NZ_JBSSNH010000001.1:0-838510 GCF_053839645.1 Oceanobacillus sp. M60 | reverse complement strand
TTCCACAGTAGCTCAGTGGTAGAGCAATCGGCTGTTAACCGATCGGTCGTAGGTTCGAATCCTACCTGTGGAGCCATATGGAGAGCTGTCCGAGAGGCCGAAGGAGCACGATTGGAAATCGTGTAAGCCGCTATCGCGGCTTCGAGGGTTCGAATCCCTCGCTCTCCGCCATTTAAACTATTACATGGCCCGTTGGTCAAGCGGTTAAGACACCGCCCTTTCACGGCGGTAACACGGGTTCGAATCCCGTACGGGTCACCAAATGGAGGATTAGCTCAGCTGGGAGAGCACCTGCCTTACAAGCAGGGGGTCGCAGGTTCGAGCCCTGCATCCTCCACCATGTAAGTTCATAAATTCATATCGCGGGGTGGAGCAGTCTGGCAGCTCGTTGGGCTCATAACCCAAAGGTCGTAGGTTCAAATCCTACCCCCGCAACCAAAATGGTCCGGTAGTTCAGTTGGTTAGAATGCCTGCCTGTCACGCAGGAGGTCGCGGGTTCGAGTCCCGTCCGGACCGCCACTTAAACATTTGAAATAAGATTTGGCTTGGTAGCTCAGTCGGTAGAGCAGAGGACTGAAAATCCTTGTGTCGGCGGTTCGATTCCGTCCCGAGCCACCTTTCATTTAGTGGAGGGATAGCGAAGTTGGCCAAACGCGGCGGACTGTAAATCCGCTCCCATCGGGTTCGTAGGTTCGAGTCCTACTCCCTCCACCATCTTAAATATGCGGGTGTAGTTTAGTGGTAAAACCTCAGCCTTCCAAGCTGATGATGAGGGTTCGATTCCCTTCACCCGCTCCATTACTAAAATGGGCCTGTAGCTCAGCTGGTTAGAGCGCACGCCTGATAAGCGTGAGGTCGGTGGTTCGAGTCCACTCAGGCCCATTACTTATACATATATTCACAGTGCAAATTTCATACATTCGTATGTTAATATAAGAATTATCATTGTCCCCTTAACGCAGAAGGATAGAGTAACAGCCTTCTAAGCTGCTGGTCAAAGGTATAGACTCTCTCTGTGAGGTCTTTTTTTTATGGGGAGGAAAGTATTCGAATGGCTGAAAGACGTCTCTGTAAAGTCGTTAAATGGTGTGAAGGCCTTATTCCAGTCAATATGTGACGTTGGTGAAAAAAATTCCTATCTTTTTTGAAAGGAGACAGGGATGGAAATTCGCTAACGTTTTTTTCATTTTTATATAGAAATCAAATGGCTTTCCCGATAATATAAGAGCAGAAGCAATTGGTGCTAAATTGAAAGAGAAAAGGATGTGGCGTATTGTTGGTGAAATACAACACAATGTAAATGCTTCTAAATAATGCAATATGTGAGCCAGGGGGACTATAATAGAATGGATGGAGAAAATCGAACCTGTATGCATATCGGTACGTTGCCATTTATATAGACTTACCAGATGAAGCACTCAAAATAAACAGAATTTTTTAGACGGAAAAGACAAAATATTAAAACATAAAAGCAGTATTTCATGTAGAATAGCTAAAATATCACTAAATAAATAGGAAATCGAGGTATGGTATGGATCAAAAAACATTAATTAAAAAATTTAATAAGCAGGCAGAAAAATATGATAAACGGCGTAAGAATGATCCAATGTCTCGTTTTCGCCGACGAATTTTTCAAGAAGCAGAAGGAAACGTTTTGGAAGTTGCTATTGGCTCGGGTCTTAATTTTCCTTTTTATCGTAGAGATATCGAACTGACAGGGGTGGATTTTAGCCCCGAAATGTTGAAAAAAGCAGCGCATGCGGCGAAAGATTATCCTTTTCAAACGACGCTTATCCAAAATGATGTGGAAAGAGTGGATTTTGATGCGAATAGCTTTGATACCATCGTATCTTCTACTAGTTTTTGTGCCTATCAAAGACCAGTGGATGTCCTGAATAAGTTTCAAAAGTGGTGCAAGCCGGAAGGGAAGATACTGATGCTGGAACATGGGATTAGCGATAATAAACTCCTGGCAGGAATGCAAAAAATGGCAGATCCATTGGCAGTAAAGATTGTAGGGTGCCATCAAAACAGAAATATTTCTGCTATTGTAAAAAATGCTGATATGAAGCTTGTCAGGGAGGAGCGTTATTTGGCAGGCTCTTTGTATTTGATATGGGCTAAACCATGTTAATGAATGGTTTTGCAAAAATTAGATTTTTCCCACATCAGTGAATTCAAACGTTTTTCCGAGATTTTGCCTATATATTAAAAACACACGTGAAATGGAACCAAATACAGAAATCAGACCTGGGTCGCTTGTGCGTCAAAAAGCTAGATGATTTAATAAGATATAATTAGCAGCTTTCATGAGGCTAAAAATAGCACTAAGGGGGAATTTAATCATCCAAACAACAAAAAGCGCATTTGGATGTTTTGTTGTATTATCTTACATCATTTTTATTGTACTTTTTCTGATTATCGGTATCAGCATGATGTTTGGTGCGCCAGAGAGCATAACAAACCTTTTACAAATCATAGCTGCATGGTCATCCACCTTTGCATTTATTATTTTATTTAAAAAGATTTATCCCGGATTAAGGCTGAAGGATTTTGTTAAACAACAATTTGCGCCAAAGGTTAAATTTTCTGTTCTCAGCAGCGTGTTCATCCTCCAAATTATCATCATCGGCATAACCATATTTCTATTATCAACTTCAACAACTTCAACGGAAGGTGCAGCAATATCGTATACCAGTATGGGAATCTTATCTCTCGTATTTTTCGATCAATTCGTCCGGGGGCCTTTAGGTGAAGAGTTGGGGTGGAGGGGGTATGCCTTAAATGAACTTCAAAAGAAACATTCTCCTTTATCAGCAGCATTCATCATAGGTGTTTTATGGGGTTTTTGGCACATGCCATTATGGTTTGCCTCAGGGTATACTGGGATAGACTTAATCAAGTATATCGTCCTGTTTATGATTGGGATTATTTCTTTTTCCATTATTGTGACGTTGTTTTATAATTTAAACAAAAATCTGCTCATACCGATTGTTGCCCATCAGATATTTAATTTTTCCCTTGTAATCATTAGAGGAGATTTATTAGATATATTGGTATATGTTATGCTGTTTTATTTTGTTGTGGCGTTACTGTTTGTTGTTATTAATCCAAAGCATATTTTATACAAGAAAAGTATATAAGTATTTGGCATCTTCTCTTCTAAAATAGATAATATGATATGAAAGGGAGATGGATATAATCCATTTTGAAATAGATATCTTGTGAGGAAACAAAGTATTTGATACGCTAACTTTAAGATGAAGAAAGTAAAAATCAGTTTAAAGGATAATGAATTCAAGGAAGAAAGCGCTTGCTAATTGTTTTAGGCTATACAGTTTTGAATTAAGCTTTAACGAAGAATAATGTTGCTTCCTGTAAAGAAGAAACGACTGTATAAGCGGGCAAAAGGAGGAAGCATAGATGTCGAGTCATCTATCAAATTATCAAAAAGCACTGCAAATCCAGCGGGAAATTTCGGAGACTCTGAATAAGAGCATGGACCTCCATGAAATGCTGCAATTATCATTAGAACGCTTGCTTGAATTAATGGAATTGGAAACCGGATGGATTTTTTTAACGGAGGATGCTACTTTTTACCGTCTTGCTGCTGATTATCAACTTCCGCCTGCGATGGCTGATAACAGAGAAGAACTGATGCATTGTCAGGAAGGATGCACCGATTGTACGTGTTTGCAGCTTTATTGGGAAGGACGTATGAAACAGGCTGTCAACCATGTGAAATGTTTTCGTCTTAAACAAGCTGTTACGGATAAGATGGGTGAAACACGGGGACTTACCCATCATGCGAGTATCCCTCTTACGATTCGCGGGAAGAAAATCGGCTTGCTTAATTTAGCTTCACCTGGGCGTCTTCGTTTTCAAGAGGAGGACCTTATCCTTTTGGAAACCATTGCTTATCAAATAGGTGCAGCAGTAGAACGGACGCGTTTGCACGTGGAGCAAACAAAAGAAGAAGTAAATGCTACTGCACGTTATCTTATCAATGCTTATGCCAATGCCGAAAAAATTAAACATGAAATTGGAAATGTTCTTAACCGAAATGAATTGTTTCAGAGAATCATGCAAGCGTTACATCATCATTTACCCCATTGGACACATGCCGCTATTATTACAATGGAGGAAGAGAGGCTGACCGTCCAATTCCATTCAGATGAACATGGGCCTAAAGAAGTTTTTGATACGGAACAAGAAATAAACCTTTCTCGACCAGATTTCATTCGAAAAGCTTATGCACAACAGCGTGTTACACAGAACAATAAACAGCCGTTGCATTTTTTCTCTTTAAAAGACTATCAATCTCTTTATTCCATTGCTTTTCCTTTGTTTATGCGTGATAGACCTGAGGCAACATTCGGTGTGTTATTGCTTAGCCGAAACACCACAGCATGTGATCATTTGGAAATCGGAATGCTGGAAGGACTCGCTGATCATCTTTCTATGGGTATTGAGCGTATCCGTCTACATGACGAATGGGAAGCATTGCTTGTCGATAAGGAAAGAAATCGACTTGCACGGGATCTACACGACTCTGTCAATCAAAAATTGTTTGCTCTCTCGTTAATATCAGGTGGTCTGCAAAGATTAATTGATAAGAAGGAACGTGCCATTTTGGAAGCTGTTCTGGAAGTTCAGCAGCTTTCAAAAGAAGCTTTAATAGACATGCGGAGTTTGATTTGGCAGCTTCGTCCCGATCATCTTGAACAGGGACTGATTACTTCATTCCACGAATATGCACAAAAAATTGGGGTGGATTTATCTATGGAGGCTCCGGATGATTTAGAGATAAATCAATCGTGTAAAGAAGCATTGTGGCGAATTGGACAGGAAGCATTGAATAATATTCAAAAACATGCTGGGACATCTAAAGCTGCGATGGTCATGCAATCAGATGCTGATGGCTTTACAATGAAAGTGAGAGATCAAGGCAGTGGAGGTGCTGTTGAGAAACAGCAATCCCTTGGTATTACAAGTATGAAAGAAAGAGTCGAAGAACTTGAAGGTTCTTTCCATATAAATAGTGAAAAAGGAAAGGGTACGACGATTATTGTTCGTGTTCCAATCCATCGAAAAGGAAGGTGATATTCTTTGAAAGTATTACTTGTCGATGATCATCTTGTCGTTTTAAAAGGTCTGCGCTTTTTTCTGCAAACAAGGCCTGGTATCGATATTGTAGGTGAAGCCCAGGATGGAAAAGAAGCATTGCAGCAAGTGAAAAAACTGCAGCCGGATATTGTGTTGATGGATGTGATCATGCCAAATATGGATGGAATCGAAGCGACCAGACAAATAAAAGCAGAATATCCTGAAGTGAAGGTGGTTATACTCACTAGCTCCTCTGATAAGGACCATGTCATACCGGCAATTCGTGCGGGTGCCAGCGGTTATCAGCTAAAAGATGTTGACCCAACCTTTTTGGAAGAAACCCTCATCGCTGTTATGGAGGGAGGAACTTCGCTTCATTCGCAAATAACTAGTCATTTAATGGTGCATGTCGCCAAAGAAGATGAGAAACAATCCAGCTACTATGAATTAACACCTAGAGAACGGATGGTTTTGAAACATATCACATATGGAGAAAGTAACAAGGAGATTGCTGCAGCACTCTATATCACAGAGAAAACGGTGAAAACACATATTACAAGTATCCTTGGTAAAATGGAGGTTCAAGATCGAACTCAAGCGGCGATTCATGCTTTAAAACATAGATGGTTTGAAGTATAAGTATACGACGGTCGTCGTAGAAAAGGTCTTATTTATGGTAAGGCCTTTTTTCTATGGGATTTTTAGACAGCTGTAGGATGTGCTTTATTTTAAGGGTTAGTATAGTGAAAGTAGATAAAAACAAGAAATAAAGGAGAGTGAAGAGAATGATGAATCAAAAACAATTGCCTGGGTGGGCAAGGGAGTATTTGCACTATATTCAGGTCTCTGTTAAAGAGCCTTCGCTGGAATATTTAACTGAAATATCCAGCGCTCATTTAAATCAAATTCCTTTTGAAAATATTAGCACGTTGCTGCAATTGGAGGAATATCAAAAAAAAGGGAAGCTTGTTCAAGATGAAAAGCGGTTTGTTAGACAGCTATTTCAGTATCATATGGGCGGGACGTGTTATGTAATCAACAGTAGTCTTCATCAGCTATTAAAACAGCTTGGCTTCCAAAACCGTTATGCTTTTTTAGGCGGAAGGCATGTTGCTTTGCTCGTTCAGATACCAGGTGAAGAGGAAGAAGTGTATGTAGATGCTGGTAATGGTGCTCCTTTTTTTGAACCGGTTCATTTGCAAACAGACCCGATGAATGTCTCCCGATTTGGAAATGTTGAGATAAAACTTCGTCCGGGAAATGAACCAGGAACGTATAGGTATTACCGATATGTGAATAGAGAATTATCTGAGAATATAGTCTGGGATTTTGATACAAAGAAAATCTACCAATTTGATGATTTTCAGCAGGCAATCAAAGAATATTTCCAGCCTAATGGATTATTTACGTCTGATTTACGTTGCCAAATTTGGCAATTGGATCAACGGCGGTCTCTATCTTTAGTTAATAATGTGTTAAGTATTCAATATAGTGATGGAGAGGTTGAAAAGCATATATTAGCAGATCGTCAATCTATTCGCGAGGTTATCAATCAGGAATTTGAACTTCCTAAATTGCCAGTCGAAAATGCCATAGATGTGCTTGAGGAACTTGGAATGGATATTTTTAAAAAGTTAAAGGGAGATTTGTAGAAGTGAACAATAACCTTGAGTATGGAAATGGTTAAGTCATATTAAAAGGAGAGCAGGCAGCTATGAGTAACACAAACGATAATCAAAATGGCAGTAATGCGCATATTGATGAAGCGCAAAGGGCAACATGGCGAGATTGGATAGGGCTTGGAGCATTAACTTTAGCAGTTTTTATGCTTTCAACCGACATGACCGTTCTCTTTCTTGCCACACCATCAATTGCTGCTGATTTGGAACCAAGCAGTACACAAATGCTTTGGATTATTCATGTTGGCGAATTGCTGGCTGTGGGATTCGCATTAACGATGGGGCGTTTGGGTGACAATATAGGAAGAAGGCGATTGCTTGTGATTGGTGTAACTGTCTATGGGGCAGCCTCCTTTATTGCTACAATTTCGACGGAGCCTTGGATGTTGATTGCGACAAGAGCACTTCTTGGTGTAGCGGCTGCAACTGTGATGCCGTCCACGATGTCTTTACTACGCAATATGTTTTTCAATCCAAAACAATTTTCAGTAGCAATTGCTATTAACCTTAGCGCATTCTCAGCTGGCATGGCGCTAGGGCCTCCAATGGGCGGTTTACTCTTGGATTACTTTGGATGGGGAGCTGTATTTCTCATTAATGTTCCGATTGCCATTGTATTGTTAGTTATATCGCCCCTACTTCCTGAGTATCGCAACAAGGATTCAAAACGTCTCGATTTTATCAGTGTTTTGTTATCCTCATTCGCATTGATAACTTTGATTTTCGGTTTGCAGGAAATGGCTAACGCTGGTTTTAATATGCTTTACGCTGGATCTGTAGTGATTGGTATTGGAGTTGGAGTACTGTTTATTCGTCGGCAGTTAAAAGCGGAAGATCCACTATTGGATTTGAGCATGTTTCGAATTCGCAAATTTAATTTTTCATTGATTGCTTTGATGATTATATTACTTGTAACGACTGGGGCAGATATGCTTTTTGCACAACATTTGCAAGCAGTTGTAGGACTGACTCCAACAGAGGCAGGTCTTCTGTTGATTATCCCTGCACTCTTGTCGATGGCGGGAACGTTAATATCTCCTGTGCTTACAAGATGGATACGTCCGGCATATGCTATGGTAGCAGGTTTGTTAACTGCTTCAGCTGGTGCATTATTTATTATGTTAACTGTGCATGATGCAGGAGCACTTCTGTTAATTATTGGTGCTTCCCTTCTCGCATTCGGAGTAGGTCCTGCTATGACGATTACCGGTGAGCAGCTTATCTCCAGTGTTCCACAAGAGCGCGCTGGCTCAGCTTCTGCGATGTCCGATGTAAGCAGCGGATTTGGCTCGGTAGTGAGTATTGCATTCATTGGGAGTCTTGGAATGTTAGTTTACCGTTGGGTGCTGATGAATTCTATTCCTGCTGGAGTGCCTGCAGAAATAGCTGATTCAGCCATGGAAAACGTTGGTTCAGCTGTTGCTGTATCAGAAAGATTCCCGGAAATGCTTCAAGCTATACAGTCATCATTTACCATTGCGCTTCAAACGGTCTATGGAATAACTGCGATTGGTTTGATTGTCTTAATGGTTACTATTGTATGGAAGTTTAGGTTTATAGGGAAAGAGAAGTAAGCTGTTATTTATAGTTATTCTGTTTTCCAGAAAAGATAAATAGGAATGATAACCCTTTTAGACAGGATAGTCTAAGGGGTTTTTCATTGTAAAAAAGATTTATACAATAGAGACATCTGTTATTAAAATAATTTGTTCAAGCTATATAGATGTTAAGCAAGATTTTTTACATGTTACCCTGCATGTTATCTCTTATCTCCCCAATTACGGTTTCTATTTCCATAGTATAAAGGAAAAGGAGTGATAAATAATGAATTTACCAACAGCAATTGTTGTGTCCACAGCTATTATTTGTTTAACATTTTTCGTGATAGCTATCTCTTTGAAAGTTGTGAGGAGTGAATGAAAATCCGCATTGTAAAAATTGCCACATAAACTTATTATTTTTTAAACAACTATTTCAGCATTTCATACCTCGAGCCACGCATGTTATTCCATTCTTCAAGGCAACCCTTTATTCCTTCGCCATAATATAAATGAAAGGAGATAGTGAGTATGCTGACGATTCAAGATGTAACGAAGCGCTATGAGAAAACAGAGGCATTAAAAAATATGTCGATGACTATCCCTGAGGGCACCTGCTATGGGCTGGTAGGTCCCAATGGTGCGGGAAAATCCACTTTAATTAAGATGATTACTTCTATTATCCGCGATTACGAAGGAAAAATTGAATTTAATGAACAACGAATCTCCGATAAAACAAAACAGAAATTAGGCTATGTTCCACAGGATATTGTATTGGAAGAGAATATCACAGCATCCGGCAACTTATATTTATTTGGAAGAATATATGGATTAAAAGGAAACAAACTGGCTCAACGGACAAAGGAAGTGTTGGCGCTAATCGGTCTTAGCGAAAGGAGCAAAGATAAAGTATCCACTTTTTCAGGGGGAATGAAGCGCAGGCTGAATATTGGCTGTGCACTGATGCATAATCCGGAGCTTATCATCATGGATGAGCCAACAGTCGGTATCGATCCCCAATCAAGGCAATATATATTTCAAATGATTGAAGAACTGAAAACAGCAGGGAAGACGGTTATCTATGCCAGTCATTACATGGAGGAAGTGGAAAGACTCTGTGACGATGTTGCATTTCTCGATAGAGGGAAATTGATAGAGAATGGAGCGGTAGGTGAATTACTTCAACAATATGCGGTGCCATCCATTTATATTAAAGCAGATCATATTTCGGCTGAACAGCTGGAATCGTATGGTGATGTTTCGCAGGAGAAGGATGCATTTTTAATCTATACAGAAGAAGCGCTGTCAGCGATGGAAAATCTGATTTCCTATTGCAGAGAGAAGAAAATAGATGTAGAGCGGCTGGAGCTTGTTCGCCCACGGTTGGAAGATGTATTTTTCCGGTTGACTGGAAGTAACTTGAGAGATTAAAAATAAAGCTGGAGGTGTTCATAATGAATGCTGTTATGATAGTAGAATTAAAAAAACATGTACAGGATAAAGGGCTTGTTTTTTGGATATTCTTACTGCCTATTCTATTTACGGTATTATTTATTGCTATCTTTACTTCTGGAGTCGACGATGCGACGAGGCAAGAGGTTATTCAATCCATTGTTCCAGGATATGTAGTGATGTTTGTATTTTTTATTATGATTTCGATGGTGCAGGTATTTATTAAAGACAGAGACAAAGGGATAACGGCAAGGCTGGCAAGCACACCACTCAAAAGCTATTCCTATTTACTGGGAAAATGGTTACCCTTCATGTTTATTGTATTATTTCAGATTATTGTGTTATTTTTATTTGGAAAGGTCGTTTATGATGTTTCATTAGGTGAGCCGATTATTTTATTGATTTTATCCTTGTTTATTACATTTACAGTGACAGCAATCGGGATCGCTATGTCACTGACAGTAAATACCGAAAATATGGGGATTGCGATTACACAAATTATTGCTCTCGGTGGAGCGATGCTAAGCGGATTATGGATGCCCCTTGAAATGCTTCCGGACTTTATGCAGACAATCGCCCGTTTTCTGCCGCAATACTGGGCACACCAGTCTTTCCAGGATGCGATGGCAGGAACCACGCAAGCTTCGGAGTTATTCCAGACGTTAGGTGTCTTATTAGCGATTGGATTAGCTGCATTTAGTATTGCCATTATCCGGTACCCATATTTTCTGAAACGAGCTGTGAATTAGCCGTAGATGTGAAACGAATGTGGAGGGGTCGGAATGAAAATAAACATTGATATCGATGATAACCATGAAGAAACGCAAATCACTATCCAGGCTAAGGAATGGACGCAGGAGCTGGAGGATATTGTGAATGTGATTAAAAGGAAAAAACAGCAGCGTTTATTTGGGGTTGATGAGGAACAGACGGTCCTGCTGGAACCAAAGGAGATTGATTTTATTCATGCGGAAAAACGAAAAATCTATGCGGTGTCCAAGGATTGGCGTTTTGAAGTGCGAATGAAGCTGTATGAAGTGGAGGAGTTCTTAGTTCCATATGGTTTTATGCGCTTTTCCAAGTCGGTTATCGGGAATATCCATCGTATTGAAAAATTTGAAGCATCCTTTAATGGAAATTTATGTGTTTATTTTCAATCTGGCAACAAGGAATATATTACGCGAAAATATGTCAGCGCCATTAAAAACAAACTAATGCAGGGAGGACAGTAATATTATGATACTTGAAATGTTGAAGCGTTCGACACTGGGCATCGCTTTCGGAGCGATATTAACGTTTATTGTCCTCACCATTATGAAACTCAATGCTGTGGAGTCAACAGTTTCGGAAATATGGATGCATATGGGAGCAAGCATGTTAATGGGCGTCTATTTCGGCATATCTTCGCTTATCTTTGGAGAAAGCGGGAACCATCTGATTAAAAAATCGATTATCCATTTTGTCCTTACGTATAGTTTTTGGCTGATTATTGCTGGTTTAGTCGGCTGGATTCCTCTCAACGGCTGGGTTATTTTATGGGGCAGTTTGATTTTTATCCTCCTGTATGTCGTAAACTGGTTCTGCTGGTATCTATACTTTAAAAGACAGGAAGCGGCGTTAAATAAATATTTGCATAAAAATAAGTAGGTGTGGAGGCTGGAACGCTTTTTCTGAATGAGGATTATTTGGATAAGTGATGTTCCAGTCTTTTTTGATTGGATAAGCTGTAATTATAATTCTGTCTTTTTGTACTCTGCAGCCCTCTTATGATAATATTATCATGGACAAAATAAAAAAGAAGCAGTATCGATGACTGCTTTAACATATAGGATAAGTATATAATGCCTTATCCATCCATAAATGAGAGGATTGAAATGGAGAAATGACTAATAATTTTTGGCGTGATTTACCACGACCGTTTTTTATATTGGCGCCGATGGAGGATGTAACGGATGTTGTTTTCCGTCACGTTGTAGCTGAAGCAGGCCGCCCGGATGTCTTTTTTACAGAGTTTACAAATACGGAGAGCTATTGTCATCCAGAGGGCATTTATAGTGTGCGCGGGCGTTTGACTTTTACCGAGGACGAACAGCCGATGGTTGCCCATATATGGGGGGACAAGCCGGATAATTTTCGTGAGATGAGCATTGGAATGGCGGAAATGGGCTATAAAGGCATAGACCTTAATATGGGATGTCCTGTGCCGAATGTGGCTTCCAAAGGAAAGGGAAGCGGATTGATTCTTCGTCCGGAAGTAGCAGCGGAGATCATCCAGGCTGCCAAAGCTGGCGGAATCCCTGTCAGTGTGAAAACGCGACTTGGTTATTCAAATATAGATGAATGGCGTGACTGGCTGAAGCACGTGTTTGAGCAGGATATAGCGAATCTTTCCATCCACCTGCGTACGAGAAAAGAAATGAGTAAGGTCGATGCGCACTGGGAATTGATTGGAGAAATCAAGAAGCTTCGTGATGAGATTGCACCTGATACGATGTTAACCATCAATGGAGATATACCGGACCGGGAAGCAGGCTTGAAGCTTGTTGAAGAATTTGGTGTCGATGGCGTGATGATTGGACGGGGAATTTTTAAAAATCCATTCGCATTCGAAAAAGAGCCGCGGGAGCACAGCAGTCAGGAATTGCTGGATTTGTTACGATTGCAGCTGGATCTGCATGATAAATATTCAGAGCAGGAGCCGCGCGCCTTCAAACCATTGCGCCGATTCTTTAAAATTTACGTGCGGGGATTCCGGGGAGCCGGTGAATTAAGAAATCAATTGATGCATACCGAAACAACGGATGAAGTTCGAAAGTTGCTGGACGCGTTTCATTTGGAAACAGAAGACGCAGTGACGGAACAGTAAAAGGGAGGCTATACCATGGCTAATCATCGTATCTACACAATGACTTTTGCAAGTGTATATCCGCATTATGTAAACAAAGCAGAGAGAAAAGACCGTACCAAAGAAGAAGTCGATGAGATTATTACTTGGCTGACAGGTTACAGTCAAGAAGAATTGGAAGCGCAAATTGAAAAAGAGGTAACCTTTGAGACTTTCTTTGCAGAAGCTCCGCGGATGAACGATTCCCGCTCCCTGATCAAAGGCGTCATTTGCGGTGTGCGTGTAGAGGATATAGAAGAACCGCTGATGCAGGAAATCCGTTATTTGGATAAGCTTATTGATGAATTGGCAAAAGGGAAGAAGATGGAGAAGATATTGAGGGAATAAAGATTGAAATGGAGAGACACTGATTCAATGAAAGGAGAATCAGTGTCTTTGGTTTGTCAATAAAATGCTATTATAAATTGTATTAAGAGTTAATAGGTGTGCTAATGAAATCATTTTTTGTTAATAAAGAAGATACTCTCTTAAAATTCATAATTACAAATATATATTGACAACGCTTACAAACGGGTTTTTAATTGAAATTAAAGTTAATGAAAAAGAGATGAGAATTGGAGAAGGCTCACTAGATGGTCTGAATTAGAAAGGATCGGTTTTAGTGTATCTTTTTTTATTATTTTTATGAAGGAGGAAATGAATATGGGACTGCATGAGATATCATTTACGTCATTTAGTGAGCAGGATACGATTAAGGGGTGGATTTATACACCAATTCGTAAATCAAAAGGAATTATACAGCTGGTGCATGGATTCGGAGAGCATTCCAGAAGATATTTGCATATGATTTTAAGGTTAAATGAAGAAGGTTTTATTGTAGCTTGTGATGACCATATTGGTCATGGAAAAACAGCATTTGATTCTGGTAATTGGGAGAATTGGGGAGAGAAAGGATATATGACGATGGTGGAAGATGAACACCAATTACGTCGAATGGTACAAGAGAGATTTCCTCATCTGCCATTTTTCTTATTTGGTCATAGTATGGGTTCGATGATTGTTAGAAATTATCTAACTAAATATGGTGAAGGAGTGGAAGGTGCTATATTATGTGGCACATCGGGTGTTTTACCGACTGCCGCTGAGTTGAGTATAGAGTTGAAAAACCGAATTGATGCAGGTGAGGGGGACCAAGTGGATGCAGAGGCGCTGGGTAAGTTATTGGGCTGGATGACAGATCGGATAGATCAACCGAATACAGCGAATGATTGGATCAGTGGAGATCCGGATATTGTAGCTGATCATGCCAATGATCCATTTAATAACTTCACATCGCCTCCTAATATCCGGTCTTTATATGATTTTGTACAAATGATGGAGCAGATTGTTGGAACAGAGTGGGCAGAGAATGTCCCTATCTCCATAGCTATATATAATATTGCTGGTGATCAGGATCCAGTCGGTTTATATGGAGAAGGG
Source organism: Oceanobacillus sp. M60 (assembly GCF_053839645.1). Classification (NCBI taxonomy): domain Bacteria; kingdom Bacillati; phylum Bacillota; class Bacilli; order Caryophanales; family Bacillaceae; genus Oceanobacillus; species Oceanobacillus sp. M60. Next base: position 824,411 of record NZ_JBSSNH010000001.1, on the reverse strand, counting down.
GTTTATGCTGTATCCAATTGGTTAGCAGAGACAGGCCATACGGTAAAAACAAAACTGTACAGTGGTTATCGCCACGAAATTCACAACTATCGAGATATTCGAGAAGAAGTGGAAGATGGCATTGTCGATTTTATAGAAGGCGTAATAAATAAAGGAGTAATGTAAATATAACAATTAAAGTTGTTCAGCATTCTCGGTAAATATATTGTCATAATATATTTCCGAGGTTAGAATGCCAGCGTTAAATAAAATGATTTTTCAAAGAATCATCTTATTTAACGCTTGCTTTTCGGCTTTTTTAATATCCTCTTTTATATAGCGCATCTTAATAAAAAGGCTTTACACTATCTGCTTACTCTACCCATCAGTATTTTCCATATAAGTAATGGATACTTTTAAATTAGCATTTTTTTCGCGAATATGATCTAATAGTTCTTTATCATGCACTTCATTTTTCATACGGATAGCATAAGTATACAAAATCATTGTTCCGAGATTAGTAGTTTCAACCTGTCGTAATGAAGAACTTAGTGTATACTCAGCAAGTAGATCATGCATCAGATTTTCATAATTTAAGTTTTCCGCTACAGTTACCTTTAAAATTTGTGTATCTTTTCCTTTTCCATATTCAAATTTGTAAAGCAAGTAAAGTACTAAACAAGCAAATAAGGTAAGTATGATCGCTAAATCAAATCGAAAAAGCCCACATGTCATGCCTGCGCAAAGACCGAAGAAAATATACGCAATATCTTTCACATTGGTGACCGCACTTCTGAATCGAATCAGTGAAAAAATAGCAAATAGTCCAAATGCAACTCCGGCATTATCACTAACAACGTTCATAACGACAGAGACAATAATGCTCAAAATAATAATAGTGTGTACGAAGGATTGTGCATAACGTTCGCCTGTAAATGTGATTATGTAAACCTTCGTAATAACTAGGCTCAATAAAGTTGATATGACCAATGCAAGTAAAATCATATAAATGCTGGATGGTTCACTTGCTTGTAAATCGAATATTTTATTCATAAAATCCATTCTATATTCCTCCTGTTGATACAACTTCTCTTTCAATTTTACCTGGCAGTTGATTTCTCTGCAGCAATTCCATACTGGTACAGTATTTAGATGCACTTCGCTGTTCGCATTGAAGGGCCTGTAAAATACGGGTTAACCATAATGGAACACTATCATTTACTTTGACTTCCAATACAACTAGATTGCAATCAATAAAGTACTCTCCATCAGAACCGTGTTCCAGAAGCAAATCATCATTGCGACAGCGTAGATTAAAATCAAATGTAATACGCAACTCAGGGTTGTTTATTCCGTGAAGTGCATGGCGATCATAACTAACAACCATTTCCGGTTTTAGTCCGTATAATGTTCGAAAGTGATCAATTTCACGAAGTACTTGCGAATTAGATGTATGAAAGTCATTTAAATGTTTTTTATCTCCTTTTTCAAGATAGTGATATGCTTCTTTTAACGGAAGTAACATCCTTCGTTTGTTGACCACATTGTTATGTTTTTGCTTCATCTCAAAAAAAGCTGACTTCTCAATACCAGTTTCATTATAGGTGCGTAGGCGAAGTTTTTGCCGGAAAGCCAATTTATTCTTTGTTTCAAAATAAATTTTGTGATCATCGCTATCAAAATATAAGCTGCTGACAACATATCTTCCATCTACACCAAAATTATCTGACCGCATATAGGGCATTATTTGTTCCAGCAAGAGCGAATATTGTTCCAACGTAATCAGATATTTTTGCTCTCTTCTTTTGAAAATCTCTATTGCCAATTTTTTCACCTCCATTCCATACAACATCTTAAATGAAACGGATAAGATGATGATTACAATTTGATTAGAAAACGGTGAGAATATAAAATTTCATAATTCTTTACTGGAAAAGCTATTATACAGAAACGGTTTTATTCGGCTTTGGGAGGATTGGTACTTGGAGTCTTTAATTCAAATATTATCAGCTTACAAAATGAATGTTATTATTTAAAGATGTTGATTGAAGAGAGACAACCAAATGAAAATATGAATGAATGGATAAATGGTTTAAAATGACTGGGGATAGAGAGGATAGATGCCCAAGCAAACAGTACTTACATTATTTAAAAAAATGGGAAGTTGGTTAAACGTATCTAAATGGGCAGAACATTCCTTTAACCAGGAAAGGTGAATATGGATGCATCAACTATTCGCTAATTATCTCAACGTTAAAATCTGAGAAATGACGCATGATTGAATTGTTCTCTGTTCAACCATGCGTCATTAGAATATAATTATTTTTTTCGAGACTTGATAAATCCGTCCACAGCATCCCACACTAAACCGACAATAAACAGAATAAGGATCCAGAACGTAGATTGATTCCAAATCATGGTTACCGTATTAAATGTTTCAGAACCAGCCGTAACCACTCCGGCTTCTGCCAATTGATTCATAAATTCAGGATTCCAAAAATCAGGCCCGCTAATCATAAATAGTACTGCTGCCATCGATACGACATTTACAATTGTTGTATAAGCAGCTAACCTATACGTCCATTCCCCGGCGACGAGCTTCAGGCATTCTTTGATAATTCCAGATCCGAATATGAGAACAATAAACAATAAATAGGAGCCATAGGTCTGTTCATTTAAAAATGGAACAACATCGTTAAATTCATCCTGAAATACCCAAATTCCAAAGAACTCATTCGAAAAGGCGAGAAATACAATGATTATCGTGTAGAAAATAATTCCGATAATCGACTCACTGCGTTTGATTTGTCTCTTTTCATCTGGAATGGGCGGTAAGTCTGCAGGCTTCCATTCCTTCCCGATTAAATCTTTTTGTTTCATTCCACCGTACAGCTCACCGATAGCAAACAAAAATGTTGTCCAGCCGAAAGCTTGTGGAAGCTCTGTAACGGCAGAAACAATCATATCAATAAAATGATCTAAAATAGACATCGGCTCTAAAATAGTTTGGATGATAAATACAATACCTATCAAAGAACTTATAACAATGAGAACAATCTTAACTACTAAAATATAGGTATCAAAAAGCTCTGGGCCGATGATATATTTCTTTTTCCCTCGATATTTATCAGCTAATGACCTTGGACTGCCCAGCTCCAGCAGGATTTCTTCTACATCGTTTTCTCTTCTGTTCCCTTGCCCGGATCGTTCCTCCAGCATATCCTCAATTAGCCCGCGCAGCTCAATGGCAATATCTTCACGCTGGGATTGAGGCAGCTTTTGCGTAACTGCATAAATATACCGGTTAATCATCTCCATTTTCGTCACCTCTCTTATTTTCTATTACCTGATCCATGCTGGCAGCAATGTTCTTCCATTCAACAACCAGTAAATCAAAGACTTCTTTTCCTGTTTTACTCAGTACGTAATATTTCCTCGGTCTCGATTCATTCGTGTCCCATGTACTATCTAAGAGTCCCTGTTTTTCCAGTCTCCTCAGCAGTGGATATAATGTGCCAGGTTCAACGTGTATTCCTTTTTCATGAAGCATTGTCACGAGAGAATAACCATACTGCGGCTCTGAGAGCTGGCTTAATGCACCTATTGTAATGGTTCCTCTTCTCAATTCCTGCATGATTTTATCTAAATGTTCATTTGCATCCGCCATGTTATCAACTCCTACTTTCATTATAGTGTATGACACACACTATTGTAAAGTGCATATTAAAGTTTGATACAAAATATTTTATTATAGATAATCCCTTATGAACACTGATAAAAGGATGTTTCGTTTAAGAAGGTGATTCCGAATTGCACGAAAAGTGATATATTGTAAGAAGATTTGGTATAATTTAATTAGACAAATTTGTATTATCATCCCCATTCAAAATAACAGAAAAATAGGAGGATACGCTTTGGAATTTAAAACAGACAGGTTACTTATTAGACCATTTAATGTGAACGATTTAGAGGATGTATTTCATATTTATCATAACGAAGCCACCTGTAAATATTTGTTGCATGAGAAGTGGACCGATGAAAATAAACAAGAGGAATTTCATAACAAGCTGGAGAATAATGTGCTTACAAAAGAAACTGCTTTAAATTTGGCAGTGGTAAGTGGCAATAAGGTGATTGGTGATTTATCTGTATGGTATACAGAGATGGAAGATACCGTTGAAATTGGTTACAGCTTTTCTCAAGAAGCTTCGGGAAAAGGCTATGCAACTGAAGCTGTGCGTGGTTTAGTGGAAAGACTGTTTACCTCATTTGATGTGCATCGTATCCAGGCAAATCTGGATGCGAGAAATGAAGCATCGCAAAAATTATGTGAGCGTATAGGGATGAGGAAAGAAGCGCATTTTATACAGGATTTTTGGAATAAGGGTGAATGGACAGATAGCATTGTGTACGGAATGCTTTATTCAGATTTAGATGAAAAGCAGGTTTGATAGTCCTTTTCATTTGGAGGAATAGACAAATTTTTGGTTACGGGAAGCAAGTATGAATAATCCGTTTGAAAAATTAGAAGAGAGGTGCTTTGATGGATAGTCCTATCCTCAAACAGATTGGAACTGTGTTTATCCCGGTAAGTGATATCGAAAAAGCAAGAGACTGGTATTGTGATATATTAGGATTACATGCAGATGGAGAAATCCTTTTTGGTCATCTTTATGTTATCCCTATGAAGGGCACGGGAATTGTGTTGGATAGTAAAATTTACGCAAAGGATAAAACTTTTAAAACACCGGCATTTCACCTGAATACTAATAACATTGGAGAAGCATTTCAATATATGAAAAATAAAGGGGTGCATTTGCTTACAGAGATAGAGCATCATCATTATTTTAATTTTAAAGATCCGGACGGGAATATCCTGATGATTAGTGAGTGTTAATTCCAAAAAGCAAACTACCCTTTGAAAAGAGCGGTTTGCTTTATTTCTTTATATTGAAATGGTGCACCATAATCCGGTTCATTTTATAAATTTCAGGAGCTTTTTTTTTACCGAAGCACAGTTGCCTGTTAATGCTGGTCTGTTTTCTGTGCTTATGCTGACTTAAAGCCTTTCATAATAACATTCACTAGGGAACCAGCTGCTCCTGTGATTGCGCCTAGTACGATGCCGGTTGTGACGCTGCTGAAGAATGCAAATGTACGAGCAATACTATTTACTGCGGCTTGTGGCAGGTTACTTAAGTTACCGCCAAATTGAATAGGTGTTTCTATAGCAGTGTTCCAAAGAACTTGGTGAACGATTGCTAAAAATATCCCGTAGAAAAAACCAATGAGTAATAAAGATAAAAAGGGTTTTTCCACCTTTTTTAAAACAATAAACAGAATCCATATAATAATCGGTGCAAAGACCAAGATGCTGTTAATCCAACTTCCCTCCTCCACCATGGATAAATCGTGTAAAACGACGCGGGGAACGCCTAACAGAGAAAGCAATAGTAAAGTAAGCACCGGTATACCTAAATAATCATTTATTTTATGAATGGTCATCAAATAAGCTCCTTTCTATTTTGTTATCATACTTTTTTCGCTTACAATTCATATACTAAGAGTAATATCTTAAAGAAATCTAAATCATTTTTTAAATTTTTATTAAAAGAACGGGTAATAAAATAAGGCGTTTATTTTTAGTTTGAATAGAGGAGGGATAGGATGATTATCGGAGGTTTGACGTGTTTGGGAATCGGTGTTGGTTTATTTACAGGAAATGTTGCTGCGGGAACCATGATAGGAATAGGACTGGGCTTGGTGGGAGAAGCGCTATTTCATAGATACGGGAGGCAATCAGAATAGGAAAAGGCGTAATAAAAGAGATTGTATATACAAAAAGCAAAGGAATCCAGACTAGAAACTCCTTTGCTTTTTTGAATTAATTCGTACTTCTGCTATTTCGCGGGCTTGGATGGGACTGGCTGCGTTTGTTTTTCCAAACACGGTCGTTGTTCTTCGTTCCTGGAAACTTTTCCCCAGCTTTCATCGAAACCTGCTGCGGGTCTTCTACATTGCTGCCTGTTTCACCAACTTCAATATAGATCCCGTTATTGGGAGCCTTTTCTCCACCCTTGAACTGACTGATTTCACCCATCATAGATACCTCCTTCAGGCATTTCAAGCTTATTATGCGGAAATATGAATGTATCTATGAATGGAAAATTTAACAATGTACGCTCTTTTTCTGGAGTGCAGCGATGGTGTTGCAGAGGAAATTAACGGAAAAATCTGCTGCTGGGGAGAACAAAAAGGCTTCTTTCGATTCACCACAGATTCCATGGAAATTTATTTGGCGGCTGAGATTGTACTTTTATTTCTTCTTTTTTAGTAGGATGTTCTACGGCAAGTGTTTCTGACCATAAAGCAATCTGTTCGCCAGTCTGGTTCCATTTTTCTCCGTATTTTTGATCGCCGTAAAGCGGCAAATTGCGGGAGGAGAGCTGTACACGAATTTGATGCGGTCTGCCGGTGTGCAGTTTAATGGAAAGGAGGCTTAAATTTTTTTTGCTCCCAATTACTTCATACTCTAACTTCGCTTTTTTGGCATCTTTATGATTTGCGTGCGTTGTATATACCTTGTTTTCATGTTTATCTTTGACTAAATGATCTTCTAATAAAGCTTGCTTTTTATCAGGCACTCCCCGCACAACTGCCAAATATTTCTTTTCTACATCCTGCCGGCGAATGGCATCAGATAGACGGGAGGCTGCTTTAGATGTTTTCGAAAATACCATGACACCTCCTGCAGGGCGATCCAGGCGATGAACCAGCGCCAGGTAAACATTGCCTGGTTTTTGATAACGTATTTTTATATCCTCCTTCAAGAAATTCAGCAAATCCTGATCCTTTGACTGGTCCTCCTGTACAGGTACATTGACAGGCTTTTCTACAAAAAGTAAATGATTATCCTCATAAAGGATTGGAACATTCATGGGTAATATCTCCTTTATTTCAATACTGAGGCAATGATAACACAGCAGTTTTTTTTATCAAGGGGTCGGGCATGATAGGATGAGTAAAAGCTGATATGTTATAATGATGAATGCGTTTTCAATATGTGTAGGATGGAGACAATTTATGAACAAAATGGAGGGTTACTTGTGGGTAATAAGAAATGGATGGAAAAGGCAGTGGAAATTGCCCTGGAAAGTGCAGTTGCGGGCGGCGGTCCATTTGGAGCGATTGTTGTAAAGGGTGGAGAAATTATCAGTACGGGAAATAATCAAGTCACAGCAGCGAATGATCCCACAGCTCATGCAGAGGTGCAGGCGATTCGGGAAGCGTGCCAGAAACTGGGCAGTTTCCAATTAACGGATTGTGAAATCTATACCAGCTGTGAGCCATGTCCCATGTGTATTGGCGCCATTTATTGGGCCAGGCCAGAGGCGGTTTATTATGCGGCTTCTAAAACAGAAGCTGCAGAAGCAGGGTTTGATGATCATTTTATTTATGAGCAAATTGCACTTCCTGTAGAAGAGCGTGATATCGAGATGATGCAGGTTCGCCCGGATAAGTACGATAAACCATTTCAAATCTGGAAAGACGCTGAGAATAGAATGGACTATTAAACCAGATAAGGAACAAACAGTGATGATTATAAGATGGATGCAAAAGGCTTGTATATAAAGCTTCCCGATATAATAAATCAATCGTTTGTTTGATTTTTAAATGTGCCGGATTCTTCACAAATTAGGGATGATTGTAGCGGTAATGCATGATTAGAAGGTTTTGATTGTACCAGCATATGGCTTGTTTATATCTGCGATTATGGTATATTGAGAAGCCAAAGAGATTTCATTTGGGAAAATAAAAGACACCCATGTGCAGGAGGCTATAAGTTGGAAGAGAATGTATTCAATCGAATGGCAAAAAAATATGACACAGAAGAACGAATAGAGCTGGCAACGGTGATAGCCGATGAGATAAAGAAAAGCATAGCTGAGAAGCAATATCACTCCATATTGGATTATGGCGGTGGAACGGGATTAGTGGCTTTTCAACTGGCTGACCGCTTTGAGAAGGGATGGATTGTGGATGCTTCGGAGGAAATGATTCAAGTTGCGCAAGCTAAAATAGAACAGCAGCAATTAAAGCATTTTAAAGCGATGGAATTTAATTTAGCAGAAGAAGATAACTTGGATGTGTATGCAGATATCATCATCCTATCGTTGGTTTTGCTGCATGTGCCAGATATAGAAACACTTCTGCAAAAATTAAGTACGCGCCTAAACCCAAATGGAATACTTATTATTGCCGATTTTGATAAAAATGAAAAGATACAGCATCCCAAAGTGCATAATGGCTTCACAGAAGCAGAAATAAATCAAGCATTGAATCACGCAGGTCTTCGAGATACAGAAATGCATACATTTCATCATGGAAGCAATATTTTCATGAATCAGGACGCTTCATTATTTATTGCGACGGGTAAAAAGTAAATTTAAAAAGGGCAATGAGAATAGTATCTCGCTGCCCTTTATTCAGCTGTATGATGAAAAATTAAATAAATGAAATCATTACGTTTTTAAAGTGTAGCTCTCACGGCAGTTTTATTCTTCCGGTTAGCTGCTCTGGATGAACCAATCAATATCGCAATCCCCATAATCAAAAGAAAGATACCCAGCCAGGCAGTCGTATTTAAGCTCTCTCCTAACAGAAATACCCCTAATAATGCTGCTGTTAACGGCTCTGCTAAAGCAAGAGTAACCGCAGTCGAAGAAGAAACGTTAGCCAACCCTTTGGCGAAAAGAAAATAGGCTATGCCTGTAGCTACAACACCTAGTTGAATACTGACGCCGATACCCTGCAAGCTCGCCACCCATGACATATCAAAAATAAATAGGAATGGAGCTAAGAAAATCGCACTTATTGTAAAAATGATTGCAACCACGTTTAAGGAAGAGAATTTTTGAACCATATCTCTGCTTGCGAGGGTGTAGCTGGCAAAGGTAAGTCCTGCACCTAAAGCCATCACGACACCGACTGGATCAACATACGTGGATTCTCTGTTGGTAAATAACAGGATACAGCCGGAAATGGAGAGGAAAGTAGACACCCACCAAATTTTTGACGGACGAGCTTTAAAAAATATCCATTCCAGAAGCCCTGATAAAATTGGCGCGCTCCCGATGGCTACAACGGTTCCGATAGCTACGCCAGTGACGGTGACAGCGGTAAAAAATAACGGCTGATATAAAGCCATGCTTAAAGCAGCTAACACCGTAGCTTTGATGGGCCAATTTTTTAGTTCAAATTTGCCGAATAGAAGGACAAGTGATAATAAAAAGAGTCCTCCTACTGCTAAACGAATCGTCCCAATCGCAATAGGATGGGCATTTTCTGGTGCAAAAGCCTGTGCTGTCCCAGTTGTTCCCCAAAGTACAGCAGCAAAAAGAATAAGAAAGGCAGAAAGTTTTCCTTGCATCGATTTCACTCCGAAATAAAAGAATATATACCCATCATAGATAAAGACTGTTCTTTTTTCTATACTGAGTTTCATATACTTTTTACCTTCTTTAAAGAAATCTATATTTGTTTGGCGCCATTCCTTTATGTTTAGCAAACCATCTTGTAAAGGAAGAGGCATTCTCGAAGCCTAATTCCTCGCTAATTCGGGATATGGACAATCTGGTTGAAAGCAATAAATGCTCCGCCTCCTGTAAACGCAGGTCTAAAATGTAGGCTTGCGGGCTTTTGCCAGTTCTTTTCTTAAACCATTCCGAGTAATAAACAGGGTGATAATGCTCTATTTTTGCCAGCGTTTCCAATCGAATCGGCTCCTTAAAATGGTTGTGAATATAGTCTATGGAAGGAGGATTGGAAGTCTGCAGTTTTTTGGTTACATAGCGGGTCAAATCGGTTAAGGCAGAGATATTGTCCTTTGCGTCCGCCTCTTCCAATAGTAAATACCGGATTGCATTCCATTGTTTATCCAGTTTGATATGCATACTTTCCGTATCACTGGGCAAATATCGCAGCGGTATATCCAATATTAGAAATTCATTTCTGTCAATAGAGCGGTAATGATGCTGGAAGTTTGGCGGCAGATAGAATCCGCAATCCGCTTTCAGATGAAGTTCCTGTTGATTTGTTTGGATATCCAGGGAGCCTTGTAAAGAGAAAAGAAACTGTCCGAAGGCATGCTGATGCGAATGAAATTCTTTTGAATAGGTTCTTTTTTCACAGATGATCTGGCTGTTTCTTTCCATTTTATTTTCTCCCTTCAGAGTTAAATTTAAAATATCTTACCATTAATTTATCAAAAAAAGGAGAGAAAACTCTCTCTTCAAGCACGCAGAGGTAAGGGGGAGATGAATCTCCCATGTACAAAAGATTGCTTTGGAGTGTCTCGACTGTCCAATACCAAGTCGAACAAATGTTCCGAAACCGTCCTTTTTCTGATATAATAGACAGGAGGAGGTTAGAAGCTATGAAAATAACAAAAGCATTTCGTTTTCGTATCTACCCAAACAAAAAACAGATCATATTCATCCATAAGACAATCGGCTGCTCCCGCTTTGTCTACAACTATTTTACAGGAAAACAAAAAGAAAAAGACCACTATTGGCATACGGTGAATGAAATGGTACAAAACGGACAGCTTCTTCAAAATAATTGGAAGGGCGAATTTTTCAATAAAAATAAGGCAATCAAAGCAGTTCGGGAATTGAAGAAAACTTATCCCTTCCTCAAAGAAGTTGATAGCATTGCCCTTCAAAAAGCCGTTGAAAACGTGAACGATTCCTATACACGTTATTACAAGAAAAAGAACAAGGCTCCTCGTTTTAAATCAAAGAAGAACCCTATTCAATCGTATACAACCAAACATGTCAATGGAAATATTGCTGTATTGGATAAACATATCAAACTGCCCAAACTCGGGCTTGTCCGTTTTGCCAAAAGTCGGGAAGTGGAAGGGCGTATTATCAATGTAACAGTTAGGCGCAACGCATCAGGAAAATACTTTGTTTCGATTGTAGCTGAAACGGAAATTAAATACGATGAAAAGACAGGTTCCTCTGTAGGCGTCGATGTCGGATTAACCGATTTTGCAACCCTTTCTGATGGAACGGTGTATGAAAATCCAAGATTCTTCCGGAAATTAGAAGAGAAATTGGCAAAAGCGCAAGTGATTCTGTCCAGAAGACAAACAGACTCAGCAAATTGGCAGAAACAAAAACGAAAAGTAGCTCGGCTTCACGAAAAAATTGCTAATAAAAGAAAAGACATGTTAGATAAAATCTCCACCGAGATAATCAAAAACCACGATATCATCGGAATAGAAGATTTGTCTGTGATAAACATGTTGAAAAATCATAATCTTGCAAAAGCGATTAGCGATGTATCCTGGTCAACGTTCCGAACGATGCTGGAATATAAAGCGGCCTGGTATGGAAAGCAGGTTGTTGTAGTTTCGAAAAGCTATCCATCCAGTCAGTTATGTTCTCATTGTGGACACCAAAACAAAGACGTTAAAAACCTTGCTTTGCGTGCATGGACGTGTGATAGCTGTCAATGCCATCATCAAAGAGATATTAACGCAAGCAGGAATCTTCGTAAAGAAGCATTACGAATAACCGCAGGGACTGCGGGGCTAGCCTAATCCATAACTGACCAATGGGTTGGTGTTCTTAGGAATCTCCTACTTCAAGCAGCCTATAAGGTTGATAAGTGGGGGTAGTTCAAGATATGGTAAATGAATTCATCCGAAAATATACTACACCAGGCTAATGGACTTTCTGCAGTATTCCTTCTAAATTTACCTCAAAAAATTAACTTCATAATGAATTTGATTTAAGATAGAAATGAAAAGGCTATTTCAACTGAAAGGACTGAACTATAATCGAATTACGACATTTAGAATACTTTTTAATGGTTTGCAAAGAGCTGCATTTTACTAAAGCAGCTGAAAAATTAGGAATATCACAGCCTACTTTAAGTCATCAAATCAAAATATTGGAACAAGAGGTTGGCTACCCTCTGCAAGAAAATTGAGCTGACAAAGGCGGGAGAAATTGTACAGAAGGAGGCATTAAATGTTCAAGGCTCGCTGCAAAGCATGACCTCTCAAATTACTGCATTTACAAAAGCGGAGATAGGAGAGCTGAAGATAGCTGTATTGCCTGGAGAAATCACCGACTTGGTATCTACCCTATGTATTCATTTTAATCGCTTGTATCCGAACATTAAGGTAGTTATTCAGACTACAGATGAGTTAGAAAAAGCTGTTTTGGAAAATCAAGCGGATTTTGGAATTGGTTTTCATTTCCATCAACAGGATAAATTGCAAGTAACCAAGCTGTATGAAGAAGCTTTTTATTTAATCAGTAACCAGCATGATGGAAGAAAGAAGATTCCTTTTCCAGCTATTTTTGACAGCCCAATTGTATTATTTCCTAATAAGCATCAATGCAGAAAAATACTTGATAGAACGAGCGAAGAAGTTGGGAGACAATTGGATCCTGCTGTTGAAACCTCCAGTATTGAAGCTATCTTAAATCTAGTGCGCAATGGGGTTGGTCATAGTGTTGTATCTCGTACGTTATATGAATTTTATGATACAGAAGATTTGTTTTTCCAACATATCGAAAAGCCAACTTTGACAAGAGCAGTATATTTAGCAATGAAAAAGAATTGTTTTGTGAACTACCCTGCTCGTAAGTATTTGGAGTTATTAATGCAGGAAATTGGAAAGCTGCAATTCCATACAGAAGAAAAGGAAATGCCTACTTTACAAAATACTTTATCATAGATTATTTCTATGATTATCATAGAAATAATTGCATTGCTATATGGAAATAATCCTTTTACAATGGAGCCAAGATGAAAATAAATCGTAAAGGGGAGTTTGAATGATGATTCAAGAAGTAGCAGGTATCAAAGTTCCAGATACGCGATTGGCAAAGGATGCGGCAGATATTCTAAGGGAATATGGAAATGACTTGCTGTGGAACCATTCCAATCGTGTCTTCTTTTTTGGAGCGGTAAACGGTAAACAGGCAAAGTTGAATTATGATTTAGAGTTGCTGTATGTCAGTGCATTATTCCATGACTTAGGATTGACCAAAGCGTACAGCAGTCCCGACTTGCGTTTTGAAGTAGACGGGGCTAATGCAGCCAGAAGCTTTTTACAGCAGTATCAAATTCCAAAAGAATCTATTCAGCTTGTATGGGATGCGATTGCTCTACACACAACTCCTGGAGTTGCCGAACACAAGGAATCGGAAGTAGCTCTTCTTTTCTCTGGTGTTGGTTTAGATGTGATGGGAGACGGGTTTGAAGAGTTCCCGGCTGATTTGCGTGAAGAAGTTATACAGGCTTTCCCTCGGAATAATTTTAAAAAGGAAATTATCCCGGCATTTTATGAAGGATTTAAGCATAAGCCGGAAACAACTTTTGGTAATATGAAAGAAGATGTCGTCCAGCATTTTCGGCCGGAATACCGTAATAAGAATTTCTGCAGCTGTATTATACATTCCCCGTGGCCGGAATAAAGGGATGATAAAAAATCGCTGAATTATTTTAAATCTATCGAGCATCTCTTTGGATATTTTATCTGAAGAGATGCTTTTTAGATAAATAAAAAATTTGTTTGGGTAAGATAAGACGGGTTTAGAGGCTGAATTGTAATTAACTTTCAAAGCGGCTGGAGTTAAAGATGAATAAGATTTCTTTGAGGATTGTATTCTCTTACTTATGTAAAAGCAATGAATCAAAACCTGAATACAGCAACGATGAAACAAACGTAGAAAAGATCAGTGTTACAAGCAAAAATTTATGAAATTCTCTTTGGGAATATGCCGGAATTGTTCCAGTTGCCGACATGCTGCTAATTAAATCCATTTGGCCACCTTAATTGTTGTTCCTTGTCCAATGTCTGATTGGATTTCAAATTCATCCATCAAACGCTTCACGCCAGGGAGACCAGCCCCCAGTCCTCCTGAAGTGGTATAGCCATCCTGGAGCACCAATCGAATATCATTTATTCCTGGGCCGGAGTCGATTGCAGTCATAATAATACCTTTACGCCCAAGTGTATCGATGACCTCAAAAGAAATTCCCCCTTTTTCTGCATATAAATAGATGTTACGGGCTAATTCGGATATGGCAGTGGTGATACGTGCCTGATCCACTGTACCAAAGCCAATCTGCTTTGCTATATCCCTGCCAATCTGCCTTGCATGAACGATATCCAATTCCTTATGGATGTTTACATAAGATGTTTTCATAGTCGTTTCCCCCAGTTTCTGATAAAGTTTTAAGATGCATTGCTTCAGATTCAGCACAGTAGGAAGCTTCTGGAGATGGATATCTAAATCAATCAATATATTAAATAAAACAGTCTTTCTGTTTGCGTTCTTATTTATTAACCTGCTTTCCTTTTATTTAATAAAAAAAGCCGAAAAGGAATAAACATCCTTTTCGGCTCATGCCTTAGCGTTATTGTCTAGACATTTCCACCATATTATTTTTTGGGTTTAAGTATAAATATAACAAACCCTGTATCATTGTCAAAATCCCAATCTACAAATAAATCTTGTATTTCCTGATGGAGTACAGATTCTAAGAATTGTTTATCAATTAAACTCTTTTCCAGCTTTCGTTTGGACAGCCTAAGCTGGTTTTCAAAGCCCGATTGAATCAGCTCTTTTTCAATTAGCACAAGGATATCCTCGCGTCTTGAGATTAAAGTCCGGGAATTAAGCATACTAGACGTAAGCTGTTTCGGAGATTTTTGTGCTTTTTGAGTAAAACGGCTGATTTCCTCGTGTACTTGTTCTTTGGCTGGATAATCAAGATAATCTTCTATTGTCTCATCCAGATTGGAATCCAGCTCGGTAAAAAGAATTCCGCTGCTATTTTCTACCGACCAGTCATAGTAGATCTTGTCCACTTTTACGCCGGCCTGCGAGGAGATAATCGATTGTATCTCCGGAGTCAGTTCTTTCATTAATAAATCACGGGTCTCCTGAAACTTCAATTCATTTTCCTGCTTCAGCAGAATTTTTTCCATCGGAGCTAAAAAGTTTCTTAAATAGATTGTAATGTATGGTTTTGCTATAGATACAAAAATAGCTTCGGGTCCCTTTCCGAAATTATCTCGAAAAAGTTTTCCGATTGCACTGGATATTCCGGATTCTACTGTTTTTTCCACTTGGTTTCTCCTTTTGAGTGTCATTAATTGTATATCTATATTCGCTGCGAAAATAGGAGTGTATATCTATTTCGATTTCTTTGAGTTGTTAAGCTTGAAAAAACATTTTAAGGACCGTACCTTATTTTACAATCCCTTTCATAACTATACCATTAATTGTAGACGTTGAAAAATTATTTTGATAGAAAAAGGTAGGGATATCTTTTGTGTGATAAAAATTATAAAAGTTATTAAAATAATTTATTCACTAAGTTTATCTTCATGAAGTAAGATTCAGAAATATTGTAATTGAAAAAATAAATTAATTTTTCTTTTAATTATATATTTTTTATGTTAGTATAATAAAAAATCAAGTGGAGGTGAAAAAAATCCGTTGTCACTGTAATTAAATTGTGAAAAATGGAGAATTAAATGGAAAATATTCATAAAAAAATAAAGAATCTAAGATTAGAAAATGAAATGACATTAAAAGACCTGAGTGAAAAAACAGAACTTTCCGTAAGCTTCCTATCACAAATAGAGAGGGGATCATCATCTCTTGCTATAACTTCTTTAAAAAAAATATCAGATGCATTTAGGATTAATATTTCTTATTTTTTTGAGGAAATAGAGCAACATAATTATGCATTACATAAAGAAGAACAAAGACCATTTAAGCTAGAAGGTTCCGATGTTACTCACGTTCGCCTGGCTGGAGAGTTCTCAGATCGCAGAATGGAACCAATGATGGTTACAATACCTCCAAACGAAATATTTGTTGAAAGGTATAGTCATCCGGGAGAAGAGTTTTATTATGTATTAAAAGGCATTGTGATATTTAGGATTGAAGATAAAGAATATATCTTAAAAAAGGGTGATTCGATTCATTTTCCTTCAGAAAAAGTACACCAGTGGAAGAATCCTGCAAATGAAGAAACAGTTTTAATAAGTGTATTAACTCCGGTTATTTTTTAAGAATTTTAAATATATTTAGAGAAGGGTGAAAAAAATGAGAGTTGCAACAGATATTGGAGGAACATTTACAGATTTGGTTTATGTTGATGACAGTGGAAAAGTGGAAGTTGCTAAAAGTCATACAACTCCGCCAAATTTTGAAAATGGAGTCCTAGATGTACTTGATAGAAGTAACATAGATAAAGAAGCAATTTCCACTTTTATTCACGGTACAACTGTAATAATTAATACACTGACAGAAAGGAAAGGTGCAAAGACTGGTTTAATTACGACAAAAGGATTCAGGGATATTCTAGAAATCGCTCGTGGTAACCGCCCTGATCTGTTTAATATCCGTTATCAGAAACCGACACCTTTTATAGAACGTTACTTAAGAAAGGAAGTCAATGAACGGTTAAATTATAAAGGAGAAGTTCTTACACCGCTTGATAAAGAGCAAGTAAAAGAAGTTATAGAATATTTTAAGCAAGAAAAGGTGGAAGCAATAGCAATAGTATATTTGCATTCTTATGTAAATCCAGTTCATGAAAAGGAAACAGTACGATTAATTAAAGAGCTTTGGCCAGAAGTTGCAGTCTCTGCTTCATTTGATGTTGTACAAGAATGGCGTGAATATGAACGTACAAATACGGTGGCGTTAAATGCATATGTACAACCTATTGCAGCTACGTATGTAAATAAATTAAATAATAAATTGATAGATTTTAATTCAAGCAATCAAAATTTTATTATGCAGTCAAATGGTGGTACTACCACATTTGAAGAGGCGAAAAAAGTTCCGATTAACATGGTTGAATCAGGTCCTGTAGCAGGTATATATGGTGCTGCAGTACTGGGTGAATTAATTGGGGAGAAAAATATTATTGGATTTGATATAGGTGGAACAACTGCAAAATGTTCGCTAATTGAGAAAGGAGAAGTAAAAGTTTCTACGGATTACTATATCGAACGAAATGATCGAAATGCAGGATATCCAATTAAAACACCGGTAGTTGATATAGTGGAGATTGGTAATGGAGGCGGGTCCATTGCCTGGCTGGATGAAGCTGGTTCTTTAAAGGTTGGCCCTGAATCTGCTGGAGCTGTACCGGGACCGGTATCATATGGACAAGGCGGGACAGAACCAACTACCACAGATGCTAATCTTTTAACAGGCAGACTATCAGCTAAGAACTTCGATTATGATGTCAATTTAAATCTTGTAAAAGAAGTTATCGAAGAAAAAATCGCAAACCACTTTGATATGACTGCAGAAGAGGCAGCACTTGGCATTATTCGAATCGCAAATTCCAATATGTTGAATGCTTTAAAGTTAATATCAATTAGAAAAGGTCACAATCCGCAAGACTTCACATTAGTTGCTTTTGGAGGGGGCGGATCAATGCATGCCCCAGCTTTAGCGAAGGAATTAGGGGTCAAAAAAGTTGTTATTCCAATAGCATCACCTGTATTTTCTGCATGGGGAATGTTAATGAGTGATTTGCGTCATGATTATATCAAAACATATATAAAAAGAATAGAAGATTTAGAACTGAATGAAATGATGGCGGAATGGAATGAGATTGAAAGTGAAGCTTATCAACAGTTTGAAAATGAAGGTATTTTAAAGGAAGATGTCGTATTTAATCGGTTTGCAGATATGCGTTATCTGGGTCAAGAACATACAGTGAAGGTTCCTGTTCCAAATGGAGATTGGTCAGAAAAGGATGTAGAAGTAATTGTTGAAAAATTCCATCAGCTACATGAACAAAACTATACATTCAGACTTGACGACTCTGGAACAGAAATTGTCAATATACATGTAACAGCATTTGGAAAAGTTGAAAAGCCTGTCATTCAAAAGATAGATAGAAATACAACATTAGAAGATGCAAAAATTGAAACAAGAAATGTGTATTTTGAAAATCCTAAGGGATGGGTCCAAACGGATGTATATCAACGTGAATGGTTACCTGTGAACACAATAGTTCAAGGTCCGGTAATTGTCGAAGAAAAAGCAGCAGTTACAGTAATCTATAAAGGGCAAACACTTATGGTAGATGATTATGGGAACTTAATAATCGAAACGGGGGCGGAATAAATGGAGATAAATGAAACAAAAATTGATCCATTTACATTGGAAATTGTAAAGGATTCGCTACTTGCTACTGGAGATGAAATGTTTATTGCTTTAGCAAAAACATCAATGAGTCCGATTATATATGAGGTATTGGACTATGCCAGTGGACTTACAGATGCGAAGGGACAATTGTTGACACAAGGTAATGGAGTTACAGGTTTTATTGGAATGCTTTCATTTATGGTTAAGCAAACAATTAAAAAATACGGTGAAAAAGATGAACTTAACCCAGGCGATATCATTATCATTAATGATCCATATGGTGGAGGAGGTTCTCACTTATCAGATGTTGGATTAGTAATGCCTATTTTTTACGAAGATGAGTTAATTGCATTTTCTGCAAACAAAGCCCATTGGACAGAGGTAGGCGGAAAAGACCCTGGTTCATTTACGAATGATTCAAGAGATATTTTTCAAGAAGGTTTGCAATTTCCTTCTGTTAAGTTATATGACGCTGGAAAATTAAATAAGGGACTTGTTGAAATTATCCGTGCAAACGTCCGTTTTCCTGATTTATCTCTTGGTGATATGTGGGCGCAAGTAGCTGCACTTAAAACAGGTGAAAGAAGAGTAAAGGAAATTTGTGAAAAACATGGGAAAGAGATGATACTTGCAGCTATAAATGACCAGTTGGATCATGGGGAAACGATATCAAAGCAAGAACTTACAAAATTACCAAAAGGTACGTTTACAGCAGATGGCTATGTTGAAACGGACGGACTTGGAAATGGGCCGTTTCCTATACAAGTGGAAGTTACAATTGATGATGATAAATTCACATGTGATTTTAGAGGAAGCAGTTCCCAAGTTCCTGGACCTGTAAATTGTTCTTTCACTGGTCTTGCATCTGCGGTTCGAACTATTTTCCTTGCAATAACCAATCCAGATCAAAATGTTAATGATGGTGTATTTAGACCATTAGAAATAATAGTGGATGAAAGATCAATTATGTCAGCTGAAAGACCTGCTCCAACATCGAATTACTTTGAAACAATGTTAGGATGTGCAGATTTAATTTGGAAAGCATTGGCGCCACATATACCTCATAGACTCGCTGCTGCCCATCTGTTATCTGTTTGTTCGGTTACATTATCTGGTTTGCATCAAGATACGAACGAACCGTTTCTTATTGTGGAACCTTCTGTTGGTGGATGGGGTGGAGCTGATGGACAAGATGGAGCAAGTGGACAATTTTGTATTTTAGATGGAGAGACATACAATGTTCCTGTTGAAGTAGCAGAAACACGATATGGTGTAATGCTTGACGAGTATAGTTTACGAATAGATGGTACGGGAGCAGGTGAGTATATTGGCGGTAAAGGAGTAATTAGATCATATCGAGCATTAACAGATGAACAAGCTGCTACTATCACCTATGGTAGAAATCAATACCGCTTATGGGGTACAAATGGCGGTTTTGAAGGATCTGTGAATGAATTTTATATTCATAAAGCAAGTGGAAAAGTTGATGGTCCTTATGGTGTTTATCCACGTTATGCATTACAAAAAAATGATGTTTTAAAATTAATGACTGCAACTGGTGGCGGTTATGGGAATCCATTAAATAGACCAGCAGAACAAGTTGTGAAAGATGTGAAAAATGAATATTACACAACGGAAGAAGCAAAAGATTTATTTGGTGTTGAGATTGATCCAGCTACATTTAATTATCAAGAGCTAGATGTCAGAAAATAACTTAATGAGGAGGACAATGGATATGAAAGTAAAAGAACGCGGTTTTGATGAAACAGGTTTATTAACATTGTTTGAAGAAAAAACGGATAATATAGAGGTTAAATTTGGAACAGTAACAATTTCTCCTGGTGAAAGAGTTCCCAAAGAAGGTTTATCATTACACGAGGAAAACGAATATTCCATTATTATTAAAGGTGAAATCGAAGGTGAATGTGGAGGTATCCCCTTCGCAGTTTCTGATTCTAATGCCACTTTAATTCCTGCTGGAGAAGAACACTGGGCTATTAATTCAGGTAAAGAACCATGCGAAATAGTGTGGGCACTTGTGAAGGAAAAGTAAATGAAAAAAGGTAGTAGAAAAGAATAATTTCTGCTACCACTACATTTTTATTTATCTGAATATTTTAAATATAACAGCGGTAATGCCATTCAAAATCAATGTAAAGAATCCTAAATTATGAAGGAAGTGTGTATAAGTATGAGTGGGAAAAACGAAAAAAGTATTGAAAAAGATGAAGCACTTCAGCCAGTTCCAAATAACCAGCGACAACATTGGATTACCCCCGCGATGATTTTTGGAGGACTAGAGTTTACGATACCTGTACTAATGGTCGGGGCAACATTAGCGGGGAGTTTTGGTCTTGGTAAAATCTTTTTGCTCTTAATCATTGCTTTGTTCGGTATCCAATGGATTGGTAATACATTGCAAGGTTATATGGGTGCGAAGACTGGCCGCTCTTCATCTGTGATTGCTCGTACTAGTTTTGGAGCTATGCAAGCACGTTTTATCGTTGGATTGACTATTTTTGTTGTTTCGCTTGGCTGGTGGGCTGTACAAACTTCGGTTGCTGGAAATGCAATTTCTGTAATGTTAGGAATAGATTATACCCAACAATGGGGATTGTGGGCAATAATAACTGTAGTAGCAGGATTACTTTTTGCAATCCCTTCCATTATCGGTTATAACTCAATGAAGTGGACCGATTACATTGCAGTTCCGGCTGGTTTACTTCTAATTGGGGGAGGTATTTATTTTGCATTAAAAAATACTGGGTGGGAAACAATTGCGAATTGGAGCCCGGAACCATCCATGGGAATTTTAGCAGCAATCAGTCTTATTATTGGTGCTAATGTATCCCAGTGGGTTATTGCTTCAGATTATACCAGATATGCAAAACCAACTATTAAAGACAATGTACTAATTCCAGCAGGTATTGTTCTAGTAGGTTTTCCTTTATTTATTGTTGGAGCTGTTATGTCTGTAGGTGTAGGGGATGCTGACATCGTTAATGTAATGATGAATTTAGGTTTTCCGGTTTGGGGATTTTTTATATTATGGTTTGCAACATGGACGAGTCAACTAGTAAACAATTACAGCATGGGGTTGGCGTTATCTAATATGTTAAATGTCAATTCAAATAAAGGAAGAGCGCTGCTAACATTAGCTGGAACTTTTATTGCTATTATTGTAGCATTAGCAGGAATACTAGATTACTTTATGGATTTTTTATATTTAACAGCATTGATTTATCCAGCCGTAGCGGGCATTATGATGGTCGATTTTTTCCTCATTAGAAAACGTACATGGCAGGACAATAGCGGATGGAACTGGATGGCAACAATTGCCTTAGCGGCTGGTACGGCGCTGGGTTATGTAACACAATATGTTGTAACTTTTGGACTTCCTGCAGTTCAATCATTAATTGCTTCCGGTGTTGTATACTATGCAGCGATGAAAATAAAAGCAAAGATAGCACCAGATCAATTTACTGGTACAGCAGCAAATGATTATGAATTGGAAGCAGACGTTAAGTAAATTAATAATGCTTTTAAAGCATAAGACATGTAATGCCAATTACAATATAAAATCCTATATTAATAATGGTTTTAGCATTAATATAGGATTTTCGTCTTTATAGCCTGCTTGTTTATTTTATTTGGGTTTCTTATATTTATTTGTACAGAAGGTTATTTACTCTATAGTACCTGAAGCTCTCTAGGAAACGAAGTTAATAATTCAGCGTCACCAACCTCATTTATATAAACTTCATCTTCAATACGAACTCCACCATAATCAGGTATGTATATTCCAGGCTCGATTGTAAATAGTAAGCCATTTGCTGCTATTTGATTATTATTTTCATGGATAGATGGTTCTTCATGTAATTCGATACCAAGGCCGTGCCCTACACGATTGTTAAAATAGTCTCCATAACCATTTTCTTTTATGACATCCCTTGCTTCCATATCAAATGTTTTTAATGGGACTCCACTTTTTACAGCATTTACACCGGCCTGATTAGATTGGAGAACAATGTTATAGATGTCTTTCTGTTTGTCTGAAGCCTCTTCAATAATAAAAGTCCTGGTAATATCTGAACAATATCCCGCTTTTGTTAAGACACCAAAATCAATTAATAAGAAATCCCCCTTTTTAAATTCACGTTCACCAGGAGTCCCGTGGGGTAATGCGGCCCTTTCACCGGCTAGAACAATTGTTGGAAAAGATGGACCAACTGCACCAAAACTCTTCATTAAATACTCTAGTTCTGCGGCTAGTTCTAATTCTGTCATGCCGACGTGCACTTTTTTAATCCCTTCAGATAGTACTTTCTCAATAATATCAACAGCTTGTTGTAAATATATAATTTCGTTTCTTGATTTTATAAGTCGTTGCTTATTGATATCGGATTGAATATCAATATACGAAGCATCTGTGAAGGCAGCTTGTAATTGATTATGTTGAAACATGCTGACCACTTTCATCTCTAAACCAATACATTTCACATTTGAACTGAGCTTGCTTTTAAGTTTGGAAAAGGGACTCTCTTCATCAGAAATTGGAATGATATTTTTCACAAAGGATTCTGCACCAGCTATCTCTTTGTCTAATGCGGGAACAAACAAAGTGAATTTGTTGTTGCGGCAATCAATAATTAATGCCATAAAACGTTCATGCGGATCGGAATTGAACCCAGTGAAATAGAAAACATTTGCTGGTGAAGTGATCAAAGCGATATCAATGTTCTTTTCGTTTAAGTGTTCCAGTAAAGTTTGTAATCTTGTTTGATAGTCAATAATCATCTTTTAAACCTCCATTTTTGTTATATTATATTGCATGTGTTTATGATCAAATAATCCATTGGGATATTTGAAAAAAGGTATCGTAAATTCCCGAAGAGGTAAAATTTATCAAAGTTATGATATTGTAATGACACAATCTATTTTTTACTATAGCATTATGTTAGTATTTTGAAAATTAATTCGGTTTTATAGAGGATATAATTATTTTGATTTTGATATTTTGAAAAGGACACAGAATAATTCTTGTTAAATTCCTTTTGAGTCACCTTTTGTTTGGTTTGAAATAAAATGGAGAGCCTGAAATTTTATAAAATAATGTATGGTATTTATCTGCATAATAGGTAAAAGCGCAATCATTTTTTCACGGTGAGTGAAAAAATGATTGCTTTTTATGTATTCATAGACTATCCTGTTAATTAACAGAATATTTAATCTGGAGATTGCTATATTTTGAGGTTAAATAAATCTATATTAAGGGAGATGTTTGTGTATGTCACTAGATACGTTGAAACCAAAAGTGAAAGCGTTTTTAGAAGAGGTGAATGGGTTCTATATTAATGGTCAATATGTTACAGCACAGAACGGTCAAACATTTGACGTTTTGAACCCGGCAACGGAGGAAGTGATTGCAAAAGTAAGCCAAGCAGATGAATCCGATCTTGATTTGGCTGTTCAAGCAGCTCGTAAAGCTTTTGATGAAGGGCAATGGACCAAGATGGAGGCTGCCGAGCGTTCCCGTATAATTTATAAATTTGCAGACTTATTAGAGGAGCATAAAGAAGAACTTGCCCAATTAGAGTCTCTTGATAACGGCAAGCCTTATCAGCAAGCTTTGGAAGATGATATAGAAGGGACGATTGAGCATTTTAGATATTATGCAGGTTGGGCAACAAAAATCTTTGGAAAGACAACAAACGTTTCACCGGAATATGCTACGTATACAGTTCACGAGCCTGTTGGTGTAGTAGGGCAGATTATTCCATGGAACTATCCTTTGCTAATGGCTGCTTGGAAGCTGGGTTCAGCACTTGCAGCAGGGTGTACGGTTGTTTTAAAACCTGCAGAAGATACACCATTATCCATTTTATATGCAGCGAAGTTATTTAAAGAAGCTGGTTTTCCGGATGGTGTAGTCAATATTGTTTCCGGGCCGGGGAGTGTTGTTGGAAATGCTTTGGTAACACATCCTCAAGTGAACAAAGTTGCGTTCACCGGCTCCACAGAAACTGGTAAGGAAATTATGAGAAAAGCAGCAGATGATGTGAAGGCGGTCACTTTAGAACTTGGAGGGAAATCTCCAGCTATTGTTTTAGAGGATGCTGATTTAGAAACAACATTAGATGGTGTTTTTGATGGTACGATGTATAATCACGGTCAAAATTGCAGTGCAACTACCCGTATTTTTGTGCATCGAAGTTTGTATGATGAAGTACTGGATAAGCTCAAGAAAAAAGCTGAAGAAACGGTCGTTGGCCCTGGGTTAGACAGTGCTACGGATATGGGGCCGCTTGTATCTGAAAAACAAATGAATACTGTTTTAGGGTATATTGAAAAAGGAAAGGAAGAAGGTGCGCGGCTTATTACTGGCGGTAAGCGTACAGGGGATCAAGGATATTTTGTAGAACCGACTATCTTTGCGGACGTACAAGATCATATGTCGATTGCAAGAGAAGAAATATTTGGCCCTGTTATGTCAGTATTTGTCTTCGATGAAGTGGAAGAAGTGATCCAGCGGGCTAATGATAGTGAGTATGGTTTAGCTGCAAGTGTATGGACGGAAAATATTAAAAAAGGGCATTATATTGCTTCTAAGTTAGAATCAGGAACTGTCTGGGTGAATGATTTTGGTCTTGAATTGGAAACCATGCCGTTTGGCGGTTACAAACATTCCGGTATAGGCCGAGAGATGGGTGGAGATTACGGCATCTCCAACTATGTAGAAGTGAAAAGTATCTTTGTTAATATGAAGCAATAATAACTAAGAGGTGACGTGGATGGATGAGTTATTAGGCAGTGAACTAAAAAAAGTACGTAAGAGCAGGCAGCTGACCTTACAACAATTGAGTGACCGAAGTGGTCTGTCTGTGAGCTTTTTATCCCAGATAGAAAGAGGACTGCGGACACTTACATTTACATCCCTTAAAAAAATCTGTGAGGCATTAGATGTCAATGTGAATTTCTTTTTCGATAATGGAGATTCCAGCTTTGTAAAAAAAGAGAAAACCTCGTATAAAAATACTGGTAACTTTTCCTATAAAAGCTTAGTTGGAAAAATGAAACATCCGGATTTCATTCCTGCACGGATTGACTTGGAAGCAGGGGAATATCAACAAATCCCTTATACGCATAGCGGACAAGAATTTGTATATGTATTATCCGGCCAGTTAGAAGTTGAAATTGAAGGTGTCAAAGAAACGCTGTATAGCAATGAGTCTATCCATATAGATTCTAGTATGGCACATCATTGGTATAATGCTACAGATGAGACGACGAAGCTGCTTCTCGTCTCATCCACTAAATGAAAAAACGCTCTTCTCAAATTTTGAGAAGAGCGTTTTTTATACATATTGTGTCCACAAGCGCTGTAAGTTTTTTCTCCCTTGGTGCAAATCTTTATGGAAGGTTACTTTTGCATGCTGCCTTTCGTATGTTATGGCTTCCAATGTTTTTTTAGATGAAATAGTGTCTTTTATAATCTGATTTGCAGCCATTTTTCCCTGCAGCATGGCAATTTTAGCATTCTCAATGCCAGTAATATTACCGGCAACATACAAATTCTCTATTTCTGTTTCCATCGTTTCGTTATGCAGAGGTACATATCCGCCTAACGACTCCATATAAATATGTTTCAGATTCAATAAGGATGTTACTTCATTGACTGGCGATAAACCGTCAGAGATGCATACAAAATCACATGCTATTTCTTTTTCTGTCCCCTCTATAAGCACACCCGAGGCATTCGTTTTTTGAATGGTTACGGATTCCACTTCATGCTGCCCGTTTATTCTTATTACCCTTTCTTTGATGGAGATAGGTAATCCAAGCGCATGGACTCCTTTTTTAGGGAAAAATTGTAATGCCAGCTGCTGGAGTGGAGTCACTTTTCCAGCTATTTTTGAACCTGTTGAAAAGAATGTAGATGGAGCAGAATTTCCTAAAGATATCAGCGTTTCCAATGCTTCCTTTGGTGTTGCTTTGTTGATTAGATTAACTGGAGGAAGACAAATTTTAGCAACATCAACATATGCGTAACCAAGCTCTAGCGCGATGACCATGGACAATGGATTAATACCGATAATAACTCCCTTATTTCCCGGTTTCACACGCTGGAAGTTTGTCAGCACCTGAGCAGCACCTACCGTCATTACTCCTGGCAAATCCCAGCCTGGGAGCGGAGTCGATTTTTCTTTTCCGCCGGTCGCAACAATCAGGTGCTCTGATTGGAAATGGCCGGACGTTGTATAGATATCGAAGCCTTGATTACTATGTTCTAAGTTATACACTGATGTTCCAAGCTTAAAGTTCACCTTTTCAGAGACTTCATTATAAAGTTTCCGGGCAACTTCCATTCCATTCCACCATTCTCCTTTTGTTTCCTCATATAGCTGCCCAAGCAATCTGCCGCCATAATGATAATATTCATCGATAAGGAGTACATTTTGCTTTTCTTGCAGGACTTGGGCAGCCGTTAATCCGGCAGGGCCGGCACCGATAATAATAGTATCAAAGTGATTCATGGGAATGCCCTCCTTTGACCAGGTGAGGCAATTCCTTCTGCTGTTCAATCACCATATCTTTATGGATTGGAGTGAGGCAGGCCCGTTGATTACGTTTCCCTTCCACAATTACCCTGCATTCGGAGCAGTGTCCGATATTACAGTACAGTCCCCGTGGTTTGCCATCTTTTTCATGGTATCTGAGCGTTCTGATATTATTAGCGAGAAGCGCTGCTGTGATACTTTCCCCCTCAGCTCCATAATACGTTTGACCGTTCCATTGAAAAGGAATTAGTGTCTGCTCTTTTTTTTCTAAGATTTTATGATCTGTAATTCTTCCTGTCACGATTCCACACCCCCTGAAATTTCCTCAAACGAAACAGTCCGAATAGGAGACTGGGATTTCAGGTTGATATAAGAAGGAGTCTGTGTATTTTTATCCTGAGTCAGCTGATCTAAAAAATGTCCGCATGTCCTGGAGTTACAAAAGCCCATACCAGCTCGGGATTTCAGTTTTAATTCTCTCGAGTTTGCTGCTCCTTTCTCTAATATTTCAAGCATTTCGGAGTAGTATATATTTTCACAGCGACATACTATAAAATCATCTTGTTTTTTCATTCGAATCACCTCAAAGGATATTTGTTTATAAACAAGAAAAAAGTGTGCCAATTTAGAATTGGAATTTACGCATTTTTGAATATAACGTAGGTCTGCTGATACCGAGATCATGACTGGATTTTTCAATGTTATGATCATTTTGATCGACGATATATTTAATATATTCTGCTTCCACCTTATGGATATAGTCTTTCAGATTTAAATTCTCTGATAGATTTGGTACAGACAGGGTCTTATCTGACTGCCCTACTTCCACCAAATACTGGTCAAAGATATTATTATTTAATTGATCCTCATTAGAAAAAATAACTAATCGTTCAGCAACATTGATTAATTCTCTAACATTTCCAGGCCAGTGATAGCTTCTTAGGTTGTTTAAAAGTGAATGATCTGCATAACGGAGCTCTGTCTGGTATTTCTTCGATAAGTGATAAAGATAATAATAGAATAAGGATTCAATGTCATCCGGCCGTTCTCTTAAAGGAGGTATGTGGATATTAAGGACATTAATCCGGTACAGCAAATCGGAACGGAAATCATCAGAATTCAGTAACTCAGAAATTGATTTGTTTGTAGCTGAAACCAACCGGAAATGGGTGGAAACTTCTTTTTTACCGCCTAATCTGAAGTATTTTCTTTCTTGTAATACCCGCAGAAATTTCACTTGCATGTCCAACGGCATATCCCCGATTTCATCAAGAAAAAGTGTGCCGTCTCTGGCAAGTTCGAGCTTCCCCTTGTTTCCTTCTTTATTTGCTCCTGTAAAAGCTCCTTTTTCGTAACCAAATAATTCTGCCTCAAATAAATGCTTCGGAATTGCA
Organism: Oceanobacillus sp. M60; assembly: GCF_053839645.1. Lineage (NCBI taxonomy): Bacteria > Bacillati > Bacillota > Bacilli > Caryophanales > Bacillaceae > Oceanobacillus > Oceanobacillus sp. M60. Next base: position 796,265 of record NZ_JBSSNH010000001.1, on the reverse strand, counting down.
CCACAGTTAATAGGAATAAATTCACCGGAAGTTTCACTGCTGTTATGAATAGATTGTGCAAATAGTTCTTTACCTACACCAGTTTCTCCAGTAATTAAAATATTGGCATTTGTCTTTGCAGCCCGTTTTATCTGGTTTTTTAAATTTTCCATGATCGAGCTTTTAAAAATAATATTTTTAAAATGTTCCTCATTCTTCAATTGTTTGACATTATCGGTAAGGAAGCTTACCTGATTTTTGAGTTGTTCGATTTCTTCCTCCTGGCGTTTTTGTTCTGTCACATCAATTTCTGAAACAATGGCACCTTCAACTTTGCCTTCAATAATAATCGGAACAGATTTGAGATTCACATAAATACTTTTCGTAGCCATGTGCTGCTTCTTCTCAATGACTTCATTGTTTCGTAATGTTTGTAAAATCGCCAATTTGTCTTCTGCGAAAATTTCTTTAATATCCTTTCCAATCACCTCGCTTTTCTCCATGTTAAATATTTCTGAAGCTCTGTCGCTCCAGTAAATGACTTTTTCGTGTTTATCAATAATCGTAAAAGAATGGTTATAAAAATTAATCAGCTCTTCAATAATAGAATGTTCTAACATATGTATAATCCCCTTTAGTGTTAAATTTATAATAATAATTATATTTTTCTTTACACATTATTTCAAATTTTATTGATTTTACGATAGGTGAAGTTGGCACGTTTTTTTCTTAGTATTTTATAAAGGAAGGAGGGAGCAATTTTGACAACGCCATCTTATGATGTATTGATAATTGGTGGAGGTATTATCGGTGCGAGCATTGCTTATTTTACTTCTGAAAAAGGTTTAAAAGTAGGGATGTTGGAAAGGGATACAGTTGCTTCTGGTACAAGCTCAAAATGTGATGGCAATGTTTTATTGATTGATAAAGAGCCGGGATTTGATAGCAATATGGCGATAAAGAGCCAGGCATTAATCAAAAGCTTATCAAAAGAATTAGAAATGAAATTTGAATACAGGCATCCGGGAAGTATTTTCCTTTGTGCAAATGAAGAAGAATTGGAGCAGGCATATGACTGGGTCGATCAGCATAACAGGGCAAATGGCGAATATCAATTTTTTAATAAATTAACCAAAGAAGATTTGAAAAATGATTCCAAATATTTTGCTGATCATTTGGTTGGCGGCATTGAATGCACAAATGATTCGACGGTAAACCCGTACATGTTAACATTTTCGTTCATTCACGCAGCGAAAAAGAATGATTTTGAGCTTTTCGAAAAAACGCCCGTAACATTTATGGAGGAACATAGAACAAAAGGATTTAAAGTACATTCTCATGATCGTGTATTTAAAGCCAATAAAGTAATTAATGCAGCTGGTGTTTTTGCACCGGAAGTGAGTAAACATCTCGGTGTACCTTTACCAATTAAACCAAGAAAAGGTCATATCCTGGTTTCATCACGTGCAGAATTGATGGGCACAAGGAAAATTCAAGAGTTTGGATACTTGATGACGAAGTTTGGCAAAGAGAGAAAAGCAGATAAAATCATGAATGATTATGGAATTGCATTGGTGCATGAACCGACAGAGAGTCAAAATTTCCTGATAGGAAGCAGCCGGGAATTTATTGGTTTTGACACAACCGTCAATCATCAAGTTGTTCAACTGATTGCCAAAAGGGCGATAGAATTTTTCCCAAAAATGAAGGATATGAATATTATTCGTAGTTATGCAGGTCTCCGGCCGTGGACGCCGGATCACTTGCCAATTATTTCAGAGACTACTGTTCCTAATTATTATGTAGCCGCTGGTCATGAGGGAGATGGAATTGGATTGTCTGCGGTAACAGGTTATTGGATGGCTCAGATGGTGACAGATACACTCGAGGATGACATTAGTCCGCTAAGTATGGAAAGATTTCAGGAGGAGGCAATATGAAGATAAATTCAAAACTACTTGTTACTGTGGATACACACACTGGGGGAAACCCGACAAGAACGGTTTTATCCGGTATGCCTAAATTAAAAGGAGAAACGATTCAAGAAAAAATGCTGGATATGAAGGAAAACCATGATTACATTCGAAAATTTCTAGTTTTTCCACCCAGGGGACATGATGTAATGAGCGGCACGATACTACTGCCGCCTTTAAAAGAAGAAGCAGATTTTAGTGTGATTTTTATAGAGACCGGTGGGTATCTGCCGATGTGCGGACATGACACTATTGGTACATGTACAGCATTAGTAGAACTCGGTTATGTCGAAGTCAAAGAGCCTTATACTTCGGTAGTCCTAGATACCCCAGCTGGTGTGGTAGAAGCCAGCTGCAAAGTGAAAGAGGGCAAAGTGCAAGAAGTAACATTTATTAGTACCGATTCCTTTCATCTAAAGACGGTTTATATCGATTATAAAGATTTCAAGAATATAAAGTGCGATATAGCATATGGTGGGAATTTCTATGGGATTATGAAAGCGGGAGATTTAGGTTTATCCCTTCATGTATCGAGGTCAGAAGAAATCGTCGAAATTGCCATGGCAATCAGAGATGAAATTAATCGTCAGCATGAGGTGAAACATCCTGATTATCCATTTATTAATAAGCTGACCCATATGGAATTCTATGAAACAGGTGATGTTGTTAAAAACACAGTAATTGTACCTCCGGGAGGCATTGACAGATCGCCATGTGGTACAGGGACATGCGCAAAAGTATCAACACTTTATAAAGAAGGCGACCTTGATCTAAATGAAGTCTTTATCCACGAGAGTATCACAGGATCTCAATTTAAAGCCCAGGTAATCCACGCGAGTGTGAAAGGAAATATAATTTATAATAGGGTTGCTATTACAGGAACAGCATGGATTATGGGGAGACATGATTTTTATTTTGATCCCGATGATCCTTTAAATCAGGGATATCTATTGATTCCAGAAATATAAGGAGGTGATTTTATGATTTCAAAAGTAATAAACAGTTATGATATTCATATAAATGGACAACAATTACGAATTATTGAGAAAAACGAGCTGGAGACGGTATTACAAGACTATGAGAATAAGGCATTAATGCGGAATGAGCCGAGAGGGAGCAAATATGTTCGTTTACTTATCTTTCAATGGAGTGATGATGTTTTAGATGTAGAATTACACCCAAATGAAAGCGTTGACAATATTCGTATTTTATTAAAAGGGTGCATTTCCTCTCTTGTGGATCGTGGGAGAATAAACTCAAAAGAAAGCTATTTAGTAAGAAATAATGGCCAAATGTATGAATTTCAGCATGGATGTCTGACGACAGAAAAATTACCAGAAGTAGAGAAAAAACAAAATATGTATTTAGTCAACGATAAGAAGATAAAAGTCTATGAAGTTGACATGGAATTAGAAATTAAAAATATAACAGCTATTAAAGCGTATATTCACTCTAAGCAAGATGGAAATAGTGATTATCTGGTGCTTAAACAGGGAGAAAAACAAGTCGTTGCAAATAAAAAAGGAGATATCTTAGCTTATCCAATTATTGAAGTCGTTGCTGTATGTGCAAAGGAGTTCTCTCAGGAAATTATCACCTCTTTCACAGGATTAAAAATACATGCTGAAGATATGCAACTCAATTATTATTTGATATCTAATTCACAATTTTATATTGAGCATAGCGACATCTACGCTAAAGGATTTATCATTAAATAAAACAAGGGGCGGAAATATATGGTTAGAGAAAAGAAACTGCCAAGTATACCAGTATTATTGCTCATTTTGGTTTTGTTTGTAGTAATAATGTTTGGTTTTATTGTTATTTTAGAACTGCCTATCCAATTAGCTTTGCTCGCAATCTGGTTTGTAATTATGGGGTTTGGATTATATTTAGGTAATACGTATATAGAAATGGAAAAAGGACTTTTAAAAGGAATTTATGAAGGTTTAGGAGCGACGCTTGTTTTAATCGCTGTAGGTGCACTTATCGGCTCTTGGATTGCTGGAGGTATTGTACCGACGATGATCTATTATGGTTTGAGTATCATTAGCCCGAGTATCTTTTTGATGGCAGCAATGATTATCTGTGCGATTACATCTATTTCAACAGGAACATCATTTGGTTCAGCAGGCACAGCCGGCATAGCGATGATGGGTATCGGGGAGAGCTTTGGGCTGCCAACATATTTGGTTGCTGGGGCAGTTATTTCAGGGTGTTACGTTGGAGATAAAATGTCGCCATTATCTGATACAACAGTTATGACAGCTTCCTTGTCAAGAGTTGATTTATTCAGACATATAAGATCGATGTCATATGTATCTTTACCGGCTTTCGTGATTGCGGCAATTGCTTATTGGATTGTAGGTTTAATCATGCAAGATGGCAGCGGTGATCTGTCAATTGCAGAGAATACAATGGCCAGCCTGCAGGATACATTTCATATATCCTGGGTCATGCTGATTCCGGCAGTAGTGGTTGTCGTCATGCTGGCATTTAAACTACCATCCATACCGGTAATTATATTTGGAGCATTACTAGGAAGCGTGTGGGCAGTTTGGTTCCAAGGATATGGATTTATTGAAGCGATTGAGACATTGTATTCAGGAAGTGGAGTTACTACAGGAATTGATTTCATTGATAACCTTTTAGATCGTGGTGGTATTACTTTCATGCTTGAGGTTATTTTATTGATTCTTCTAGCTTTAGGTGTCGGCGGATTGTTACAGTCCATTGGTGCCTTTACGGTAATCGGGGAGCTTTTTGCTAAATGGGCAACGAATACAGGTAATCTGACATTAACGACTATGATCGCAGCATTCTTTGGAATATTTTTTGGCGGAGCAGCTTACGTTTCAATGTTAACAGGCACGAAAATTACGGAAGCTAATTATGACAGGAAAAAAATAAGCAGATCCTTGTTATCAAGAAATGTAGAGGCAGGCGGTACGATTACAACGCCGATGGTTCCATGGTCAGATGGAGGGGTTTTTATGGCAACAACGCTGGGTGTCTCAACACTCGCATATTTGCCATTCTTCTGGTATGGATTTTTAGTTATTATCATTAACTTAATTTATGGTTATTTTGGATTGTTTATTTTAGATAAAGATGATTATGAAAAAGAAAGGGATGAGGAGCATGAAAAAACAATTTGAAGGAGCATTTCCAGTATTAATTACACCAATGAATGAGGATTACAGCGTGAACTATGAAGGGTTAAAAGAAAATATCCAGTACTATTTGGATCAAAAAGTCCCTGGAATAGTGGTAGTTGGAAGTACAGGAGAATTTGCATCATTGGATGAAGCAGAAAAGAAGGAAATTGTCAAAATTGCTGGTGAAGTAGTAAAAGATACAGAGACAGATTTATTGGTCGGTATCGCCGATGAACGCACAGACAAAGTGTTAGAATATGCAAAACATGCCGAGGCAAACCATGCAGATGGACTGTTACTAATCAACTCATACTACATGACACCGACAGAAGAAGAGGCATTTGAACAATTTAAAGAAGTGAACGATCAAGTTTCCACACCGATTATGATGTACAACAATCCATTTACGGCTAATGTGAATTTGGAAAATGAAACGATTTATAAAATTGATAAAGAACTGGATAACGTGCAGTATATTAAAGAGTCGAGCGGAGATATAAGAAAGGTTAGAGCGGTGGCCGACAATACAGATCTTGTTCTGTTCTGCGGTGCTGATGATCTTGCATTAGAATCATTTGTCCTTGGAGCGACTGGCTGGATTTCAGTGGCAGCTAATATCGTACCGAATAGTGCAGGAAGACTGTATGAGCTGGTGAAAGCGAAGAATTATGACGGGGCAAAGGAGCTTTATAAGGATTTATTGCCGCTATGTGAATTTCTGGAGGACTCCGGGAAGTATGTTCAAATAGTGAAGAAGGCGATGGAGTTGAAAGGGTTAAATGGCGGGCCATCAAGAAAGCCCAGATTAGGACTTACTGAGGAAGAGATCACAAAGCTGAAAGAGCTTATGGAGAAACTCGATTAAAATTATCCAACAAATTAAAAAGGATTAGTCCTTACGTTTTGGACTAGTCCTTTTAATATTTCCCAGTATTTGATTTTTATATTTGTTTACGGTTCTTCTGGAAATAAAGATCCCCATCTCAGCTAAACATCTCGAGATTTTATTATCTGAAAGTGTTTCAAAGCCATCTATATTTTGAATTACGTATTTTATATAACTAACAGATAGGTTCTTATAACTCTTTTTAGACAACAATGCTTTTACTGAAAAGATTCCTCTAGGTGTAGCAATATATTTATTACAGAGTAACCTGCTGATGGTAGCGGGGCTCAGTTTGGTCTGTTCAACTAAATCTGTTTGATCTAAAGCATTCAAAAAGTCACTTCTCCCAGTTAAATAATCGTATTGGACATTTGCAATGATAGAAATTACTTGAGTTAAGTATATTTTCCTTGCATTCAAAATAGAAATAAGTTCTTCGTATTCCGTTTTAAACTTTTCCAACTCAGCGTTGAATGGATGGTTATTACAGTCGATTAATATCGGTTCATAAGAAATGCCTCCAGTAAGATAATCATGAATGATAACCTGTAATCCATTCTTTCCATATACAATGGAAGCATCAGGAGAAATATTTAATGTTTCTTCAGCATCTAAAGGGGTTAAATTACAATGAGCAGTAATTAAATCTATGTATTTTTTGAATTCAGTTTCTTCCACATGCGAACCTTTTAGAAAACTAAATGAATTTTGATGGATTTCCTCCAGGTTAGTTGAGAATAGATCAAATAGCTTTTCGTTATAAAAATCCTTATTTTTTAACTGGAATTTTATAAAATCTATCATATTCCGCGTTCCGATGCCTTTATTTTCATAAGTTTGTAATTGGTTAATCAACTGTTTCACTCTATTTATTGGCGTTTTAGTATAAATAGAAATTTTATATGGGTCTTCTTCTAAGAAACCTTTGGTATTGAGAGAATGAAGAATGAACTCCATCGTTAACTGATCCTGTGCATAAAGAATACAGCGGAAATGGGTTAGAATGTCATCGATTATATGTTGAGAATCAGTCTGCTTTTTAGAGATATAGGACATTGGGATTTTGTCTTCATATATGCAAATCAACGGATTTTCATTGTATTTATTCTGTATATAATTGTAAAGATCAGATTGATTATATTTAAAGAGATGGATGGAGTTAATGATGTAATGGTTTAAAGAGATACTTATGTCAGCGTTTACATTGTTTTGTATGGAAATCATGTAAGCCCTCCCTTGTATATGATTAAAGAAAACAAAAATTAAGAACATTTGTTAATTAAGATAATTTTATCCTTTCTAAAAATACAAGTCAAACAGAGAAAAGTAGATGTAATTTGATACTTTTTATAGAAATTTTTTCGCGCTATATGCATGCTTGAAGAAAAATTGTAAAAATAACCATTTACCAGTTTATTTACATCGAACTTCCAGAGTGGTATGATATATAGTATTCAACTTTTATACACGGGAATAAACAAAAGAAGTAGTACCCTGACGAACCCAAAATAAGTATAAAAACGGCTTTATTTTCAAAACAGTGATTAGCGGTATATTTGAAAATAACAGCGAAGCAATGCAAGAAAGACCTTGTCATACTTGCATGACATGAATGGTTTATCCGTTTATTTCTTTTAAAGTTGAGTTGATTTCATGCAGCATTTGCTTATAGGCTCATCAATTACAGGTACCTCTTCTGTTTGGCGGTTTTACGATTCCAGTAATCTAGAACCCAAACGGCGGGGTATTTTTTAATTGTTTGAATATTTACGTAAGAGCAGCAATTTAGCTGGAATGGATGCTCCGTAATATATGGAAGCCTATATATGGCAAAAACAAATTAATATAAATAGAAAGGGACAGAAAGCTTATGACATCGAAGAACCCACAAGAGATCCTTAAGAGTATTCCGCAAAAAGGTTTTTTCGGACATCCTAAAGGGTTGTTTACATTATTTTTCACAGAGTTTTGGGAGAGATTTTCATACTATGGTATGAGAGCAATCTTACTTTACTATATGTATTATGCGATTAAAGATGGCGGACTGAATCTGGATAAAGGAACCGCTGCTTCCATCATGGCTATTTATGGCTCGCTTGTTTATATGTCAGGGATTATCGGCGGCTGGATTGCTGACCGTTTGCTTGGTACGAAACGCACCGTCTTTTATGGCGGCATATTGATTATGGCAGGTCATATTGCCTTATCCTTTCCGGGAGGAGTTACAGCTCTATTCGTATCAATGGGCTTAATTGTTATTGGAACAGGGCTGTTAAAACCGAATGTATCTAATATCGTCGGGGATTTATATGATAAAGAAGATCCGCGTACTGATGCCGGATTTAGTATATTCTATATGGGGATTAACCTTGGTGGTTTAATTGCACCATTTATTGTCGGAACACTCGGGCAAAAATATAATTTCCATTTAGGATTTGGAGTAGCAGCTCTTGGTATGTTAGTCGGGCTGATTATTTTCTTGGCTACAAGAAAGAAATATTTAGGTCTTGCTGGCTCTTATGTACCAAATCCTCTATCACCGGAGGAAAAGAAATCTGTATTTTTAAAAATGGGAATCAGCGCGATTGTGGTTATCATCGCAGGCGCTATTCTGATTTCTAACGGTATTTTAACCATTGATGGATTTATCATGTTAGTCAGTATATTAGGGATAATTATTCCGATTATTTACTTTTTAGTCATGTATTTCAGTAAGAAAACAACCAGTCAGGAGCAAAAGAGTTTACTTGCTTATATTCCGCTGTTCCTTGCAGCAATGGTGTTCTGGGCGATCCAAGAACAAGGAGCGGTTATTTTGGCACAATATGCCGATGAGCGGACAAGATTATCATTTGCCGGTTTTTCCTTACAATCATCTTGGTTCCAATCATTCAATCCATTATTTATTGTTCTGTTAGCGCCGGTATTTGCAGCACTTTGGATGAAGCTTGGCAAAAGACAGCCATCTACGCATAAAAAATTCTCACTAGGTCTGGTTTTTGCTGGTCTATCTTTCTTGATCATGATCATTCCAGCAATTTACGCAGGTCCTGATACGCTGGTAAGTCCAATATGGCTTGTGCTCAGCTTTCTGATTGTAGTATTTGGTGAGCTATGTTTATCACCAGTCGGTTTAGCAGCTACAACAAGAATGGCTCCTGCTGCATTCTCTGCCCAAACAATGAGTCTTTGGTTCTTGTCTAATGCATCGGCACAGGCAATTAATGCGCAAATTGTTAAACTATACAGCCCGGAAACCGAGATTCTCTACTTTGGAATTATTGGCGGGATTGCTGTGTTGCTAGGTGTAGTATTGTTCTTTTTCTCTTCTTTTTATAAAAAGAGAGTGTAATTGGATGGAATAGAACTTTGCACGCATGTGATTAACCATACAAATTTTTTTATTGCCACCCAACTGCTTACCAGGGCAGAGGGGTGGTTATTTTAATGATACACGTTGATAACCCACTTTATTGGGTCATGGTGAATTTGTGTTTATAGAGTATTGACATCCGGATTTATCATTGGAAATCGTCCGAAAAATATTCGTATAAAAAGGTGCGTTTCATAGATACGCAGCAAAAATTAGATGTACCAACCCTTTTCATTTAAGATAGAAATAGAAATTATATAGAAAGAGGATTTGAAATGGTACCTATTAAAATGGAGCAGTTTATAATAGACTATTGTAAAAATAACCCGGCAGCAAATTAGAAAGAGGTTAAAACAGGCAGTTCAAGATAAGAAAACTGAAGTGACTTGCAGAGAAAGTATATGAGCAATTGGAAGTGCACTTGTTTATCAATAGCTGTTTCACCTGTTTAACGGGAGACACGGATTCCTCGAATGATTATGAGATTGACGAAGTTTGCTGGTCATAAATTTTACATTCCATAAAGTATTTTCTGTCCTTATAATAGCAACTTGTAGAAAAGAACCCATTATGATATTTTCAAATATGGGTTCTTTTCATGGGTTATCTGGCTTTTTCATAGTATGATTGCTTTGTTTTAGAAAATAATAATCGTAAGCTTATCAGTACCGCACTGCGGTAGTACAACTATGTTATTAACGAAGGAAGCAGCATTTTTAAATGTTTTATTAAAAATAAAGGAACAATCAAAGAGGAGGAAGTAAACATTTCATGAGTGACAGAAATAAAGGCATTTTATTGTTATTATTATCAGCGTTAGGATTTTCTTTGATGGCCATGTTTGTAAAGCTGTCAGGAGATGTGCCTACAATACAAAAAACATTATTTCGCAATGGAATCTCAATGGTTATTGCGTTGGGTTTTGTTCTTTATCATAGAGAACGGCTTTTTGGGAAAAAGGAAAATCAAAAATATTTACTTCTGCGCTCTGCTCTGGGGATGACTGGGGTATTGCTTAATTTCTATGCCATCGATCATCTAGTGCTTTCCGATGCGGATATGCTGAATAAAATGAGTCCATTTATAACCATTATTTTTGCTGCGGTTTTCTTAAAGGAATACGTGATGCGGTTTCAGGTGGTCTCTGTTATTATCGCATTTCTTGGAACGTTATTTATTATCAAACCGGTCTTCAATCTAGATATGGTTCCATATGCAGCAGGGATTTTATCCGCAGTTTTTGCAGGAGGAGCGTACACCGTTTTACGGGTGCTTGGGAATAAAGAACAATTTTATACGGTTGTATTTTACTTCTCGTTCTTTTCCACTGTGATTTTATTACCGCCTGTTATCTTGTTTTATCAGCCGATGAGCGGGCTGCAGTGGTTGTACTTACTTGCAGCAGGAGTGTTCGCTACGGTGGGACAGTTTGGGATTACCGTTGCTTACAAATTTGCTCCAGCAAAAGAAATATCCATCTTTTTCTACTCGACCGTTGTATATTCCGGTATTATCAGTATTGCGCTCTTTGGCCAAATCCCAGACATATGGAGTATCCTTGGCTATCTGGCCATATTCGGTGCATCCTTCTATATGTTCCTGCGAAATAATCGGGATTTGAAAGAGGTTAAAGAATAGCGCATTGAAAAACCTGCGCTTGAATGGGTACAGGTTTTTTCCTTTGAAATTACCAAACGGCTATGATAAACTGATCCAAAATCAGAGGTGAGCAAAATGGTTTTCGTTAAAATAAATGATTCCTTCTCACAATTCCCTCATCATATCAACTAGCCTTGCTTTATCGATTTAACTTTTAAAAAATCGAATGAGGAAGGCTATTATTCATGAAATCGCATCCCGAATTAAGTAAATCACTTAACTCAGAGTGCGATTTTTTTTGTATTCAAAAACAGGAGGTAAGGAAAATGAAGAAGATAGATTATCAAAATGTAAAAGGAACACAAGATTATTTACCGGAGTCAGAAAGCGTACGGAGAAATATCCGGAGAACATTAGAGGATGTATTTATCCAATATGGATGTCAGCCGCTGGAAACACCTATCTTAAATTATACGGAATTGCTTGCTTCTAAATATGGCGGCGGTGCGGAAATATTAGAGGAGATGTACACTTTAACAGATAGAGGAGAAAGGGATTTAGCTCTGCGCTATGACCTTACGATACCTTTTGCCAAGGTGGCTGCAATGAATCCGACATTGAAGCTGCCATTTAAGCGGTATGAAATTGGTAAAGTATTTCGGGATGGGCCAATAAAAACAGGAAGATTGCGTGAATTTACCCAGTGTGATGTGGATATTGTCGGCGCAGATTCACAAATAGCTGAAGCGGAATTAATGATGATGGCGCTGGATGGCTTTGACAAGCTCGGAATGCAGGTGAATATTCAATATAATAATAGGAAATTATTAACCGGAGCATTGGAAGTGTTTGGTGTAGCGGATGCGAAAATCAATAAAGTGGTGCTGATTTTGGATAAGCTGGAGAAGATAGGGGTGGACGCAGTTATAGCCGAGCTTGCTGAACTAGGGGTGTCAGATGATGCGGCCCGCTCCATTAAACAATTTTTGACAGATGACGATCATACGGACTTTATCCGCTTTGAATCATTATCTAATCAAAATGAACAAGTCAGACAGGGATTGCAGGAACTAAAAGAGCTCAAATCGTATCTTGATTATTTGGATATTAGCGACCAATGTATATTTAATCCGTTTCTGGCACGGGGGCTAGAAATATATACAGGTACCGTTTATGAAATGTTTTTAGCGGATGATTCGATGAAGTCAAGCATTGGAAGCGGCGGAAGATATGATAATGCAATCGGCGGACTGATAGGAACAGATGAAATTTTCTCTACCGTTGGAATCTCTTTTGGGCTGGATGTGATTTATACAGCGATGGCTGCTGCGGGAGGAATCGAACCTGCTGGAAGAGAGGTGGATTATTATATTATTCCTCTGGGAAGACAAAAAGAATCATTGTCTGTGTCAACATATTTCCGGGATAAAGGATATAACGTAGATGTGGAATTAGGCAATAAAAAGGTCGGTAAGGCGCTTGACAGGGCGAATAAAGAAAACATACGAAACGTGATTATCATTGGCGATGAGGAAGTCAGGAAGAATCAGTTTAACGTGAAGGATATGCTTTCGGGAAAAGAGACGATAGAATCATTTTCGTTTCGTTGAATAGAGGATTGGTGAGAAGTATAAGGGGAGGCAGGAATCTATATGGCCCTCTTTTTATAGATTCCTGTTCTGTCTATTTAATCAAAACTTATTTAGCAGGTATGCCGCCTTGCTTTATTCCGACGACACGAAGTCGTTTATAATCTGCAATCCACTGCCCTTCTTGGTACAGGGCATCCTTTAAGTTATTTTCTACCTGTATCATCACACGCTCTTTGATAGCTTCCGGATGATTTTCAAAGATATTTCCGCAGAACATTTCCATCCAATTTCTCAGCCCGTTGTCTCCCTCTAAGGGTGTCGGCCGATTGAAATGCTGGGCAAAGGTTACGTTAAATCCCGTTTCCTCCATTAATGCTGCATACTCTCCTATGCTTGGGAAGTACCATGGGAACTGTTCCGGTGTATAGGGAATTCCAGCTTTTTTAACCTGATGGATGATTTCATTTGTAATCGTTTGAACATTGCTTTTACCGCCAAACTCTGCAACAAATCTACCGCCGGGTTTCAAGCTGTTATAGATGTGCTGAAGTGCTTCTTTGGGCTGCTTTACCCAATGAAGTGTTGCATTAGAGAAAACGGCATCAAAATCATTGTTGTATTCGAGTTCTAAAACATCTTTTGGCATAAACATTATATCGGGATATTTATCGTTTGCCTTGTGCACCATATTTTCTGATTTATCTACGCCGGTTACAGCGGCGCCATGCTGATTGATTTGATGGGCTAAATCTCCTGTGCCACATCCGACATCAAGAATCTGTTCACCTTCTACGGGAGATAAAAGCTCTAATAAATGATTTCCAAATGATGATACAAAGGAATGATTCCCATCGTATAAATCTGCATTCCAGCTATCTTTTACATATTGTTCCATGATGCTTCCTCCTCATGTAGAATCTGTTGATTAAATCTGTGCGTATTAGTTGTATTATATGGGATGTATCTCAGCTTGCAAACTAAATTGTTTAATAAATGTTCATTCTCAAGTCACCGATGGAAGGATAACAGCATCCAATTTTGAGTAAGCCGGATAATAAGGATATACTTAAACATGCATGCCGTTTTTAACTGAATGGTATTTATTATACATATGGAGGTCAAAATATGAGAGTCTATTTAGCAAGCCCATTCTTTAATGAAAAAGAGATGGAGCCTTTAAAAGAAGCGGAACAAATTTTAGAAGCAAAAGGATTGGATGTTTTTTCACCGCGGAAAAACCAAATGGATCATTTGGAGGAAGGGAGCCGGCATTGGTCGATTGCAACATTTACCAATGATAAAAAGTTTATTGATTGGGCGGAAATCGTTGTTGGCGTTTATCATGGGAATTATTCAGATAGCGGAACAGCATTTGAATTAGGTTACGCCTATGGAACGAATAAACCGTTTATTGCAGTTCATGTAGGCGAGGACAGTAACTTGATGGTGCATGAAGGAGCTCATGCCAATGTCACCTTGGAAGAGCTGCGAGAATATGATTTTGAAGCAATGCCAAGCTCCTTTTATCAGGGGGAAATGTTCTGATTAAGTACAGCAGGGAATACCTTTTGATGGATGAAACAGTTCACCTATCAATGAAACAGTTCGATGAAAATCCTGTGATTACAGGATTTTTTATTGCAGAAATCGGTTAACCAAGTAAAGAAGTGGATTATAACATTAAAAATTATTGACATGAAACCTTTTGGTGTTATAATGAAAACAAAACCAAAAGGTGTTATATGAAGTGGGAAAAGAGGCTAGATGAATATGGAAAAACTTAAAGATATTGAACAGACAATTATTTTTAATGCTCCAATTGAAAAGGTCTGGGAAAAGGTGTCCACCTCAGAAGGAATAGCCGCTTGGTTTATGCCAAATGATTTTGAAGCGGAAGCAGGGCATGAATTTACCATCCAATCACCATTTGGGCCATCACCTTGCAAGGTATTAGAAGTAGACAAACCCAATAAAATATCTTTTGCGTGGGATACAGATGGATGGGTTGTTTCCTTCATTTTGAAGGATTTAGGAAATCGTACAGAATTCACACTTATCCATGGAGGCTGGAAAGAAGCAGAAGCAGTAATTACCAAACCGAATGAGAAGAGCTCTGTTATCAGAGAGAGAATGAATAAAGGATGGGAGAATATTGTGAGGGAAAGACTGAGAAAGGTTGTTGAAGTTTAAATGACAGCTGTAAAGAAACATGATGTTTTCCAAGCCATTGCGGATCCGACCAGAAGGGAAATTCTATATTTACTGTCAGATCAAAGGCTAGCTATCTCAGAAATCACTTCCCATTTTTCTATTACCCGAACAGCAGTAGTAAAGCACCTTACTATACTTTCTGAGGCGAAGCTTGTTTCAGGAGAAAAGGTTGGCAGAGAGAAAATCTATTACTTGCATGCAGAGCCGCTGACAGAAATAAAAGATTGGCTTTCCTATTTTGAACGATTCTGGGATAATAAATTGTCTATGCTGAAGTATTTGGTAGAGAATGAGGAAGAGGATAAAGCGTAAAAAACGACAAAGAAAAAGAGCCGCTTATTATCACTTTAAGCGGCTTCAACATGAAGAAATGCCTGTAACATTCCCGCTGAATGCAGTTTCGTTTTATACTAAGGTTATACCCTGATCTGCCTGTTCACTATACGTTTTAAAATTGTCTAATATCGCCTGCCAGCCATTTCTTTGCATCTCGATGGAGTTTTCAAATTCCCCTTCAAAGACCTCTGTGATCTTTGTTGTGTTGCCTTGAGACGTGAAAGCAATTGTCACCTTTCTTCCATCATCCAGTTTATAAGCAATGGTATCATGGAGGATTACCTCGTCATATATACCGCCAAAATCAAATCCAAAACTCCCATCCTTTGCTTCCATTCGAGTAATGAATTTACCGCCGGCTCTTAAATCATTCTCTGCCTTTGGTGCATGCCACTCTTTAGAAGCAACATACCACTTTGTGATATGCTCTGGCTCTGTCCAATAAGTCCATACGTTATCAACAGGTGCATGAACGGTTGTCTCCACGGTTATCATTTCCGGCTTCTCTCTCTGCATTACAAAACCTCCTTGTGATTTAAAGTTCATTTGTATTTAGAATACCACTTTACATACAGCAAGGTTTCTTTTTTATTGCTATTTGTATTTAGATGATATGTGATAAGATTAGTAGTTATCAAGTGAATATTATATTGAAAAGAAATTACTTAACCTTCATTGGCAGCTTACATGAACACATTTTTAATAAAATGCGTAGTGCTGCTGAGAAAACTGCTTTGAAAGGAAGAATAAAATGATAAGAGAAGCAACGACAAATGATTTATCAGCCATTTTAGAGATTTATAATGACGCCATCGTGCATACTGCCGCTGTTTATTCTTATAAACCGCAAACATTGGAGAACAGAGAAGTATGGTTTAAGCAGAAAAAGGATGCGGGTTATCCCATATTTGTTTGTGAACAGGATGGAAACGTGGCGGGATTTGCTACATTCGGGCCTTTCAGAGATTGGCCGGCTTATAAATATTCCGTTGAACATTCTGTGTATGTGGACAAGAGCTATCGGAAAAAAGGAATTGCCAGCTTATTGATGCAAGAAATTATCGCTGTCGCCCGGGAAAGAGAATATATGACAATGATTGCCGGCATTGATGCTGCGAATGAGAAAAGTATTGCTTTGCATGAGAAATTTGGTTTTGAACATGCGGGCACGATAAAAAAAGCTGGCTTTAAATTTAAGCAATGGAGAGATTTAGCGTTTTATCAATTAGAGCTTAACGGACCGGAAAACCCTGTGGAAGAATAGATTAATGATATGAAAGGGAGCTTTTGCCTTGATTCGATTAGAATACTTTTCAAAAGAAGATTTCCAGCAATTAATTGATTGGGTGCCTGATGCTTCCTTTATTGTACAGTGGAGCGGTCCGACATTCCGTTATCCTTTGACGAACGAGCAGCTTGCAACGTATTTGGAAGGAGCGAATGAACCAGAGGCTTCTAAATACATATTTAAAGTGATTGATAATGGGACGAATGAAGTCGTAGGACATGTTTCGCTGGGGAAAGTGGATAGAAATAATCATTCAGCAAGGATCGGCAAGGTATTAGTTGGTGCTGCTGACAGCAGAGGAAAAGGGTATGGAGCTCAGATTATACATGCAGCATTAACATTTGCATTTGAAAAATTGAACTTACATAAGGTTACTTTGGGTGTGTTTGATTTTAATGTATCAGCCATTAAATGCTATGAAGCAGCGGGATTCCGGAGAGAAAGAATCTTGCAGGATGTGGCAAAAATGGGAGATGAATATTGGACGCAGATTGAGATGGAGATATTAGCTGGTGAGTGGGCAGAAAAAAATGACAGACGAAAATCTTAATTCATGACGAATTAAGATTTTTTTTATTCTTTCCTTCAGGCTGAATCATGTAATTCAGTGATATTTTATTGCATCTTTGCTGGTTAAAATCTTCATTCAACCCATAAATGAAACTCTTTTCTGATTAAAACGTATGAATAAAGTATAGAAAAGAAAAGGCAGGTTTTTGAATATGGATTATGAAACAATCGTGTATGAAGAGCTTCGAGTTTGGCGTAATAAAGTTTTGAAAAAATCCAGTCTTTTTAATCAGTTATCGAAAAAAGCGCAAAAGAAAATAAATAGCATGATTCCTGAGAAGGCGCACCAGATCATTACAGGCAGCATTAAAAATATGGTGAAAGCGACATTGGCCGGATCCAATATGACAACGAAGAAACCTGAACCAACCGAACTTTCCTTGTTTGAAAGGGATCAAATAGCCAAAGAAAAGCTAGTTTCTTATCGTAAAACAGCAGTAGTTGAAGGAGCTGGAACAGGGGCAGGAGGTATTTTCCTTGGATTTGCAGATTTTCCGCTGCTGCTGTCAATCAAGATGAAATTTTTGTTTGAATTGGCAGCAGTCTATGGCTATGATGCAAATGAATATGAGGAACGGCTATTTATCCTCCATGTTTTCCAACTTGCATTTTCCAGCGATGAAAAACGGAAGGATACGTTTTATATAATCGAAAATTGGGAGCAGGAGAAGGAGCAGCTGGCTGATATGGATTGGCATGTTTTCCAGCAGGAGTATCGCGATTATATTGATTTGGTGAAAATGCTACAGCTCGTTCCGGGGGTTGGTGCAATTGTAGGTGCATATGCAAATCATAATCTGATGGACACGCTTGGAGAAACAGCAATGAATGCATACAGGATGCGCCATTTTGAGCTGCAAGCGGAGAAGTGAAAGGTTCCTATGAGGTCTCTGAGGAAGATGCTGCAGTATTTTAGGTGAATGAAGCTTCAATCGGGAAGCTCAAAAGGGCGTAAATAATATTGCTGCCCGTTTCCCAATGAACTTGATTATAAAAATATAAATGAGCTATCTGAAAAAAAACGCCTGCTGGAATAGAAAATGAGTAATGGGAGAGGGGATGGTTTTAACATTTTTCATTAAAAATTATTACAAAGTACTTGCATGAATCTAAAAATAACGTTAGGATTTATTTGTAATTGATTAATCACTTAATTTTTGGGCAGGTGCACTATGATGGTAAAATTAAAGAAGGAAAATCGGAAAGAAGAAATTCTAGAGGCTGGATTAGAAGTATTTGCAAAGAAAGGCTATTATAATGCAACTACCGCTCATGTTGCAGAAAAAGCTGCTATCTCTCAGCCGTATGTTTTTCGATTCTATAAAACAAAGGAAGAGTTATTCATTGCTGCCTTAGATCGGGCATTTGAAAGGATTCTGCAAACGTTTAAAAATGTGGAAGCAAGCCCGGAACAGCTCGTTGAAAAAATGATTGAAGCCTATGAAGAACTGTCCGAATTGTATCCTAATGAGATTGCTTTGCAGGTAATAGGAATTTCCGTAACAGAAAAATCGATACAGCGTACTGCAAAAAAAGGATTATCTGACATCAGAAGCTATACTTTAGAAAGATTCAAGTCTGCCGGAATAAAGGATGCAGAAAGGGAAGCCAGTACGTTTTTAGCAAGAGGAATGCTATGTAATATTTCTTATTTCTTAGACCTTCCCGAGCTTATTGATGAGAAAACAAAATAAATAATCAATGAAAGTTGATTATTTATTTTTGCAAAGAAGTGATTGATTAATCAATAAATAATTTAGGGGGTGAGAATGTGAAATTACGTAAGGTAGATTATGTTTTTATTGGAATTATTGCTGTTTGTCTCATCAGCTGGTTGGATTAATTAGTTGCTAATCAATAATTAAAAGGTGGTTGAAAAAATGATGGTGAAAAATAAAAAGGAACATGCTGTTTCCACTTTATCTGTCGGATTAGGCATTGCTGTCGCTGTGATTGTATTGTTCACATATTGGGATTAATTCTTTTATTTATCAAGCTTATATTGAAGGTAATACCTTAATAGGCGTAAAAGATGTAACATGGAAATTATTTTTGTTTTTTAGTTATTGATTAATCAATAACCAAAAGAAGGGAGTATTGAAAATGAAAAAAGCAATTGTATTAGGCGCAACCGGGGGTACTGGTCAAGTTATGGTTTCAGAACTATTAGACAGAGGAAGAGAGGTCATTGCCTTCGGACGCTCTCAAAATAAATTGGAAGCATTAATGGCAGAACACAATCATCATTTGAATCTTACCTATCAGCTGGGAGACATATTTGATTGTCAAACGATTGTGGAAGCTGCTAAAGATGCAGATGTTATCTTTCAGTGTGCTAATATTCCATATCAGGAAATGGCGGAAAAATTGATGCCGCTGGGAGAAAGTGTGATGAAAGCAGCAGATATTTTGGGAAAAAGAATCGTGATTGTTGATGGCATTTATGTATATGGACACCAAGTTGCGAAAGGAGATGAAAACCATCCTCAACATCCACATACAAAAAAAGGTAAACTTAGAGTAGCTTTCGAACAATTGATATTCAGCGGAAAATGGAAAAGAGCAAAAGCTTTAATTGTCAGGTTGCCAGATTATTATGGCCCAACTTCACAAAATTCTTACTTGCAGCCTACACTTGATGGAATGGCTGCAGGTAAAATGTCCATTTTTATTGGTAATTTACAAACGCCCCGTGAATATGTTTATTTGCCAGATGCTGCTAAGATGATTGTGAATATAGCAGATAAAGACGATTCCTATGGAGAGAATTGGAACATACCAGGTGCTGGATTGATTTCAGGTAAAGAGATTATTCGAATTGCTCGGAAAGTAACAGGAAATCAGAAGGTGGTTATTCCTCTGACTAAAAATGTTATCCGGTGTATGGGTTTGTTTGATGCATTTATGAGAGAAATTGTTGAAATCATGTACCTTACCAAAGAAGGATTTATTTTGAGTGGAGATAAATATGAAAGACGGATTGGCCCCATTCCAGCAACTCCTTTTCAAAATGGGCTGGAAGAAACATTACTATCTTTAATAGGCAATAAAAATTAATGTTATAAAGTTAACAGGGGTAACAAAAGCTAATGGTGATAAAGTAAGATAATGAAGTAAATAATGGGGTCAATGTAAAGTTAAAGAGGCAAAGATATGAAAGTTCTCTACCATATACAAAGCAATTGACCCTTACAGTCTTTACAATGTTTGTTTTGTATATGGTATAAACCATTCATGCGTCACATATCATGCGATGCATTATTTTTTTGTCTGGAATGATTTTTATTCTTCACTTTATGAGAACCTGCCAATGGTTCGCCATAAGGCTGCTTTGGACTTTGCGGCAAATTAGGTTGTTCCTGCTGTTTTGGTCCTTTTCGGTTTTTCGTCATTTATATTCAACCTCCGTCGTGTAGTTATTGTGCTTTTGTATTTACAAACGTATTTTCATCCTCGATTAAGCCGCATGCTCCGCACTGTATTCTTCTCTCAGGCCCATTATAGGCGATGTGAAATACTTCCAGCGGCTCCTGCGTGTAATCATTTAATACTTCTCCTGTGCTGGCATCTAATTTGACCGGATTCGCTACTTGTTCAATGACATTGAAACGCGACCGGTTTGTTTTACATCTGGGACATTGATATGGCTGGCTCATCTAGAGCACCCCCGATTACTTTATTGTTATTTAAGGTATCTTATTGGTATTTTCTCTGATTTCTATGAAATTATACCGGTATTTTCATCTGTTGATTCATTTCCTATTTTTTAATCGTTTATCTAATGATTTAAATAATGTGTTGACAAAATAAAAAGTACATCATATAATTTATATTGAATTAAAAATAAATGAATTAATTATAGTTTGATTAAATATAAATTCAGAAAGAAGGGTGATGATAGGTAACTAAATGAAACACAGTTGGAAGCAGAATGGTCTCAAAAAGCGGTTATTTTTTCACTAAGTATAAAAAAGCTGAAATGAGGCATAAAAAGAACAGTTAGATATTGGGATGCAGCGCTCCAATAAAGGAGATGGTTCTGGCGAAGAAAAAGAGAGCTATTTTAAAGAGGTGTAAGAAATGGGATTTTTAAATAAATTATTTGGAAAATCAAATGAATCAAAGGAGATAGAAACGATGACAAAAACAAAAGTAGCAGTTATTTTTTATAGTATGGGCGGTACGAACTACCAAATGGCAAAATGGGCAGCAGAAGCGGCGGAAGCAAATGGCGCAGAAGTAAGAGTATTGAAAGTGCAGGAATTAGCTCCAGAATCTGCTATTGAAGGAAATCCGGCATGGAAAGCAACCGTAGAAGCAACCAAGGATGTTCCTGTTGCATCTTCAGAAGATATTGAATGGGCAGATGCACTTATCTTCAGCACGCCAACGCGTTTTGGTAATGTGCCTTCTCAAATGAAGCAATTCTTAGATATCCAAGGCGGACTTTGGGCTAGCGGAAAAACAGTGAACAAAGTAGTCAGTGCGATGTCTTCTGCACAGAATCCGCATGGCGGTCAGGAAGCGACGATCCTGTCGTTGTACACGAGCATGATGCACTGGGGAGCTATCATTGTACCTCCAGGCTACTCGGATGAATCTGTATTTGCAGCTGGCGGAAATCCTTATGGTACAAGTGTCACTGTTGATCAAGACGGAAAAATGGTGGAAGATGTGGAAGCGACAGTTAAGCATCAGGCACAACGTACAGTGACAGCTGCTGAATGGGTTAAAAAAGGAAATCAATAATTCATGCTATTAGAAAAGATGGCACCTTTCATTTGGAATGGTGCTGTCTTTTTTGTATATCCGGAAAGCAGTGAGACGCTGCTTCATGAATCAGGGGGATAGTAAGTTTTTAAAAACATAGAGAAAACAAGTATAATGGCTTTATACCGCATTTAAATTCCTCCTAATAATTAAAAGGCAAAGAAAAACAATGTGAAAATAACTGATTACTCGCAAATTGCTGATAAATATGAGAGCAATACATATCGATTAGATGAAATGCAATTTGATAAGGATTTAAAGGAGTATCAATATAGATACCCTAAACCAATGTATCACGTGTTAGATTTAGCATGCGGGACAGGTATTTATCTTAATACTCAAATAAACCTGTTTTGATAGTCGAAACATGAGCTGGTACGGGCTTGATGCTTCAGAGGATATGTTGAAAAAGGCGAAGAACAAATTAAAAAATGTCTCACTCGTGCATGGTTTAGCTGAAGATATGCCCTACGAGAATGAAAAGTTTGATTATATCTCCAATAATTATGCTTTTCATCATTTTTTAAAGAAGGAAGCAGCGCTTGATGAAATATATCGTGTCTTGAAGAAAAACGGTGTATACAAGCTGCATAATATTGCTATCCATGATATGAGAAAATGGTGGGTATATCATTATTTTCCAACAGCATATGAAGAGGACGTAAAAAGGTTTTGGGAAAAGGAAGTTATTTTTGATGAGCTTTCAATAAGAGGGTTTAACACAGAACTGCAGATGACATATCGATTAGAAAAAATCAGGGTGTCGGATTATCTGGGGTATGCAGAGAATAGAGACATATCCATATTAACGTTGATTGATGATCAGGATTACCAAGAAGGGTTAGAGAAAATGAGATATGATGTGAAGCGTAATCCTAAAAAAACCATCGTCACTGATTTTGCAGAGATGTTTTGTATTTCGACAAAGGGGTAGTGTTTTAGAAAGAAAAAATCGTCTTTTTGGAAAGGGAAACAGAGGAGGAATTTAATGAGTGAAGAAGTAAAAGCAGCCGGCTGGGATGCAATTGATAATGCAATGGAAGCAATTTATGGGAAGCAGGAACCGAAGCATTATGGAACAGTGATCTCTTATTCGCTGGGCGGACCGGATCCATTAGATGGAATCAGCGCTTATCAATCAGAAACGCCAGGCTTGCACTGGCATATAGTTACATATGGATTTTCAGAGATTTACGAAAAAGAAACCGATAATCCAGAAGTAAGCGGTTTTGGGTTTGAATTAACGTTCAGATTGAAAAAAGAAGAAGGGGAAGAGGAACCGCCAGCCTGGGCGCTTAATCTGCTTCAGAATTTGGGAAGATATGTTTTTAACAGCGGTAATGTTTTTAAAAATGGAGACTATATGGATGCAAATGGTCCTATCTGTTTGGAATCAGATACGGCATTAACTGCATTGGCATTTATTACGGATTCTGAGCTTGGTACAATAGAAACAGAAAATGGTCAAGTGCAATTTCTGCAGATGGTTGGTATCACAAATGATGAGCTCGAAGCAATGCAGACGTGGAATACACGAGGTGTTCTCTCTGCCAGTTCCCCATATATGCCCGCGTTTATTACCGATTTAAAAAGAGATTCTTTACTAAATCATGCAGATGTCTCCCAAAAAGTTGATGAAGGAAGAGAACGGGAAGGATCCAATACAGGATTTCTATTTAACGATAATTTATCGTGGACTCCAGAAAAAAAGGGCTTATTCAGAAAAAAACCAGCAATGCTGACTCTGGGGGCAAAACAAACCGAAACCATAAGTAAAGTGCTGCGAGGGCGTCTCTTGAAAGGAAAGGCTCTGACATTGGCAGGTCCTGATATTGTCATTGCTATAGAGCCCGGGGAAAAGTCAGAATATGCAATGGAGAAGGATAAGGTGCGTCTAATTTTAGATGAACAGAGTACAATCGAGTTGAGTGAGAAGCTGATTCCTAAAGAAGGTGTGGCGGAACTATTCTCGTTTGAACAGCTGGCTGTAAAAATTGTTAAAACATACATCAAAGATAATGAAGGAAATGTTGTTCAGGTAATTGGGTAAGAGAACTCATTTGAAAGTAAAATAACATTTCCTTGATAAATCGCTAAACACTTTTGAAAGAATATCTTTGAAAATAAAAAATTATATGTTATTCTTTATTTGTAATCTGAAAATTAAATAAGCAACACTAGGGGAGCCTTTGGCTGAGACGAATACTCGGACCCTTTGAACCTGATCTGGTTAACACTAGCGTAGGGAAGTGGCAGGAACATGACGATATATCATTCGAACAATGAATTTGTATATAATCAAGACCACTTATCCCTCAGCTGGATAAGTGGTCTTTTTCGTTCTTCTGCCAATCCTGAAGCAAGAAAATGGAAGAAAGGGGAGAAGAAGATGGACAGGCATCTGCACTTGATCAGTGATGGCAGTTTTTCCGAGCAGCATTTGCAAATAGTGAAGCGGATTCAGGCTGAGATTGGTTATTTGCATATCAGAGAGAAGAACAAGACAGCGAAGGACATTCTGGAAATCATCGGTGCATTAGAAAATATCGGATTGCCATTAGAGAAAATAATAGTGAATGACAGAGTAGATATTGCTGTGATAAAGCAGTGCGCAGGTATTCAGCTGGCGTTTCACAGTCCTTCCATTCCACTTGTAAAAGAAAGCTTCCCTGAATTGAAGGCAGGAAAGTCTGTTCATTCTTTAGCTGAGGCAGAGCAGGCGCAGCAGGAGGGAGCTGATTATGTGCTGTATGGCCATATTTATTCCAGCAAGTCCAAAGCCAATCAGCAGCCCAGAGGATTAACGGAACTACAGGAAATGACTAACGCGCTGTCTGTGCCGGTATATGCTATTGGCGGGATTACTCCTGAGCGGGCGAAAGAAGTAACTGCCGCAGGAGCAGCCGGCATCGCGGTCATGTCTGGTATTTGGCAGGCAGAGGATCCGGTCCAAACTGTCAGAGCTTACCGGCAAGCGTTGAATATATGAAAAGGAGGGAGAAGATGAATAAACAGTTTGATCAAATTATTGTAGGCGGCGGAGTTATTGGCTGCTCTATTGCTTATCAGCTGGCCAAAAGAGGCAATCGGGTGCTGGTCATTGAAAGGAATCAAATCGGCTGCGAGGCTTCCAGTGCCGCAGCAGGTATGTTAGGCGCTCAAGGAGAGTTTACAGAAGACAGTCCGCTTTTTCGGTTTGCACATGAGAGCAGAGCGCTATTCAAAAATTTATCCGAGGAACTGAAGGAAGCGTCAGGAGTAGATATTCAATATATTCATAAAGGAATCATGAAGCTTGCTTTTCATCAGCAGCAATACAGCAAGCTGCAAAGCGTCGCGTCCTTCCAGCGGGAAGCGGGGAACCCTGCGTATTTACTGTCAGTAGAAGAAGCGAAAAAAATGGAGCCAAGCCTGACGGAGAATCTTCGTGCTGTCCTGTATTTGCCGGATGATGGTCAGGTTTCCGCCCGTCATCTGACCAAAGCCTTCTCTCTGGCTGCGTCTCATTATGGTGCGGTGTTGCATGAGCAGGAAAGCGTTAATGAGCTGTTGATAGAAAATGAAACGGTTTATGGTGTCCGGACAACAGAGGCAATCTATGAAGCGGTCCAGGTTATTGTTGCAACAGGAGCTTTCGGAGATGAATTGCTGCCTGCAGATTATGCTGCGATTCCGGTGAAGGGCGAATGTCTGCTGTTAGAACTGGACCAGAAGCTATTTCAATCAACACTTTGGATGGATGGCTGTTACCTTGTTCCGAAGCAGGGAAAAAAGGTGATTGTTGGAGCCTCCTCCATACCAGGAAAAATGGATAAGCATGTCCATGCCGCAAGCGTCCAGAGACTGCTGTCACGAGCGCAGAAAATGGTTCCGGAGCTGGCAGAGGCGAGGATAAGAAAAATGTGGGCAGGCATCAGACCATCTACAGCTGACGAACTGCCATACTTGGGCGAGATTCCGGGAATCCCAGGCCTATATGCGGCAAAGGGACATTATCGAAATGGCATCTTACTATCGCCTATCACGGGAATTTATATGGCAGATTTAATAGAAAATAAGCCGGTTTCCCCGCTTTATTATGATTGCTTTCATGCGGACCGTCAAAATAAAAAATTGGAAAAGGCAGGTGAATCAACATGAAAATCACAGTGAATGGCAACGGATTAGAAGTGCAGGAAGAGGTAAAGCATGTCAAAGGCTTAATCGACTTTCTGGGATTGGAAGATAAACCTTTGATTATCGAGCATAATCAGCAGATATTACAGAAGGAAGAGCATGAAAAAGCGGTGTTGGAAAATGGAGACAAGGTAGAAATCGTTCATTTTGTTGGAGGAGGTTAAGCAAATGCTTACAGTTGGAAACTATCAATTTAAATCACGTTTATTCTTAGGGACAGGTAAATATCCGGATTTTGATATTCAAAAACAGGCGGTAGATAAATCAGAGACAGAGGTACTCACTTTTTCTGTCAGAAGGATGAATATTTATGATCCTTCCCTGCCCAATTTTTTAGAAAAAATCGATGTGGACCGCTATACGTTTTTACCAAATACAGCAGGGGCAAAGGATGCGAAGGAAGCGGTGCGAATTGCTAAATTAGCGGCCGCTTCAGGACGATGTGATATGGTCAAGGTGGAAATCATTGGCTGTGATAAAACGTTGCTGCCTGATCCGGTAGAGACATTGAAAGCAACAGAAGAACTGGTGGCAGAAGGTTTTACAGTGCTTCCTTACACCTCAGATGATGTGGTATTAGCAAAAAAACTGGAGGAAGCAGGAGCCCACGCCGTGATGCCTGGAGCTTCTCCCATTGGAAGCGGGCAAGGAATCATCAATCCATTAAATCTTTCTTTTATTATCGAGCAGTCAAAAGTGCCTGTCATTGTCGACGCAGGGATTGGATCGCCTGCTGATGCAGCGTATGCCATGGAATTGGGCGCAGAAGGTGTTTTACTGAATACAGCTGTTTCCGGAGCACATGACCCTGTAAAAATGGCAGAGGCAATGAAATATGCAATAGAAGCAGGGAGACTGGGGTATGAAGCGGGAAGGATTGCGATGAAAGATTATGCTGTAGCCAGCAGCCCGGAGGAAGGGATCAGCGTTGGAAACTAATCGTTATCATCGTCAGATATTATTTGCGCCAATCGGCGAGTCTGGCCAGGAGAAGCTGAGCCAAAGCCATGTGCTGATTATCGGTGCAGGCGCTCTGGGGTCGAGCAGTGCGGAAGCTTTAACGCGTGCGGGCATTGGCCACATAACATTAATAGACCGGGATTATGTAGAAGAAAGTAATCTGCAGCGGCAGCAGCTGTTTAGTGAAAGGGATATGGAACAGAAAATGCCCAAGGCAATTGCTGCCAGACAACGGCTTTCTGAAGTGAATAGTCATGTCAAAATAGATGCGATTGTTGGAGATGCTGAGGCGGATATATTGCGGAAAATAGTGCCTGAAGCAGATCTTATCATCGACGCGACGGATAATTTTGAGACAAGACTTTTGCTGAATGATATGGCGCAAAAGTATCAGAAACCATGGATTTATGGAGCGATTGTAGCAAGCTATGGAGTTACTTTCACGGTGGTTCCTAAAAAAACTCCCTGTCTACAATGCTTGCAGGAATACATTCCAGTTAATGGCGCTACCTGTGACAGCGTCGGCGTTATTCAGCCGGTTGTGCAAAAGGTGGTCTCCCAGCAGATAACAGAAGCGTTAAAGCTATTGACGGGTAACGAAGCGGCTTTATCAGGAAAAATCATTTCCTTTGATCTTTGGAACAATGAGCATGTGGAAATAGAGGTAGCTTCCTTACGCAAAGCGGATTGTCCATCATGCTCAGAGAAAAGAAGCTATCCAAACCTTGCTTACGATTCTCATTTGAAAACCGCTGTGTTATGCGGCAGAAATACCGTCCAACTCCGTCCGCAGCGTAAACAAACAGATTTGAATGAAGTAGCCAAAGAGCTGCAGAAGAATAACCAGATCAAGCTGTTTCAAAATCCTTATCTGCTTTCGTTTGAAGTGGACTCCTTCCGTATTGTGCTGTTTCAGGACGGGAGAGCATTGGTTCATGGGACGATGGACCAGATGGAAGCAAAAAATATCTATCACCGCTATTTGGGATAATTAACTTTTATCACAGGGAAACGCCCATAAAATTCCACACCCTGTATAAAAAAGGAAAATATATTAATTTAGATAGGAAATCAGGTGAACTGACTCCTTGACTCAATCAGGCTCATTCAGCGGGAGAAAAGAAAAATTTCCGCTGAATGAAGTTTTGTTTTATACTTAGAAAAACGAATATGAATTAAAATTATTCTGTATAAAAGTGGTGAAGAAAAAATGAAGAAAGGTATATATCTTACTCTGAGCATCCTGGTTTACCTCATTATTCTAACTGGCTGCAATGAAAAAAGAGACTATGAAACAGACGGCCCTTTTATCACAGTAACTTCTATTTCCACCGGGCCAGATGAATACAGACATTTTTACCCGGTAAACTATGCTGTTTATGAAAACGGGAAGCTGACACTGCATACAGAACAGACAGGTGATATAAAAATAGGTGAAGATGCTCCAGTATATGAAACAAGTGTTTCTGAAGAAGAAGTGGAAAAGATTAAAAGTCTGATAGAAGATAACTTCTGGCAGCTTCCCGAAGATGTATCAGATGATGACTCCGTTGATGGGAGCTTTTATTATGTCGACGTCCATTTAACAGATTCCACGACTAGAGTCGGCGGACTGAACCCGAATGAAGCGGGATTTATAGAAATAGTTGATTATGTACATAATTTGGCAGAAAGGGAAAATCGGGAGCTGTGGGAGAAGCAATTAAGAGAGCATATTTATAAAATGAATCCTGATTCTTAATTTCTTGTGTAATCTAAACTAAATCATTGTTCGGGGAAATAAAATTCAGGATAAAAAATGAAATAACCTTCCTAAATGGATATAATAAGATTAGATGAAATAATCTAAAACGTAAGGAGACTAAATATGACAGCAGAAAATAAAAAAGAGCTTTCTCAAGCGGAACAGGAAGAATTACTGGGGAAATTAAAGACGCGTTTTGAAAAGAATACGGAGCGTCATCAGGGTCTGGAATGGGAACCGATTCAAGCCAAGCTGGAGGGGAATTCCGAAAAATTAATCTCCTTATTTGAAATGGAGAGAACGGAAGGCGAGCCGGATGTAATTGGATATGATGAGGAAAGGGAAGAATATATCTTTGTAGACTGCTCGAAAGAAAGTCCTAAAGGACGCAGAAGTGTGTGCTATGACCGGGCTGCATTAGAATCAAGAAAGAAGCACAAACCGGAAAATAGTGCGATAGATATGGCAACGGATATGGGCATTGAAATGTTAACAGAAGACCAATACCGCGAACTCCAAAAGCTTGGAACTTTTGATGCGAAAACATCAACCTGGGTAAAGACACCGACGGATATTAGAGAACGAGGCGGAGCACTTTTTTGTGATTTCCGTTTTGGGCATGTTTTCGTATATCATAATGGCGCGGAATCCTATTATGGTTCCCGTGGGTTCCGGGGGATGTTACGAGTGTAGCAGTAAGCAGGAGAAGGATATGGAGAATCAGGAATGGATGTAAACCGACAATTCTTGATTCTTTTTTATTTGTACAAAGAATAACAGAGCAGAGAGGAGCATTTATTTGCTGGTCAATCGAGGATGGCTTATTTTAGGCATTATTTGGACGGTTCTTTTTGCCGGTATGAGCTTTTATTGGGCGATGGGCGGAATGCTTGGTGTCAGATCTCTGGGCGGAGCAATCTACGAAATGTCGCTTGATCCGGAACCTTCCTTTGTTCGCATTGTATGGCTGACGGGCTTTGTGAAATTATTAGGCGCATTATTGCTATTGCTGCTGCTCGTTTCATGGAAAAATGCGGTTATCGCCAAGGCGCTTTATTACCTAGCAAAGCTTGCAGGCGTATTCTTATTTATGTATGGATTCTTAAATTTTATCACGATTTCAATGAGTGCATTTGCTATGTTGGATATGGATTTAGAAGCCCATGCAACCTTTTGGAGATTGGTTTTTTGGGAGCCGTTTTGGATGATAGGCGGAATTTGTTATTTTTTCTCTGTGAAAAAATATCGCTCTGTTTAAGGTTGTACGCTTGCTTCAGGTATATTTGTCAAACAGCTATTATTTCAATGCTGGAAATTTTATTCATTGTAAGGAGGGGATCGTATGCAATTAAAACATTTAAACCTAACAGTAAACGACGTGGAAGCTTCGCGGGAATTTCTGGAGAAATACCTTGAAATGACATGTGTGAATAGTCGTGGCAAAGGTTTTGCAGCTATGTTTGACGATAATCAATTCGTTTTGACGCTGATGAAAGGAAAAGGTGTTCAATATCCGAAAACCTTTCATATTGGATTCCCGCAAGAAAGCAGAGAGAAAGTAAATCAAATAAATAAACTGTTGAAAGAGGATGGTTATGAAGTAGATTCACCCATTGAATCTCATGGATATACGTTTTATGTGGAGGCTCCGGGCGGATTTACTGTTGAGATTTTGTCTGAGTAAAATTAAAAATTCATTTATTTAAGGTATTCAAAAATCCCTGTGAATCACCGAGTACGTAATAAACTCGTATTCACAGGGATTTTCAAAGAAGTCTAATAAGCTGCATCTAAATTTTGTCTAGACACTTATTTAAAATACACTTCGTCGCCTGGATAAATCAAATGCGGATTTGGAAATTGATTGATTTCCTGCAATGTTGTCCATAAATAATTATATTTTAGGCCAATTTCAAATAAGGTGTCTCCAGGTTTAACCGTATAGGCTTCTTCTTCAGAATGATTTTGGCTGATTTCTCCGCCTAGTTCCATTTCTGCCGCATCAGCGATGATTTTTGGTAAATCTGTATTATCGAGTGATCCTGAAAATTGATCAGCTCCTGGTCCATATGCGTAGACGGGAATATCCACCCCTGTGTGATTGGTACTTGTCCATCCGACATTGGCCTTTGCACTGATGACTGCGTTAATAGCCATCTTAGGGTCTTCTGCTTCTTGAATGGATTGAATTTCTTCTTCTGATAATTCCATATCCGTATAGTTACCAACCACTTCTTTCGTGTTGGAGCGATCCTCATTTAGATCTGCAGCAATATTCTCACCAGTTGCCGTTACACTATGAAGCAACTCTGGATTTGCTGTTCCTGAACCGTTAGCCCCTGCGGTCATGCCGCCTGTTTCATGATCTCCTCCAACAACAACCAGTGTATTGCCATCCTTTTCAGCGAAATCCATTGCTTCTTGAACTGCTTCTTCAAAAGCGCCTACATCTGTCATTGCCCATGCTGCATCATTGTCATGACCTGCCCAGTCAATCTGGCTTCCTTCTACCATCAGAAAAAAGCCGTCTTCATCTTTGTTTAGGGTATCAATGGCAGTTTGCGTCATTTCTGCAAGACTAGGCTCTTCCTCCGTATCACGATGCAATTCCGGTGACATGGCATCATCTGCGAATAGTCCCAGTAAATTCTCATTTTCTAAATCAATATCTGCTTCCAATAATTGATTGCGATTTTCAATAAGCTGATATCCTTGCTCTTCTGCTTGCTGAAGCACGTTCGTTTCTTCTTGATTTCCGCCTGCTGATTCTGGAAGGAAATTATTTTTTCCGCCACCAAGTAAGACATCAATCTCATTATCTATTAATTGTCTGGCAATCTCAGTTTCCTTGTTCCGGTCATCCACATGAGCACCAAATGCCGCTGGAGTGGCATGTGTAATCGTGGAAGTAGCAACTAGTCCCGTAGACATATCTTTGTTCTGTGATGCTTCTAAAATCGTCTGCTGCGGGTTACCTTCAGGGTCCAACCCAATAACGCCATTATTCGTTTTGACACCTGTTGCCATAGCTGTACCTGCTGCAGCGGAGTCGGTAATATTGGAATCAGCGGAATATGTAGTATACATTCCTTGCAAATGGTTATCCCATACGGCAGGCTCCCCTTTATAATGCCGATAATTGGTTGCGTAGTCAGCGTTAAAACCATCGGGTATCATATAAATGATATTTTCCGCCTTCTCTCCATTTTCTCCGCTATTATTCAATTGGCTGTTTCCGTCTGCGCTCGCTGCTGTGGTACTTACTCCTGAAAAAATAATTCCGGCACTTAACGCTGTCACTCCAAGCTTTTTTAACATACCATTATCCTCCTTCGAAATTGAATCTAACTTCATTGTAGGTGGCAGACTTTAACTGAGGATGAATAGAATGTAAATAATATGTAATGTTCTGTTTTTTATTAATAAGATAAGGATAAGTTTTCATGTATCGCATTAATATTCTATAATTAAATTTTTCCAGACTGAATCCCATTTTTTATTATGCATCCGTTCTCTATAAATAGAATGGAGCCTTGTACCTTTTACATAATCCGGCGTTGGTTTGACAATGCCTTGAAATAAATCTTGTAAACCATGAGGAGCCATTATTTTAATTTCATGGTGAGACATCTGCGCAGCAACGGCAGTGGGTGTCTCAGGAAAGTGAGAAACACCATCAAATGAAGAGGTATAAGGGAGGTTGTTATTCTTTAAATGCATCCTCGCTTGATTTTTCACAGACCATGGCTGTCCAGGCATCCATTTTTCTAATTTCGCTTCTAGTTTTTTCTCTGTAACTTCGAAAAGATCCGTTTGGTCAAAATAAATAACATCAATATCATTTATTTTTGTATGATAATCATATAAGATATCCCAAACTTTACTTCTGATTAATCCCGCAGCAACCCAACAATCATTCAGTTGTAATCTGTCTACTGTTTGTAAAATCGATAGGATATAGCTGTCTTGCTGGAGAATCGCTATTAATCTGTCTTCGAACTCTATCATATGTACCACGCCCTTTTTTATCTGTCTATATTGTATAGCATAATCAGACTGAATGAAATGCTGCACAAATTATTTTATAGAAATATCTGAATATAAAACGAAACTTCACTCAATGGGAGTTTTACGGACGGTTTTTCGTGATAAAATAAAGAGAATATGAAGTTAACAGTGCAATAAAGACAAAAGGAAATTTGAAAGTGTTCTCATGTAACTCATATACCTAGCCCCTGCCTTGCATGCGAATGGAGGAAATGCCATGTCGAAAACCAAACGTTTAATTGAGCTAATGATGACAGTAAATGCAAAACGCAAATTCACAGCGAGAGAGCTGGCAGAGGAATTTAATGTTTCCTACCGGACGATTCTCAGAGATTTGGATGAATTAAGTGAGCTGGGGGTGCCGCTTTATTCAGAAGTTGGCGCGGATGGCGGCTATTATGTATTGAACGAGCGGATGCTTCCTCCAGTTTTATTAAAAGAGTCAGAAGCCATTGCCCTTTATTTTGCTTTTCAATCTTTGCAATTTATCGGGGCTTTACCATTTGAAACAGAAACAGGCTATGTTTTAAAGAAATTATATAGCTACCTGCCAAATGATGCGAGAATGCGTATCGATACGATGAAGGACCGGATTGTTTTTTGGAATCCAAGTCGTGTACAGACCGCAAATGAACTGGATATATTATTAAATGCAGCGGTAGATCAATCTATGCTTACGATTCAATATGACAGTCAAAAGGAAATAAAAGAGAGAATGATTCAGCCCATCGGCTTGTACAGTCATAATGGTTTCTGGTATTGTCCGGCCTATTGTTTTCTGCGTGAGGATATTCGTTTATTTCGTGCAGATCGAATAAAAAAAGCGGAGCTTACTAATGAAAAAGGGCAGGAATTGCCTTATTCATCCGTGATGGACTGGATTGAGCTATCAGAATCTGAGGTTTCTGACCCGATTCCGTTTACAGTGGAGTTAACACAAGAAGGAGTACGGCGGGCGATGTCAGAAATGGATTTAGAAAGGCATGTTCAGAAGCGGCAGGATGGAGCTGGCTGGGTGAAAATGAACATACCAAAGACCGAGCTGACATACTTTGTTGATCTGGTCTGGAATTTTGGCAGGGAAGCGCAAATTATAGAACCAGAAGAAGCAATAGCCCTTATGAAAAGAAAGTTAAAAGATTTGCTGGAGAGATACCATTAATTTTTCAACTATTTTTATCAATGATGACAGGACTTGTCATGATTCCATGATAGGGTAGAAAAAACATTGAAAGGATGAGCGTAATGAATGCTGCAGCTATTTTAAGAGACGAGTTATTAGCAGAGTTGGATCTTGGTATCCAGTCTATGGAAGGATTGTTAAAAAAGGTGGAGGAGAAGGATTGGAATTACCGGCCGGCAGAAAATATGCGCAGCCTCAGGGAGTTGGCGCAACACATCGTATCGATACCAGAAGTAGACTTGAATCTTTGGCAGGAAAAGGATCAGGAGACCATTCAACAGTTAGAATCAAAATATGAGAAGCTGGAATCTTCTGAGGAACTGATTGAAGCGATGAATCAAGGCTTACAATTGTACAAAAATTATATGCTTTCCTTGTCAGTTGACGATTTTTTAACGAAAAAGACGAAACCCTTTTACCTGGAAAAAGGGGAAACACAGGCGCATTGGCTCGTGGAAGAAGTTTCTCACCTATTTCATCATCGGGGGCAATTCTTTAACTATTTAAAGCAGCTTGGTTACGATATTAATATGTTTGACCTTTATGTTTAATAGAGAAGAAATAGGTGGGGGTGCATCTGATTTGAATAAGAAAACAATTATTTGCGAACGCTTACAAAGGCAAAGATTAACAAAGCCGCTTGAAGATAGGCAAGATATCAAAGCCTATAAACAGCTATTTCAGAAATTACAGCCTGTAGCGCCGGTTTTTAATAGCCGTCCAGGCGAACCGCCACAGCTGGTGCATAGGATAGCTTTTAATGATGCCTTTTTGTCAGAAAGCATACGTAAAAAACATCAGTTAGTAAAAGGTCGTTTTCAAGGCGGGCGTATCGGATACGTACTAGAAGATGATTTGAGTCTTTATAGCACTATTTTCCGAAAACCTATCCCCAAAATGACGGGGCTCCAAAAAGAGATTTTATCCATGATTCAACAATCTGGCGGTATATCAAAGAATCAGCTGAAAGAGGAACTGCCTTTTAAAGCATGAGAAATTACTGCTGCCTTAAAAAGATTGCAGGAAGCTTTTTTAGTTTATGAGTTACAAATAGATACGGATTGGAATACAGGCTGGTTCGATTTTAAAACAGAGTGGCCGGAGATAGAATGGGAGCTAGATAGTACTTCAGCAGCAGCCCAGATGCTGTTACGTTTTTTTGATGTAATGGTATTTGCCACCTTAGATCAAATTAAAGGCTGGACCCAATTAAAGCTGAAAACAATCCAAGGCGCTTTAACCGTGTTAATGGAAAGAGAAGCGATTGTAAAGTTAGAAGTGGATGGACTTGGGGAAGGGTTCGTTCAGAAGAAGGATTTAGATTTAACGGATAACGAGATGCCACAATCTGTATTTATGCTGGATAAATCAGATTATTTAGCCAGAGCAGATTTGGATGAACTGAAAGACCGGTTTAAAGGAAGTGAAGTTCTTCAGTATCTTTTAATTGATGGCGAATGGAAAGGAGCAGTGCTTGGACATTGGCGGATTGGTCCGCATGATGTAGAGGATGTTGTGCTCTGCTTGGAAGAGAAAGAGGCGGAAAAAAGGAAAGATGAAATCATTTCTGCTGTCAGAGCAGGATATCCAGAGGAAACAACCCGTATTGTGTGTTTTAATGGAGACCAGCTATAAGGAGAAAAGATGAAAAGAGATTATGATAGCTAACCAGAAAAAATTCATGCCCGCAGCGCTGAATATCTGATAAGAACTGCTAAAGAAAAAGATGCCAAAAGATTTTCGAATATCAGACTGCCAATAGATGGAGAAACAGAATATATGGATAGGGAAAGAGGAGAAGCCTATATTGATGAAGCGGGGTTTAAACATATCATCAAAAATGATGCGGAAAGTACGAACAATCTATGCTAATGGGGAAATTCATAGACGGAGAATAATTAAAAAAGTGATGAATAGAGTACTTTTAAGTGGCGTAAGGAGGTGCACGGTATCATGGACTTAAATAAATTAGCATCCAAAGCTTCAAAAATGTATCAAGCTAATCCCAAAGTAGAAGCTGTTTTATTAGGCGGTTCAGTATCCAGAAACTGGCATGATTCCTATTCCGATATTGAACTGTTTATTTTCTGGAAAGAGTCGCCGACAGAGGAGGATAGAAAAAAGCCAATTACAAAGCTGGCAGGAAATATCATTGATTTTCACCCTTATGAAGAAGAGGAATGGTCAGAAAGCTTTATTACAGAGGGAATAAAATTAGAAATAAGTAATTTTCTAACACAAACGATTGCAGAGATCATAGAGGATGTCATTGTGTTTTTTAACCCCGATGTATATAAACAATGTATTGCAGCGGCTGTATATGATGGTGCTGCGTTAAGCGGGAAGTCGCTTATACAGGATTTGAAGGAAAAGGTACATTCCTATCCGGATGAATTGAGTATCGCCATGATAAAAGAATATATGTTTTTAAGTAATAGCTGGACAAACCGAGCTGCATTGCTACATCGGAAAGACTGGCTGATGCTATATAAAGTAATGACAGATGTTCAAACACACCTCATGGGCATGCTGTCTGGCTTAAATAAACAGTATGTCCATCATCCTGCTTTTAAATGGCAAAGGCAGACATTGGAATTAATGACAATTGTCCCTGAAAATATATACAGCCGTCTAGCGTCTGTTTTCTTGGATAATCCCACAGATTCTCTAAAGGAATTAGAAAAAATCGTGCAGGAGGTTTACCAGCTTATACAGCGCGAATACCCGCAAATAGACATCTCACCAGTTATCGATAAGTCGTTATTTTTGCGGCCTGAGCAGGATGGGAGGGCATAGGATACGGCGGAGAGCTGCTGATGCCCTTTTCTTATTCGTGTTCCATATTCCATAAAATTCAGTCAGCTTAACAAATGATTTAAAAAAGTGTCAGCTGCCAAAGACAAGGAAGCATTTTTCTTCGTGGCCAATCCAATTTGTCTTTTTTCAATATCTTCATCGATGCTCACTTCAAATAGTTCCTTACCAGCTAACTCCTTTGATACAAGCTCTTTCGCAACAAACGCAATACCCATACCAATTTTTGCACATTCGATTAATAATTCCACGCTGCCAACTTCTATATCAGACTGCACTTCCAATTCTCGTGTAAGAAAAAGCTGATTTAGAAATTTCCTGGAGCTGCTTGCTTCGGAAAAAGAAATAAGCGGATATTCTTGGATTGCTGACAGAGAAAGTCTTTCTTTCGATAAGTGCTGAAACTTCTTCCCGGCAACAAATGTAGTGTGAAGACTTAAAAACTCCGTTATAGAAATATTATTTTGATGCACTGGCAGATGAACAATGCCAATATCAATCAGTCCATTTTCCAGTTTTTCTAGAATCTGTGGTGTCGAGCCATGCTGTAACCTGATTTGGATGTCGGGATATAACTCTTGAAAGGTTTGTATATAGGGAAGAAGATAATGCTTGCATGTGGAATCACTCCCTCCAACGGTAACAGACCCGTTTTGTAGATTTTTCATTTCTGTCATTTTTTGTTCTGCATGATGAATTAAATCAAACGCTTGTTTGAGATAATCAAATAACACGTCCCCTTCCTTTGTCAGCAGAACTCCCTTTGATGTTCTGGTGAATAGCTGCATACCCAGTTCGTTCTCCAGCTGTTTAATGGAATGACTCACACTTGGCTGCGTAATAAAAAGACGATGTGCGGCTTTACTAAAGTTCTTTTCAATAGCTGTTATGTAAAATACACGATATAAGTCTGTATTTATGATATAGACACCACCTATAGCTCTTATTAAAAATAACAATTTCATTTATATCATAATCCAAATTATAATGAAGAACAAACAGCATCGGTTAGAAGGGGAGATAAAGATGGAGGAAAATCTTATGTTTGACAGCAAAGCCAGAAGTCCCTGGACCTCTTTGCAAGGGATTGAAAGGATAACTGTTTCGCCTGGGAAGCATAGAATAGAGGATTCTATTACTATTCCAGGAAGTAAAAGTCTGACAAACAGAGCGCTTATCATGAGCGCTTTAGCAGACGGTAAATCCCAAATAAGCGGCATCTTAAAAAGTGATGATTTCTATTGGTGTATCGAGGCATTAAAAAAATTAGGAGTGAATATCAAGCTTCAGGGTAATACAGCGTATGTCAATGGAAACAGAGGTTGGTGGAATTCTGCTGATTTATATATAGGTTCAGCTGGAACCATTGCAAGATTTCTGCCAGGAGTCTTGGCTGCGTGTCATGAAGGAGAGTGGGAGCTGGAGGCGAGTCAAAGCATGCGTAAAAGACCGGTTGCACCGCTTATTGACGCTTTAAAAGAGCTTGGTGCTGAAATCGATTATTTAGCTGCGAAAGATTATTATCCATTGCGGATTAAAGGAACTGAAATGAAAGGTGGAGAAGTCAGCCTTTCAGGTGCAATATCCAGTCAATTTATCAGCGGGATATTGATTGCTGCACCGTGTTTCAATGAAACCACGACAGTAACCATCAAGGACGAAATTGTGCAGCATGCCTATGTTTATTTAACCCTGGATTTAATGAAGGAGTATGGTGCAGATGTACAAGATGATCATGCGCTCCAGCAAATCGTTATAAATCCTCAAGGGTACAAAGCGAAAGATATCCAACTGGAGCCAGATGCCTCTGCGGCCTGCTACTTTTTGGCGCTGGCGGCGGTGACAAACGGAAGGATACGGATAAATGGTTTGACAGAGAAAACCAAACAGCCGGATATTCAGATGCTGGAGGTCTTTGAACAAATGGGCTGTCGGGTTACGAAGGGCGCTGATTTTATTGAATTAGAGGGCACAATGAAACTAAAAGGCGATTTTGAGATATCCATGAAAGAGATGTCTGATCAGGCATTGACTTTAGCGGCAATCGCGCCTTTCGCAGATGGTCCAATAACGATTAAAGGTGTTGCACATATCCGCCATCACGAATCTGACCGGATAAGTGTTATCTGTAAAGCATTAACCCAGCTGGGGATCATAACAGAAGAATTTAACGACGGGTTAAAAGTTTATCCTGGCAAGCCGAAACCAGCCTTATTAAACACCTATGATGATCACCGGGTTGCGATGGCATTGGCCTTGATCGGAGCAAGAGCAGAAGGAATCGAGTTAAACGATCCCGGCTGTGTTTCTAAAACATTTCCACCATATTTTGCGTTATTGGAGGATTTAGGTGTGAGGATAACAAAGCATCAAGCTTGATAATTACAAAGCGGCTGCTGCTTATCCAGTTCATATCATAATTATATTGCCATCAGGGTCGCTTATATTAAAATAAGCAAAATCAACAAATTCTACGATTTCCGATACGATCTCATATTGTAATTTTTTAATATGCTGATAAGCCTGATCAATATTATCTGTATGAAAATTAAATAGAGGGTACGGCAGCGGTGTGATTTCTTTTGTTGCACCAGTTGGTCCTGCATCCGAAATCCATTATAACATAATATTGGGAATATTATGTTATAATGGATTGTCTAATAATGTATGTTTAGCCTATATAAAAACCAGCCTTCCTTCAAAATTAGAGAAAGGCTGGTTCCGATATGATTCAGCACAGTATAGCTGGCTATAAGACCTCCACTTCAAGAAATGAAGGAAGGATTATGATAACGTCTCTTTTTTATGATTCTCATACAAGTCTTTACATGCTTTCGGAGCTGTCCAGAAGGTAGTCAGCAATAAGAACACAACTGGGACAGCAGTAACAACGATAAACGACTGTAATGAATTGACACTGTTTTCACCAACGGATACAAGGACAATAGCTACTAAGCCCATAACCATCGCAAAGAAGGCTCTTAACCATCTTGGCGGATGCCCGTTACCGGAGATAGCCATGGATATTGTTAGTGACATAGAATCTGTTGTTGTTAATACAAAGATGATTGTGGCTAATAGAAACAAGAAACTGAAAATGGTACCTAGCGGTAATTGTTCCGTAATCGCCATCATGGCAGCAGGTTGCCCGGATTCATTCAAGGCGGTCGATATCGATCCTGGAAGTTCTAATTCCTGGAAAATTCCAGTGCCGCCGATAACAGCAAACCAGATAGTCGAAACGACAGGAGCTATAATTGCAACAGCTACAATAAGCTCGCGAATGGTCCGTCCACGCGAAATGCGGGCAGAAAAAACAGCCATCATTGGACCGTAGCCGATAAACCATGCAAAGAAAAATACAGTCCATAAGTTGAGCCATCCCTCATCACCGCGATAAGTGCTGAATGGAATAAGTTCGTTCACATAGAGCCCGAACGCTTCAAGATAATGATTGAAAATAAAATATCCTGGGCCAAGTATCAATACGCCAATAATTAATGCTACCGCCAAAATAACATTAAAGCTGCTTAAAAGTTGAATTCCCCGATGAAGGCCGGATACAGCAGAAATAGCTGCGGCGACAACGAGTAAAATAATAATGGTAATATGAACGGCGAGTGTGTCCGGAATGTTTGTAATGGCGCTCAATCCGTAGCCCGCCTGCAATCCTAAAAATCCAATCGGACCAATCGTTCCAGCTGCAACAGAAATAATTGCAAAGGAATCGACAATGGTTCCAAATGCACTTTTATAAATAACTTTTTCTCCAAAGATTGGATAGAGAAGGGATCTTGGCTTTAATGGCATTCCTTTATGATAATGGGAATACATCAACACAATCGTGCCAAGTGTCCCTAAAATCGCCCATGAGAGGAATCCCCAATCAACAAAGCTCATTGCAAGCGCAGGTACAACGGCCTCCGGTGATGCATTTTCAATTCCTGAAAAATGAGGAGGAACCTCCAGAAAATGACTCAAAGGTTCTGCGGCTGCCCAAAACACA
The DNA here is from genome assembly GCF_053839645.1 of Oceanobacillus sp. M60. NCBI lineage: Bacteria > Bacillati > Bacillota > Bacilli > Caryophanales > Bacillaceae > Oceanobacillus > Oceanobacillus sp. M60. The sequence continues at coordinate 755,600 of NZ_JBSSNH010000001.1, read as the reverse complement.
CCGCCTCCAGCTAATAAAGTACACATAATTATAGAAATCCATTTAAATGTACTCATTTCCGGTTTATCAATATTCCCCAAACGGATTTTTCCATATTTCGAAAAGGCTAATATTAAAGCTATAAAAAACGTTCCAAGTATAACGATCTGATAAATGATTCCAAAATAAGTAGCTGACCAGCCAAATAAAGTGTCCACCATATTTGCAACAAAGTCTGCGTTAACCAGCGCGGCTATGACAAATAGGATAAGCGCACCGCCACTTATCAGAAATGTAGGTAAATCTAAAGAGTTCTTCTTTTTATTTGAAGCTTGCATTACTTCTTTTCCTCCAGTTTGTTAATTATTCTATCCATTTATTCTTCCTCCGAATCCCAATTTCTATTTAATGAGTATATACTTTTTTTACGAGGGGAAATGCGAAAAAGCCCCGACATGTTCTTTTATTATCATGAAATAGGCAACAGAAACGCAGAAAAATAAAAAGTGGAATCATACTCCAGCAACGGAAGTATAATTCCACCGTTCTATACCCTAAATCACTTTAATCAGATTGTCAATCATACATCCTTATTTGAAATTATCTCTTTTTTTGCAAAATAATTATTGGTTAAAGAAGATGTAGAAGAAATAACATTAGAAACAAGTCAACGATAAAAGTTATTGCAACTGGTGAAATAATTGCAGGAGCTGGTACTTCAAGTACAATGACTACGGCCTATCAGCCTGACGCTTTGTCTATTGATGGATTATTAAAAGAAGCCCCAGATTCAGCAAATGTTGCAGTATCTTGGTTATTCTCGTTAGGGGTATTATTTTCTGGTGCTTCAGAGTTAAAAAGCAACAACATGAAATAGTACTCATGCTGTTGCTCATATGCTAATCGAATTCTTTCCTTTTTCCAAAGTATAGGGTACCTAATAACCAAAATGCAGTGGTTAATAAAATCACTGCTATTAATACAGGAATTGCTCCAAATTGGATGATAAATGGTACGGAAGCAGCAGTTACAAGGCCGCCACCAACCATTGGTTCAAATAATATTTGTTTATAACCAAACGCATTGAGTGCAGGCGATTTATTCTCTGGATCCACAATACGCATAAGCATTATTCCTGTCGCTGCAACTCCGGTACTTTGACCAAAATCTCCAATTCCTCGTTCAAACCAGTAACTCGGAATCATCTTAGGTCCGAGATATAGGAAGAGGAAGATATTAAGAGCTATACCGACAATGGAAAGTAAAATAAATGGAATGATATTAGCTCCAATTACTTGCAAGCTTAGTGAAGCCATGGCACTAATGATTAGAAAATCCAGTGCTACTCCTTGTATTGTGTTAATCGTATCCCGATCAACTAGTTCATGATAATCAAAGCGGGATAGAAAGATTTGGACAATTATCCCGCCAATCATTGCAAATGGAAACAAAGGAACATATTCAAATAAATAAATATCCAGTGCGCTTCCATACGTTGCATCTTCTAACCAAACAAACGCTTCTAATAGTACATAACCAATGAATATAGAAATACCAATTAGACCTAAGTGAAATGCAAATGGTTCAATTGATAGCGGAGAGGTAGTTTTCGTACCTGCCGATTTACGGTGTTCTTTATTGATAATGCCCGTTCGTTGTTCAAAAGAAATTTCATCGGGATGACGTAACGTCTGCGATTTCCCTTTTCGTGCAGCCCAATTCACCATAATCATACCAATTACTACGCCGGACAGTATTCCTACCGTTGCTAAACCAATAGCAAGGTCATAACCTTCAGAGAATCCGAGTTCTTCAAATGTACTTTGTAAGCCGGCAGCAGTGCCATGGCCGCCAACAAAGCTAATTTCAATCAGTGCTCCTGCTGCAGGACTAAGTCCAAAAAAGGGGGTTAATACGGTAAGCGTTAGTAATATACCTACTACGTATTGAGCCCAGGATATTGTGTAGCCTAAGGCTATTTGCGGTCCGCCAACCCTCCACATCTTTCTTGGCTTTGGTAAGATAAATCCAATAAATAAACATGCAAAAACAATATTAATCAATAGCTCAGGTAAACCCGCCCAAACTTCTACCATATCTTCAGTAAAGAAGCCAGCATCAAGAAAACCATCTGTAGTTAGCCGGCCTAATACTTCCGGCCCCAATAAGAGTGCTAAGAAACCACCTATCAAAGACGTAGGTAAGAAGAGTTTTTGAAGGATGGGGATTTTCAATCGGATAAGCTTCCCGATTACGAGCAGAGCGGCTAGTATAATAACAGCAAAACCGACAATTTGTAAGGACATAGATAAACTCCTTTTCATAAAATTTTAAGAGGATTTCCAAGTAGAAATGAAATAAAAAATATTGAACTTCACTATACCCGTCATAATACTATGAAAAACATGTCATATTCTCTTTAGCGTACGTCAATGTTACATAAGTATCTCTGGAATAGAACTTGAAATGACTGCTTTATCTCGTATTATATTGCTTTTTAATTTTACTTTTGGTGTGCCGTGTTCTTAGGCGGGATAGGGCTTATATGGGGAGGGTAACCGGTGTGAGGGCTTATTATAGGTGGTGAATTAGGATGGTTTATTAATTATTTTTTGGAAATTTAAAGAGTGAAATAAACAATAATAAAGAATCGTCTTTGTTTTCAATGAACATTAACTCGTGATAAAAATAATGTCTTGCATTTTACACTTTTAACTGATATTATCATTTTTAACATGTCAGAATTTGAATTAAGATTCTTGGTAGGATTTTGGTAGGTTTTTAAGGATATAACAGGATATTGGAAATTTAATTAATATAGTGATAAGCCATATAACAAGCTATGTGAGAGCATTAAAGGTAACAAAAGCTAATAACAAAATTTAATATTATTCTTCGGGGCAGGGTGTAATTCCCGACCGGCGGTGACAAACATATCGAGTTTGAAGTCCGTGACCCGCGTTTAGCGGTGGATCTAGTGAGATTCTAGAGCCGACAGTAATAGTCTGGATGGGAGAAGAAAAGTAAGTCAACACATGAATGGGTGTAGTGTACTCTTTTTTGCGTACATAAAAACTGTTCAGGTGTATTGGATATAGTTTATTTAAGGACGCCCCGTGATTTTTTCACGGGGCTTTTTCGTGTTTAAGAAAGGAGGGAACGCATGGACGAACGGTACATGGAGCAAGCCATAGAGCTTGCTGGTTTAGGAAGAGGAAAGACATATACTAATCCATTAGTCGGTGCAGTAATCGTGAAAGACGGTGTCATTTTAGCGACCGGCTATCATTCGAAATACGGTGACAAGCATGCAGAAAAAATGGCTGTCGACCAATGTGAATCGCCCGAAGAGATGATTGATGCAACGATATATGTGACGCTGGAGCCCTGTAATCATACCGGAAAACAGCCCCCTTGTACCCAAATGATTATAGACAGCGGTATTTCCAAGGTTGTGATTGCACAGCTTGACCCCAACCCTGTGGTAGCAGGCAAAGGAAAAGCTTATTTAGAATCACAAGGGATACAAGTCGTTTCCGGTATATTGCAGGAAAAGGCGGAAGCGTTAAACAAGCATTATAACTATTTTCATAGGAGAAAGCGGCCGTATATTGTATTAAAGCAAGCTGTCAGCCTGGATGGGAAGCTCTCTATTGATCCGTCTCAGCGGACGTATCTCACTGGAGAGGAAACCTATAAAAAAGTACGTGAAGAGCGGCAATATTACCAGGCTATTTTGACAGGGAGCCGAACCATTTTAGCGGATGATCCCAAGCTATTACCAAATGTAATCACTGATTTTCCGCCAGTTCGCATTATTTTAGACCGGAGAGGACAAGCACTGGATTTTGAAAAGTACCAGATTTATCAAGAAGCTGTTCCAGTCTGGGTGTTTACAAAAAACGATTCCATCGCGAATACGCCGGAGCATGTCCGGTTAATACCAGACCAGTACTGGACCATCCCAAAAGTAGTTGATTACCTGCAGAAAGAGGGGATTCAATCGGTTTATGTGGAAGGCGGAAGCAAAATTCATGATGCATTCCTGGCAGAAAATAAATTTGAAGAAGTGATTACGTACATCTCGCCTAAGCTGATTGGCGGCAATGGAGTGCCCGCTTTTTACAGTGATAGAAAGGTTTCGTCAGTAATGCCTTTAGCTTTACAGAGTGTGGAAGCCGTTGGTGAAGATATACGAATCGTAAGCAGGAGGGGGAAGAAGGATGTTTACAGGGTTGATTCAGGAAGTAGGGACAGTCAAGAAAATCAGAAAAGCAAGCCGGCATATTGAATTGACATGCACGGCCTCCAGCGAACTTCTACAGGATTATCAAATTGGAGACAGTATGGCAATCAATGGAGTGTGCTTAACTGCCATCGAAGTGACCGATTCAGATTTTACCGTAGACATTATGCCGGAAACATTTCATAAAACAACATTCTCTGATGTGCATGTACATGCGGCGGTGAATCTGGAACGGGCGATGCCTGCGAATGGACGCTTAGAGGGGCATATTGTTTCAGGTCATGCAGATATCACCACACGATTGATTAAAAAAGTAAAAAAGGAGAATTCCATTGTTCTCACGTTCTATTATCCACCGGAAATACAAGGAGAAATCGTGGCCCAAGGTTCGGTTGCGGTTAATGGGACAAGCTTGACCGTGTCAGCTGTCACACCAGGATCATTTAGTATTTCACTCATTCCTTATTCAATGAATCACACCAATCTGGGACAGTTAAAACAAGGTGAATTCGTGAATGTAGAGACGGACATACTCGGAAAATATATCAAAGCCATGATAGGCACAGGAAAGAATCAAATGTTAAGTAAATACGCTGGAGAATAGAGGGGAAATAAAGATGATAAACCATATCGAAGCTGCAGTTACTGCATTGAAACAAGGACGGCTGATTATTGTTGCGGATGATGAGGAGCGGGAATCAGAGGGTGATTTAGTTGGGCTTTCCAGCAAAGCAACTGCGGAAACAATCAATTTTATGACAAAGCATGCCCGGGGATTGATTTGTGCGCCAGTTTCCGAAAACATTGCCAAGAACTTAAATTTATGGGAAATGACCAGTGAAAATACAGACGAGTATCAAACAGCATTTACTATCAGCGTGGACCATAAAGAAACAACCACAGGGATATCTGCATTTGAACGGGCAAAGACAATTCAGGAATTGGCAAATAGAAGTAGCCAAGCGGCTGATTTCAACAGACCAGGTCATATTTTTCCGTTAATAGCAAAGAACGGCGGAGTACTGGAACGCAGGGGACATACAGAGGCTGCGGTCGATTTAGCAAAACTGGCAGGAGACAGCGAAGCAGCCTATATTTGCGAGATTTTAAAGGAAGACGGAGAGATGGCCCGGCTGCAGGATTTAAAACAGCTTGCGGCAGAGTGGGGTATGCCGCTGGTAACCATCGAAGAGCTTGCAACTTATTTGGCTTATTCCAATATCCAGGCAAATGCTAAAGTGAAGCTTCCGACCAAGCATGGAGACTTTGACTTGTCCCTTTATCAGGACAAAGAAGGCAAAGATCAGCTCGTCTTATCGATGGGAGAAATCAAGGACACTGAGGAGCCGATCTTAGTCAGAGTGCATTCAGAGTGCTTAACCGGAGATATTTTCGGTTCCCATCGCTGTGATTGCGGGGAACAGCTGGAAAGAGCCATGCAAATGATTGCCGATGCAGGGCGCGGTGCCATTCTATACCTAAGGCAGGAAGGAAGAGGAATTGGACTGCTCAATAAATTAAAGACATATGAATTACAGGAGCAGGGTGCAGACACCTATGAAGCGAATGTTTCTCTCGGCTTTCTTCCGGATGAGCGCCATTATGATATCGCCGCATGGCTCTTGAAAAAGGAAGGGATATCAAAAATCCGTTTGCTGACGAATAATCCGGATAAAGTAAAGGAATTACAGCAATACGGTATTGAGGTGGCTCAAAGGGTGCCATTAGAAACAACTGTTTATCATGAAAATAAACACTATTTAAAAATAAAAAAAGATAAATTTCACCATTTATTATCTGTAGAAGGAGAATGATTATGACTGTATATGAAGGAATGTTTCAAGGAGAGCAATTAAAAGTAGCTATCACGGTTTCCAGGTTTAATGAGTTGATTACATCTAAATTATTGGAAGGTGCCAAGGATATTTTGAAAAGGCATGGGGTAAGCGAAGAAGATATCGATATTTTCTGGGTGCCGGGTGCTTTTGAGCTTCCATATGTGACAAAGCAGGTGGAAAAGACAAAAAAGTACGATGGAATTATTACACTGGGAGCAGTTATTCGCGGCGCAACCACACATTATGAACTTGTCAGTAATGAAGTAGCCAAAGGCATCGCGCAAATCGGATTGAACGCAGAAATTCCAGTAATGTTTGGTGTGCTGACAACAGAAACGATTGAGCAGGCATTGGAGAGAGCTGGTACAAAAGCAGGGAATAAGGGTGGAGAAGCAGCGTTAGGTTTATTGGAAATGGTTTCGTTGAATAAACGGATTCATGCTTAATGTACATGAAAGGAAGGTTATCCATATCAAGGGTAGCCTTCTTTTAATACGAAAAAATATCTTTAATTAAATATATTTTTGTTGCATTATTATCACTTGAGTAGTAAAATGAAGATATAGAAAGGATATGAGGCGAATGAAAAAGAATACCCTTGGTTCCTTGATTTGGCTTCGGATTGTCCGCTTCATGCATCAGAGCAATCAGCTGTCCAATGACTTTCTAAAGCAATTTGATATTACCGTTGCCCAATTTGATGTATTAAACCAAGTCTGGTCTTATCAACCTCTTACGCAGAGTGAGCTTGCTGCCCGAGTGACCGTGTCAGAGGGAGGCATTTCACGTATGCTTGCCCGGCTGGAGCAGGAAGGATACATTCAGCGTAAGCAGGATTGGAAAACAAAATGGATAAGTTTGACGTCAAAGGGAGAAACCAAGATAGAGGAAGTTTTTGAAAATCAGCTGGCTTTTCAAACATCTGTAGTGGATGACTGTTTAACAGAAGAAGAACAGCGAACATTATATACGCTGATGTCGAAACTGCAAAAGCATACAGAAAGCAAATTAAAAAAATAATACGTCTATTATTTTTTTATTATAACTTGACTAGTAAACTGATAAAGGAGGAATTGGTTATGTATACCATTCCAGGACACCATCATATTTCGATGGTTACAAAAAATGCAAATGAAAATAATCGTTTTTATCGTGATGTATTAGGTTTACGTCGTGTGAAAATGACAGTGAACCAAGATGATCCTTCCATGTATCACTTATTTTATGGGGATAAAACAGGCAGTCCAGGCACGGAGTTAACCTTTTTCGAAATCCCGATGGTTGGACACACACATCGGGGGACGAATGCTATTACTCGGATTGGTCTCTTAGTTCCATCGGAAGAGAGTCTGCGTTATTGGGAAGAACGCTTTGATACGTACAATGTTTTACACGGCGGGATAACAACCTATGCCAATCGAACTGCAATGAAATTCGAAGACCCGGAAGGACTGCAGATGGTATTGCTTGTTGCCAATGGAGAAAAAGCAGACCATTGGGAAACCTGGGAAAAATCAGAAGTACCTGCTGAACATCAAATCCAAGGTATGGGATCCGTGGAGATAACCGTAAAAAGACTGGATAAGCTGGCGTCCACATTGACAGATATGTTTGGTTATACAGAGGTCAGCCGCAGCGAGCGGGAAGCTATTTTTCAATCTGTTCCGGGCCAGGCTTTTGGAGAAATCGTTGTGAAATATTTAGACGGTCCTACGGAAAGACCAGGTCGCGGCAGCGTTCATCATGTAGCGATTCGTGTAAAAAGCCATGAAGAGCTTCAATATTGGGAAGAACAAGTCAAGGAACGCGGATTCCGTTCATCGGGCATCGTGGACCGTTTCTACTTTAAAAGCTTATATTTCCGCGAATCCAATGGTATTTTATTTGAAATCGCGACAGATGGTCCAGGATTCACTGTTGATGGGGATGTGGAGCATTTGGGGGAAAAACTTGATTTACCGCCATTCTTAGAAGAAAAGCGTGCTGAAATTGAAGCAAATCTAGCTCCGATTGAATAGAAAAAAACAGCAAAGAAGGAAGGTTTCATACGGAACCTTCCTTCTTTGGCTATCCATCATTTAGCAATCGGAATAAGCTCTGTTAAATGATTGATTTCATATGTAGGCTCCATTCCTGTCAAGTTTCCCTTATGGTCGGGATTAAACCAGCATGTATCAATTCCATAGTTTATACCGCCCTGCATATCAGAGGTTAAGGAATCTCCGACCATTAATGCGTTTGCTTTATCGGTAAGTCCAAGCTTGGAAAAAGCATAATCAAATATGCGATAATCCGGTTTTTGAAAACCTGTTTCCTCTGAAATAATTACCGCTTCAAACGTGTTATGAAGCGGTGAGTTTCCAATCTTAGGTAATTGCACATGCTTAAACCCGTTCGTGATAATCGCGGAACGCTGTTCAGGAAGCGAATCAAATAAGATGTCAGCACCATCCACCAGGTATATTTCTTTGCTTAAATTTTCAAGGTAAGCATGGTTAAATGCTGTTCCATCCAAAGAAAGACCATGCTTTTCAAATAATCTTCTAAAGCGTTCTGTCCCTAATTTTGTTATCGACAGCTTTCCTTGCTCCAATTCGCCCCAGAGCACATTGCTGATTTCCCGGTAGCTGCTCCGATAGTCTATAAGTCCATTCGGCAATCCAAAGGCTTCAAATGTTTTTTGTAAAGCCCCTTTCTCTGATTTGCCAAAGTCAAATAATGTATCATCCAAATCAAAAAATATTACATCGTATTTCATTGCTTTGTTCCTCTCCCTTTTAAGCATCTTACTTGTTCATTATAGCAATTATGGAGAAAAGTTACAGAGTTTGGCGAGAACAGGAGCGGAAATTAAAAAGAAACAAAAACAGCCGTGCCTCCTACATGTTAAAAGGAAGCACGGCTGTTTTTTAAAGTTTTTTCATTGGTAATGGCTCTGTTTGGATTGCCCCTGCAGAACACAGGTCCTCAAGACGTCTGAGACAACGTTTTTCGATAGGACGATTCCTCGCTCCATCGAAAATGTTTATGCGTCAAAAAATGCCCGCTAAAGGAAATTTCCCTTCATTTAAAAGGCTGTAATGCCAAAAAATGGCCGGTCTATACATATTCGTGATATTCGTTGGGATCCTGTCCTTCTACACGGCCGTCTTCCCCTTTATCCAACGAATCAATTGTTTTCATATCCTCAGGAGATAATTCAAAGTTGGTGCTATTGATATTATCTTTTTGATGCATTGGATTGCTTGATTTTGGAATAGTAAATACGCCAGCCTGATAGTTCCAATTCACAATAATTTGTGCCGGAGTTTTATCGTATCTATCCGCAATTTCTTTTATTGTGGCATTTTCCAGCACGTCATTCAGATAACCCCGGCCAAAAGGACTCCAGGCTTCCGTAAGAATGCCCCGTTTTTCATTTTCTTCAACCATGCGGTTATTATGAAAATACGGATGACGTTCTACCTGATTTGTAGCAGGCGTCACACCTGTTTCTTCGATAATGTTATCTAAATGTTCGGGTTCAAAGTTAGAAACACCGATGGTTCTGATTAATCCTTGTTTCTGAGCATCGACTAAAGCCTTCCAAGCGTCTACATATTTGCCGTCTTTAGGGTTCGGCCAATGAATTAAATACTTGTCAAAATATTCTAGACCCATGCGGCGCAGAGATTCCTGAATAAAGATAAATGCCTTATCGTATTCATGGTGCGAGCCGGGCAATTTCGCACTGATTAAAATTTCTTCTCTTGGGAGTGCAGATCGACGCACGGCTTCCCCGACAATACCTTCATTGTTATAGTTTGTAGAAGTATCGATTAAACGGTATCCCAGGTTCAAGGCGTTTAAAATTTCAAATGTACCCTGATCCCCGTCAATACCAATCGTGCCTAGTCCTACGAAGGGAAGTACGGAACCATCATTTAGAATAAAACCGTTATGACTAACAGTCACAATCTCATCTCCTTTACAAACTTTGTAATGTAAGCTGAGAATGATAGATGTCTGCCATTATGAAAACAACAAGCTGCCTTCAGCAACAGAGCTTCCGGTCAATCATCAAACTCAGGTCACATTACCCGTATTTCATGTTTACATCTCTTGCTAGGATGTCCATAATTACTATACCCAATTTAAAAAAATCCTACACTAATTCGGTACAGATTGTTGGAATGAGGAGATCTTCGTAATCAATCATTATTGTCACTTAGCAAAAATAACAGCCTTCAGTTTTTCCGGATCATCTGACTTAATGGCGATCTTGGAATATTCCTTTTGAATCCCCATAAATAAAGTTGCTTTAACTGGATTTTTCATTTTTAAAATCATATCTGGATAAACCTGCTCAAAATCCTTTGCGATAAAATCAATGGTATCCTTTTCTAATTTACTTTTCAAAACAACAGGATCCTCTACTATGCTCTCAATATCCTGAAAATTAATTTTGACCCGTTTTAATATTCCGAATGATACATAGAGAGCCTTTTCATCTGTATATATTGGATTCAGGCGGATGGATTGAATACTCGCTATCAAAAAAATCACCGAATAGATATTAAGAATCAATAAAATTATAGAAATAACAATAGACTTTTCGTGAAGCCACCAATGAATAGCGAGCGTTTCCACAATAATTGCATGAATCATCATAATCTGAAAGGCGATAAAGTTTGATTTTTTATGGAGTGTTATCCCGTTTGGCGGTGTCTTTTTCCAAGTGAAAAGCGCATAGTAAAAAACCAAAAACTCCGAGCAAATCACATGGATAATCGGGTTATTCTTTACATAATGGTCCACTGCTTTTGGGAATGAAAAAATAACTGGCAATGCGCTTGTTTTCACTTTTTGTATGATGTTAGGAAGGTATCGGAAAAAAGCGATAACAAATAAAAGCTCAAAAAGCACCAATGCTGCTTCTGCACCTATCCCGACCCAAGTAATTGTTGCATAAGGGCCTAACAAGTGAGAGGGAATAAGAAGTCTTGCTATTATACAGCCTGCTGCTGCGAATAAAACAGCTGTCTTGATAGAGAATTTCTTTCTATACAGCATGAAAAATAGTGGCCCGATAATAACTAAATCAATTAACGAGCCTAAAACAACCGGATTAGTCTCCGGCGGTAAAACCTCAGCTCCGACCGCTGTTTGATACAGCATATAATTACTGACCAAAATGAGACTGAGTATCAGCAGCCACAGATACTTACCTTTTTGAATCACATTCATCAACTACACCTCTTCTACAATGGTATTTAAATGGCTAAGTATTCGATCTAAATGTTGCAAATCCTCTAAAGGAAGCTGCCCATAAACATGATAATTGATGTCATCGTTAAGCTCTTGCAGTTTATCAAAATACAATTCTGCCTTCGGTGCCAAATTTAAAATGATTTCACGACGGTTCTCTTTATTAATATGACGCGTGATATATTCCTTCGCTTCCAATTTATTCAGCAGCTGGCTAACGGCGCTCATAGAAGTGTTTAAATGCTGGGATAAATCTTTGGTGGAAGCAATTCCGTTTTGAATCAATTCTAATAGTAACACTTGTTTTGCGGTAAGCTGGTTATCGAGTTCATGCTCATATCTGCTGGCGAGTTGGATATTCAGCTGATTTTGTGAAGCATTGATTTTTTGAATAAGCTTTATTTTTGAGTCCACTATAAAACACCTCGCTTTATAATTAAGTTATCTTAACTATAAAGCAATTTAAATAAAAAGTATTTTTAATTTAAGGGCTCATGTGTAATGAAAATAATTTTGAAATTTCATGTAATATATTCTATACTTTGTTAAGTGACTAAATGTGTAGAATACTAATTAGATTAATATATATGTTAGAAATGCTTCACAAAGATATTGGAGGAATAGAAATGATTTTTGGTGTGTTAAAGGATAATAAAATAGGAGAATACCGTGTGGTGTTAACTCCTGTTGAGGCGGCTGCCATTAAAGAAGATGGACATACCGTTTTAGTTCAAAAGGATGCTGGTTTTTCAGCCGGCTTTACGAATGAACAGTATGAGCAAGAAGGTGCGGAGATGGTAGATACAATAGAAGAAATGTACAAGCGCTGTGATTTTCTTGCCAAAGTAAAAGAAATAGAAGAAAGTGAGTATGGATTATTAAGAGAAAACCAGATTGTTTATACATGTATTCATCCGGCGGCGCATCCGGAGCAAGTACAGGCTATTCTCGACAGCAAGAGTGTTGCGTTTACTGCAGAGGATTCCCATCGTTTTGGCTCCGTCAATTGTGAAGCAGCTGGAAAGCAGGGTGCGTTGATGGGGTTAAATGCGATGCTGACAATCAATGGCGGAAAAGGAAAATTTGTCAGCGGTCTAGCTGGCGCTCCCGGCATGAAGGTACTTATCCTGGGAGGCGGACTAGTTGGAAGGTCTTCCCTGCAGGTTCTGCAATCTTTAGGCGCCTGGTGTACAGTGATGGATGTAAATTACGGGGTACTTAGAGATATCGGCAGGACATATAACGAAAAGGTAAATACGCAACTATCCACAAAGCAGAATATTAAAAAACTGCTCCCAGAAATTGATATGGTGATTAACTGTGTGAAGTGGCCGAAAGAAAATAAAGATTATTTAATTGACCGGGAGATGCTTCACTTAATGGAAAAGGGTTCTGTTATTGTAGATATTAGTAATGATGAAGATGGTGCCATTGAATCCTTCCGCGAAACAACACATGAAGATCCGATGTATGTTGAAAATGGTGTGGTGCATTATTGTGTAAGTAATATTCCGGGAGCGATTGCGAATTCTACCTCAGTAGCTTATGCAGCTTCCGTGCTTCCGCATATTCGTTCTATTTTAAACCATGGCGTGAAGGAGGCCTGCATTCGTGACGGCTTTTTGAGAAGAAGCTTAACAGCCTATAAAGGCTACTTAACACATGAAGAAACAAGTGCTATTCAAAATCGGCCATGGGCACGTCCGGAAGATGTACTCCAGCTGCAGGAGGAAGAAATAGACTTTGCGCCGCCGGCAACGCGGACAAGATCAACTAACTTTTTAAAGATTTAATACAACCAAGAAAAGGGGAGACTAGATGACGATAAACACATTATTAGTAGATTTTGCTTGTGCAAGTATTCTTATTTTATTAGGAATGTTTCTGCGCGCAAAATTGAAATTTATTCAACGAAGTTTTATTCCTGCAAGTTTGCTGGCGGGATTTCTGGGTCTGGCATTGGGACCCAGTTTTTTAAATATTTTGCCGCTTTCCGAACATATTGGTTCTTATGCGGGCGTTATTACGATATTAGTATTTGCGGCAGTAGGGATTAATGGTTTTTCCTTTTCACCGGGCAATATGAAAAAGGATCTTAACCGGATGGGCGCCTATGCGATTTATAAGATTTTGGGGATTGCTCTGCAAATCGTTATCCCAATTGTTTTTGCCATTATCGTTATTTCAAAATTTATTCCAGAGATCAATTACGGGTTTGGATTACTATTAGCAGCCGGGTTCTATGGAGGTCATGGAACAGCTGCAGCAATCGGAATAACCTTTGAGAACCTAGGCTGGGAAAATGCAACGGATTTAGGCATGACAGCGGCCACCGGCGGGATGCTTATTGGTATTTTGGGCGGGCTCATTTTTATCAAATGGGCAACACGAAAAGGCTATACGCAATATGTAAAGGATTTCTCTGAAATTTCGGAGGATTTAAAAACAGGATTAGTAAAGCCTGAAAACCGCACCTCGATGGGGAAGGATACCGTATCGCCTATCGCACTTGACCCATTGGCTTTTCATGTCGCGTTATTGGTGGTTCCTGCCGGATTAGGATATTTATTAAATAACTATATTGCAGAGACCTGGAATTTAGAATTTCCGACATTTACGATTGCATTTATTATTGCGTTATTGATGTATCTTGTTTTGGGAAGAGGTAAAAAAGGGATTTATAAATATGTAGACAGTAAAATAGTAGATAGAATCGGAAGCTCTGCAACAGATTATCTTGTATTTTTTGGCGTGGCATCGATTCAGCTTCCGGTTGTGAGAGAGTACTGGCTGCCGTTGACGTTACTAATGCTTTCAGGACTGGTTGTCGTTGTATTGACCCTCGTCGTAATCGGGCCTGGTATGAACTACGAAAGCTGGTTTGAACGATCTATCTTTGTATATGGCTATTCCACCGGTGTTTTTGCTATTGGGCTAACACTGCTACGAGTTATTGATCCAAACAATAAGTCAAAAACATTAACTGATACTGCGATCGTTGGACCGTTAAATACGCCGTTGGAGCTATTTGCCTGGTCGGCGGGTCCGATTATGCTGATGACCGGACAGCATTGGACGTTTGTTGGTATTTATGTAGCTATTTCGATAGCATGTTTTGTTATTGCGAGGATATTTAAATGGTGGTATTGGAAGATTCCGTTGGGAGAAAGGCCGGCTGTTCCTTTGGATAGGGAGGAATGATGTGTTCTGAAATAGAGTAATAAGAGAAGAAGACTGGCTTCGTGAAAGATTCCGGTCTTCTTCTTTAATTGCTTATACCTATTTTATTTCGTGTTAAAAAATAAAATTTAAAAGCAATTCTGCTAAATAAACATTTATCATAATGGTGCTCTCAACTTTTCTTATGAGACAGCACGCTGCTAATTGAAATAATGTAATTTCTAACCTAGTTTCCTAGGGATAAAATGGGAAGAAAATAGGGAGCAATAACATGGAAACAATGATGCCGACTAAAATCATTGGAGAGCCAGCCTTAACGTAATCCATGAATTTATAGCCGCCTACACTGTAAACCATTGTATTTGCAGGCATGCCAATTGGCGTAGCAAATGCTAAAGAGCCTCCGATTACTGTTGCCATCAGTACAGCTCTTGGATCTGCTCCAATAGAAGTTGCAATGGATAAACTTATCGGTACTAATAGAGCAGTGGTTGCTGTGTTGGACATGAAATTTGTCATCACAGCAGAGAGTGCTAAAATCACAAATAATAATAAATAAGGTGATGGTGTATCTCCCAAAAAGTCTACAATAGAATGTGCAATTAATGCTCCCGCTCCGGTAACATCAATAGCTTTTGCCATTGCTAAAGAACCGACAAATAAAAGGATGGTATTCATATCAATCGATTTCATTGCGTCTTTTTCTGAGATAACTCTTGTTGCTACTAAAATTAATGCCCCAGTCCAAGCGGAAACATGCAGCGGTACACCTATGACATCTTCGAGAATCATCGCCGCTACAGTTAATATTAGAACAATAAGAGATAAATATTGTTTCCATTTGGGAACATTTGAATAATCTATTTGTTGATTGAAAATGGAGTCTTCATTCAATGCTTGTTCTTTATTATTTGGTAAAAATCGGTATCCGAAAAAACAAAAATATAAGATACCAATAATTAATATAGGTAATCCAACTTTTGCATACTCAAAAAAACCAAAAGATAAACCTATATCTTGTAAAGCTGATTGGGCAATCATATTCCCTGGGGCGCCAATCAGACTCAAATTTCCTCCCATCGCCGCTGCGAAAATTAGAGGGAGAAGTAATCTGGATCTGGAAAACCCGGATTTAGCTGCTATGCCAATGATAACAGGTATGAATACAGCTGCTGTGCCTGTGTTTGATAATAGACCTGACATAAGGCCAGTAATTACCATGATAACGGCAATTAACATCCGCTCCGTTTTTGCAAATTTGGTTATGATACTCCCAAAGTTTTGTGCCATACCTGTCTCAAAAAATGCTCCACCAACAATAAACATGGCGATAAATAATAAGACATTCGTATTGACGAACCCATCGAAAGCTTCGCCGGGTTCTAATACTCCTGTTAAAATTAATCCCACAGCAACTATCATTGCTGTAATAGATAAAGGGATTTTTTCCCAAGCGAACATTATGATAGCAAATATTAAAAATAGTAACGTAATTATTTCAGGACTCATTTTATTCCCCCTAAAGTTATAACGTTTAAAAGCTAAAACACAAAGACTGCTAAACTACTTTTTTGGCCATGATAGAAAAGTGGCTATTTGCTGTGATATATAGCTTATATTATTCTGAACTTGTGACCTCTCCATTGCTTGTTCTAGTGTTTGAACGCCGGGAATAACGGATAAGCAAACGTTGATACCGCTTTCGTAAAAACGTGTTAATAAAGAACTGTCGATACTGCCGGCGATAGCAATTACGGGTTTATTTAAGCTGCGTGCGTAATTTGCAATACTAATAGGAGCTTTACCTGACAATGTTTGAGAATCTAATTTTCCTTCCCCTGTAATAACAACATCCACTTGATGAATGACTTCTTTTACTTGAAGCGTTTCCATAAACCAGTCAGCACCATCAAATATTTGAGCATCAAGTGCTAAGCATGCAGCACCTAAACCACCTGCTGCACCTGCCCCTGGAGTATCTTGATACTTTTCTAAAATAGGGGTAATGGTACATAAGCGCTGTATTTGTTCCTCGATTTCAACAGCGTCTTCTGGTGTGATTCCTTTTTGCGGGCCGAAAATAAATGTAGCGCCATTCTGACCAAAAAGCGGATTTTGCACATCTGTTATAACAGATAATGTAATATTTTTAATCGCTGTAAAGCATGTTGAAAAATCTATATGTGTAATGTCTTTTAAAGCAGCAGCTCCCAAAGGAACAGGTTGATCAGATTCGTCTGTAATTGTTACGCCAAGGGCTTGAAGCATCCCTATTCCCAAATCATTTGTAGCACTTCCGCCAAGCGTAATGACCACATTATCTGCCCCATGGTTTATTGCATGCATAATCGCTTCGCCTACACCATATGTAGTCGTATGCAACGGATTCCTTTTATTTTCAGGAATCATTGGCAAGCCACAAATTTGAGCAATTTCAATTACCGCCGTGCCATTATTCATCAGAGCATAATAGCTTTGTATTTTTTCTCCCAGACTGCCAATAACCATACAATCTATTTTTTTCGCAACACCCGAATCAATCAATGCATCAATTGTTCCTTCACCACCATCAGCTAAAGGTTTTTGAATAACTTCTAAATTTTTAATCTCTAATTCTTTAGCTATAATGCCATTAATTTCTGAAGAACTGATACTTCCTTTAAATGAGTCTACAGCAGCTAATATCTTCATTTGTCTCCTCCTTATGAAAAAGTAAGGTACTCAGATAAGCCTATCTCAGTACCTTTTATCATTGCACTTTAAAAGAGCATAAAGAACTTTCAGGAATAAAGTATAAGCGCGCGGTTTTGGTAGGGCTGGTAATCGCGGTACCAGTCCCAACTAAGGAAATCCGCGCCTTTCAGGTTTGCCTTGCCAAGTTTTCTTTAAATATTAGAAAAATGTGAAAATAAAGGGTGCGTTAAAGTGTTAGATTTTTGATAATTGCATTTGTAATTTCTTCTGTATTACTAGTTCCCCCAATATCACGAGTGATAATACCTTGTGCAGTTGTTCGGCGGATAGCCTCATGTACTTTATTGGCTTCTTCCTGCAGTCCGAGGTCTTCTAGCATTAATGCAGCACTGGCAATCGTGCCAATTGGATTTGCGACTCCTTTACCAGCAATGTCTGGAGCAGATCCATGGACAGATTCGAACATACTAGGAAACCGCTTGTCGATTTGTAAATTAGCGCTAGAAGCAATACCAAGGCTGCCAGCAAGGGCGCTTCCTAAATCAGATAAAATATCAGCAAATAAGTTAGATGCAACCACTACCTCTAAATCATCTGGATTAAGTACAAATTGGGCAGCCATAGCATCTACTAACCATTGGTCTGTTTCTACGTCTGGATATTCTTTGCTGACACGTTCAAATACTTCATCCCATAAAACCATTCCGTATTGTTGTGCATTACTTTTTGTAACACTAGTTACCTTCTTTCTTTTTCGAGTACGTGCAAGGTCAAACGCAAAACGGATAATACGTTCACAGCCATGTTCTGTAAAAATAGAAGATTGAATGGCTACTTCTCTTTCATCTGGACGAGCGCTAAAGTTTCTTCCGCCAATTCCAGAGTATTCTCCTTCTGAATTTTCACGTACCAATATCCAATTTAAGCTTTCTGGATCTGGATGAGCGATACGATGATTGATACCAGGAAGAAACTCCACAGGTCTGATATTTGCCCACTGATCTAGCCCTTGGCAAATTGCTATACGAAGTCCCCATAAGCTGACATGGTCGGGTACGCGAGGATCACCCACAGCTCCGAAATAAATGGCATCATAATCTTTCAAAGTTTCTACACCATTTTTGGGAATCATACTTCCGTGCTCTAAGTAATAATCACTTCCCCAATTGAAGTAATCGCTTTCAAATTTAAATTTACCGTCTGATTGTTCCTCCAAGTAAGTTAATACTTTCATACCGGCTGCAATTACTTCTTTTCCGATACCGTCTCCTGGAATTACTGCAAGTTTAAACGCTTTTGTCATAACGCTTCCTCCCTTTATTAAGTTATTTATATCTTAAACAACGTATACGTTAAAGTCAATATTTATTTTATTTATTTATTTTTTGTTCATTCAACCCTTTTAATGTATTCATTAAAAAACTAGCAGATAAGATTTTAAGATCTTGTCTGCTAGTTTTCCTTGCGTAGAACATTTAAAATTTCGGTATGAGATCTGTTTCGATGCTCTTGCATAACATACTTTGCAGCTTGCTCATTTTTAGCAATCATACAGGCGATGATAGCTTTGTGTTCTTGAATGGATTGTTTTGGTAAGGGCCTTTCGTGAATCGTAAAGAGTCTTGCTCGATGACACTGATCATCAAATGTTTCATAAGTATTTGATAAACGATGATTATCAGCTAAATCTAAAATTTGGCGGTGGAATAAATCATCCAGCTTGGACCATCGTTCTAAATCTTCATTTCCTAATGCCTCTAGTTGTTCATCAATCATGTTTTGCAGTTGTTGAATATCTTTATCTGAGGCGTTCTGAGTAGCTGCTTCTGCGGCAATTCCATCAAGTGCCACGATAACACTATAAATTTCTTTTAAATCTTCTGGACGTATCGGTTCTACAACAAACCCTTTACGAGGAACTAAACGAATTAAACCTTCCGTTTCCAGGCGTACAAATGCTTCTCTTACGGGTGTTCTGCTCATTTCTAGAAATGCTGTTATTTCACGTTCTAAAAACATACTTCCTGGCGATAAAATTAGTTCGCGAACGGCAGATTTAAGTATCAAATAAGCTTGTTGAGGTAACTTATAATCTTCAATGTGATCAATGTTTTCTTTTATTTTATGTAATGGAAAATCCATAAAAAACCGCTCCTTCTTAAATATCTGATAAAATAAATGGCAGTTGCATTTGTGAAGCATAGATGTTTTTCGTGATCTATTCATATTATACTAAAGATGTTGAAATAAACAGAAGTAAGAGTATATTCTCGGAATTTCCTTTAATGTTTTATTGATTTCTCATAAGCTTAATTATGTGGAGAAATAACTAACAGATTAAGTCTGGTGCTCATATTAAAAAGAAAACTGGCACCTTCGCCAAATAAAATGTGAAAGTGTCAGCTATTTCTTTTTTAAATGAATTATTTCTTCTTTCGCAAATTCCTTTTCTCTTCCCGGCTAAGTCCGACAGTTAACTGTTCAAATAAAGTATCCCATTGATTCTGAAATGATTTATAAATAAGCGGATATTTTTTCTTCAACTGCAGAATTCCTGCCGCATAGCTTTGGTTGTCATTTTCCAGTTGCTGTTTCTGGTAGACAGGTAATTCATTCATTACCGCAATCATTTTTGCAGCAGATACTTTGCCGGTGTAGAACCATTCATATGCTTTGTAGTAAAGCAGCGCATGAGCATGCATATCACGAGACAATCTGCTGATTTCTTTTTGCAAACGTGCCTGCTTTTTGGTTTCATTATGTGCTTTTTTTATGTCACTATTATTCCGGGTAATAGCATCTGCTAAACCGATGTAAATCTCAGCCTCTTGAAATAGTGCTGCTTTATGAAAATACATATATTGTTCCATCAGTTCATTCTGCAGCTCTTTTACATCATCCGTTTCCGAAACATGCTTTAGATGCTTTTTAAATTTGGAGATGATTTTAGATAGCATAGACCAATTTTCTGTCGTAATGATAATATTAATCCAGGATAGATAGAATGCGGTAGTTGTTTTGGTATCTTCATCTTCTGCTGGTTGAGATTGTTCCATGACTTGCATGGATTTATCAAACTGATTTATCTGAGTGTGAAGATGTGCAAGCGCTGGGGCAAACATGGATGTTTGCTCTGGGAACCTCTCCAATAAATCCTCGTAGGTTTCGATAGCCTTGTCAGGATAGCCATTATCTTGGTAGATATCAGCCTTTAACGTATAGATGACCTGCAACTCTTCGTTGCTTGTCGTCAGTGGGATGATTTCTGAAAATATCTTTTCCATCTCATCAACATCGTCATTAAAACTAGCTAGTTTTAATAGCTTAAATTTAATTTCGCCGCTATCTGGTACGAGCTGATTTAATTTTTTATAGATTTCAAAGGCTTTTTGGTTATCTCCACTGTCCATGGCTTTTTTTGCATCAGCAATTAATTGTTCTGCTTCATCAAGCGGTTTGACTTCTTCTGCTTTTGTATTTTCTTCGGGTGTATGCTGTTGGTCAGCCTTCCCGGTTGAAGCAGCGTCTGTTTTTTTCTTGCCGTGTTTACGATTATTATCGTAAGCTGCTCTTTTCTCAGGATCTCTTAAAACCTCAAAAGCTTCCTGTACTTTGGCATAGCCTTCTGGGTCTGTTTCCTGCGGATGTTTTTCCAAAGCCTGCAGATATTTTTCTTCGATTCTTGCTTGACCAATATTAGCAGTGGTGCCAAGAATCTTATAATAGCTTTCATTCTTTATTTTACTCATAGTGATAACTCCTCATTATTTACGGTCGAAAAAGGATAAAGTTTCTGGCTCTATCCTTGTCGTTATATAGACTAATAAAATCCTTCTATTCATGATAGAAGGAGCTTGTTGTTTTATTTAAATAGGCGGAACATAATAATAATGCCAGCCTGAATCTTGTTATATTCCGTTTTTTATTGTAGCTTTTCTTTTCGAATCTCGCAAGGAAAGGGCGAAATTAAGAGGCAGGAATAAATAGAAATACAAAAGCTGGAAAGTTTCTTTAATCTCATGAAGATGCCCTTGACTGCAGGATGCCGGGTTTCTGCAAGGTTTGAGTACCTTATTTAAAAATGGTATATTTAAGTAAGCATTTAAATAAAACAAAAAGCGGAAAGTGGCTGAACAAGTCACTTTTTAATAGTTAAAGAAAGTAAGGAAGTACATATGCACACAGCTGGTGTAACATCGTTAAAAACAAACGGGACATTCTTCCCCCCATTAATTCAGAAAAATAATTATAAAACCGAAGAAATACAGGTGATGCAGAACACTGTTTCAAAGCTATTGGACACTTCTACCACATCAAAAAAGCCGGGCATGCTTTTAGGACATATCCAATCAGGGAAAACACGCTCCTTTCTCGGATCGATGGGGCTAGGCTTTGATAATGGCTTTGAAGTGGTGATTATTCTGACCAAAAATTCGAATGCCCTTGTCAAACAAACCTTTGAAAGGGTGGAGAGTGAATTTACGGGGTGTATTGAAGAAGATGAATTAGCTATTTACGATATTATGAAAATACCCGTAAAGCTGCGTAAATTTGAATTGAAGAAAAAGCTTGTGATTGTTCTGAAAAAAGAAAAGAAAAATATACAGCGTTTAGAAAGACTGCTATTTGACATGTACCCGGTTTTGACTGCTAGGAAAATGTTATTTATTGATGATGAAGCAGATTTTGCTTCTGTCGCGTATGACAATGTCAAAGATAAAAATATAATTGATCTCAAAGTGATTGCCGGACAAATTGATCAGATTCGCGCTCGATTAGAGAATGCTGCTTATCTGCAGGTAACGGCGACTCCATATTCCTTATATCTTCAGCCCGATGATATGAATATTCATGAGCATAAAGCCTTTCAGCCGAAGCGGCCGGCGTTTACCGAATTAGTGCCGGTGCATGATAAATATGTCGGCGGGGAAATGTACTTTGAAAAATCTAAGGAAGAGGCGCACATGGCGAGTTACCTCTACCATGAAATTCAAGAGGAAGAGCTTGAAATCTTAAGGAAAAGTGATAAGCGGAAGGTAAAGGTGAACCATCTGCTTCATAGCGAACGGTATGAAGGGATTCGCAGCGCGCTGATTCATTTTATTGTCGGCAGTAAAATCCGCAATATACAACAGCAAAAAGAAGGAGAGCGCCTTGAAAAGTATGCTTTTATCATGCACACGATCACGACAAAAGCAGCGCATCAGTGGCAAGAAGAAGTCATGCTTCATATGGAAGAACAGCTCCGCGATGCAATGGAGAAAGAAGACCCTATCTTTGATCAGTTAATTCGTACAGCTTATCAGGATTTTGCGCGCTCACAAAGGAAGGATATGTATTTTCCTGCTTTTGATGAAGTGCTTTCCGATGTGCGTGATGCTTTGATAGAGGAAGAGCTGTTAATTGAAATTGTAAACTCAGAGCAGGATGTCGATCATTTATTAGATAAATCAGGAGAGCTAAAATTACGGACGCCGCTTAACTTCTTTATCGGCGGGCAAATCCTTGACCGGGGGATTACAATAAAAAATTTAATTGGCTTCTACTATGGAAGAAATCCGCAGAAATTCCAGCAGGACACGGTCTTACAGCATTCGCGAATGTATGGAGCACGTCCGCTTGCTGACATGGCAGTTACCCGCTTTTATACGACCAGACGAATTTATGATGTTATGGAGCAGATGCATGAATTTGATACAGAGCTGCGCCGGGCTTTTGAATCTGGAGCAAACAGCGGGGAAGTTACTTTTATTCAAAAGGATAGCGATAATACGATATTGCCATGCAATCCAAATAAAATTCTATTATCAAGCGTACAGATGTTAAAGCCGGGAAAACGGATGCTGCCATCTGGTTTTCAAACGATTGCGAAAAGCTACCTGGAGAGGGAAATGAAAAAGATAGATAAGCATGTGGCGACAATGAAGCAGACAGCAAAAGCAATACATCCCAAAGATGACCGCTGCTTTTTGGTTGAAAAGGAAAAAGTCCAAGAGCTATTAGAAATGATTTATCAAACCTACGTATTCAAAGAGGGCTATGAGTGGGATTTAGAAACGTATGGTGCTGTGATGAATTATTTATCCGAGGACACGGACACGAATCGAAAAGGGCATGTCTGGGTCGTTTTGCGTCAGAACCGTAATATGGCGCGTATTCGAAAAAGCACTGGCAGGTTTGAAGATGCACCGGATACCAAACAGGATGAACTGAAAATAGCACGAAACTTAGCGCGAATTATTCCATCACTGATCTTGATAAGACAAAATGGTGCAGAGGAGCAGGGGTGGCGCGGTGGAGCTTTTTATTGGCCTGTGCTGGTTACACCGGAGGAGACGAAAACAACGGTGTTTGCCGGGAGAGGGGTTAAGGAGAGGTAAAAAGAAGGGAAAAAATAGCAAGGTGAGTATATTTTATGTTTAGTAGATTGGGTATAAAATATCCTGTGCTGTTCAAAATATAAAACAGCACAGGCAATATTTTAATAACAATCCCAATTAAAAAGTACTTTACTAAAATCTTTGTTTTTCAAATCCTCTTCAGAGATAAAGAAATTCCCGACACCGGAATCCCCCCATACAATCTTTTCGTCGGCACTGTCTATTTGCAGCAGCAATATATCTGCATCTTGATAATCTCCATAGGCGCGCGGGTCTTCCTGCGTAAAGAAGGGATAGCCGCCAAGCTTATGGCCTGTCCCGTTAAATAGCTGGAAGAATTCTTCCTCTAGCTTTTCATCATGGTTTATTTCATCGAATATAGCTGCATACATTTCATCACTGCGATAATCGCCTCCTGTGAGAGCTTCCAAGTCTGTCTCAAAAGTTAATCCCATTTCCTGCTCGACAGGGAAAAACAGCTCATCATCTGGCATTTTTACAAAAGAAAAGTCTTGGATTAATTGGGATTCATCCTGAATTACTTTTTCATGATAGATTACTCGAAACCCAGATTGATTTTGTCCATCATCAAAATCTACTCCCAGCAAATCATCATTGCCATCAATATAAAATTGCAAAATCCCTTTATGGGGAAAATGCGGTAAATGAACAGGAACGTTTTCAAAATTAATTTGCGCCAATAGTTTTAGAGGAATTCCCTCTTCATTTTTAGGGTATTCCATAGAAGCAGGGAAGTAAGGGTCACCTGCAAATTTGCTTTCGAATAATGAAGTTTTACGCTCCGTAGTAGAAACCTTTACAATTGGTATCAGTGTGTCTTGAATGAGAGAGCGGTATTGCTCGAATGCTTCAGGTAATTGTAATGATGTTTTGTCTGGCATAATAAACCTCCTGAAATTCAGTTTATTCTGTATAGTAGTTACTATAGCAAATCAGGATAATCAAAGAAAATATGAGAGCAAATAATTCATATATTGAAGGTACTCAGGGTTGTAGTAGAGAAACTTGTTGATGAGCGAAATATATTACTGGGGATTTCAGTGATTAGAGTAGAATATATTGACATATTTTTAGAGAGATTATAGATCATTTTAAAAGGTAACTGCAATTATCATGCATATCCAAAAAAAAGTTAACCGTCCTGTATCTTCCGAATATCAGGAAAGCTAACTTCGTAAATCAGATATTTTTTCTTTAATCAGCCGTCTACTACATTATAAACAGTATGTATGTCACTTTATTTGTAATACACAAAATTATCGTTAAGCATTTACCGATATATATAGCATAGTGAATTTTATCGGGATCTCTCCCAAATCGTTCTTCATTTTAGAGACAAATTAGAGCAGGGAAAGTAATTCCTAATTTATTAATGTAAGAAATCCTCGCCCAAAATGATATACTTACTACCTTTTTAACCCATCCAGAACAGTAGAGGTGAATTTATTCATTTCCTCCACGATATCAAATTGTTCTCCGAAAATAATCCAATCATAGATGGTGCCTCGCATACACCTCGTAATTAATACAGATACTTCTTCCGTCGTTAATCCTTCCTTAAATTCTTTATTCTTAATTCCTTCCTGAACAAAAGAGTTAATTACTTGATAAAGATTCCTGTTTGGGTCAGATAAATAATGATTTTTGTTAATGGTTAGCGACATTGCATTCATGTATACAGTTCTGATTAAATCTTTCCCTAACTCGTCACGTAAATAAATCATTTGGGCTTCAAAAAATATAAGAATTTTTTCACTTGCTTTAATGTCATTTGATATTCCTTTCTGAAATTCCGAATAGAAATTATCAATATCTTTAAATTTTTCATTGAAAATATCATATTTACTATTGAAATGCACATAAAAAGCCCCTTTAGATACATTACAGGTTTTTACAATTTCATCCACCGTTACATTATCAAACCCTTTTTTATCAAAAAGTTCTAGCCCAGTTTCCAAGAGTGCTTTTTTGGTCTCTAGGGCTTTTAGCTTTCTTGCTGTTATATGTGTCATAATATAGCCCCCTTTCATTTAGAATAGCATAATATTTTTGAAATGTAGAATCAATCTTTTGAAAAGTCTTGACTATTTTTAATTTTACATTTATTATGTTGTTAATGCATTTCGGTGACCGCGGTATTTGACTTTAGTATGTGAAATATAAATATAGAAGAAGAATGGAGGTTTAACAATTATCAAACAGTAAAATGACAGCGTTTCCATTCGTGAAAATTATTTGAAGGAGGGGTTTGATGGACACAAAGAAAGTTGGTTTTATTGGGTTAGGGAATATGGGTTATCCAATGGCAAGCAATTTACTAAAAGCGGGTTATACCGTTTATGGAGTAGATGTAAACAAAATGAATGAAAAGAGGTTCGCTGAAATTGGTGGAAATATTGGATTCACATCCGCCACACTGCCAAGTGAAGTAAATCTTATATTTACTAGCTTGCCAACGCCACCCATTGTAGAAAGTGTTTATTTAGGTAACGAGGGCCTTGTAGAGAATGGAAAAACATCATTAACATTGGTTGACCTAAGCACAGTTTCTCCAGAATTAAATAAAACGATTGCAAAAGCTGCCTTACAAAACGGGACTCAATACTTAGGCGCACCAGTAAGTGGAAGTGTAACTGGCGCAGAAGCAGCCAGCTTAAGTGTGATGGTTGGAGGTAACAAAGAAACATATGATTTCGCATTACCATACCTAAAAGCAATCGGCAAAAACATCTTTCATGTAGGAGAAGACCATGGAGTGGGAACTGTTGTTAAATTAATTAATAATTTAATGGCTGGTATTCATACACAGGCCGTTGCAGAAGCTCTATCTATCGCAGATGCAGCAGGGTTAGATCATAATATCGTTTATGAAATCGTAAATGTAAGCTCAGGACAAAGTGATGTATTTAGACGAAACTATAAAAATTTTATAGCTAAAGATGAGTATTATAAAGGAGCATTCACTACGGAGCTACTATTAAAAGATTTAAGGCTGGCAAATTATGTTTCCAATTCATTTAAAACAAAATTGCCTTTAGGTGAAGCGTTAGTAGACTACTTTGAATCTAATATAAAAGGTTACGAAGATAAAGATATGTCGACAGCATATCTCATGTTAACAGAACAAAAGGTTGAACCTGCTAAGTAGTTTTTAATAATTAATAAGATACTATTGATTTTATGAAAAAATACTAAATGGGAGGAATTGACGATATGGCTACGGTAACGTTAGATACAGTAACACATTATATCAATGGAGAGAAAGTGAAAGGACAGAATGATAAGTTTGGTTATGTATACACCCCGTCAACTGGTCAGAAAATAGCTGCTGTTCCTTATGCTTCCGATGAAGAAGTAGATGAGACGATACAATTAGCCAAAAAGGCTGCGGCAAAATGGGCAAAAGTTTCTGTGGGTAAAAGAGTTGAAGTTCTTTTTAAGTTCCGTCAATTATTAGTTGAAAATACAGAGGAATTAGCACAGTTAATAGGGAAAGAAAACGGAAAAACAATTTCTGATGCAAAAGGAGAGATAAGCAGGGGGATAGAGTCAGTTGACCTGGCAATTGGAGCGCCGCAAATACTTAAAGGGGAATATTCTGTTAATGTTGGCGGGGAAATAAATGCTTATTCCATGAAACAGCCGCTTGGCGTTGTAACATGTATTTCTCCTTTTAATTTCCCAGTTATGGTACCGCTTGCAATGAGCGTGATGGCGGTAGCAGTAGGAAATGCAATGATATTAAAACCATCCGAAAAAGTTCCATACTCTGCTATATTACTCTCGGAGCTATGGGAAAAGGCTGGTTTACCTGCTGGTGTTTGGAATGTTGTAAATGGGGATAAAAATACGGTCAATGCCATTATTACACATCAAGATATTCAGGCGATAAGCTTTGTAGGGTCTACAAAAGTAGCTGAATTTATTTATGAAACAGGTACGAAGCACCATAAACGTGTCAATGCTTTTGGCGGTGGGAAAAACCATATGGTTATTATGCCAGATGCCGATATTGATAAAGCAGTCGATTCCTTTCTAGGTGCTGCTTACGGTTCAGCATCGCAACGCTGTATGGCCATATCCGTAGCGATGCCAGTAGGGCGAAAGACGGCAGAAGTATTTACAGGGAAGCTAAAAGAAAAAGTGGAGAAGCTGAAAGCTGGATCTTATGATGATGAGACAGCTGACTTTGGTGCAGTAATAAGCGCCGAAGCAAAACAAAGCATTTTAAGTGCTATTGATGAAGCAGTAAAAGAAGGAGCTAATATTGTTGTAGATGGAAGGAACCCTGATGTGGAGAACAAGGAAGGATTTTATCTCGATGCTACGTTATTAGATAATGTTACTTCTGATATGAATATATACAAAGAAGAAGTATTTGGTCCGGTACGTACAATCACTGCAGTCGATTCAATTGATGAAGCCATACAGTTAATCAATAATCATCAATATGGTAATGGTGTGACCGTATTCACCGATAGTGGCCGTGATGCTCGTGAATTTACTCAAGAAATTGAAGTGGGAATGGTTGGCGTAAATGTACCGATTCCAATTCCTGTAGGTTATCATAATTTTGGAGGGTGGAAAGATTCACGATTTGGGGAAGGGCAAATGTTTGGTCCAGATACTGCTCGATTCTTCACTAAAACTAAAACGGTCTCCGAAAGATGGTTTGACCAATCCGCCTCGGATGAAACTAATTTTGATTTTCCTAGCAGTTAATTGAAGGGGCCATTAAAACTGGCCCCTAATCTTTTTAACAAGAAAGCACAGAGTCTCTAATCTGTATTAAGTTTCCTGACAGATAGATTAGTACTTTCATCAACTTTATACGAACAGTAAAATGTAAACCCTTACAAAAGGATGGGGATCAAATGGTAGGGATATTATTAGGCTTAGTCTTGTTAATTGTCCTAGCCTATCGCGGGTGGTCAATTATCTGGATCGCACCGATTTGTGCTGGAGTTGTGGCGGTATTTGGTGGGCTTGACTTGCTTGATGCATATACAAATACATATATGCAAGGATTCGTCGACTTTACGAAGAATTGGTTTCCTGTGTTTATGTTAGGTGCAATCTTCGGTAAGTTAATGGAATTCAGTGGCATGGCTC
Organism: Oceanobacillus sp. M60; assembly: GCF_053839645.1. Taxonomy (NCBI): domain Bacteria; kingdom Bacillati; phylum Bacillota; class Bacilli; order Caryophanales; family Bacillaceae; genus Oceanobacillus; species Oceanobacillus sp. M60. The sequence continues at coordinate 726,903 of NZ_JBSSNH010000001.1, read as the reverse complement.
AGTCGGTGGCGGAAGGTATAATTAAAGTTTTTGGTGAAAAGCAAGCAATTATTGGTGTAATTATGGCTTCAGCAGTTTTGGCATATGGTGGTATTAGTGTGTTCGTTGTTGTGTTTGCTGTCTATCCACTTGCGGTAAGTATGTTTAGGCAAGCGGATATTCCTAGAAAGCTGATGCCAGCTACAATTATAACTGGGATGATGACATTTGCTATGACGGCACTTCCCGGGACGCCGCAAATTCAGAATTTGATTCCAACTGCTTATTTTAATACAACAGCGGCAGCTGCACCTGTTATGGGGCTTGCTGCTTCATTAGTTATGGGCGGAGTCGCTTATTTCTATTTAAAGAAAAGAGAAAAGAATTTAAAAAAGGCTGGCTACGGATTCCATGAATTAGAAAAAGATTCTGAAGCAAAAGGAAAGTTAATTGATAAACCGCCACACATTCTTTTGTCTTTACTGCCTCTAGTGTCAGTAATCATTACGCTTAATATTTTAAATTGGGATATTGTTGTTTGTTTATTAGTTGGTATCTTATTAATTATTTTATTCTCATTAAACCAAATTAAAGGTCTGATTCCTTCATTAAATCAAGGAGCTACGGATTCGGTAATGGCGATGATTAATACTTCAGCAGCGGTTGGATTTGGAACGGTGGTAGGAGTGGTGCCAGGATTCCAAAAATTAAGTGATTATATCTTGGGGATTGAGGCAAATCCACTTATTTCAATGGCTGTTGCATCCAATTTGATGTCTGGAGCGACTGGTTCAGCTTCAGGAGGCTTAGGTATTACGATGGAGGCTTTAGGTCAGAAATATAATGAAATCGCTGCGACATCTGGTATTGCACCAGAAGCATTTCATCGTATCGCATCCATCGCTTCAGGCGGTTTAGATGCGCTGCCACACAATGGAGCGGTAATAACAATATTGATTGTAACAGGACTAACACATAAAGAGTCATACAAAGATATTGCAGTAGTAGCAATTGTTTTCCCGATATTATCACTTATACCAGCTATTTTACTAGCAAGTGTGGGTATTTACTAAGGTTTATAGATAGCAAAGCCTGATGATCGTTACTAGATTTTTAAGTGATGAATTTATAATCCTGCATTTTGAACAGTGGATAACCATGTACTATCCTATCCTATCCACTGTTCAAAATGCAGGATTAATTTTATTATCATTAGTATACTTGAAAAAGAGGTGATTCACATGAATTTTGTTTTTGATATAGACGGAACGATTTGCTTTGATGGGAAAACAATTGATTCCTCCATTATACAAGCGCTGGAAGAAATAAAGGCAGCAGGGCATCAAGTGATTTTTGCGTCGGCAAGACCAATCCGTGATTTATTGCCAGTCTTGCCGAAATCTTTGCAGCAAGAAAAACTGGTTGGAGGGAATGGAGCATATACTTCAAACGGGAAGAAGATGGATGTTATCCATTTTCAAGATAGCCTGCTTACAAAACTGATTATGCTGGTAGAAGATCATCAAATAACTTATTTAGCAGATAGTGACTGGGATTATGCGTTTACTGGAGAGAAGACACATCCTATTTATAAGAATATTAATCAGTCTTCCGCACAGAACAGAGAGTTAAGAAGTCTGCCTAAGCTGTGCAAGCTGGTTTTGTTTCAGCCGCCGCAACGTGTGATAGATGAGCTCGCCGAATTGCCTGTAAATATAACCTATTATAAAGGGGAAAATGCGATAGATATCAGCCCGCTTGGAATTAATAAAGTAAGAGGATTACATAGCTTGCATGTTCAGGAGTTTATTGCATTTGGAAATGACAGTAATGATCAATGCTTGTTCGAAAATGCCTTGTACAGTGTCTGTGTTGGTGAACATGAAGTAGAACAATATGCATCTATATCGGTAGAGAAGGAAAAGGTAGCAGCAATGATAACCAAAGCATTGCATATGTATGGGAATCAAGAAATGCAAGGAGTATATATTTAACTAAGTCTCTGAACAAAGGGAGATGTCTAAATGCAAAATGAAAAATTTTCTATTTTTTTAACCATTGCAAAACAGCTTAATCAGAAAGAAATTACTCCTCTATTAATGGGGTCTGTAGGTTTAGAAATAGTTACAGGGAAGAACTGGGATACACAGGATCTGGATATACATGTTCCCGGTGATAAAAGAGGATGGGAGATTCCGCCAGAACAAGCTATCTATGATTGGGACGACATTATGAAGGCCATGCTATCTCTGGGATACAGCTTTGTTGATTTGCATGAGCATGAATTTGAAAAGGATGGGCTGGCTGTCGGATTCGGTATTATGGACACATTGCCGGACTTTGCGGGGATATCGCTTGAGGAATTAGAACTCCATCAGCAGGGAGATGCGACGTATTATCTTTTAACATCTGAGCAATATTTGAAAGTGTATGAGGCTTCCTTTAAGGACAGCTATCGTGCGAACAAAAATAACCAGAAAGATAAAAAGAAAATAGCTTATCTGCGTGACTTGATTTGAAGAGGATTGCTGTTTCTATTAAAATATAGCTCTATCCCTAACTATATTCTAGGGCCACAAAAAATAATCCCTCGTATGCTTTAGCGGGCGTTTGAGGGATTATTCAATAACTCAGCGCTACTCATTATGATGAAGTAGTCTATTGTAAAAACCGTTCGGTGTACCAGCACCGGACGTATATTCATTTATATTTTAAGAATACGCTATAAATATAAAAATGGAAAGATTAGGAGATGTGTATCTTTAAACACTTTTACATACATTTATGAACGTTCTGTTCATAATAGCCCTTCCTCTTCCTATAAAGTTAACTATATTGTGTCAGTTATCATGTGAATATAGGAAAAAGCATCGCCGTCCCGTATAATACAAGACAAGAAATCCTATTTGGAGCGTGAATTTCATGAAGAAAAAAATAATCCTGGTCTTGTTTGGATTGTTGGTTTTATTAACTGCCTGCAGTGGAGAAGAGGATAACCCCGAAGAAAATACACTGGACGAAACCGGGGATATCAAGGAATTAGTCCATCATTATAGTACAGAAGAAATTGTTGACGAGAATGCATCGATTACTTCCGAGCAGCTGATTGTAACAAATGATGAGGGAGAGGAGGAAGCAGTATATGATTTGCCGGAGGATGAATTTTTTGTTTCGATAGCTCCCTTTGAACAGCAGACGCATCCTTGTGAAATTCATAGTTTAACAGGGTGTCAGGGAGAAATGGTTCAGGAAGAATTCGAGGTTTATATTGAAAACGCAGCGGGCGATGTGGTTATAGATGAACCCATGCAGACAGAAGAAAATGGCTTTATTGATCTATGGCTTCCTCGAGATGAAACCTATACGGTGGAAATCAAACAGGATGGAAAAGAAGTAACATCAGAAATCAGTACATTTCAGGATGATTTCACCTGTATCACAACGATGCAATTAATATAAGTTATTGAGATGAAGGCTGTCTGGAGTATCCAGGCAGCCTGTTTTGATGCCAAGGCAAAATGAGTTTGCAGGTTATTCTACTTTATTTTTTGTTTTTAAATAATGTTTTTGACAATAGCTGATGACAAAGCTGCGAAATGCGCTGGTTGCCGGGGATAGATAATCGTTTTTTCTGGCAGCCATATAGATAAACCGGTGATAAACAGGTTTTTTTATGTTAATGACTTTAACCGGAAAATGAGAAAGCGCCCCAATATTCGGAATCACGGCAATTCCATAATTGGCTGCGACCAGCCCGGCCATGGCATTATCTTCTTCCACTTCACAAATAATTTCAGGAGTTAAATTTACTTTATGAAATAATTCATCAACGATGGGACGCAGCCCGCTGTTTTGGTTGAAATAAACATAGGGATAGCTGGCTGTCTCCTCTAAATCAATACTTTCTCTGCCTGCTAAAGGATGATTTTCTGCAACAATTAATACAAGCTCCTGCTCTGCAACGGGTGTAAATTCAATGTCAGGCTCATTGTATTTCATCGAACAGAAGGCAATATCGTACATATTTTCTTTTAGATTTTGAATTATATTTTTGGTGGTTCCCTGATAAAAAGAAAAAGAGATATTTTTATAGGCACCTTGTTCCGAGAAGTTCTTAATCAATTCTGGAATGAAATAAGGCCCCAGCGTATAAATAAACGCCAGATCAATGACTCCATGAGACGGACTTGTCAGTTCACGCAGCTTTTTTTCTCCTCTTTCCAGTTCAGCCAGTGACCTTTCTACATATTCAAGAAAAAAATGACCGTATTTTGTTAAACGAATATTTCTGCCTTGCTTTTCAAATAAATAGACACCAAGATACTTTTCCAGCTCTGTAATGGCGTAACTTAATGTCGGCTGAGAAATGGAAAGCTTATTCGCTGTGTTGGTAAGGTGTTCACTGTGCGCCAGTTCTCTGAAATAGTGAAGCTGTTTCAAATTCATTTTCATTCCTCCATTCGTTTCGGAGCGTTCTATATATTTATTATGCTATGATTCATAGATAAAATCTATTGATTTGTTGAAAAAACCTATTAGATTTATGAATCAGTATCAAATATAATAAAGGTGTAAAGGAAATTAAGGAATAAAAAGCAGCTTCAAATTTTTTTAAAACTAATTGTGAAATATTTCACGAAATAATAAAGTGGAGGTATTATAATGAGTGTATATGAACATATTTTCCAACCGTTAACTGTCAGAAGGATGACGATACCCAACCGAATCATTATGCCGCCTATGGGAACAAATTTCGCCGAAGTAGACGGATCGATGAATGATGAGCATATAATGTATTACGAGCAGAGAGCAAAGGGAGGGACTGGATTAATTATAGTCGAAAATGCTTGTGTATCTTTTCCAATGGGATCGAACGGAACAACACAGCTTCGTATTGACCATGACCAATTTATTCCCAGGTTATATAAATTAACAGAAAAGCTGCATAAACACGGGACACAAGCAGCTATTCAAATCAATCATGCAGGAGCATCTGCTGTGCCGGAAAGAATTGGACATCAGCCGGTATCTGCTTCCAATGTTCCTTCGAAAGCGGGAGGGGCTGTTCCAAGACCGTTGGAAAAAGAAGAAATCCTTGAAATTGTTGAAGACTATGGTAAATCAGCTAAACGTGTGGTTGCTGCCGAATTTGATGCAATTGAAATCCATGCCGGACATTCCTATCTTCTGAATCAATTCTTATCACCAATCTATAATAAACGGACCGATGAATTTGGAGGAAGCTATGAAAATAGAGCACGATTCCCGCGGATGGTCATCGACCGTATTCGTCAGGAGGTCGGTCCGCATTTTCCAATCAGTCTCCGGGTAAGTGCCGATGAATTTGTAGAGGGCGGCAATACATTAGAAGATATCCTGCATATCCTGGAATATTTAGATGATGAAGTAGATATCTTTAACGTATCAGCTGCAGTAAATGATACCATCCAATATCAAATCGACGAAATGAATTTAGCGGATGGCTGGCGTTCTTATATGGCAAAAGCAGTGCGGGAAAAATTCCATAAAACGACGATTACAACAGGAAATGTCCGTCAGCCGCTGACAGCAGAAAAAATTCTGGCAGAAGGCGATGCAGATTTAATTGGAATGGGACGCGGCTTGATTGCAGATCCGAACTGGGTCAATAAAGTAAGAGATAGCCAGGAAGATATGCTTCGAAAATGTATTTCATGTAATATCGGCTGTGCCGGTCATCGTATCGCTCTGAACCGTCCAATAAGATGTACGGTGAACTCGGATTTATTTGGCGGCGATGCGTATAAGGATAGAAAAGTGAAGAAGGACGTAACGGTTGTTGTGATTGGCGGCGGAACAACGGGGCTGGAAGCAGCATGTACAGCAGCGGAAGTGGGATGTAAGACATTTCTTATCGAAGAAAAAGCAGAACTAGGCGGTTTAGCCAGAGAGATTTCGAAGCTTCCTGATAAGAAGCGGATTTTAGATTTTCCTGTATATCTGGAAAAAAGAGCAGAGCAATTAGATAATTTGACAATTTTAACAAATTCAAGAGCAACCATTGCGTTAGTGGAAAGCCTAAACCCCGATATTATTGTTAATGCTACAGGGTCTAAGCCGTTGTTGCCGCCGATTGAAGGTCTCCATGATCGTATTGATAAGGAAAACAGCAGTATTTATTCTATTGCTAAACTGCTTCAGCAGATTGATGAATTTGAAGCGCAGTATTTAGAAGGAAAGAAAATCGCTGTAGTAGGCGGCGGTGCTGTCGGTCTGGATGTGGTAGAATTCTTCAGCAAACGTGGCAGCGATGTCAGCATGATAGAAATGATGCCGGCAGTTGGCGCAGGCTTAGACCATATTACAAAAATTTCAATGATGACCATGCTGAAGGATTATGAGGTCGATGTTCGAACCGAAACAGCATTGACGAAAGTAGAAGACAATTCTTTCCAAATCAAACATCAAGACGAAGAAGAACAAATGGCATTTGATTATGGATTTATCTGTCTGGGAATGCGTCCTAAAAATAAAGAAGTTCCAGAATTACAGCAATATTTCCAGGCAAACCATGTGGAAGTCGTAAATATCGGAGACAGCTGGGGCGCCAGAAAAATTATGGACGGCACACGTGAAGGAAGAAATATTCTTACAACATTAGAGAAAATAGGTGCCTTTGAAGAACCAGAGAAGAAAGAAGCGATTCCTTTTTAAAGGATTCCTAATTATTCATCCCAAGGAGGAGAAAAAATGATCAAAGCCGTGGAAGTAAAAAATATTCGTATCGGTGAAGGGATGCCAAAGATTTGCATCCCGATGGTTGGCAAAACGGTTGACCAGTTGATAGAAGAAGCAGATTTTCTAAAAAGCCTGGAATGTGATGTAGTCGAATGGCGTGTTGATTTTTTTGAACAGGTTGAGGATATCGAAAAAGTAAAAGAAGCCCTTACGGAGATACGCAAGGTGCTTCCGGAGATGCCTCTGATATTTACTTTCCGCAGCTTCAATGAAGGAGGAGAAAAAGAGGTTTCTGTTAATTATTATTTACAACTGAACCGTGAAATATCCGCAACAGGGCAGGTTGATATCGTTGATGTCGAACTTTTCAATCAACCCGAAGATGTAAAACAAATCATCGAAACCGCGCATGAACATGGTGTATTTGTTATCATATCAAACCATGATTTTAACAAGACGCCAGATAAGAAAGAAATCATAACCAGACTTTGCCGGGCTCAAGAGCTGGACGGCGATTTACCGAAGATTGCTGTTATGCCGGAAACAACGGCAGACGTACTGACATTATTGGATGCTACGAGAGAAATGAAGGAGAAATTTGCTGACAGGCCGATTATTACAATGTCGATGGCAGGAAAGGGAGTCATTAGCCGTCTCGCTGGGGAAGTATTTGGCTCTGCATTAACATTTGGTGCGGCAAATAAAGCATCAGCGCCCGGACAGGTTGCAGCGGCGGAATTAAAACAGACGTTGCATCTGCTGCATCAGAGTTTATAAAATAAAAACCCAGTTAACCAGGATAAGATGCTTCCTAATAAAAAAATGGGATTATTGCAGTTATTCATGTGAAATATTTCACAAATGTAGTGGGGCATTAGAGTGTAGTGTATAGGTAAAATAGAAAAAATCAATGATATGTTATCAAAAATTCAGGAGGGAATTAACATGACAGATCAAGGCAGAATCGACGGAAGAACAAAATTGATTGGACTGACAGCAACACCTATTGGACATTCTTTATCTCCGGCAATGCATAATATGTCATTTCGGGAACTGGGACTAAATTATGTCTATATGGCATTTGAGGTAGATAACAAGCAGCTGGAGGATGTTGTCACCGGGTTCCGGGCCTTAAACCTGCGCGGATTTAATGTTTCCATGCCGAACAAAACAAAAATACTTCCATTATTGGATGAATTAACAGATGGAGCGCGTTTTGCAGGTGCTGTGAATACCGTATTAAACGATAATGGGCGATTAATAGGCTATAACACAGATGGAATTGGCTATTTTCGCAGCTTGAAAGAAAATCATATCGATGTAAAAGGAAAGAAAATCACCCTTTTGGGAGCCGGTGGGGCGGCAACGGCAATTGCTATCCAGGCAGCTCTGGAAGGAGTAAAAGAAATTTCCATTTTTAATCGAGACGATGAATATTTTAACCGGGCGGAAAATAATACGGTGATTATCAATGAAAAAATGGAAGGGGACTGTATAGCAAATGTGTATCGGTTAGAAGATAAAAAAACGTTGAAAGAAGAAATTGCAGCAAGCGATATTTTAACAAATGCAACAGGTGTTGGAATGAAACCCCTTGAAGGGCAAGCCTTAGTTCCCGACCCTTCTTGGCTGCGTCCGGAATTGATTGTTTCCGATGTGGTCTATATCCCTAGAAAAACAAAGCTGTTGGGGATGGCAGCGACCGTTGGCTGCCAGGCAATCAATGGTCTTGGGATGATGCTTTGGCAGGGCGCTGCCGCATTCGAATTGTGGACAGGTCAGGAAATGCCGGTGGAATATGTGAAAAATCAGATGTTTTGATTACGCTGTACTGATTTGGAAGGGTAAGTCATCAAAATGCCGTATTAATCCTATTCTGTGGGAGGAGAGCGTAAACTCCCACAGAATGATGAATCATTTTATATCCAGTAGAAAATAAAAAGTCCTTCAAATGAGAGGAGAAAAAAATCATGAATACGAAAAGATATTATCCAGCTGCATTGGCACTCTATATTACTTTTATTATCCATGGTATTGGAGTATCTATTCTGGCACAATATAAAGATGAGCTGGCAGAGCTGTGGGGAGCAGCAACCTTGCCCAATGGCGCGTTGGATGTAAGTATCGTTTTTACCGTTATTGCTGCATTAGGGCTGGGGCGTCTGATTACGCTGCCAATCTCAGGACCTGTTTCCGATAAATTTGGCAGAAGAGTTTCCAGTCTGATTGGTGTCGGTTTATATGTATTATTCTTTGTTGGAATCATTTTTGCTCCGAATTTCTATGTTGCTTTTGTCTTTGCCTTATTAGGAGGAGCTGCCAATTCCTTTTTGGATACCGGGGTTATTCCATCCCTTATGGAGATTTTCGGTAAAAAGGGCAGTATAGCGAATATGTTCACTAAGTTCTCTATATCTATCGGACAGTTTGCATTACCTTTTATGATAGGGTTTGTGGCTGCCAGCCAAATGTCATTCCAAACCGTTTTTTACTTTGTAGCGATTCTGCTCGCTATAGACGGTGTGTTGCTGGCTTTTGTGCCATTACCGCCAAATAGCAGTACCCAAAAGACTGATAAGAACCAGAAGAAAGAAAAAATGAAATTCACAGCGACAAGCGTGGTCATTATTCTTATTGCATTTACATGTACTTCTACATTCCAGCTCTGGCTGAATGCCAACCAGGAATTAGGAACATTATATGGTATGGAAAATCCAAGCACCATTCAGTCCTATTATGCCATCGGATCTATTGTTGCTGTATTATTAACGGCTGTTTTCATCAATAAAAAATGGCTCAAACCAGTTCAAGTGCTTATTTTATATCCAGCGATATCAGCGGTTATGCTGCTTATTATTTACTTTATAGAAACGCCGGCTATTTTACTGATTGGCGGGTTTATTCTCGGATTCGCTGCAGCTGGCGGAGTATTACAGTTAGTAACATCCACAGCAAATGAACTGTTTCCAAAGCATAAAGGAAAAATCACGTCCATTGTTATGATTTCATCCAGTCTGGCTAACTATATTATTTTAAGTGCAGCTGGTGTGATTACAAGAGTTGGCGGTGTAGACGGACCAAAATATGTTTTATTGTTTAACTTTGCCATAACAGCTATAGGTGTGTTGCTTGCAATTTACGTTAATAAAAGATATAAGAAAGAGAATGAAGGTATGGTAGAAGCCGCGTAAAGCGTGTTACAGTGATTTAAGCACGGTTCTATTTCAAATCGAATGGAATGGCATAGGAAGCACCATACAGTGGGAGAGGGCAGTCTCTCCCGTTGGTAAAATGACAGACCCCCAGGGTTGTTCCAGAGGGGATAATTACTTTGATGGTGAATGAATGGATACTAGCTGAAAAAGGTGATGCAAAATGAAAGAGAAGAAAAAATTCCATTACGCTTGGGTGGTCTTAATTGTCTGCTGTATGATCAATTTTGCCGGCTTAGGTACAATTTTCAACACATCGGGTATATTCTTTCCTTCTGTTACAAAGGAATTGGGGATTGGCACAGGAGATATGTCTTTATACATGACTTTTCTATGCTTGGCAATGTTTGTGGCTTCTCCTTTAGTGGCAAAATTATTACCTAAAATCGATGTCCGCATTACATTATCTGTTGCCTTTGTGGTAGCTCTTTCGGCTATTGCTGCCATGTCGTTATATACAGAAATATGGCAATGGTACCTTTCTGGTATCGTTATCGGATTTGTCGGAGCATTTATTTTTTATATTCCTATTCCGGTTATTGTTCAAAATTGGTTTCACAAAAAAACGGGAATGGCTTTGGGAATCATCGGTGCTTTTACAGGTATTGGAGGAGCAATTATGAATCCGGTGATTGCTTCTTTCATCGACAGCTTTGGCTGGAGAACTGCATATGTGATCACCGCGATTATTATCGGAGTGATTGTCCTGCCTTTCACCATTTTTGTTTTACGCTTTAAACCGGAGGATAAAGGGTACAAACCATATGGCTATGCAGAAACCTTAGAAGATCAAGAAACCTTTAAAAAAGAAAATGAAAAGGGCGTACCTGTGAAAGTTGCGATAACGAGTTTAGCTTTTTTCTGTGTAATTATCATTGCTTCATTTTCCGGGTTGATCAGCGGATTAAACCAGCTGTTAACCTCCTACGGTGATACTGTCGGATTAACCACTACAGCCGCTGCCACATTAGTTTCGGCTTCGATGATATCGAACCTGCTTACCAAATTTCTCTTTGGAGCAGCCAGTGATAAATTTGGTGTGAAAATGACGTTGATTGTCAGTGTGCTGTTGATTGCATTTGGCTTCAGTCTATTTTTCATATCTCATGGAACCTATGCTACCGTGTTTACTGCTTCCCTTCTGTACGGTATTCATGCATCGGTTATTATCGTCGGGCTGCCATTGATTACAAAAGAATTATTTGGAAAGAAACATTTTGTTGAAATTTTCTCTTATGTAACGATGGGACAGGCGTTAGTAAAGTCTTTCGGATTTGCGGTCTTCGGTTATATGTATGACCTTTCCAACAGCTATGAACCAGCTTTCATGTTAGGAATCATTATCTGTGTGCTGATGGCTGTGTTGACAGTCGGGGCGTTTCGGAGCAGGAGAAAAATGGAGATTGTTATGAAGAAAGAGATTGGGGAAAGTATGCAGTGAAATGCTTTTCTAAAAATCACGTACAAGGATATTAGTGTAATTATAAAAACAGTATATTGAGCGGAGTTTGTCTGCTTTCTCTCAGGAGACTGAGATTCCTTGTAAGCAGGCTTTTAGACGGTGGGAAAATAGCATCGAAAAAAGAAGTTTTCACCGTGGAACTGACAGTATGTTGCAATCATCTTTAATTTGTAATTAAATTCCTTCCAGCTTTCATAATTGACTCACCTTGTACATACGCTAAAGCAAGGAGGATGATAAGATGGATAAAACTGATGAGCCAATGAAAAGAATGGCTAATTTGCGATTATCACATGCGGGATTTGCTCAGTATTATAAGGAATTATTAAGCAGAAATCATCATCTTTTTAAGGGAAGCCGAAAAAATAAATCTCACCAGCATTTTTTTCAGAAGGTTCATCGGGCGAATTATTTTGATATTACATAGAATTTGCTTGATGCAAATATAAAACGAAAATTCATTTTTTCGTGATAGATCAGCTTCAACATTGTTCTAACCGTTTGGTATACTTAGATATCAAGCGGTTTTTTATGATGGTTAAGAACGGTTTTAATCTACATTTGAAAACAGGAAATGCGTTTGCGTTATCGATAAAGGGTAAATACGTAACGATAAAGACATCTTCTCTTTTTATCGTGCGGGAAACAATGCTACAATAATATAATGTCATACATTCTGCTGAAGCGGAATGTAATTTTGAATAGAGATGAGGCAGCTGGTAAAAAAAATTGCTGTCTGTGATCGATAAAAAAGACAATTTTACATGTTTGATATAGAGCAGCAGGAGGAGAAATCATGGTACGGACGAAACAGGACGTAGAACGGTTAGAAGCGGATCTGAACCGGATATACGACAGCATCGATATGAACTCGGAGGAGTTATTTAACAATCGAATCAAAGGAATATGGCAGAGGCTGAAAACAAGCTCAGGAAATGAACAATTAAAGACGATGCCTTTAGATACAATGTTAACAGTGAATAAAGAGCTCCCTGTAAACACTTTGAAGCATAATGGGCTGAAAACAATGAAAGATATAGCGGATAAACCAGCTCAGGACCTGGCGCAGCTGGATGGGATGGATGAAAAAACGGCAGAGCACATTTATCAGGCAGTTTCTAAAATAAAAGAAGCAGTATATAAACAGGCAACGCCGCGTGTGAATCCGGATGATATTTCTGATGAAGATGTTCATTTGCTGGAATCGATTTATAAAAAATGGCATTTGTTAAACATTCTTGAAGAGATGCAGGAGAAATTTCAGGAGTATTATGATGAAACGATATCTGATATTGAAATGGCCAAGAAACAGAAAGGATTTTTTGGCGGTTTGTTTCAGCCGAAAGAGGAGAAGGAAAAAATACGGTCTGCTTTTGCCAATCTAAATAAAAACAAGCATCAAAAGGAATTAAAACAGATAAAGAAAAGATTAGATTATATGCTTGATTTTGAAGTGAGTAAAGAAGAGCTCAAAAAGCATTTTGAAAGAGAAAATGCCTTTTACTATACAGAAATTGAAAAAGCAACGGACTTTGACTCGAAGAATATTTCCGAAAGTCTGCCAGAAGAAGTGGTAGGAGCAGTAAATAACCATCCGCTTGATACGAATGGACTGCATATTACCTTAAGAAATTATCAAATTTTTGGTGCGAAGTATGCTTTGCTTTATAAAAAGACGCTGCTGGGGGATGAGATGGGCTTAGGAAAGACGGTTCAAGCGCTTGCTATTCTCAATCATCTCAGGCAAAACCATCAGGGACATGCTGTCATTGTTTGTCCACTAAGCGTAATCGCCCACTGGAAAAGAGAGATGGAACAGCGGTCTGCTTTACAGGCATTTATCTTTCACGGCAGCAATCGTGAAGAACAATTTCAGGCCTGGCAAGAAGGTACGGGTATTTTAATAACCACTTTTGAATTGGCGGGAACTCTGCCATTGGAAGGCAGTCATCATTTTGATGCGTTGGTTGTTGATGAGGCGCATTATGTGAAGAATCCGAATACAAAGCGCTCGCAAAATGTTTATCATTTGGCAGACGAAGCGGAGTATGTCTTATTTATGAGCGGAACTCCACTCGAGAACACGGTAGAGGAAATGATGCAATTGGTCTCTGTCCTGCAGCCGGGAATTGCGGATGACTTATCAGAAGAGATGCTGTTGCGTAATCCGCAAGCATTCCGTGAAGCCATTGCTCCAGTTTATTTAAGGAGGAATCGGAAGGACGTATTACATGAGCTTCCGGATTTGGAGATTATTCCAGAATGGGTTCCGTTTGGTGAAGAAGAGAAGAAGTTCTATCAGCAGGCAGTGAAAGAGGAACAGGTCATGGCCATGCGCCGTGCAGGCTGGCAGGGCGGATCTCAGAGTAAGTCACCGAAGCTTGAGAAGCTGCTTGAAATCTGTGAAAATGCAAAAGAAAACGGGCATAAAGTGCTGGTATTTTCTTATTTTAAAGATGTTATCCAGACAATCAGCAGTAATTTAGAAAACGAGGCACATCGCGTCATTACTGGGGATGTTTCGAATCATAAAAGACAGGAAATCATTGATGCCTTCACAGCGGATGAAGCTGGTTCCGTTCTGGTCAGCCAGATTACTGCCGGCGGTGTCGGGGTGAATATTCAGGCTGCCAATGTGGTTGTTTTATGCGAACCGCAATGGAAGCCGACAATGGAAGAACAGGCGATCAGCCGTGCTTATCGAATGGGACAATCTCGAAACGTTGTCGTTTATCGCTTATTAACGGAAGAGAGTATTGATGTGACAATGCTTGACGTATTAGGAGAAAAAGCGAATCTTTTTAACCTGTTTGTAAAAGAATCTGACACAGCATCACGCATTTTAGATGAGCAGGAGCTGGAAGAAGAAGAAGCTTCTATTCAGAAAAAAGTATTGAAGCTGGAGAAAGAGCGGTTTATGGAGACTGTGCGTTAAAAGACTTTTTGAATTGCATACACGGAAGAATTATCATATTTCTTATGTGATGTATTATGGAGCATGTTTCACCTGCAAGAAAGCCGGGAAAACCTTCTATAACGAAAAAGGAGGATGCCATGACATCATTTAAAGAAAGAGCCAGATATGCACGTTTTAAAAAGGTTCTGGGAGCTATTCTTGTCATGCCTATCATTGCTGTACTTGGATTTTTAGATGTCATTTCGGTATCCAATGCAGTTTCATGGTTGGCCTTAGCAGCTTTTATTGTGAGTTTAATTGTATTTTTCGTTTCATTTAAAGGAAAGAAGCCGCAAGTTTAAGGGGAGAATAATGAAAAAGATTAGTTTAGCAGTTCTTATAAGGGAGAGGAGAGCATGGTCTGTGACGATGCTCTTTTCTTATAGGGAAGTAGTATTAGTTTTTTCGAAGCAGGAATGAAAAAACTATAATTGTTTTATTTCAGAATAATTGCTAAAATAAATATAATTTAAAAGAAAGGAAGTGCTCTATTGTTTACAGTCCCCGTTATACTAGAAGAAAAAGCAGATTACATGAAACATGATCGGCTGACGAAAAAGCTGATACAAGAGTTTTTCGAGGAATTTATCGAAGGCTTCTTCCCCGACCTTCATCCCTACATTGATTTCTCCAACGTCACATTTCTTGAACAGGAAGTCTACCTGGATTATCTTGAAGGCTCCAAAAAGGAAATTGACGTGCTCGTCGAAGTAAAGTTGCATCACGAGGATAAAATTCTCCATATCCACACCGAAGCACAATCCACTCATGAGGCAGATTTCCCCGAAAGAATGTTTCTCTACTTCAGTTATCTTTACGCTAAACACCGCAAACCAATTCAACCTATCGCCGTTTTGAGTTATAATAGGAAACAAGAAGAACCCACGAAATTCAAAGTCGATACACCTACCCAAGAAGTACTTCAATTTAACTTTTTACAATTACAATTAAGAAAGAAAAACTGGAAAGAATATATTCAATCAGACAACCCGGCCGCAGCCGCATTGCTTAGTCAGATGGGCTATGAAGAACATGAGCGTGTCCAAGTAAAGTTGGAATTTCTGCGTATGATTACCCGGATGAAAATCAATCCGGCGCAAATGGAGTTTCTTTATGGTTATTTCGAAACTTATTTAAAACTAAATAAAGAGGAGGAAGAACAGATGATGGAGAAAATGGAAAACTTGCCGGAAGAGGAAAAAGAAATAGTCATGCAGCTGCCGAATTCTTATTTTGAGAGAGGAAAGCAAGAAGGAATAGAAGAAGGGATAAAAAAGCGGAACCAGGAATTAGCTTTGAAACTGATAGCAAGAGATATGTCAATCAGTGACATTGCAGAGATCACAGACTTAAGTGAAGCAGAAATTAAAAGGCTTGCTAGTGAGTAAATAAATAAAATAGATTATCTGTTTCTATAAACAAACAAAGTGAGCTGGTTTCATTGTAAATTGGCTCACTTTGTTTATATGAAGCAAAACTTATTTAAAACTAAATAAAGAGGAGTAAGCGCAAATGATGGAGAAAATGGAAAACTTGCCGGTAAATGATGTTGTGGGAAAAGTAATTTTATATCAGTAGCCTAAAAGGGAGCGGTTATGAAACCTGCCCCTTGTCATGTGGAAGTTACGATTGAATCCAAATAAACATATAGAAGAAAACATAAATTAGTAAAAGAATGCTAACAAATAGAATCGTTTGCCACCTGGCAAAAAGAAAAGCAGCGCTCGTGTCACCAAAGGGAGTTTGTTTCCAAATAGAAAATAAAGCATCTCCGAAAATATATACAGCATTGAAAAATAAAAAAGATGCTCGCTGCCAGGCTGAAAAAAATAACTGTTTGAAAAATAAAACCCGCCATTATGTATAAAAAAGACCATTTACCCTGCGGATCATATTTTAAATAGCTCTCTATATAATTTCCGTCTTTGTCATTCGGCGCCACCCATTGCTCATCTTTCCCTTTCAACGCAACATGAAGGGGTATTCAAAAGTTTTATCTGGATATTGTCTTTATGGATTTCTACAATAAAACGGCCGGCAAGGTAATGCCCCAGCTCATGAAACCATACATGTAAGAGAAGGAGAAGGTATCCAAAGATAAGTCAAGATACTACCTGCATGAATTTACGAACCTCCCATTATTCCAGGTTATAAAACCATCTCCTAATCTAGAATCTGTAAAACTGTAGTTAAGGAAGTTGGGCAGAATTTAGTAATAGAAAGTTGCTTTACTCGCATTTTATTGTTTACATATGAATCCATAATTGAATTACACTCATCCCAACCCCTAAAGCTAAAGGAACCATTCTTGTTAAATTCAACCCGGTTAAGGTGACGGTTGCTTTTTCTAAAGGATCTTTGGCAGGGGAAGCTAAATAATGGATAAATCGCTGCCAGGCTGTTTGTTTTTGCCTGCGTTTCTGTTCAGGGACGATTACCTGAAATCGGTCCAGCTCTTCCTTTAGTTTATCTTCTTCATTAAATTCATCTTTCAGCATGAAAATCCTCCTCCAGGTTGTTTTTTAATGTATTCATTGCCGTATGTAGCCTCGATTTAACGGTACCTATCGGAATATCTAATATCGATGCAATTTCATTTTGCGGCAGGTCTTCATAATAAACCAGTAAAATAATCGCCCGCTGCTTATCAGGCAAGTCGGCAATGGCCTGCTGAACCCATAATTTTTCATCCATGCTTATCGAGTGATTAGACTGTGGTGCTAAAAAAGGCAGCAGAGAGCGCCATTTCTTTCTTCGATTTAATTTATTTATTAGTAAGCGGTAAGCAATTTGAAATAAATAAGCTTTGACTGTTCCTTTCGCAGGATTGAATGCCTGCTTTTTCTTCTGCAGGATTTCAAACGTATCATGAACAATATCGATACTGAGCTGTTCTTCTTGCGTGTAACGGTAGAGAAAACAGTAAAGCGGTTCGTACAGGCGTTCATATAATTGTGTGAAGCCTGCTTTGTCCCCATTTTTGTAAATTTCCATCCACTCTTCGTTACGCTTCATCTTCTTTATCCCCTAGGTGGGCTTTGATGGATTTTAATGTCATCGAAATACGGGAAACAAAATAACTCACAATAACAATAACCCAAGTTTGCGTTTGATTGGATAGAAATTGCACCCATGCATTTTCAACGGTTTTTCCAGCTGCAATGAAGAAAAATAAGGCTTGTGCACAGAGAATGACATAAATGGCAAGGCATAACGTGACTGTATCAAACACGTTCCACCTTAAATAAATCGTTGTTTTTTTATAATTTATTTTTCCATTTTCTTTAACAACATATTTATGATTAAATGATCTGATGATAGCAGGAATCAATATTGATAATACCCCTGCCACAATTAAAGAAATAATATATCCTTTCCCCATAATTCCCTTCCTATCTATTATATATTTTCTTTGATCAAATTCCGAGTATGACATGATGGCCAGCCAAATAAACGGACATGGATAAGGTTTGAACTATATCTCGTCAATAAGAGTTACTGTACAGGCATTATATCAAAGAAGTAAAAACATTGGATTTTATATTTTATTTTACAAGTTTCTTTTTTTCAGCATGTTTCTGATTAAATTTTTGTATATGCTTATTGTTTTTAGCGGTAAATGCAAACATGATATTAATGAATACAGGGTATAAGCTTCCTAAAAAGAATCTCCAATCATTTGTGATGAAAGAAATGATTGCGAAGAAAATAAGTACACCAGTTGTAATATAAATGGTTCGTTTTTGATATGCATTGATTTTCATTCCCTCCCCCTTGTTTACTGACTATACAAACAAACAAAGCAAAAAGTTCATAAAAAATAAAAGAAATATCATAAACTCTGTTAGGATAAAGAGAATAAATTAAATTTTTCAAAAAGAGAGGATTATTGAAGAAGATGAATAAAATAATTTACATCATCCGGCATTGTGAAGCAACAGGTCAAGCTCCTGATGCCTCCTTGACGGAAAAAGGAAAAGAGCAGGCGAAGAAGCTGGCTGTATTCCTTTCCGGCAAAAAAGTTGATCGTATCATTTCCAGCCCGTTTCTACGCGCGATACTAACGGTAGAGCCTTTTGCTGAAAAGAACAATTTAAAAATAGAGACAGATAGCCGTTTGAAAGAGAGGGTGCTCAGTACGGTTTCAATGCCAGATTGGATGGATAAACTTGAAGCAACGTATACGGATTTCGATTTAAAATATGAAGGCGGCGAAAGCAGTAAGGAAGCAACCAGGAGAATAATGCATGTAGTGAATGATTTGCGAGAAAGCGATGCGAAGAGCAGCATAATGGTGGCCCATGGAGGAATCATCTCTCTGCTTTTGCATTATTACGATAAAAGTACGGGATTTGAGGCGTGGAGAAAACTTAGTAATCCCGATATTTATAAGCTGCAGATTTCAGAAGATCATCACCAGCTTGAGCGGATATGGTTAGAAGCGTAAAGAACGAAAGATATGCAATTAATTATCCAATAATCAGTTTAACAGGTCATGAATCGCCGAAAAACGTATTTAAAAATGCAGCAACTGTCATTCAACTGGCGGTTGCTGCATTTTTAAATACTTGCTGATAAACTTCGTATTTCCTTTTCCATTCACTTCAAAAATTAGTCATCCCACCAGCTTGTTTCCATATCAATCAGCCAATGATTTTTTAATGTCAAAGCACGTTCAATAGCTGCGATGCCCCCGGCGATGAGAAGTGTCGTATTTAGCCAAGAAGGAAGAATGATTGGCGAATCAAAGGAACCAAACCGCTCTGCAATAAAGGGAATCTCCGAAATAAGCGAAGCCAGCTGCGGAAGTCCTAGTATTAAAGAAACCAGCAGAATAAAAATGGCAAACTTTCCGATAATGGCGCTGATTTCAGGGAATTTGGCATCGAAACGCATGCGCAGCCCTTCCGCTGAACGGCGATCTGGGGAGAGTACAAACTCGCGTTCATCTTCCGTAATATAATGAATTCGTTTTAAACCATATGTCGTTGCTGCAGCTTCAATAACCCCTCCAGGAACCGGAAAGACAGCTGGAGTAGAGGCTTTTGCATGGTGCTTTCCATCACGGTATAAATCGATGGACTCATTTTCATCAAAGTAATTAATATGGACTGCATAAGTATGCTTTTCTTTATCATCTTCATGAAGGTTTATATAAAAAAGGGAACGATAAAATATTTCATAAAAACGAAAGGGTTTTAACGCATGTCCATCCCCACTCTTTACTTTTTTTGCTGCTCTTTCTCTGCGCTTGCTTTTAAAACGAAACATGCTATCCTGCCTCCGAATCGTGTTCTTTTAATAGATAATACGAGAAAAGGGGGAAAAGGTTTCTTATAATTTACACATTAGTACGGTAAACCCTCTGTAAACTTCCGGGTGAATAAAGTTTCGGTGTAGAACCACCTGTTTAAAAAATTAGAAAGAACAGAGCTGCGGATTTTTTGTATGAAAAAGTGCTTCCTTGCTCATAACTAAAAGATAAGATAAGAGAAAGGATGCGGACAATGGATTTCATCAATCAGATAGAAGATTTGAAACAGAAGAATAAAGATTTGCAAATGAAGTCCGTCATTATTAAAGGTATTCCTTACGATGTGGTTGGGTTTGAAAGTTTGGTGGATTTTTCGGCTACGTGGGAAATGGTGGAGACATTAGTTCGGCACGAAGAAGAAAAATCATCAGAGCCAAACAGCCTTCATTCTAAAGAAATATCTTGGAAGAAAATGGAATTTAATAAACAAATCAAAACACTCTATGAAGGAAAAGTAATTATTTGGAATCGTGAGAAAGAAATGTCATTAATTATTGATCCTGTTTCACAACCTCTATACAGAAGTATTGAAGTTCCTGTCAATGAAACCACTATTTACGGGGCAAAGGATGCATTTACAGAGAATAGTCAACAAAATATAGGGCTGTTGCGAAGTAAATATCAATCAAAAGATGTGGAAGTAATCACAACACAGCATGGAAAAAGAAACCGCCGCTTTTCTTTTCTTATTTTAAAAGGGACGACAGAGGAACACATGGTAGAGATGATTAAAAAGAAAATCGAGGATTATCCAAATGAAATCAAACAAGTCAAAGACATTCATGTTGCATTTGGTTTTTCTAAATTTTCATTAATTACCAGAGTAAATTCTACAGAGCTACCTGAAAACGCCATGGAATACATAGAGCAGGGGAAGATTGTATTCTTTATGGATGGTTATCCGTTTGCACTGGTATTGTTTAATACGGTTTTTGATGTGTTCAAACAGCCAAGTGACAGTAACTATCTGAGTGCATTTGTGTATTCTTTATATCTTCTGCGTATTGTTGGAATTATGATTGCTGTATTGCTGCCCGGCTTATATGTCGCGCTGATTACAATAAATCCGGAAATGTTAAAAGTCCAGCTGGCCTTGTCGATAACGGAGAGCCGTCAATTTGTGCCTTATCCTGCCTTTATTGAGATCATCATTATGCTTCTTTTGATTGAATTGATTACGGAAGCTGCCGTTCGGCTGCCTCTCTCGATATCCAATACGATTGGAGTAGTAGGCGGTATTATTTTGGGACAGGCGATTGTGGAAGCCAGCCTTGTGAGTGGGGTATTGATTATTATCATTGCTGCGACGACAATTGCAAATGGAATTATCGTTAACTTTGAAAATGGGATTACGCTGCGCTTGATGAAATATATTATTGTCGTTTTCTCCGCTATGTTTGGAATTCTGGGACATGTCATCGGTCTGCTGGTTTTATGCTCCTATATTGCCCGAATCACGAGTTTTGGAGTTCCATATGTCCGATGGAAAAAGGAAGGGATTCAAAGTGAAAATCAATAATTTATTGATTATAATCTTTTTTTTAGTCACAAATATCGGAGTGATGTTTCTGCTGTATCCTAGCCTTATCCTGGATACAGTAGATAATGGACATT
Source organism: Oceanobacillus sp. M60 (assembly GCF_053839645.1). Lineage (NCBI taxonomy): Bacteria > Bacillati > Bacillota > Bacilli > Caryophanales > Bacillaceae > Oceanobacillus > Oceanobacillus sp. M60. Next base: position 705,649 of record NZ_JBSSNH010000001.1, on the reverse strand, counting down.
GGCTAATTGTTCTTATACATGGATTTTCACATATCGCTCTTTTTGGTCTGCTGTTATTTGGTGTATCCAAGTTAAAGGAACCTAATATTTTAAAAAATTTGCCCAAAAAACGTTGGGCTGTATCCCTTACTTTACTTGTGCCCATCAGCCTTTTTATTATTGGAACAGTGATTGTTGCCATCCGTACTTATGCAGAGTTTACTACAGTATTATTCTTGAATCAGACACCCATGTTTTATGTGATGGTCATCTTCATTACAACGGCTGGTTATATTGGTCTTGGTTCGATGGAAAGTATCTTCCGGACAACCTTTTTAATAGCAGCTACTTCTTCCTATGTCATAGTCGTTATTTTCATATTATCCTTTTTCAATGCGGAATGGTATAACTTCTTTCCGGCGAAGGTAAGTAACTTCGATTTTTTATTGGAGATGCCTTTTATTACAGGTTTTTTCATATTATCTCCAACCTTTTTATTTATCGCTTTTTTACCAAAAGGAAAAAAATTCAATTATAAAACGGTTTTCTGGTTTTCGTGGCTTTTGATTCTATTTATATTTATGGCTGCTTACTCACCCATGCTGGTATTTGGAAATGAAATAGCACGGAATTTCACTTTTCCATATATCGAAATGCTAGCTACGGTTGATATTGACTGGTCTATCTTTGAAACATTGACAAGCCTCTTTGGTCTAAGTCTTCTTATCTACGCAACGTTATTTTTAGGGATGCTATTGCATATTTTGCGGACGTTATATCAAAGCATCTTCCAGACGAGTAAGCTTCATGCATCGATTGCAATGGTTATTATAGTTATCTTCATTACAGCTGTAGCAAATATGATTTCTACGTGGGAGCAAGTACAATCCCATATCATTTGGATTGTGCCGCTTCGTTTTTACACCTTCATCAGTCTGCTGATCTTCATTTTTTGGATAGGAAGAAGGGATAAACATGAAACGTAATTATTGGATAAAGATAATCATTTCTTTCGTATTGCTGGCTTTATTAAGTGGATGCTGGGATTCCAGAGACATTAATTACCGTTCCACGCCTATTTTAATGGGGGTAACAAAGGATGAAGATTTGTATCATGTGTATTTAATCATACCGGTCTCTGTGGTATCTGAGCAGAGGAATTTGGCGAAGGTGGACGGCAAAGGTGCTACGATTGTTGACGCCATTGAACAAATTAAGAAAAAAATTGAAACAACCATTGATTTAGAACATATTGGTTTTGTTGTGTTAGGTGAAGAACTGGGAAGGGAGGGAATTGGAAAAATCATTAATACCTTCATACGAATGAGAGATATGCCGGCAACACCAACTGTGGCATTTACCCAAGAAGATATGGATTCCTATATCGATCAGATGATTGAAACATTTCAAAAAGTAGGTGTACCTATATTTGGATTTTTAGAAAAGCAGGCTGGCTGGGAAATTTATAATCCGGAAGTAAGTCTGTGGCAGGTATACAGAGGCATTCATTCGTATACCTCAGATATTGCTATTCCAATTATTAGCTCCAATGAAAATTTGGAAATGGATTACTTTGGTGCATCCGTGCTAAAGAATGGAAAAATCGTTGAAACATTAGATTCTTTAGAAGTGCTGCTGATGAATTTATTAAATAATGATGAGAATGTTATCAAAACGTTTATAACCATTGATGAGACAACTGATGTAGAGCTTGTTGAAAGAGATGTAGAGTACGATTATAAATACAATGGCGATCAAATCGACCTGACCATCAAGCTGGAATTTGTCATGATTGTTGCTGAAGCAGAAGATCATTTAAACGATGAAGATATTCAGAAGAAGTTTGAAGAAAAAGTGGAAAAGGATACACTTCAGCTCGTTAAAAAGCTGCAGGATAAACATGCAGATGTTCTTGGAATCAGTAACCGAATCAGGAAAAACTATACCCATAATGAACTGAAAAACTTTCTCAATGAAACGTATCCGAATATAAATGTAAAGGTAGAAGTAGAAGCGGTTATCGAGAATAATGGTAAAATACGAAATTTAAATAATGATGATTTTGAAGACTGGGATAAACAAAAACAGGATTAGTTGGAGAAAAGGACTCCAGGTATCGTAAATATGGTATCTGGAGTTTTTTATTACATTTTGAAGCCATTTAAACCAATTTATTGTTTTTATCTATCAGGCAGGGCTAATAGTGGTAAATAGGGGGAGAAAGTAAGTATACAGATGAAATGGCTTCATTTATTATAAAGAAGAGAGGTGTATAAATGAGAAGAAGAAGTGCTGCAGTGATTATCGAAAACCGGAAAGTTGCGCTGATAAAAAGAACTCGTGAACAAAGAAGGTATTATGTATTTCCAGGAGGCGGCATAGAAGACGGAGAAAATCCAGAACAAGCAGCTGTTCGGGAAGTATATGAAGAACTCGGTGTTCATGTAAGAATCATCAAACTTTTTGATACCATAAATTTTGATGGTAAACAATATTATTTTGCCGCAGAGATAATAAGTGGTGAATTTGCGACAGGACTTGGAGAGGAGTATACGAATTCTAGTAGAAATAGGGGGACTTACCAGCCAGTGTGGATAGGACTGGATGAGCTTATTTATTTGGATGTTCGGCCAGGAGAAATCGTGGAGAAGCTGATAGATAAGCAAAGTTGATTACATGTTGGGCTCTAGCAGGCTTATTAAAGTAATTCTTCGGAACATATGATAAAATCAATGTATATCAATTTTGGAGGGATAGCTATGTTTGGGAAGCTTTTTAAAAAGAAAGAAAAACAGGAAATTGAATTATTCGCCCCTGTTGACGGGGATGTAATTCCTTTGGAAGAAGTACCTGATCCGGTATTTGCTGAAAAAATGATGGGGGACGGAATTGCGATTAAACCATCTAACGGTAAAGTCGTATCACCTGTTGACGGAGATATTGTACAAGCATTCCCGACAAAGCATGCTGTAGGGATTAAAGCTGACAATGGTGCCGAAATTCTAATTCATATTGGATTAGAAACGGTTTCCTTGGATGGAGAAGGATTTACCATCCATGTAAAAGAAGGAGATAAAGTGAAAAAAGGCGATGCCCTTGTTGATGTGGATCTAGATGTGGTAAGTGAAAAAGCTGCAGATACGGTCACACCAATGCTTATTACGAATATGAGTGATATCGAAGCATTAAATAAACAAGATGTGAACCAAGTACGTGCAAGTGAAGACGTTGTGATTACTGTTAAATAATGTGGTAAAGAATTAAATTGGTGGTTTTTCGCTTTATGGCGGGAAATCACTTTTTATTTAAAAACTTCGTTGAGTACAGGCGTGAATAACATTGCTTCTGTATGAAGTATTCAAAGGGAACATTTAAAATAATAAATGCATAGGCTGCACAGTAGGGAATTTACCTAAAATGATTCCATTTATAAGTGAGGCGGCTAATATGTCTAATCCATATAATCCAAATCAGCATATGGCGTTTTTTAATCAGCAACAACCTCGGAATTTTCAGCAGCAGCCGAATATGGGACAACATTCGATGGAGCAGCAGGTGTTGTCTGCGATGTCTCCAGTAAACAACCATGGGATGCGGGAAGCGCAACATCTCGGTTATCCGCATGCATTAAGAGAGGCCATAGCAATTGCATATTTGATGGGGCAGGGACAGGATTTTCATTCAGCGTGGCAAATGGTAGAGTCTTGGTGGAGACCGCAAACTCTTCAACAGCCTGGGACTTTTTATTAAAAAATACAATAAATCAAGATAAAAATGCCGGTTTCTAATCGGTATTTTTTATTGGTTACAATATGACATTTTTCGAAGAGAATAAATAACACAGATTTATCCTGTACAAAGAAAATTACCTTTAAATGAAGTTTTTACATGTACAGCTAATATTAAACTAATCAAAATTCTAAAAATATAAACTAAAATAAAAAGTACAGGATAGTCTTCTCCCTCGTCCATCATCTAGCTGTTATAAATTAATTTGTCTTTTTTTGTTGAATTAAAAAATATTGTCGAAAATTTTTCGTATAATTGTATACAATTATACGAAACTATGATATGATATCGAAAAGTTTTAATTTATATAATTCAGAAAAGGGGGAATAAATAATTTTGCAAGCGGTTTCTTTTTAAAATAAGAGGAGGGAAAAAATGAAGAAGTTTCAAATAGCAAAACTACTTATTGCACTATTAATTTTAGGGATTACTTTAGTAGGATGTTCTAACGATGGGGCGAATAACGAGGCAAACTCAGAAGGAGATGTAGAATGGCCACATAATACTACGACGCTTATTCTTCCGTTTGATGCCGGAGGGAGCTTGGATAGTATGATGCGAGTTATTGCTCAGCAGTTAGAAGAGGAATTAGATACAAAAATACAAATTGATAATCGTCCTGGGGCAGCTACACAGGTTGGAACTACCGTTTTTCAGAATGGGAAAGATGATGGATCTGTTATATTTGGTGGTACGCAATTATACTTAAGTGCTAGTATTCTGCTACAAGATGCAGATTATGACATTGATGATTTTTCAATGGTAAATATTGAACAATTTGATCCAATCACAATAACTGTGCATAAAAATTCGCCTTTTGAAACATTTGAAGAGTTAATTGAGTATGCAGAAGAAAATCCTGGAGAGCTTAGCTATTCTACGGTAAGCGGTGGGCCATTACATCTTACCGGAGTACTGTTGGAAGAAGAGTTAGGAATTGAATTTAAACCAGTTTTTTATGATGGCGGAGGGGAAATGCGTAACGCTCTTTTAGGAGAGCACGTTGATTTCATGATTGGTAATGCTTTGGGGGATAGCGCAATGGAAGACAACATTAAAGTTCTATCTGTAGCTTCAGAAGAAAAAATGGATTTATGGCCAGATGCAGAACCTATAAATGATGTATTAGCAAATTATGATGTAGAAGTCCCTTTAGTAGGGTCTGTTCGGTTCTTAGCTACACATGATTCTTTTAAAGAAAATAATCCAGAATTGTTTGAATTACTTACAGAAGCATATCAAAATGTATTCGAAAGTGAAGAATATCAAGGTTACATCAAAGATAACAACGCAGAGGAAGTAAGTGAATTTCGTGGCCCTGAGGAAAGTGATGAATTAAATCACTCTCTACATGACTTATTAGATGAATATAAAGACAAACTTAAAGAAGAATAATACAACATTAGAAGAAATTAAACTAGAAAAACTATATTGGTTCCACTCGAATATTTTATTAGTCATGAACCTTTTATTTAAAATTCATGACTTTATTTTTTTCTAAATTTTATTATAAGGAGGGGTAATGTGGGAGGATTAGGAAAATTTTTTAATACATTTGTCCATCGCGTTATTGTAGCCACAGGTATCCTTATTTTTTCAGTAGTATATTTAGTAGATATTAGTTCACTAAACAGCGCACAGGATAAACTTATGGTCAATCCGATTATTTGGATTATCATTCTACTTTATCCACTAATCATATGGAAAGAATGGAAAGAAGTAAAACAATCCACTAACACAGATGAAAAAGATTCCGATGAAGCAGATGAATCATCTGCTAGATTAAGCAAAAAAGTATTTTTGTTTATGCTGTCAACATTAATTTATTTAGTATTAATGAATTATCTCGGTTTTTTAATAATGACAATTATTTATATGCCAATCTTGATGAGAATATTAGGAACAAGTTCGAAAAAAGTTCTAGTTATTTTGCCAATAGTATTTACACTGCTTCTTTTCTATCTATTTAATAACCTTTTGGGAATACCTATTCCATCAGGAATACTATTAGAGGGGGTATTGTAGATGATTGAATGGCAGTCACTAATGGATGGAATAGTCATGTTTATGAACTGGTTTAATTTCCTTTTAATTATATTAGGGCTACTTTTAGGGGTTATACTCGGGGCTATACCAGGTCTCACAGGATCATTGGGTATTGCGTTGATGCTTCCAGTTACATTTACGATGGAACCATTATCCGGACTTGTGTTTTTAATTGCAATCTATACAGGAGGTTTGTTTGGGGGAGCAATAACAGCGGTTTTGATTAACACTCCTGGATCACCAGCAGCAGTCGCAACTACCTTAGACGGTTATCCAATGACAAAGCAGGGTCAGCCAGGAAAAGCTCTAGGTCTAGCGGTAGGGTCCTCTGCTATAGGGGGAATGATTGGAGGATTTGTGCTCCTATTAATTATTCAACCTCTTGCCTCCTTTGCATTAAAGTTTGGTCCCACGGAAATGTTTCTTGTAGCAGTATTTGGTTTAACAATTATATCTTCAATACAAGAAGGAGGCTTTGTTAAATCAATTTTTGGAGGGTTGTTCGGTGTTTTATTAGGTACTATCGGCATGACAGATACTGGAGCGGTACGAGGTACTTTTGACAATGTTTATTTATTGGATGGAATCCCAATGATTCCTGCATTAATCGGTTTATTTGCAGTATCTGAACTCTTTTTTCTTGCAGATAAACAATTTGTGTCTAAGCAATCAGCAAATCAAAATTTAACTTCTCAAATGTTAAAAGGTATCAAATCAATCTTTAGATATCCGTTTAATTTAATCAGATCAAGTGCGATTGGAGTTTTTGTTGGTGCCTTGCCAGCAGCAGGTTCTACGATTGCCAGTTTACTGAGCTATAATGAGGCGAAACGATTTTCCAAGTCTAAAGATAAATTTGGTAAAGGGAATGAAGAAGGAATTGTAGCAGCGGAATCCGCTAATAACGCTTCTGAGGGAGGGGCACTTGCTACGATGCTTGTTTTAGGTATTCCAGGAAGCGCATCAACGGCAATGTTGCTTGGAGCTATTATTATGCAAGGATGGGTTCCGGGACCAAGATTATTTATTGAACAAAGTACAATATTATATGGTGTTATTTTTTCAATGGTTGTAGGTTTGTTCTTTTTGATTTTTGTTGGAGGAGCAGTATCTTTAGGGGCAGGCCGTGTTATAAATATTCCTACTAGAATTCTTATTCCCATCATCATAGTATTTGCTTTAATTGGTGCATTTGCTACACGAAATTTATTATTTGATGCCTTTTTAGTATTTATTTTTGGAATTATTGGTTGGTATTTACGAAGGAATAAATATCCTGTCATTGCGGTCGTACTTGGCTTGATTCTTGGTCCAATTGCGGATTCAGAATTATTGAAAAGTGTACAGCTTCATGGTAGTGAAACGATTAATGCCTTTTTAACTCGCCCTGTAAGTATCATTCTAATTATCATTACTATCTTAGGTGTATTCTTGCCAATTATTCTTGATAAATTAAACAAAAAGAGTAAAGTTTCCTAATAAATAGGGATAATAAAATGAATGCTATTGTTTTTTTATTTCTTGCATATTTAGGAGGCATAATTGGCGTTAAATTAAAAATACCTGCTGGTGCACTTTTAGGGTCTATGTTAATGGTCGGGGTTTTTAGCATTGTCGGCATGATTGACTCCCAGGAGATACCGCCTTTGATTCGGAATTTATCTAAAGTTGCTTTAGGAACAATGATAGGCTTAATGTTTACTAAAAATATACTTTATCTCCCATTTAAAAAATTAATCAGTTTTATAATACTTGGTTTTGGAAGTGTAATATCAGCTGTTGTTGTTGCTATGATTCTTAAAGGAATGGGAATGACTCCATTTGTTATGACTTTAGTATCTGTTTCACCAGGTGGAATTGCTGAAATGCTGATTTTGGCAGATTCTATACATACGGATACACAAGTTGTAGCAATAATGCATTTAATTCGGTTTGTAACATTAATGCTACTTTTAAGATGGATTCTTAAAACGTTTAATAAACAAGGTGAAAAGACATGAATCAATCTTTAAAGAAATTTGTGATTGTAGTCAGCATAGCAAGCGTAGGAGGATATATTGGGCATATTTTAAATTTGCCAATTGGCATTTTAATGGGGAGTTTTATTACTGTAGCAATCGCGAAAATTAGTGGTTTGAAAGTACCTCCATTAAAGAAAAAGTATAAGCAGATGATACAAATGCTAGTTGGTGGATTAATAGGATTGAATTTACAGCCGGATATCGTATCGTTATTTTTTAATCATATAGTTCCTGGTCTTATAGCAACCGTTTTTCATCTTTTATTTGCATTCTTAATTGCCTATATATTTACTAAGCTGTTCCGTTTTAAATGGTTAACTGCGTTAAGTGGAAGTTTACCTGCGGGAATGAGTGAAATCTCGATTGTAGCCGATGAAATAGATGTTGATGTGGAAGTAGTAATGTTAATGCATTTGTTTCGTATATCTCTTTTAATTTTAATATTACCCGTAATAATCAAATTATTACTGTTGTGAGGATAGGAGTGAGAAAATGGAACAATTAACGGTGCCATGTGTTGTTTATAGAGGCGGTACAAGCAGAGGATTATTTTTCCACGAAAAAGATTTACCTAAAGAAAAAGAATTAAGAGAAAAAATATTTTTAAAAGGTATTGGAGCGGAAGATGTATCTCATGTAAATGGCCTTGGAGGAGGAACCTCTCATACTAGTAAAGTTGTAATCATTAATAAAAGCGTAAAAAAAGATGCAGATATAGACTACACTTTTGTTCAATTAGGAATTGGAAGTGAAGTAATAGATTACGAAGGAACTTGTGGGAATCTTATGGCTGCAACGGGAGCTTTTGCAGTGGATGAGGGGATGATAAACGTATCAAAAGACATGGAATCCACCCTTGTTACGGTTTGGAACGTTAATATTAAAAAATATCTTAAGATAACAGTTCCACTGGAAAATGGAAAGGCAAAGGTAGATGGCAGTTTTGAAATACCAGGTGTTAAAGACCCTGGCGCTAAATTCCTTGTTGATATTAAAGATCCTGGCGGAGCAAAAACAAAGAAGACATTACCGTTGTCTGCAAAGTCTATACTGACTATTAGCAAAAAAAAATATGCTTACTCATTTTGCGATATTGTTAATCCATTTGTATATCTAGATGCAGAATCCCTTTCTCTAACAGGTGCTGAGCAAAATGAAGAAATTATGAAAGACCCACTTATTATGAAAACATTAGAAGATATGAGAGGACATATAGCCGTTAAAAGTGGGTTAACTCCCAGTTTGATAGAAGCAGAAGAAAAATATCTTGCTTTACCAAAGGTTTCTTTTGTCAGTAGACCTATAGATTATTTAACGTCTACTGGGAAGCGAATAAAAAAGAATGATTATGATATTCTAGCTCGTATGGTATCTATGAAGAAGATGCATCGGACCTTTGCAGTAAGTGGCTTACTAAACTTAGCAGGAGCATGTCTTTTAGATGGCACGATTCCTAACCAAGTTTCTAAGATAAAGCCATTGGAAAATGGACAAATGGTAAGGATTGGACATCCAGAAGGAATAATTTCTATTAGAGTTCAAAAAAGTCAATTAGAAGAAAGAATTAATTATGTTGGTTTGGAAAGAACAGCACGTAGAATTATGTCTGGTAAATTATATATACCGCAAAATTAAGTTGAATTAGGAGTGTTAAAATGAGCTGGTTAGTACGAAATAATTATGAACATCCGATTAAAGTGATGAGGAGAGAATTAAATACCAAAGGAATTATTAAAATGCCAGGTGCACACGACGCAATGGCAGCTTTGCTAGCCCAAAAAGCTGGATTTTCAACTATATATTTATCTGGAGCAGCTTTAACCGCAAGTTTAGGCATACCAGATTTAGGGGTGCTCACATTAACAGAATTAACAAATCGTACAAGAGAAATTGTTCGTGCTACAGGAATGCCGCTCCTTGTTGATATTGATACGGGTTATGGAAGTATATTAAATGTAACAAGAACTGTATTTGAAATGATAGACGCCGGGGCTGCAGCCATTCAATTAGAAGATCAAGAACTTCCTAAAAAATGTGGCCATTTAAACGGAAAAGTACTAGTAACCAAAGAAGAAATGGTGAGAAAAATTCGAGCAGCTAGAGAAGCAGATCCTGATATCGTTATTATAGCAAGAACAGATTCTTTCGCCCAAGAAGGGTTAGAAAATGCTGTTGATCGTGCAAAAGCATATTTTGGTGCTGGGGCAGATATTATCTTTCCAGAAGCATTGCAAAGTAAAGAAGACTTTGAACGATTTGCTAGAAGAGTTGATTTTCCGCTTTTAGCTAACATGACAGAATTTGGACGAACGCCGATGTTTACAGCAGAACAATTTGAAGAGATGGGGTATAAAATCGTAATATATCCAGTTACATCTTTGCGTATAGCAAGTAAAGCGGTAGAGCTTATGTATAAAGAAATAGCTGAGACAGGTACACAAAGTAATTTATTAAACAAGATGCAGACAAGGCAAGAATTATATGATGTTCTTTTATATGAAAAGTATGAATTATTAGATGAAAGTATTGCGAAAACAAATATGGAGGAATTGATTAAGTAATTAGTTTTATTTATTGCAATATCTTCTTGATATAAAAAACCACAGAAATGCTGAATTACAGTAGTTTCTGTGTTTTTTTCTACATTTAATAAGTAATTACTTATTAATATTTTAATGGTTTAATTATATTTGAAATATTATAATTAAATAATTCGTAAAAAATAAAGTATATTAATTGAGTTTGAACCATATACATGCTTTTTAACTGTCACGCTTCCTAATTATATGATATTCTTTTATATAAGGTATTTCTAAAATCCCATGGAGAAAAGAATTAATTAGGTGACATCTAACTTAATACTATATTAAGGATGGATCTATATTGGATAAAACAAAAAGATTATCAACAACTGATTATATTTATGAACAAATAAAAAAAGATATTATCGAGTTTACTTATGAACCCAATGGCCGTTTAGTTGAAGATTCGTTAGCTAAAAAAATGGAGATAAGCAGAACTCCATTGCGTCAAGCATTATATCGATTAGAATTGGAAGGTTTAATAGTAAAAAAAGCTAATGGGAGAATGGCTGTTGCTCCAATGTCTATGAAAGAAGCGAAAGAACTTTTTATGGTTAGAGAGGTAATGGAAGGACTCATTGCCAGAGAGGCTACACTGAACATTGCTCAATCTAATGATTTTGATGGAATCATTAATAAGTTTGAAGACATTACATTTTTAATGCGAAATTCTGCAGAAAATGAACGTAAAATGGATGTAGTATCTTATGGAAGTGATTTTCATAGTTTATTAGGTGAGTACAGTAACAATGCCACGGCAGTAAATTTACTAGAACAGATAAATAACCGGGTATCTAGGTATAGACGATTAGGTGTTTATAAGGATCCTGAATATCCACGTACTTTACCAGTCGAAGAACATGAAGAAGTATTGAAACATATGAAAGCTAAAAGTGAACATGCAGCTGAAGCAGCAATGCGTGCACATATTAAACGTAGCTTGAAAAATACGATACATGGGTTGTCTTATCTGTCTTTATAAAAAGTAAGTAAAGCAGCTTAATATTCAAATAATATATTAGTAAACCAGCACCTTCTTTTTGTGGGAATTTAAGTTAAAGGAGGTGCTTTTGTTATGCCGTGGAGTCATTAACATTCTTAAGCAATAAAACTTTTCAATGTCCTTTGTAATTTTTACTTCTTTATAAAGCGTAAAAGAATTTGTTTGCTGTTTTTTCAATCAGTATAGGTGCTAATGTATTAAATACTTAATTGAACTTACACATATTATTTTATTAATTATCAGCCCAGCCCGCTTTTGCATATAGTATTAACGACTAATTTGAGGGAGGCTTTTTCATTGTCAGAATATCTTCATTCAATAGAATTATGGTGTAAAGAGATGGCGCAAACATATCGGGAAGCAAGGGAATCTTTTCAAGAGGATGTCCGTAGAGATGCATTAGCTGAATGGGAAAAGGAATTCAATCAATTTCAAAAGGAGCTTGCAAATCATCAAGCTATAGAAGAACAGGAGGCTTATAACCAAGCGAATCATTTGTACACAACATTTAACCAGTATATAGAACAGTACACGGAGGAAATGCGAGCAGAAGGGAATCGTGAAAGAGTGGTTCCAATCGGCGGCCATACGCTTCCGCCGCTTCCGTACAGCTATGATGCTTTAGAGCCTTATATCGAACGCCGGATTATGGAGCTGCATCATGATAAGCATCATCAGAGCTATGTGGACGGTTTAAATAAAGCGGAACTGGAAATGCAGCAGGCGCGTTGGGATAATAATTATGACCTGATTAAGCATTGGGAAAGAGAAGCAGCGTTTAACGGTGCAGGACATTATCTACACACGATATTTTGGAAGGTGATGAGCCCGGATGGGGGCGGGGAGCCTACTGGAGATTTACTGCATGAAATCGAGCAATCCTTTGGCAGCTATGACCAGTTTAAAGCACATTTTACAGAAGCAGCAAATCATGTTGAAGGAGGTGGCTGGGCTATTTTAGTATGGTCTCCGCGGGCAAGACGTCTGGAGATTCTTCAGGCGGAAAAGCATCAAAATTTAAGTCAATGGGATGTGGTACCTCTTCTCGTCCTTGATGTGTGGGAGCATGCCTATTATCTGCAATATGAGAATGTGAAAGAGGATTACGTAGATAATTGGTGGAATATTGTCAATTGGACGGAAGTGGAGAACCGATTTAATAAGGCAAAACAATTGAAATGGCAGCCTTTTTAATAGGCGTTATAAAATGTTTAAATTTAAGCAAATACCAAATTTTCTTTTAAAATGAAAGTTTTAGCACTCATTTTGAAGGGAAATCCTCCTGTAGATGTAAAAATGAGGGAGGACAAAAGTTGTGTGAAGAAGCATTATATTTTGGCAGTCATGGTATCTTTTTTACTAATATTAGCGGCATGTAATGATACAGGGGAAAATGACGCAGAAGACAATGGCAATGGAACAGATACACCAGAAGTTGATCAAACAGAAGAGGGAGAGGTAAATGAGGAAGAAGAGCTTCTGGAGGGAGCCCTAGATGCTTTGTCTGGAATTGATCAGCGTTATGAAGAAGCAACGATTACCATGGAGATGTCCTTAGATGAGGAGCTGGAGGAAGAACTGGGAGGAGAAGAGAACGCTGAAACAGAATCTTCTACTACGATGCATATGTACTCATGGCAAATGAATAATGAAGATGGAACGGTCAGTGAACGTACGGAAATAGAGACAGATGGCGGCCCAGTAGAATATAGCGCCTCTGATGATAGTGAAACTTCCATCAATTATACAGAGGGTGATGATACGGCATACGAAATCGAAATGTTAGATGTGGAAGCAAATCCAGCAGAAATCCAAATGGAAGAAGATCAGATTCGCGAGATGATGGATACGCACAACATTACCTATGAAGGTGAGACTGCTGTTAATGAATATGATGCGCATCACTTCGTATTCACAGATGGAGAGGAGGAAATCGACTATTATTTTGATACCGAAACCTTTGTCATCGTCCAGATGGAGATGAGCTCAAATGATGGTGAGGTTACAACAAGTATGGAATTAGAGGATTATGCACTAGACTTTGATTACGATGAAGGTTTTTTCCAGTTAGAGGACGTATTGGATGATGAGATCAAGGTTGAACAGGTAGCCCCTGATGAACATATGGAAGAGCAATTGGAAGACGAAGAGACGGAGGATAATGAAGCATAAGATGTATGATTTGCTTCTATATATTAACAAGGAAAAAACGGCTTCGTTGCAAAGGAGTCGTTTTTTTGGTGCGAAAAAAAATATTTCATCTTCCGAAGCATTAAAGGAATAGTTTGTTGGGTTAAAGTAAAAAGAATAAATTAATGAATAAAATAGAATCGGGAATTAAGTGATTGAACCTATTTCCATTCTCTTGTGAACTGGCAAAAGATAAAATAATAAGGGGACGAGGTTATCGTAAACCTATTGTTGAGAATTATATTGTTTTCTACTTGATTAAGAACAAAAATGTATTGATTATGCGCGTTTTATTTGGCGCTCAGAAATACGATGATTTAGTAAAATGATTTTAATTAATCATAGAAAATAAAGGCTGATACAAGTCATTTTTTTCTTGGTTTGGTATCAGCCTTTTCTGGCATACAGATAGTTACTGTCGTGCATCTTTTCGCTATTCCTCCAAAGCAGCTTGAATATATCTATACAACACACTGTCCAAGCCAAAATGCAAAGCAGGCTGTGGGTTTTTAGCGTAAAACTTTTCGGCGCTCTCTATCAAGTCCTTATTTCCTCCTGAAAAAGTATCCATCAATTCTTGCCATTCCTCTGCCAAGCTCTGAACGGATGGATCCTGTGGAGATACGCCATCTTCATGCTTGTCTTTTAACGCTCCAAGCAGTTCTTTAAAGCGTTTTTCCCCTTGTTTGTATGCTTTTTTTCCTGTATGAAGATAGTGTTCTCTCATTTTATCAAGCTGTTTATTTGTAAAATAGTCGGAACGATTTAATCGAATCAATTCAAAAAGGGAGGTCAGCTCTTGGAAAGAAATAGTTTCCATCTTAGCTGCTTCCTGTTTGGTATATTCTAACTGGCTCAGCAGTTTTTCCTGAACAGCTAATTCTGCTTTGACCCGGCTAATTTGTTGATCGAGTGTATCTAATAGGTTCTCGTTGTGTGTTTGGATAATCTCCTTTATTTCCTCCAATGGTAAATACATTCTTTTCAACACGAGAATTTGCAGCAGCATCTGCATATCCTCGCTGGTGTAGCGCCGATGTCCCGCCTCTGTATAGAGAGAAGGCGAAAATAACCCGATTTGATCATAGTACCTTAGTGTACGGATGGAAAGTCCTGTCAGCGCTGCTAATTGCCCGGTTGACCAGTAATCTGGCATGTGCTCACCTCGTTTGTAAAATAGTTTGTATTTCAGAAGGGTGAAATACATAGCTTCTGCCGCAAATATGGCATGTTGTATCAATAGAAGTGCTTGTTTCCACGGCTTTTTGTAATTCTTCTGCAGATAGGGAATACAGAAAGCCATAAAACATTTCCTTCGAGCAGGAACAGGAAAATTGGATTGGCTTATGTTCCAACACTTTAGAACGATAAAAGCGCTGGTTCAACGCCTTTTCTATCTCGGCGTCATTCATGTTAAGCAGCAAAGAAGCAAGGTTTTCTGCTTCGAATTGCTCCCGTACAAAATCCAATGCACCTTCCTCAGCTCCAGGCAAGGCCTGCGCATAGATTCCATAACTTTTAAGAAGACAGCTATTCCTGTCCAATTCAATATTTGTTTGTATCATGGTATCTGTCTGCTCACTTTGTTTAAAATAATAGGCAAAATCATCGTCCATATTTTGATAAGGCATATCTGTAACCCCAGTGAATTGGCTCATTTCCAATCCTTTCATCATTCGTATGGAAGCTTTTGTCCCGATAAGGTCCTGGAGTGAGTGGTTTGAATTCTGTTGTCGGGATGCTTTTAAAAGTGCTTGGCTGACGTAGCCGCGTACATTTCCTCCTGCATCTGTATCTGCATATATTTTATGATTCTTGTTCGTTAATGTAATAACCAAGCTGATTCGCTGATTATCCTTCAGTGCTGCGGAAAGAAGGCTCAGAATGGAAACCGCTTTAGCTAAAGCAAAACAGCAGGTCTTATCCTTTATTGTACTTAACTCCATGATTTCCTGTAGCATTTTTGTGTTATCCGTAAAGTATAAACGGATACTTTTATCTAAAATAAGGGTTTTTATAATTGTATTTATCATGTGATCCGCTCCTTTCTAATAATAGGATAAAACATGACGTGACGTAAGGTTCAAGCTTCATTTGGAAGAGTGTAAAAAGGAAGAACGGTCTTTTACAATATGGACAGTTTATCTTAAAATAGAATTAACAGGAATAGAAAGCAAAGGAACATTTCAGGTATTTTCATCAGCATGGTTACCGTGGAGGTGATAAAACAGTTGAAGCTTATACATTATTCTGTACAGGAAACAGATACACTTTATGCAGTGAAGGCGTGGCTTCCGGAAGATATGAGCGCTATTCCAATTGGCAAGCTGGGGCAATTTCATTTTCCAAAAGGGTATTATGTATATGCTGGCAGTGCCAAACGGAATATTCGTGCGCGGGTGGACAGGCATCTTCAGATAGACAAAAAGAAGCGCTGGCATATAGATTATTTACGCCCTTATTTACAAATTGAGGCTGTGCAAACGTATCCCGGTTTGGAAGGGGAATGCGGGCTTTTTCAGCGGTTGATGCGGGAAAATGCAGGAACAATGCCGGTAAAAGGCTTCGGATCATCGGATTGCAGATGTTTTTCGCATTTGTTTTATTCTGGTGAGGAAATGCCTGATTTTATTGGTTTTTAGCATCAGCAGCGGAATATTTAGGCAGAGAAAAGGCTGCTGCAGTCAATTCTATTCCTGCAGCAGCCTGTCTTTAATGTTCTCTCCGGGCAAAATCCACGAAACGAAACTTATCTGGACGATGCCTGGATTCGGTATATTGAAATAATGTCGCATCGTCTAGATAGACATAATTTTTTATCACCACGATATTATGAAAACCTTCTAAATCTAATAATTCACGGTCCTCTGCTGTTGGTTCTTCTACAATGATTTCTTTTTTTGCAAAGCTGATAATCAGTCCTAACTCATTTTCAAGATAGTTATAAATAGACGTTTCAGCAATGTCTTTGGAAATGTACGGAACCGTTTTTGTGATTAAATAATCCTTGTCCAAAATAATACGTTGTTCAGAGAAGGAACGGGTCCGAATAATTTCCCAGACTTCCTGGTTATCCTTGAGCTTTAATTGCTTCTGGATAAAATCATTTGCGCTGACTTTGGCACATTGATGAACAGCAGTAATTGGCTTTTCTCCCATTTTATCAGCTAATTCTTTAAAGCTGACTAACCCGGATACGGGAAAGTCAAATTTATTCCGTTCAATCACCGTGGATCCTTTCCCGCGGATTTTTTGAATATACCCGTTTTGAGCAAGCAAATTTAATGCTTTCCGAATTGTTTCCCGGGAGGTTTGATACTGCTCGGCTAATTCATTTTCCGAGGGAAGAAATTCATTTGCTTTAAACGTTTCTTTTTCTATTTTTTGGACCATTTCTTGATAAATAAGGACATATTTATTTCGCATCGCAATTAACTCCAGTTATTTCTTTAGATAGTAAACAACAGACTCATACGGCCGCAGTGAAATCTGATCTGACGTTAAAGATGGGGAATCGGTATAGTTAGACAGTATAATCTCGCTGTCTGTAAATGCACGATGAATCGATTCAGGTAAACCCAGCTCTGCTTCGTTTGCGTAAAAATTGTTTACTACTAATAGTTTTGTATCCTCATTTTCTCTTATATACGCAAAAATTGCAAAGTCCTTTGGTAAAATCAGCTCATATTTTCCATCTGTTATCACTTGGTAGTCTTTTCGAAGCTGAATAAGCTTCTGATAATGGTAAAAAATAGATGTTTTATCAGCCACTGCAGCTTCTGCATTGATTTCTTGATAATTATCAGGAAGACCGATCCAAGGAATACCTTCTGTGAACCCGGCATTGGCTGAATGGTTCCATTGCATAGGAGTTCGAGAGTTATCACGGGACTTTTGCTGCAGAATTTCAATAATTTCCTGATTAGATAAGCCTTCAGCTTTTTTTATTTTGTACATATTCAGTGATTCGACATCGCGGTATTGGGAAATATCTTCAAAACCAGGGTTGGTCATGCCGATTTCTTCTCCCTGATAAATATAAGGCGTACCCTGCATCATGTGCATCGTTGTTGCCAGCATTTTTGCAGATTCCTTATGGTATGTTGTATCATCTCCAAAACGGGAAACGATTCGCGGCTGGTCGTGATTACACCAGAAGAGCGCATTCCAGCCGCCGCCTTCTTGCATCCCGGTCTGCCAGTCGGATAGCAGCTGCTTGAGATAAAGAAAATCAAATGGTGCTTTTGTCCACTTATCCCCGTTTGGATAATCGACCTTTAAATGATGGAAGTTGAATGTCATATCCAGTTCTTCGCGTTCTGGATTTGTATATTTGATACAATCCTCCATGGAGGTAGAGGACATTTCCCCGACAGTGAGGGTTTTACGTCCTTTAAAAACTTCCTGATTCATTTCATGAAGAAATTCATGTACCCGCGGGCCGTCTGTGTAAAATTTACGTCCGTCTCCTGGTGGTACACTGCCATCATCGTCTGGAAAACGCTGGTCTTTAGAAATTAAGTTGATCACATCTAAACGAAAGCCATCTACCCCTTTATCCAGCCAAAAATTCATCATTTGATAGACATCGTCGCGGACTTTTTCATTTTCCCAATTGAGATCTGCCTGGGTAACATCGAAGAGATGCAGATAATAAGAGCCGGTTGCTTCATCATATTCCCATGTGTTGCCGCCAAATTTGGACTCCCAGTTTGTCGGCAGCTCGCCAGGCTTGCCATCCTTCCAAATATAATAGTTTCGGTAAGGGTTATCCTTCGATTTTCTGGATTCCTGGAACCATTTATGACTGGTGGATGTATGGTTTACAACGATATCCATAATTATTTTTAAACCAAGACGATGTGCTTTTTCCATCATTGTTTCAAAGTCTTCCATGGTTCCAAATTCTGGTTGAATTGCATAGTAATCAGCAATATCGTATCCATTGTCTTTTTGAGGAGAAAGGTAAATAGGGGTAAGCCAAATGACATCAACCCCCAGTTCTTTTAAATAATCGAGTTTTTCTGTAATTCCGTTAATGTCGCCCATTCCGTTGCTTGTCGTATCGTTAAAGCTTTTTGGATAAATTTGATAAACGACGGATTTTTGCCACCATTTTTCTTCCATAATCAACCTCCTAAATGTTGCTGTGTTTCAATTATTTTTATATGAATGGAGGAGGGAGAGAGGCTCCCTCCTCACTTTATTTTTTACCTAAGCGTTTGTACGCGTCTACGCCCATTTTTGTTTTGGATAAAATCACTGTCAAGATGAATGGAATAACAATTGCTGCGACCATTGCTACAGCGAACATCAGCATATGCGGTACCTGAATAGATAAGATTCCTGGTATTCCGCCAACACCAATGGAGTTAGCCATGACACCTGAGCCGACTGAAATCACTGCTGCAACGGCAGATCCTGCCATACCAGCGAAAAGCGGGAACAGATATCGTAAGTTAACACCAAACAATGCCGGTTCAGTAATTCCCAAGTAACAGGAGATTGCTGCCGGGATGGTTACTTGCTGTTCTTTCTTATCTTTTCGGTTAAGATAAATCATTGCGACAACGGCAGAACCTTGGGCAATGTTTGATAAGGCAATCATCGGCCAGAGGTTTGTTCCCCCGAATTCACTCATCAACTGCAAATCAATGGCATTTGTCATATGATGCAAACCAGTAATAACAAGCGGTGCGTAGGCAAATCCAAATACCGCTGCAAATAACCAGCCGACTGCAGAAGTTAATCCGTCATATACAATATTTGAGATCCATGTACCGATTGTCCAGCCGATAGGGCCTAAGATTACATGGGCAATAATTACTGTTGGAAGTAATGCAAAGAAAGGTACAAAAATCATGGATACAACCTGCGGGATAATTTTTCGCAAGCCAATTTCTAAATAAGCTAATACAAAACCTGCTAAAATAGCCGGGATAACCTGGGCCTGGTAGCCAATCATTTCAATTTGGAAGAAGCCAAAATCCCAAACCGGTACTTCGGATGTTTCGACCACACTATAGGCATTTAAAAGCTGTGGAGAAATTAATGTAAGACCTAAAATAATTCCGAGTACTTGTGTCGTTCCCATCTTCCTGGAGATAGACCAGGTAAGAGCAACAGGGAGGAAATGAAAGATCGCTTCAGCAATCAGCCAAAGAAAATCATATAAACCTGCCCAAAATTGGGAGGAATCAGCCAAGGTCAGCGTTCCATTATTCAGCATCTCAATATCACCAATTACGTTTCGGAAACCTAGGATTAGTCCTCCGACAACCAATGCGGGAATAATCGGCGTGAATATATCTGCTAAATGAGATACTAGCCGCTGCATGATATTCATATTTTGCTTTGCAGCTTCTTTGACATCTTCTTTAGAAGTGTCACCAACCCCAGAAATTTTTGTGAATTCATTATAAAAGGAAGCAACTTCATTTCCGATAATTACTTGGAATTGTCCAGCCTGTGTAAAGGTCCCTTTTACCATATCAATATCTTCTATAGCTTCGACATCTGCTTTTTCCGGGTCATTTAAAACAAACCGCATCCTGGTAGCGCAGTGTGTGACCACAGATATGTTTTCACTTCCACCGACTTTTTCCAGCAGCTTCTTTGCATCGCCAGTAAATTTACTCAATGTCTTACCTCCTCTTTGTATCTTGTATATACAAGTGTTATCGCTTACAGTTTAACTTGTATATACAAGTTTGTCAATAAGAAGTTGAAGGATAAAATGAAACTTCTTTCAGTGGGGTTTTTTTATCCCCGCTGAAGATTAGTTGAACGAATCGAGCCGTTACTGGCTGTTGGATCTCCCACTTAGAATTTTTGATTTCCCTCCATTCTTGAAGTGGGAGTCTTACAAAACCCTTCGGTGGGACGAGTAATCGCAGCCCCAGTCCCAGCCAGTTACACTGCGATAAATTGTTATCATTTTGTGAATCTTGTATATTGAAGGCAGGATGACGAAGAGAAGACAATGAAAATGGATTCAAATAGGAGGGGGACATGATGATGGGAATAGAGGAAGAATATCTGCATGTCGTACGCAAAAGGTTTCAGAGTGTGAAGGAACTTGGCGATAAAACAATCAATCAATTGGCGGAAGAGCATATTCATTGGAGTTTGAATGAAGAATCCAACAGTATTGCTGTGATTGTAAAGCATTTGTATGGCAATATGGTATCGAGATGGACCAATTTTTTAACATCAGATGGTGAGAAGCCAACCAGAGACCGTGACCAGGAATTTGAAGAGACAATATATTCTTTGCAAGAATTAAGAAACACCTGGGAAAACGGCTGGAAAGTCCTCTTTCAAGCATTGCATGAAGTAAGCGGTGATGATTTATTAAAGACTATTCTGATTCGGAGTGAAGAACACACAGTAATAGATGCGATTGAAAGACAGCTGGCTCATTATGCTTATCATGTTGGACAGATTGTTTATATAGGTAAACAAGTAAAAGGGGAGGACTGGGAAACACTGAGTATTCCTAGAGGGAAATCGGAAGCGTATTTAGAAGAAATGCGGAGAAAATATAAATAAAAGGCTTTTGGGTGGCTTCTTCTTGCCACCCAAAAGCTTTTTAGAGAGAGAACACTATATTTTGAATTAACGGAGTTCAGGCCAATAATCTTTATTCGCAATCAACATATCATCAAGGACTTGTTTAGCTGCTCGCGCAGACGGTACGGTTTGATTTAAGGTAAATGCTTGTAAGGCTTTGTCATAGGAATTCTCAAAAAATGCATCCACAAGCAGTTTTTCTGCTGCAACCTGTGCTTCCATCATTCCTTTATGAAAATCATTGATAGGATGTAAAGCAAGCTGTTCTACACCGGTGGCGCCGATATAGGCAGGGACCTCTACAACTGCATCTTCTCTTAAATTTGGAATTGACCCTTTATTAGGTGTAATAACCATAAAACGTTTCGGTTCATCATTTAAAATCGCAACAGCTATATCTACAATATAGTTACCATGTTCACCAAAGTTGAAATGCAGAATATCTTCTGTTTCTCCATTTCTGATTTGTTCTGCCATTTTACGTGTGTTTGCTTCACGGCCCTCCATCACCATATTGGCTCTGGTGAAGTTTTTATCTTCATTTTCAACCATAAGATCGGGGAACCAGTAATATTCTAAATAATTATTAGGCAGTGCCTCAGGGAAATATTTCACCATGGCAGACATCAGTTGATACGTCTTCGCCCAATATCGATCTCCTTCATTAAATTCGGCAACGTCCATACTAACTTGACGCAGCTTGTCAATAATTTCAGGCATAACATCCCGTTTTAACGACGTATCATATATTTTGCTATACCAGCCGTAATGATTTAGACCATAGTAAGTTGGTATCCAGTTTTTTCTGTCGTACCCAAAGTTAGATGCAATGGTCTCTTCCAGGGATATGGTCATATCACACACATTTATCATATTGGCATCAGGATATTTTCTCCGTATTGCTTCGGAAATGATAGATTCCGGGTTCGTGTAGTTAAGAATCCAGGCATCTGGAGCATATTGCTGTACATAGCCTACAATCTCCAATATTCCGCCAATGGAGCGTAACCCGTATGCAAAACCGCCCAGTCCGCATGTTTCCTGGCCTACCAGGTCGTATTTTAACGGAATTTTCTCATCTTGTTCTCGCATAGCAAGACCGCCAACACGAATTTGGGAGAAAACAAAGTCCACATTTGTGAATGCTTCTTCTGGATTTTCTGTTACAACCAGCTTCATATCTTGTCTGTCCTTATCAATCAATAACTGATTGATAATTAACTTCATATCTTTATTTCTTTTTGGATTGATATCATATAACCGCATTTCTGTAATAGGAAATTTACTGCTATTACTTAATAGCGCAGAGACGATACCTGGTGTGTAGGTACTTCCGCCGCCGGCAATGGTTATGATTAAATTATCCTTCATTCTTTATTCCTCCAGTACATGACTAAACTTTTTATTCTGTTTCTTTTCCGAGATAATTATCTACATCCTCTTTGAGATTTTGCACAGATAATCCGATGATTACTTGAATGGCATTTCCGTTTTTAACGACACCTGATGCGCCGAGGCTTCTAAAATGCTCATCAGAAGCTATTTTTTCAGGATCCGTGACGAGCACTCTTAACCGGGTAGCGCAATTTGTAACATGCTCAATATTTTCTGGTCCGCCGAGAAGGTCCACATATTCACCAGCCAGATTCTTTTCTGTGGATTCTGCGCTTTTCTTTTCTTTATAGTCTTCTTTTCCATAAAGTTTGACTTCTTCATCAGTACGTCCTGGTGTTTTAATATTTAATTTCAAAATCATAAAACGGAATACAAAGAAGTAGATAAAGAAGAAGACGATACCAATGGCGATTTGGATTAAATAGGTCATCCAGTGATTGCTAAATAAAGGTATCCAGTTCATGGACATGAATTCCAGCAGTCCGCCGCCAAAATTTCCAGTGACGCCAAATATATACATCGTTGTAGCCAGAAAAGCATCCAGAACAGCTTTTACAGCAAATAATAATGGTGCAACAAAAATATACGTGAACTCAAGCGGCTCGGTAATTCCTGCCAAAACAGCCGTTATGGTTGCGGGTATTAATAATCCGGCGACCACTTTTCTTTTTCCTTTTTGTGCTGTTACATAGATAGCTAAAGCGGCAGCTGGTAAGCCAAATATATTGGAATTCCCCTGCATGGCGAATCCGCCTTCTGGGAATAGTTCTTTCAAGGAAGCAGTAGATTGGGCGAAATCACCCATATTTGCTGCCCAATTGGCATAAGTTCCGCCGTCAATAATAGCTGGTCCAAACTGGAATGGTCCGTAAATAAAATGATGTAACCCTGTCGGAAGCAAAATCTTTTCTAAAAAGATATAGAGCCATACACCGAAATTCCCCGCGTTAGCTAAAAATCCTTGAAGGGATGCAATCCCCATTTGGATGTAAGGCCATAACCAGGCAGTTAAGAAAGCAACTGGCAGCATAGCGAAGAAACCGATAATGACTACAAATGCAGACCCTTGAAAAATACCGAGATAGTCTGGCAGTTTCGTATCATAGTATTTATTGTGCAAATATACCGCAATAGCGGATATAATAATTGCGCCAAGAATGCTCGTATCTAATGTTTTAATCCCTGCAATCTCTGCTAGCCCGCTGACACCGCCGGCCTCTTGGCTGAAATCAACATTAAAAAATCCAGGAAAGCTTGTTAACATCGCATTAATGAAATAATTAAAGGTGAGAAAAATGATAATTGTTTCCATTAACGCTCTGCCATTTGCTTTGGCAGCCAATGCTACCGGAATGCCCATTGCAAAAATGAGGGGCATTTGATTAAATACGGTCCAGGCACCTTCTTCAATGATGAACCAAATCTTAGACCATGCAGTGCCTTCTTCTGCAAGACTGCCCATAATAAGAGGGTCATTAAAAAGTGTCGAAAAGCCTATGACAATCCCTGAAAATGCGAAAAATAAAACCGGAACAAACATAGCGCTTCCAAACCGTTGGAATTTCTGCATCATCTGTATTTCCCCCTAACTTAAAATAGTAATAGATAAAAGTTGTTACTTTTTCTGCTCCAAATAATCTAAATACGACCGGAAAAGCGCCTCAACCATAACGAAAAAGGTAGAAAATGTTGTAATCTCTAAAGCGAGATGGCTTTTTTGCGGATGAGCAAACGCATACATTCTTAAATCAGTTAATTGAGCAAGCTTGTTATTCTTTAAATCTGTTATTGACATCAATGGAATCTTTTTAGCAGCAATCCGCTGTGCAAAAGGAAGCATGGAAGGCGTATTGCCTGAAAGTGAAATAATAATAATTAAATCGTTTTCAGTTAAATCGTCCATTAATACATGAAAATCCATTTCGTCATCAATCACATGGACATATTTATTGAGTACCCAAAAATATCTTTTCAGTTCATTTGCACACAATTTTTGTTCTGTTCCTGTTCCGTATACAAATAAACGCTCGGATGATTCAATGGCTTCGCATATTTCTTCAAAGTCCCAATGCTGCAGCTGCTCAATATTCATTTGTATATCAGTGATGAGGCTTTTTTTATAAGACTTTTCTGAAGTCTCCTTTTGTTCCTGCCATTTTATTGCATATTTCATTTCGCTAAAACCCGCGAATCCAATCTTCTTAATAAATCTGGATATCGTTGATTTTGATGAATGACATGCATCAGCCAGTTCCCTGATGGTCATCTTCTCTACAGCTTCACGATGCTTCAGAATATAGGAGGCTATCGACTTATCTGTGGCATTAAATGTTTCATAATATTGGTTAACTGCTTCTTCTATTAAATCCATTTTTATCACTCCTGTAAGTCTTCCTTTACAAGGAGTATAATTTAAAAATCTGTATAAAAGCAATCACCTCACTATCCATAAATTTTTTCCTGCCGGCGATGGAAGGGGTTTCAACTGATTTTAATTTTAAATGCTGTTTTCAAGAACAACAATAGATGGAAGCGATTATGGATGCTTTTACTCATGCTGACACATGCGTTCATTTTCCGGGACATGTCCCAATGAAAAAAGCATTTATATGAAGCTGGGATTTTAGAGAGGATGAGAAATCCTTTTTAGAGCAGCTGATTGAAAATATTATGGTGGAGGGAACAGAGAGCGGCGTTTTTGAAGAAAATAATAAGAAGCCCCAGGAGGTTACCTTCACAGAGAGCTTCATTATATTCAGAGTAATATTTTGTTTATATTAAATATCTTCTATAAAATGTTCAGCGTACATATTCCAATACTTTTTAAATACGCGATTTTTCTTATTATCCCAATTAATCTGCTGATACATCCGGAAAGTAACGAGAATATCCTTATCCAATGAGGTAAATGGCCGCAGAATCAATTGTTCTGTTTGAATCTCCAAGATAACTTCACTCCCTTAATTATGTTCTTTACTCGCACTAAAGGTTATGAGAGAAGGGTCATTTTCTTGACCATAACCAATGTCATAATCGATGGAACTGAAACCGATATGTTTTAATAAACCTTCTAATTCCTTCAATCCATACCAGTAAAGAATGAAATGGGAGATTTCGGTTTTCTTTACAGCACCTTTATGCAGCAGTTCATATTTATGGATATAGGAAATTTTTTGTTCCAGCCAGTCGATGCCTTTGCTTATACTTGTAAATAATATCCCTGAATCCTCTGTTATAGGATAATTGCTTATTTCCATATCACCCGTTTGAAAGCCGATTGGCAATAAGGTATCAAAAATAAATAGTCCGTCTTCCTCCAGATGATGATAGATTCTTTGAAGGAAGGTATCGATTTGGTTTCTGGAAAGCAGACAAAAACTCCCTGAAGGCATAATGATGGTGCTATACTTCTGTTTTAAATCAAGCTGTATCAAATCTTGATTAAATAAATTGGTGTTTACTTGATATTTTTGCATATTGGTTTTGCACTGCGTCAGCATCTCTGGTGAGATATCTACGCCGTCTATGGCTATTCCTTCTTTTAAAAGGGGGATTAGCATTCTGCCTGTACCAACACCGGCCTCCAGTACCGAACCCTGTCTATTTTTTACTTTCTCAAGATAATATTCCATGTCGCCGTTCAATGAATGTCCAACTGGTTTGGTAACTTCATATAATTTTGTACTTAGTTCCCCGTACTCTTTGAACATACCTATCCCTCGATTCTGTCATATTCTTATTTCAAACTGCAGCATTCGTGAAGCATATATTACCATTCTATAATAAAATGGAGGAATAATCTAAAAAAGGATAAAAAGGCAGAAGTATTGCTAGTAATGTTATTCGAAAAAAAACTTGCCCCTAATATAACAAAGGCAAGCCATTCTGTATTAAGATGCACTTTCAACAGCTATTTGCAATGCATCTATTGGATTGTCGGTACTCTCATCAATTTCATAAACGGTGCTTCCTTGCTGCCAGCGGATATTCGTACTAGGAGCTTCACCAGAATCATTTATTTGGATAACACCTCGTTCGTCAGGAGCAGGAAGATAATTTGTCTCTAGATAGTCTACTACATCTCGGGCAAGGTCTTCTGCATCCTTATAATTCCCAGTTGCCAATTCGGGATCAGTTGGTGCTCTTACCAAAACCATCCAATTCCCCATATTCCATGAAATATACTGCGATCCTGCCCCGGCATCTGACAAAGCTTGGATATCAGGACTGAGACCTAGGTTTGTTTGCTCCACAACCTCATAATTATCAATCGCATCGACAGCCTCTTGTCGGCTGGAATAATTCGTTTCCGTAATGTTACTATCGGTAGTATTCTCACTTTCTTTACTATCTTCCTCAGAGGAAGCATCTTCCCTATCTGTGTTGTCATTGGATTCTGTCTGCTTTTCCTCGTTAATATTATCTTCAGACTCTGCGTCTTCTTGAATATTTTCCGTAGTCTCTTGATTGTCTTCTGTTTTATCACTCTCAGAAAGTGCTTCTTCATCGGATTCTTGTTCCTGGTGGGGGACCTCTGTTTCAGCCTGTGAAGTATCATCTTCCCCCTGACAAGCACCAAGAAGAAGTAAAAGTGATATGCCTGGTACGGCAAAATATGATTTTTTCAGTCTCATGCTGTATCACTCCTTCTAATGTATATATTTCCCTTGTTTTTTTAAATGAATCCTGAAGTTCAAGATTGCTTTTGACAAATAGCAAAACGTTACGTTGAAAAAGTGATATACTGGCTGTAGCTTTCTTTTTAAGGAGGAATCGACATGGAAGCATTCTTTGATAATGCTTGCTCTAGACTAGGCACTTTTTTGGTCTGAGAGGTCTGAATATAGTAAGCCGGAATAAATAATGAATGATCTCTTTAGGCCGTAAGTTTTAACAAATAGCCTAATATAATGGAGTGAGTTCAAATGGAAAAACAAATAATTGAGCCGTTTATAACAGTAGCGAATTATCGTTTTATAGAGCAGCAGGCACATAAAATTTTACGAGCCTTAACCACCACAAAGGATAAAAATGTCATGCTGGCAGTACGCGGAATTGTAAAAGCAGATGTCATCGATTCCTTTACATGGTCTGAAGAAGAAGAAAAAGTAATCCAACCGTTGATAGATATAAAAGACCGGACAGAGGGAGAAGCTTTTTTAGAACAGCTAGCATCCTATATTATTCCATTTAAAGCAGTAGAAGCGAGTAAATTAAAAAGCTTATTTAAAAAGGAGAAAAAGTTGAAGCTTCCAACCCTTGAGGAAATGGATTTTCAGCACATTTCTTATTTAGCCTGGGATGATCCCGGGAAATTACGCAGATATATGGTGATAGAGCAAGATAGTGGGTTTAAAGCACTTAAGGGTACTTTTACACACCCTTCAACGAAAGGTATTTGTGCGCTTTGCAATCAGCACTCAGATGTTGTTCGTTTAACCACTTCCGTAAAAGGAGAGGTTCCCGGAACATTTACCAAACACTATAATTATATCTGCGCTGACAGTCAATTATGCAATCAGCAAGTAACAGATATAGAGAAGGTAAGAACATTCTTTGATAGAGTCACTAAGTAACTTTTATGAAAGTAATTTAAAAGCAGACAGATAAAGAAGGTGCGTACTTTCTTTATCTGTTTTTCTTAGAATGAAAATGCTAAAGAAAAACCGCTCCATATCCTGTAACAGATATAGAACGGCTTCAATTCGATTAATCACTTTTCAGAAGGGAATACATTTGAATATCAACAAAACCTTTATTTATCTTTTCATACTGCCGTAATGTTCCTTCAAAGCTGAACCCTAGTTTTTGCAATACTTTCACCGAATTCACATTTGCAGGCTCCACTTTCGCTTCGATCCGATTTATTCCCAAATTCTCAAAAGCTTCATGGATCAGTACCTGGATTGACTCAGGAGCATATCCATTTCCCCAATGCGCTTTCGCAATATCATAGCCAATCTCAACCCGGGCATTTTCAAGGTCGATAGCATTGAAGCCGCAGCTGCCGATAATTTCCTGTGAATCCAAATCAATCACACTGTAGCGGATGGCTTGATTGGTTTCAGCTAATTCATTCAATGTGTTAATCATTTCTATGGCCTGCGATTCGTGTGTGAAAGCAGAGATATTCATAAATGCTGCTACTGCCGGGTCAGACCAAATATGAAATAGAGCATTGGCGTCAGATGTCTGCATTTTTCTCAAGACTAATCTTTTTGTGAATAGTTCTTCTTTCAATACTTTTACCTCCAATAATCATTTAAATCTATTGTAAAAAGTATTGCTATCTGCGCATCATTCAGTCCCTTCAAGGTTTTCTGGTTAATTTACTTTTTCTTTTTCGGTTTTTCATCCAAAATCGATTTTAATTCTTCAATTTCTTCTTCAGACAAAGAATCTTCTTCAATAAACTGTACAAGCATGGATTTTACCGTGCCGCCATAGATTCGCTTGATAAAGGATTCCGCTTCGGCACGCTGGCACTCATCCTGTGAATAAAGGGGGTAAAAGGTATAGACCCGCTGTTCTTTATTTACACCGGCAACGCCTTTCTGCACTAACCGATCTAACAATGTGCGTACGGTTTTCGCCTTCCAATCTTTTTGCCCCTGCAGGGAGGTAATCACATCATTTGCTGTTTGCGGTGATTTTTCCCACAGGACATTCATTACTTCCCATTCTGCTTCAGAAATACTTGGTACTTTCTCCGTCATGTTCCTCACCCCGGTTTTATTCCTCATAAATTTGTTTATCTTTTAAAATCGCTAAGGTTATTTCTGTTGCTATACTTCCAGAGGCATTATCTTCGTCCTGTACATTTGTTGCGAAGAAATACGTGTTTGTTTCTGTTTCAACAAATCCGACAAACCAGCCATTGATATCCTTGCCGTTTACATTACCTGTTCCCGTTTTTCCGTAGAGAGCAGCACCGTCTTTTTGGTCCATTTGCAGGGCCTCTTTGACAGCTTGGATATGCTCTTCCTGAAAGTCAAAGCGATTGGTATAAAGTTCCTGCAACAGCTCTACCTGCTCTACTGGTGAAATTTTTAAAGTAGATTCCAGCCAGTATGGGTTCGTTCTGTCAGAAATATCCTGGTTTCCGTAATGAATCCGGCTTAGATAGGATTGAATGCTGTTTGCACCTAATTTTTGATCAAGCTGCTGGAAATACCAATTGACAGAACGGTTTAAAGCCGTCTCCATATTTTGGTCCTGATTCCATTGGTCATAAGGCTGTTCTGTGCCATCCCATTCGATGGTGCTTTGTTCGGTTGTGATGATGTTTTCTTCTAATCCGAATAAAGCACTATAGATTTTATAAGTAGAATCAGGAGAAATCCGCAGTGTGCTCTGATCTTCATTATAGATATGGTATGCATCCTTCTGCATATCGTACAGAACAAAACTGCCCTCGTAATTTTGGAAATAAGAACTCAGGTCTTCCTCGTTTGTCTGCTCAGGCTTAAAGGAAGTATAACGATTATTGTCATTTGCCATTACAGAAGCAAATGGAATCTGCGTGATTACAAATAATCCAACCAGCAAAAAGATTCCCATGCTTTTGGCACGCTGTAATTTAGAGTCTGCTTGAAAGGAAGCAATCTCTACAATCCGTTTCTTTATCTGCTTTTTAGAGCCATTTAATTGATTTGCCAGCTTATTGTACGGAGGGCTGGAGGATTTATCGATAAAATGAATGATGGTATTTCCGTATTTTTTATGATTTTTGTCATCTAAAGACAACAGTACTGCGTAATCACAAGCAATTTCCCGGTCGAGACGCATTTCTTTAAATGCAACCCAAATCAACGGATTAAACCAGTAGATGATTTGAAAGAAAACCATCAGATAATTTGTAGGGATATCCTTGTATTTATAATGGTTTAATTCATGCAGGAAGATATGCCTGATATCATCCTCAGATAACCATTCTTCAAAATTCGCCGGCAGCACAACAAAGGTTTTACGCAAGCCGAATGTCAACGGGGAATGTACTTCATCGGAAACTCCCAATGAAATATTTTTTGAGATATTTAACTGCTGCTTCGCTCTTTTGAAAAGGTCAAGAATAGCTTTATTTTCCACCGCGGAAATAGATTTTCTTATTCCTTTTAATTTCAGCCATGCATGTATGGAAAGCCCGGTAAATACGAGAGCACCTGCAATCCAGATCCCGCCGGCAATTCCATTGAACAGATCCGTATTTGTCTGCGTTACAGTTACAGAAAAGTCCTGCATCCAATTTGTATTGGTTCCCCCGGATTCGGGCGCTGCAGTATTTATCGAAGCGGTACTTCCTTCGCTGGACGGGCCAGTAAATGAATGGAATAGGTTGCCGGTAGGAAGAAAGTGCGCAGGGATAAATGGAATGACCAAAGCAGCAAGCAATAAATACCATAGGTTATATTGCCATTTCGCAGATAATTGGCTTTGGAAAAGCTTTTTTATAAGCAAAATAAATCCGACTGTAATGGAAGAAATGATGAAACCTGTAAGAAGCGTTGTTACAAACATGCTTTTCGTCTCCATTCTTCATTTACGGTAATAATATATAAACAATTTACCGAAAGTTATTTGACGTAAAGAAATACATCCATATTTCTTTCTGCATAAGTGCATCTGAAATTACATCTGTAATACGTTAAAGTTTAGCACGCTGAGGTAAAGTTATCAAACGTTGAATAAGAATGGAAAAATAGGAATTGACATATGAGGACTACATATGTAGTATTGGATTACAGTTGTAGTCAAAAAGAATGTTTAGGAGGAATTTAAACGATGTATATTCAAGGTATTTTTAATAAAAAAGGATTGGCCTTATTGTTATTGATTGCTGTGATAGGGTTAGCAGGCTGTTCCAATGAAGCGGGAAACAGTGATAAAAATCCTGAAGCTGCGGAGCGTGAAACGCAAAGTGAAGAAGTTTTTAAAGAGCTGGAGGATGAATTTGATACAAGACTTGGCGTATATGCGATAGATACGGAAACAAATCAGACTGTTGCTTATCGCGCGGATGAAAGGTTTGCTTATGCTTCTACGTTCAAGGTCTTAGCAGCTGCTGCCATTTTACAAACCGCATCAATGGAAGACTTGGAGAAAGTCATTACGTATACGGAGGATGAGTTAGTAACTTATTCTCCTGTGACGGAAAATCATGTAGATGATGGAATGAAATTAAAAGAAATCATGGAGGCTGCTATTCGCTATAGTGACAATACAGCTGGAAATCTGTTATTGGAAGAGCTAGGAGGGCCGGATGGACTGGAAGAAAGGCTAAGAGAAATTGGTGATGAAACAATCGAAGCAGACCGGATGGAGCCGGATCTAAATGAAGCAGCGCCGGGAGATACCAAAGATACGAGTACACCCAAAGCACTTGCTGAAAGCTTGCAAAAATATGTGCTCAGTGATTTGCTCTCTGAGGATAAGCACGATTTGTTAATTGATTGGATGACCGGGAATGAATCTGGAGATACATTGATTCGTGCTGGCGTACCTGAAGGCTGGGAAGTTATCGATAAGAGCGGAGCCGGGGGCTATGGTACAAGAAATGATATTGCTGTGGTATGGCCGCTTGACCATCAAGCACCGATTGTTATCTCCATTTTGTCCAGTCGTGATACAGAAGACGCAGATTTCGATGATGCAGTCATTGCAAAAGCAGCACGAGGTGTCATCGAGCAGATGCAGAATGAAGAATAGGAAGGTGGAAGAATGAAAGGTTATCGAATGATTCTCCTCCTGCTGGTGATGCTGCTTTTGATAATCGTTGGATGCTCCAAAAAAGAAGAGCCGTCAGAGGTACTGGATGATTATCTTTCCAACTGGGAGAATAAAGATTTTTCTGCTATGTATGAACAGCTTTCTGACGAAGTAAAAAATAAAATAACAGAAGAAGCGTTTATCGAACGCTATGAAAATATATATGATGGGATAGAAGCAGAGAATTTACAAGTGACATCGCAGGTAGATTCCGAGGAGCAGTTAAAGTCTGATGGAGGTGTTATGACTCTTCCATATAAGGTAGAAATGAACACCGCTGCTGGTCCAATTGAATACAGGCACCGGCTGACATTAGAACAGGGAGATGAGGGAGCGTGGCTGGTTAAATGGAATACCTCACAGATTTTTCCGCAGTTAAGTACAGGAGATAAAGTAAAGGTCAACACGTTAGAGGCAGAAAGAGGAGAGCTGCAGGATAAGAATGGAAACGGACTTGCCGTTAACGATGATGCGAATGTTATAGGGGTTATCCCGGGCATGCTGGAAGAAGGAGCCCAAACAAAAGAGAAGCTGGCGGAGCTCTTGGATATTTCGGTGGAAGAAATAGACCAGGCGCTGGATGCATCCTGGGTAACACCGGAAGTGTTCGTGCCAATAAAAACCTTGCCAATGGAAGAAGACGATATAGAAGCCTATGTGGAACTTCCAGGAGTAAGCTCCCGCGTGGAAACCGTACGTACCTATCCGTTGGGAGCTTCGACCGCTCATTTAACAGGCTATGTCCGGGAAATATCGGCAGAGCAGCTGGAGAAGCTCGATGGTTATGCTGCTGGCGATGTAATTGGAAACGCAGGGTTGGAAAAGGTATTTGAAGATAAATTACGGGGAGAAAAAGGCGCTCATATTTATATCAGCAATACAGATGGAGATGTAAAAGAAACGCTTGCCAAAAAAGAACCTGTCGATGGAGAAGATGTACAATTAACCATTGATGCTGCACTGCAGCAAGAAATATATAATCAGTTTGACGGGGATGCTGGAACCTCCATTGCGCTCGATCCAAATTCAGGAAAAGTATTATCACTTGTCAGCTCACCGAGTTACAATCCAAATGCTTTTGTAAGAGGACTGTCAGACGAGCAATGGGAAAAATGGAGTGAAGACCCAGATGAACCATTCTTAAATCGTTTTATTAGCCGTTATGCTCCGGGGTCTGTATTTAAAACGATAACTGCATCGATTGGATTAGAAACCGGCATTATCAATCCGGAAAAGGTCCGTCAGATTGACGGTCTTCATTGGACAAAGGATGATTCATGGGGAGATTATTATGTCACTCGTGTTCATGACAAAGCAGATGTCAATCTGCGAGATGCTTTTGTTCATTCTGATAATATTTATTTTGCGCAGGAAGCTTTAGAGATGGGGAAAGACAGCTTTTTAGAAGAGGCAGCTGCTTTTGGATTTGGCGAAGAAATCCCGTTCCCATTTGCTATTCCAGCTTCGAATCTGACGAATAATGGAGAAATCGATCATGAAGTACAGCTTGCTGATACAGCTTATGGACAAGGGCAGGTAATGATGAGCCCACTCCATCTTGCGTTAACATACACGCCCTATCTTAATGAAGGAAACATGCTATACCCTTCTCTGGTTGAAGCGGATGAACCTGAGTTTTGGAAGGAAAAACTTATCAGCGAAGAAACCGCTGATTTGGTAAAAGAGAATTTGATTCAGGTCGTCGAAAGCCCGGATGGTACTGCACACAGCACGTATATACCAGAAGCGGTAATTGGCGGGAAATCTGGAACAGCGGAGATAAAAGGAAGCAAGGAAGATGATAATGGAAACGAAAATGGCTGGTTTGTCGGATTTGAAGAGGACGATTCTGACATATTATTGGTAATGATGGTGGAAGATGTGAAGGACCGCGGCGGCAGCGGTTATGTGATATCCAAGGCGAGAAGTATTTTTGAATATATGCAATAAAGAATAAAAATGAGCATTCACCTGAATCCGGCAAAGAGGATTCAGGTGAATATGTTTTAGATAGGTTTTTTATTCCCCGCCTTCAAAAATGTCCTCCACCTTGTCCTCATCTGATCCACCTTCGTTATCATTTTTCTCTGTATCTTCTGATTCCGCTCCATCTTCATTGTCATTTTCTTCTTGACTTGGTTCTTGATTATCCGGTTCTTCATTTTCATCGTCCTGACATGCTCCAAGAAGAAGCATCAATGAAACTCCTAAGGCTGCAAGGTAAGATTTTTTCAATCGCATGATGTATTATCACTCCTTCTAATGTATGCTCTTACCCGATTTTAACAAAGAAAATCAGAAAAATTGCTTTTGTTAATAATTTGTAAAGGGATTTAGGTACAACATGTCATATTTCGTTTCAAATATGGACAAAATGTTCATATAGCTTTATTTATTTCTCCGTCAACTTCTTCATAAAAGTATCCGTATTTGTATAACTCAAGGACGCTTATCCCAAGGCTCTAATGTTCCAATAATTTTTATTTCCTGATTGTGAACAACAGCATCAATCACTCCATCGCTGATTTCCTGATGTGTTAGCCATCTGGAGTCTTCTTTCTCTAAAATAAATCCAAGCTGAATTTGTCTGTACTGGCAGCCTGGATATTTCTTTACAGCAGCATCTTTTATTTGATTTAAACTGGAGCTGCTCCCTAAGATGTGATAGAGTTTCCAAGCTGGAATTTCCTGTGCAACTTCATGACAGATAATATCTAACGCATGGTGCGCATCCGAATGAATCCATGCAATAACCAAATCGATTGGACCGTTCTGAAGGATGGCTGCTTTAATCCTTTCTTTCAGCCCCGCCCTATCTTTGTAGTTAACAAATAACGGGGTAATAGAGGAAGCCGCATCCGACTTGTTAAGTACTCTCTCCATTTTAGTCTGATTGCGTGCGATAATGGAAACTTTATCTGAATGATCAGCAAGCCATAAAGAAGCAGTGGATAACATTCCTGTTCCGCCGATAACCAAGGTGTGGGCAGGGAGGTCTTTCATTTTATTATGGATGATTTCCAGCCACGGATGCTTCCCGTTAAATTGCTGACGTAATGAATAATAAAGCCACTTTATTTCATTCTTTTTCAGAACGGGAAGCAGCCGTTCTAAATCTTTATGATCCTTCTCTCTGATAACAGAGCTGCCGCCCTTATATAACAATTGTATCTCTGGCTTTATATAGGGTATACCATCGTCTGTGAGTGCTCCAATCCTGCTGATAGACCGTTTGATTTGGTTCTCTCTTTTGTAAATCCATTCGTCATTCTCTGAATCTATTAGCATGATTTCGAATAACCAGCTTGTTCCCTGCTTCTTTCTGACCCAAAGACTGCCTGATGCTACGCTTAGGCTTTCAGAATCTTCCAGCTGTGTCAACATACTGTTATCAGCAATAAATAATTCATAGCTTTCTCCTAAATACTTTTTTAGTGCATCTAAATCTTCGCTTCTAATCAAAATATCCATATCGCCATGCTCTCTTGTCTGCTGTCCATAATGCAAATCAAGCGCCCAGCCTCCAGCAATCCACCATGACACAGAGACATCTTTCATCAGGTGATTTATTTCTTCCACTGTCAAAGCTTCCCAAGGATAATGCTGCAAAAAATCTCTCCTCTCCTTATATTTTCTAGCAGGACCTTTTATGTTTATTGTAAAAGCGTTTGCGCGAATCAGCAATGAAACCTATTCATTTTTCCTGCTAAATAAATTGTTATTTTCTGAAATTAATCTTTGTGTTACATTAAAGTGGGGGAGTGGTAAAAAA
The DNA here is from genome assembly GCF_053839645.1 of Oceanobacillus sp. M60. Classification (NCBI taxonomy): domain Bacteria; kingdom Bacillati; phylum Bacillota; class Bacilli; order Caryophanales; family Bacillaceae; genus Oceanobacillus; species Oceanobacillus sp. M60. The sequence continues at coordinate 669,535 of NZ_JBSSNH010000001.1, read as the reverse complement.
TGGACTTCGAAACGGAAGAAGTATCCACAAAAGAAGCATTTCAAAAGGAAAAAAAGAAATTGCTTCCATTAAGTATACGATTTTTTAGTGTGTTCTTATTTGCTTCCTTGTTGATGATGGTTATACGAAGTAATTATGCTAATGTAATTGATTATATTGGGCCACCGGTGATTGGCTTTTTTATATATTATTTTGTACAGTACGCTGAGGTAAAGAGAGCTTGCGGTAAAACAAGAAATAATTTTAGAAAAAGAAAATAAAGAAAGTTCAGAATGTATTTTATAAAAACGTTGACTTTGTATGCGCTTTCGTGTTATTTTAATTTTACGTAAACGTTTACTAAGGAAAATGGAACTGGAGGTAGATTATGAGCCAGGAAAACCTAATTGAACAAGAACCTGTTCATGAATCCAATATTAGGCGCCTTCCTTTTAAAGATTTAATGAAGAGAATTGGTCCGGGTATAATATTGGCTGGGATTGTTATTGGACCTGGAGCGATTACAACAGCTTCTATGGTAGGGGCGATGTATGGATACTCGTTACTTTGGATTATGATACCAATTGCTTTTATGGGTATATCTTTCTTATTAACAACATATAGAGTAGCTCTTTTGACTGGCATGCCAGCGTTACATGCGATTAGACATTATTTTGGCCCTTTAGCTGCTCAGATTGTTGGAATAACAACTTTTTTATCTTGTGTATTTTTTACTATAGGGAATATTTCTGGTACAGGTGCAGGTATGAATCTGCTATTCGGGATAGACTGGAAAATAGGTGCGTTAATTATGTTGGCCTTCCTAGTGTACTGTTATTTTTCTAAAGGTGTATATTCGAAAGTGGAAAAGATATCAATGTTGTGTGTTATTGGGTTAATATTGGCTTTTTACGCCACAATATTTCAAACTGGAGGACCAAATTTAGTTGAATTAGCGTACGGAATAAGCCATTGGACTTTTCCGGTTGGAAGTTTAGCTTTAGTATTAGGTTTTATTAGTACAAATGCTTCTATTACAACTGCGTTATATGGTACTTATTTAAGCAAAGAGAAAAAGTGGAAAAAAGCTGATTTATTTAATGGCGGTATGCTGGCTGATTCGATAGCGCATATAGCGGGAGTAATATTAGTGAGCGGCGCAATAGTTCTAGTGGGCGCTATTGTGTTATTTCCTAATCAAGTAATAATAAGCTCTCCTACGCAGCTGGCGGATATGCTAGTTCCTTTTATGGGAAGAGCTGCAAGTATAGTTATGGGACTTGCCCTAGTTGCTTGTGCGTTTTCATCACTTCTGGGAAACACACACAGATCAATTGTATTATTAAATGCAGGTTTTAATAAACCGACTGGCTTAGAAGAAAAAAGTGTCCGTTGGGGGTCTCTTGTTGTCTTGGTTATTTCTGCAGTTGTTAGTTTCAGTTATGGAGGGTCACCAATACAATTGATATATGTGGCAAATATAGCTACGGCTGTTGCTGCGCCGTTTGGAGGCCTTTTTATGTGTTTGCTTTTATATAACAAAGAAGTAAATAAAGGCTTGAAAAAACCAAAATTATTGCAAGTATGTATGACCATAAGTTATTTATTTTCTTTAATATTAATTACTTTTGTAATTATAGATGTAATTTCTAAAATATTCAGTTAATAAACGGAAGGATTTATATAAGGTCATTATTTATTATTGACAATATAATGAAACCGTTTTACCATTATTACGTAAACGTTTACGTTAAAAACAGGAGGAGATTATAATGAAAAATAAAGAAAAATGGAGTGGAGTATTTCCTGCAGTATTAATTCCTTTTAAGGATGATTATTCAATTGAAGAACCAGAATTTCGTAAATTAGTTAGATGGGTGGCAAGTCATGAAGGTGTAAATGGAATAGTGGTTAATGGGCATACGGGAGAAATCATGACTTTATTACCGGAAGAGCGTGCAGAAGCAGTAAGGATAGCAGCAGATGAATTACAAGGGCGTATTCCAGTAATCTCTGGTGTTTCTGCAGAAGGGTCAATTGAAGCCATTCAACATAGTCAGGCAGTTGAGCAAGCTGGTGGGGAAGGAATTTTATTAATGCCTCCACATTCATGGTTACGCTTTGGAATGCAGCCGGATTCACCTGTTGAATTTTTTAAAGATGTAGCTGAATCGGTCAATATTGGAATTGTAGTCCATCAATATCCTACATGGACTAAACCATCATATACGACGAGTCAATTATTGGAAATGGCGAAAATACCTAATGTGGTCTCCTTTAAAATCGGTCAACGTGATATGGCACAATATGAAGTAGACGTAAGAGCGCTTAAGGAGCATGCGCCAGATGTTTCACTGTTAACATGCCACGATGAATATTTGTTACCGACACTTGTACAAGGTATTGACGGTGCATTAGTAGGATTCGGTTGCTTTGTTCCAGATTTGATTGCAGAACTGGTCAAACAAGTTAAGAATCAAAATTTAGCAGAAGCTAATAAAGTATATGATCGTATTTACGAATTAAAACAGGCAATCTATAAGATGGATGAACCTTCATCTACCTCACATTTAAGAATGAAAGAAGCAATGTATCAACGTGGTTTAATCAGCAGTTCTCTAGCTCGTCGTCCAGTATTACCATTAACTGAGGAAGAAAAACAAGAAATATCTGATGGACTTAAAAAAGTAGGGTTATCTGTAGAAGTATAAGTATTATTAATTAAAAATGTTTTATGATAAATAAAAAGCTAGTATGTTCCTGGAAAAAGAACATATTAGCTTTTACATATATCCCTATTCTATGAATTGGTGTAAGAATGTTTTATAATAAAAACAACAATCATTAAATGGGGGATAAGATAGTGACTGTCAGTATGAAAGATGTTGCATTAAAGGCAGGAGTTTCAATTGCCTCGGTTTCACGAGTCATAAGTGGAAAACCAGGTGTAGGCAAAGAAACTGAAAAAAAAATACGCGAAGTCATGGATGAACTAGATTACCGTCCTAATATGGGTGCTCGTGGGTTAGTTATGAAATCGACCGGAAATATTGCTATAGTAATACCCAGAGGTACATTTACTTTAAATAACCCTTTTTTTTCTACTGTACTAGAAGGTATTGCGAAAGGTTTAGATAAAACAGATTACAATATGGTGATGTCTTTTACTTCCCTGCAGCAAAAAAGGTTGCTGGAAACTCAATCAGTTGATGGAGTAATATTATTTGCTCCGAGATACAAAGAGTTGAAATTAGAATGGTTAGAAAGTATCGGATTGCCGATTGTAGTAATCGGTAGTTATTTAGAAGATTCGCCATTCCCTTGTGTACGGCCAAATGACGAGATGGGGACCAAAAAAGCGGTAGAAGAACTCTACAAATTAGGACACAGAAATATTGGTTTTATAAATGGGCCTATGGACTCTATGCATAGTGTGAAATGCTTGAGAGGGTATAAAAATACAATAGAGTCATTAAATATGGAATACACTAAAAATAATGTGTTTGAAGTGGGTGAATTTGAAATACAAGCAAGAAATCAGGATTTAGAAAAATTTTTAATTGAAAATTCAAGAATAACTGGATTTGTTTGTTCATCTGATTATTTAGCAATTGGTTTAATCAAAGCTGCCGGAAAAGTTGGTTTAAAGATACCTGAAGATTTATCTGTTGTTGGATTAGATGATGTGCCATTATCAAGCCATATTACTCCTGCGCTATCGACCGTGCATGTTGATTTGATTGGAATAGGAAAAAGAGCTTCAGCAATTTTAATTAATTTGTTAAAGGGTAAACAAATTCGCAAAAAAGAGATAGTTTTTGAAATGGATTTTATTTCAAGAGACACAACTGGAATTGTGAAGGATTAGTTTGAATATAATAATTAATTAAGAACGAACAGAATTTTCCCGGTGCTATTGTCATTTTACAAAAAACCTTTTTGTAAAATGACATGCTTAGCTCTATAAAAGAAGGTGTATGAAGATGACCGTTATAATAGAACGAGCAAATAACCTTGAATTATTAGTTGATTTTCTTGCGGATATGAATCATCAAAAGACCAATCATATTGGTTTCTGCGGAACAGATAAAGCGGATATTTTACAAGCGCTTAAAGAAGACTTTGTGAATGAGAAGGGAGAAGTTTCCTTTCTAATAGCTAAACGCAATACGGGAGAAATGATGGCTGCCTGCGGATTGGATATAGAGAATAACGAAGCAGAAGTCTGGGGTCCGTTTAATAAGACGGAAAGAATGGAATGGGATGTTCAGCTTTGGCAGCGATTAATCGATCGATATCCATCTGTTCAGTATTTTTCCTTCTTTATTAACGAAGAAAATAGAAAGCAGCAGGCATTTATGAAACAGATTGGAGCAAAACAAGGAAGGAAACACTTAAATTTAGTTATTTATCGGAACCGTTTTGAAAACGCTGATGAACGAAAATGCCGTTTCTTTACTGAGCCTGATTTTCCAGCATTCCGGCAGCTGCATGACAGCATTTTTCCAAATACATATTATGACGCAGAAACAATTCGGAACAGGTTAAACAAGAATAATGTACTGAAGGTTTTGAAGGATGATCATGGTGATTTCGTTGGTTATGCTTATTTTGAAATAAACAAAGAGCTTTCAGAGGCTTCATTAGAATATATTGCCGTAGCAGACAGGTATCAAAATAAAGGATTTGGAAGGCTTTTATTAAAGGAAGTGTTAACAGCTATATTTGCTTTTCCTAAAATAGATGAGATACATCTCACTGTGGATGCCGACAACCATCATGCGAATCATGTTTATGAAAAAATAGGATTTAAAAAGGGAGATACATTGATTCATTATAAAATTCAGTACTAGCGGATATACAGTGAGTAAGGAGTAAAAGCAGTCTTTTCCAGGAAAGGCTGTTTTTATTTATTTAAGAGATTGTTCAAAAAGGTAGGAATGACCTTCCGTTAATTCCGGCTTCGTTAAATAAGTTTAGAGGATATCACTATACAGGCCATTAGTAAAAATCACGGCTTTTTCATTTTAATAATCAAATTGAGATAGGGGGGGGTCTTGTAGTGGGCTGCCTTAGCCGTCTTGTAAATAACAGGATGAAATACAAGATCATCCCCCGAATTAATCTTTCATCCCCATCAATTCCTTCAGTTCCTCTTCATTCTGTATTAAATCCTCTAATGTATATTCTTCCAGCACTTTAAAAAATTGAAATAACGCTTTATTCAGGACATGCTTTAAGGAGCATCCTGGTGAAATCACACAATGGTTGGTTCCCTTATCAAAGCATTCGAGTAAATTGAAATCACTTTCCAGCGAGCGGATCAATAATCCGATATTGATGTCAGCAGCAGGCTTAGCAAGACGAAATCCCCCATTTCTGCCTCTTACAGAGGTCAGTAATCCTCTTTTGGTTAAATCATGGACAACCTTTCTCAGATGCTCTGGTGAGATGGCATACACATCGGATACTTCTTTAATTGTCGAAAGTTCATCCCCTGACTTTAAACCTGCCAAAATCAAGACGCGCAAGGAGAAGTCTGTATATTTTTTTAAGTTCATGATATCTCTCCAATTGTTAATTGTTTCACATAATTGTAACATAAATTTGCTTTTGACACATTGAATTCACATTTTAACCGTATTAAAATAAAAGATGTATTCAAAATACATCTTTTAAATGATCAAGATAAAATGTACCTTGGTGCAATCGTCTGTAACCTCTCTGTTTCAAGGATTAAGGTGATTTATGAAGAGAAAACGGGAAGCAGCGGACGTGAATACCCCGATTGATTTAGCTAAAACTCTGTAAGAGGGAAGCAGCCCTCCATGGAGTGAATTTTCACTATTTAACAAAGGAGTGTTTTATAATGGCAACAACAGCGGGATTAGATCAAAAAACAATAGAAACAATAAAGGCAACGGTTCCTGTCTTGCAGGAGCACGGAGAAGCAATCACAGGACACTTTTATAAAATTATGTTAGAAAATCACCCGGAACTGAAAAATGTTTTTAATCAGACCAATCAGCGGAAGGGCGGACAGCCAAAAGCGTTGGCAAATACAGTATATGCAGCAGCGGCAAACATCGAGCATTTAGAGGATATCCTGCCGCATGTAAAACAGATAGCGCATAAACACACAAGCTTAAATATCAGACCAGAACAATACCCGATTGTAGGAAAATATTTATTAATTGCCATCAAGGATGTGCTTGGAGATGCTGCTACAGATGACATTATTAATGCATGGGAAAAAGCATATGGCGTGATTGCAGATGTGTTTATCAGCGTAGAAAAAGAAATGTATGAAGAAAAGCAAAATACGCCAGGAGGCTGGGTTGGATTTCGTGATTTTACAGTTGCTAAGAAAGTTCCGGAAAGTGAAGTCATTACCTCTTTTTATTTAAAGCCTGCAGATAACGGAAAGCTTCCACCTTATCAAGCTGGACAATATATTACTGTAAAAGCACAAATGGAAGGGGAAGCCTATGACCATTTACGTCAATATAGTTTATCCACTGCGCCGGGACAGGATTTCTTGCGAATCAGTGTGAAGCGGGAAGATGAGCATCATCCGGAAGGAATTGTATCTAATTATCTTCATAACCAAATAGAAGAAGGTGCTATTCTGGCAATTAGCGCGCCAGCTGGAGATTTTGTATTAAACGAAACAGAACAAAAACCACTAGTGTTAATCAGCGGAGGAGTTGGATTAACCCCATTAATGAGTATGCTGGAAACAGTGGTAGAAGAACAGCCGGAGAGAGAAGTTATCTTTATCCATGCGGCAAGATCTCGCGCCTATCATGCAATGAAGGATAAAATAGCCTCTATTGCAGAATCCAATAAACAAGTAACGCAATATACGGTTTATGCGGATAATACAGACGCAGGGGTATGTGATAAAGAAGGGCATATTGACTTGGATTGGCTAAAAACAGTTATTCCAATGGTGGACGCATCTTTTTATTTATGCGGTCCAAAAGGATTTATGGGTGCGATGCATGGTCATTTACGAGAAATGAATGTGGCAGATAATGATATTCACTTTGAATTATTTGCGCCAATGGATGAGATAGCGAATTAAACAATGGGAAGGCTGGTTGAAAAAACCAGCCTTTTCAACTTGATAATAAATTTTAGAGAACCTCCTCAATTGCCTTTGTTTAATCCTTTCCTTAACCAATAACATCTCCTCCAAATACAAAGGTCATTAAAGCACTGCTGACAAATCCAACAAGAAGGGCAACGATTATACGTTTTTTGAAATAAGGTTTATCTTCCGCTTTCCCGTCTATTTTGGTAAGAACAATGCCAATACCTAATGAAGCTGCTATCCCGGCGCTGATAAAATAGCTTACTGCATCCGGAAGCTGGAAATAACTTAAGAAAGTCGGAAAGACGAGCATTCCAACAAATAATATAAATAAAAACACAAGCACCCCTTTAAAGCTGATACGAGGTATTAATTTGGACTCTTCCATTATATTTTCCTCCCTGGGAGAGGAAACCTGCTGATTTCCTCTCTTGAATTTATTACGGAGAATCGTCCGTAAAGCTCCCGCTGAGTGACGTTTCGTCTTATGGAGCTGTATTATCTTCTTCCGTTTCTAAATCCACCATTTTTCGATCATAGACTTTAAAGAATGGGAAATAGATTGCTACGGATATCGCGATATTGACAAGAACCAGGAGGATAGCCCGCCAATCACCTCCCGTTGCCAGATAAGCGCCGATTGGAGCCGGCAGCGTCCAGGGGGCTCGTATAAATGTCGGCGATACCAGACCTATGGACGTTGCAAAATAAGAAATAATTGCAAGAACGATAGGTGTAATGATAAAAGGAATAATCAGTATCGGGTTTAAGACAATCGGCAGTCCGAAAATAACCGGTTCATTAATGTTGAAAAGGGCAGGTACACTCACTGTTCTGCCTAGATTTTTTAAATATTTTGATCGTGCAAATAAGATCATCACAATAACAAGACCAAGTGTGGCGCCTGAGCCGCCGACCCATATGAACCATTGGTATAAAGGCTCAGGGGCAACATGAGGCAGAACCTCTCCTGCGGCGGCGGCTTCTCCGTTATTTAACAAATATACTTCCCATACCGGACGTGCGACCGATCCGACAACCGAAACACCATGGATACCAAACGACCAGAAAAAGGTAATGAGAAAAACAGGGACTAATACACCAAATAAACTGTCTCCAGCTGTAACGAGCGGAGCGGCCAGCTTTTCAACAACTGTATGCAAATTCACTCCGATAACTACCGTAATAAGAGTCATTAATACGATAACGATGGCTACCGGAATAAGTGCTTCAAAGGATCTGCTGACAGATTTGGGGACGGCATCCGGGAGTTTGATCGTTATCCCTTTCTGTTTACATATTCGGAAGATTTCTACAGACAGGATGGAAACAATAATCGTTACAAACAGACCGCTTCCGCCGAGAAACTCCATTGGTAAATAAAACAACTCATCAATTACTGTTGGTGTAATGGTAAGAAGCAAAGAAGCAACTGCAATTTGTGCCCCTGACAAAGGGTCGACCTTATAGGATTGCGCTAGATTATAGCCAATACCGAATGCGACGTAAAGGGACATAATGAACATGGTCATCCGATAAGGGATTAATATTTCTGCTGCATTATCTGCCGCCCATTGAGTAATTGCCCATGATTCGGGCAAAGGCGGAGAGGCAATAAGTAAAAAGAAAGACCCTACAATAATGAATGGCAGGGAAGAAATAACACCATCACGAATAGCTAAAAGATGTCTTTGTTCCGCCAATCTGGCCATCGGATTAGAAACCTTCTCCTCCAAAAAATCTGTAAATTTAGCCATGATACGTAACTCCTTTCCATCCCGAGCTATGAAATCAATTCATTCAGCGCTTTTAATAACGTAGGTCCGCCCAATGGGTTATAGGCCTGAGCAGGTATGGATCCGCATGGAACGCCATGTTCATCCGCTTTTTCCTTGATGCCTTTAAAGCGGTGTCTTATTTGCGGTGCAACCATAATGGCATCCCAATGATGGTCAAGTTCTGCGTCTACCTCACTGGAACCTACAGCCTTTACGTCAAGATCCTGTCCGTGTTTTCCCGCTTCTTTTTTTAATGCATTCACCACAATTTCACTCGACATTCCACCAGAGCATACAAATAATACTTTTTTCATCACGTCACGTCCTTTAAAAATAATTATTTGGATTTTACTGCAGCCTTTTATCCGTTTCCTATAAACAGTAAGCAACTTAAAAATAAGCTCGATTTTTTTATTGGTGGCCTCCTTCCTGAAAATATTTTTTTGGATAAATGATTAATTTCTTGAAAGGGCTTTCATATACTTGTATTATAGAATATATAAAATAAAATTTCAAATATATTTTAAAATTGTAAAATTAAAATTCAATCCGCTATCATGCGGAAATCAGCGGGAGGGGTTCAGATGGATATGGAAAAAGAAATTTTTGAAATTATATCGAATGGTGGAGATGCGAAAGCAATGGCTTATGAAGCGCTTGAACTAGCGCATGAAAATGATTTTCAGCAAGCGGAAGAGAAATTGAAAGAAGCAAATCAAACACTAAACACGGCTCATAATACGCAGACCAAACTGATTCAAGCAGAGTTGAATGGAGAAGGTGTTCCAATGACTTTGCTGATGGTTCACGCCCAAGACCATCTGATGGCAGCGATAAGTGAAATGTCATTGATTGAAAATATGATTAAGCTGTTAAAAAGAATTTCCGAATTAGAGAAGAATTAAAATGAATACATGAGGAGAGAGGTGTTCGAAATGAAAAAGCTTGGTATTTCCATCTATCCCAATAAATCAAGTGTCGAAGAAGACTTGGAATATATACAAACAGCAAGGAAATATGGTTTTGAACGTATCTTCACTTGTCTGCTATCCGTAGAAGGGGATAAAGAAAAAATAATCTCTGATTTTAAGAAAACAATTTCTTTTGCGAAAGAAAAAGAAATGGAAGTGATTTGTGATATCAGTCCGCGCATATTTGCTGCATTGAATATTTCCTATCAAGACTTATCTTTTTTCGCTGATCTTGGAGTGGATGGTATCCGATTAGATATGGGATTTACCGGTAATGAAGAAGCAATGATGACGTATAATTCTTATGGATTGAGCATCGAGATTAATATGAGTAACTCCAATAAATATCTGGAAAATCTGTTAAGCTATCAGCCTAATTTATCTAAACTGACAGGATGCCATAACTTTTACCCGCATTGCTACGCCGGGCTATCCTATGATTTTTTTATGGAATGCAGCCGGAAATTTAAACAGCATGGTTTGAGAACAGCAGCTTTTATCTCTTCCAAGGATGCTGCTTTTGGACCTTGGCCAATCGTAGAGGGTCTGCCGACAGTTGAGATGCATCGTGAATTGCCAATTGACGTGCAAGCGAAGCATTTATTTGCTACAAACGTTATTGATGATGTCATTATCAGTAATGCTTATGCATCTGAAGCGGAAATGAAGCGCCTCAGTGAGATAAACAAGGAGAAAATAACGTTTACTGTCGATACGGTTTCTACCGCAAGTGATTTGGAAAAAGAAATTATTTTTCGTGAGCCGCATTTTTACAGGGGAGACGTTTCCGATTATATGATTCGTTCTACGCAGAGCAGAGTGAAATATCGCGGGCATACCTTCCCGGCTCATCATACGCCGGATATAAAAAGAGGAGATATCATTATAGAAAGTGATTTATATCAACAGTATGCCGGAGAATTGCAGATTGCTTTAAAAGATATGGTCAATTCCGGTAAATCCAACGTAGTTGCAAGAATTAGAGAGGAAGAGATTTTCTTAATTGATTATTTAAAGCCATGGGAAAAGTTTGCATTTACGGCAAGAGCATAAGCAAAGAATGAAGGGTATCTTATCAGATGTTTAGGTAAACAGTGTGACGGAGGCTGTGGCGCTTTTTCTGTTGTGTAGCATGAAAATTTTCGTAAAGGGGAGATGACATGAGTAAATTGGTTGTAGGGTTAATGTCCGGGACATCCTTAGATGGTCTGGATGCGTCACTTGTAAAAATAGATGGTTATGGCACCGATACAGAAATCGATATTATAAAAAGCATTTCATGGCCCTATGATGGTGCTTTAAAACAAGAATTATTGGATGCTATGGACGTTGATAAATCAAATGTTGAAAAGCTGTGCAGCTTAAATGTGAAATTAAGCTATTCCTTTGCAGAGGCAGTTAAAAGGGTTTGCAGAGAGGCTGGGGTCAATTTAGAAGATGTTGATTTAATCGGCTCTCATGGGCAGACGGTCTATCATATTCCTGAAGCAGATGGCTCCAAGGTGCGGTCCACCTTACAAATAGGAGATTCCTCGGTGATTGCTTATGAAACCAAAACAATGGTTGTTTCCAATTTTCGAATGATGGATATTGCTGCTGGAGGGGAAGGTGCTCCCTTAATTCCGTATATTGACTGGTTATTATATAGAGATCAGCATAAGGGAAGAATTTTACAAAACATTGGCGGCATTGGAAACTGTACGGTTATGGAAAAGGATTCATCTTTAGAAACGATTTATGCATTTGATACAGGCCCGGGGAATATGATTATTGATGCCCTGTGCAGAAAATTGTTTCAGGTGGGCTATGATGCAGAAGGTGCAATTGCGAAAAAAGGAACGGTTCATCAAGCTATCGCAGCAGAATGGATGGAACATGATTTCTTTGCTCTTCAGCCGCCTAAATCAACAGGAAGAGAACAGTTTGGAGAAACGTTTACCTCTAGAGTTATCAAGAACCATAAAGATTTGCCATACGAGGATTTAGTAGCGACTGCCACCTATTTCACGGCATATTCTATTGCGGATGCTTATCAGAAATTTGTGTTTCCCAAAACAGATATTACAGACATTATTATCAGCGGAGGGGGAGGAAATAATAAGACATTAATCACAATGCTCCAGAGTTTATTGCCTTCTAAAAATGTGTACACAGCGGAACAGATAGGGATAACTGCAGATGAGAAGGAAGCAGTCGGATTTGCTGTTCTGGCGAATGAGACCATTCATCAGCAAAAAACGAATGTACCTAACGCGACAGGTGCCAGAGAGCCGGTTATATTGGGGCAGATAACGCTTCCTCCTTATGGAGTTAATCCAAATTTCCTTCTATAATAAGTCTATACGATGCACAAGTCGAAAAATTAACAATGAAAGGTTTTATAAAATGAGAAATAATGATGGATTAATCCGAATTAGAGAAGCATTGAATATCATCAAACCAGCTGAAAGAAATGCCGCAAATTATATATTAGAGCATCCGGAAGAAGCAGTCCGGCTGTCAATCAAAGAACTCTCTGAAAGAAGCGGATCCAGCCAAGCCGCTATTATACGTCTATGTAAGAACATAGGCGTATCCGGATTTCAAGATTTAAAGCTGCGAGTTGCTGGGAATTTGCAAACTAGTGAGCTGAGCAACTATAACAATACAGAAATTTCCTCAGGGGAAAAGGTAAGCTCCATTATGGATATCATTTCACAGAAAAACATACAATCTATTGAGCAGACATTGAAGATACTTGATTTATCCAGTGTGGAGAGAGCCATTGAAGCATTAGATAAGGCAAATCGAATTGATTTCTATGGAGCGGCTGCTTCACAGGTTATTGCACAGGACGCACAGCAGAAATTTTTAAGAATTAACAAATATTGTACCGCATTTGAAGATGCGCACTTACAGTTGACCTCCTCCGTTACATTAACAGAAAAGGATGTGGCAGTCGGGATTTCTTATTCAGGAGAAACAAAGCATGTCAATTCATCGATTGAAAATGCGAAAAAAAATAATGCAACGGTGATAACGATTACAAGGTACGGAAAGAATACTCTGTCTGAGATGGCTGATATTCCTTTATATGTATCCTCTGTTGAGTCAGAACTGGTTAGAAGTGCAGCAACTGCATCACGGATGGCACAGCTTAATATCATTGATATTTTGTTTACCGGCGTTGCTTCAAGAAGTTATGATTCCACCTTATATTATCTTAATAAGACACGAGAAGTGTTGCAAAAGGAATTTCGGAATCCACATAAAGGGTGATGATAAATGTATATCTTGGGAATTGATGGCGGTGGAACGAAAACGAAAGCGTTATTGTTTCATAAAACAGAGGGGCATGTATGGGAAACGGAAGCAGAGGCTGCAAATCCCCACAGTACCAGCTATACTCATTCTGCTAAAGTCATCAGCCAAATCATAAGCGAGGCTTATGAACACAATCATTTTTCGGATAATACAGAGGTATCGTTAGGTTTGGGTATAGCAGGCTTAGGCAGAGAAGCGGACCGGAAAAAATGGGTCGAATACTTTCAAAAAACAACACCGCATAGCTTCCCCATTAATGAAATCGTTGTGGAGCATGATGGAACCATTGCTCTTTATTCAGAAACATTCGGCGCAGATGGTATTGTGTCTATCTGCGGAACAGGAGCAATAACGCTTGGGGTGCATCAATCAAGGACTGCCCGGGTTGGCGGATGGGGTCACGTGATTGGAGGAGACCCGGGCAGCGGCTATGATTTAGGCTCGCAAGCCTTGATAGCTGTATTCAATGAATTAGACGGGCTGGGACAAAAAACTGCGCTGACAGACCTTATTTTGGATGGAGAAGAAATCGTTTGTATAGAAGAATTGATTCCTATAATCTATCAACATTTTGAAAAACAGCGTGTGGCTGCATTCGCAAGTTATGTCTTTCAAGCAGCTGAAATGAAAGATGAAATCGCAATAATAATTATTCAAGAAACAGCTAAACAAATAGCGAAACGAGGTCAGGTTTTGTTTGAAAGGCTGTTTCAAACAACGGGCGAGGCTGTTTCATTTGTACTGACAGGAGGCATTTTTCAAAATAATTTCATTGTCGAAAAGGTGAAAGCAGAACTAGCTGCAATTCCCTCATTAAATGTTTTGAAATCACAAAATTCCCCAGTGATTGGAAGTATAGCTCTTGTTCTAAAGCAGCAGGGCTATTTGCCGGAACAAATCAAACGAATGCTGTCAGATACAGGGAGAAGAGGTGGCATAAATGAAGGCTTATGAACGGTATTTAGAGGAATTAGTTACAAAGGATGAGATTCCTGCAGCTGTTTATCTTGTCAGGCATCATCAACAACAGAAAACGTTACGAAGTGCAGGCTCCTTTTTAAATAATGAAGGAAAGAGAATCCCTGTTACTACAGAAACTTACTTTGACCTGGCTTCTTTAACAAAAATTATGTGTACACTGCCGAGCATTCTATTTTTACATGAGCGAAATGAGCTGCATATAGACGATGCAGTAAATAAATATATACCTGCGTTTCCGCAAAAGCAGATCAGCATTCGCCATTTTTTACAGCATACCTCAGGTGTTTCAGCAGATTTATCTGTTAAAAACCGGTATCAGCAAAGAGACGTATGGAAGGAAATTTTAAACTGTACAGCAGTTCACCCGCCAGAGACTCAGGTTTTATATAGTGATATTGGCATGATTGTTTTAGGAAAAGTTGTCGAAGCAATAACAAACCAACGGCTGGATGTTTTTGCGGATAAGGAGCTGTATCAACCTTGGGGGATGAAAGACACAGGCTTTCTTCCTGACAAAATAGAAAAAAATAAGATTGCTGCGACAGAAAAAGTTTCCGGAAAATACGTTCATGGTGAGGTGCATGATGAAAAAGCCTATCATTTAGGCGGTGTTAGCGGTTCAGCAGGTTTATTTTCTAATATTTCGGATGTAGCGACCTATGCTGCTTATTGGCTGTATCCAGAAAAGCAGTCGATATTAAGACCGGAGACAATGGCTTTAATCAAAGAAAATGTAATTCAAAATCGAGGTTTAGGCTTTGAAGTATTATATGATAAGACGCTTGGAACAACTTGCGGGTCAGCCTGGTCCATCGGCTCGTTTGGACATACTGGATTTACAGGCACAAGTTTATGGATTGACCCAAAAGAAGAAATCGTTACGGTCCTGCTTACCAATATGGTGCACTATGGACGACAGCATCGATTGTCTGAAATCAGAAAAAAGTTTCACACGATGGTTTATGAAACGCTGCTTACCTAGTAAAAATTAACATTTGGAAAGGGAGTTAATATATGCTGACGGAGAAGAGAAATAAACATTCCTATCATTTACATGAACAATCTACCTATGACATCTTACAATTGATGAACGAACAAGATAAGAAGGTGCCTGAAGTTGTTGAGAACGTGCTGCCTCAAATAGAGAGGGCTGTAGAGCTAATGGTTGCAGCGATAGAAAAAGGGAATAAAGTCATTTATTTAGGGGCAGGAACAAGCGGGAGGTTAGGTGTTCTGGATGCTTCCGAATGTCCTCCGACTTTTGGCGTTTCCCCTGACGTCATTCAAGGTATTATTGCTGGAGGAGATGGCGCACTGCGTGTAGCTGTAGAAGGGGCAGAGGATGATGAACAGCTTGGCGGAAAAGATGTAGAGGAGGCTGCAGAACAAGGAGATGTCATTGTCGGTATTGCATCCAGCGGCGGAACACCCTATGTATTAGGTGCTGTGAATAAAGCCAAATCATTAGGGCTTTCAACGATTGGCATTTCTTGCAACGAGGATACAAAACTATCGCAGGATGCGGATATAGCTATCGAACTCCCCGTTGGTCCGGAGGTTGTCACAGGTTCTACAAGGCTAAAGGCGGGAACGGCTCAAAAACTTGTTTTAAATATGCTGTCCACAGCAACAATGGTGCGGACTGGAAAAGTCTATGAAAATTTGATGGTTAATTTGCAGGCGAAGAATCATAAGTTGCGTAAGAGGGCAATCTCTATTATCAAAGAGTTGACGCAGGCAGATGATAAGGAAGCTGCGCAAGTTTATGATAAAGCAGGTGGTAATACAAAAGCAGCTATTTTAATGCAGATGTTTGGCGTTGAGTTGGAAACAGCGCAGGAAAAACTGGACAAGTACAAGGGGAATTTTGTCAAAGCCATAGGAGAATTGAATAGTGTATAATATGTCCGAAAAAACCTTGAACCTGCAGATACATACGGTTATCTGCAGGCTTGAAATTCCAGATTCATACTCATATTCTCTGAAAATAGTTCCCTCAGCCGAAGTGCATCTACTTTATTCTCTCTGCATAGTCAGCTCTATCGGTTCATTATCATCCATCGTGGCTTGATATAATGTAATATTTCCATTCTGCCGCTCTGGTGTATCTTCATTAACCTGAAAATTTTCATCCAAAGAGACAGTCCAGGCAGCCTCGTTGTTTTTTTCTAAAACGACAGCAAGCGTTCCGAACTGATGGATATCGTCCCATTCAAAATGTTCGGATTCGCCATCAGCTGTGATAGAAATCCCTTCTGTATCACTGACCAGCTGTACGTTTTCCCCCTGCCAAGTACCGTGAATCTCAGCACCTACATAATAGTAGCTCGTTCCGCCTCCGCGATCTCCATAGGTAGCGATAAATTGCTGCGTGTTGTTATCAACAGTTTGATACGTAACTGCCGCCGCATCATTAGCCAGCCATTCTACTTTAAAGTCTCCTTTTACTGGAGACCGCAGTCTTTCTTCCGGCCGACCAATAATACCGAAATAAGGCCGATAATAAACGACCTCAGTCGTCTGCAGATTTTCTTTAATAGATAAAACATTTTTCCGGTCGGGAGACAGACTTGTTACGCTTTTAATCAGGTTATTACTATTGAAGAGCATGATAAGCTGTACCACGATGAGAAGAAGTACAATACCTGAACCAATGATTTTCAACCTTCTTGTCGTGGAAATAAAAAGAAAAACCCCAGACGAGAGAAAACCCATACAGGCGATATTGATAATGTAAAAAAGCCTGTGATCAAGATAATCAATTAAACGGCTGGACCGGATAAAGAGGTAGCCCATCTGCAAACAGAAAAAGCCAATTGCAAGAAGTAATAAAATAGCACCAATGATTTTTTGCCACTTTCTATCTTTATTCTGACGCTGTTTCATCAGGATCCACCTCCTCTAAAAAGTCCCATGTTTCTCCATTGTCTTCAGATACAAATTTTCCTTTAACGAAACCGCCGGCATAATCGCCATTAGGGCCCTGGTTCACTAAAACAGTCAATTGGTCTTCTTCCTGTACGGGGGGTTCGGCGATAACAAAGACATGATTGTATTCCTCAGGAATATGAAATGCAGCTTCTTCCCAGCTATCTCCGCCATTTTGTGTCACATAAAGCATTGGTTCTGCGGGATCAATGGTTCCAAATGATAAAAAACCTGTTGATTCATCTACAAATCCGCCGTCTGCAATCATTCTTGATACTCCTGAATTATTGGTCTCCTCCCAAGTTTCTCCGCCGTCATGGGTTAGGAAGACGGTAGAAAATTCCTGAGACATCGTGCGATCACCCGAAACGATGACATAACCAAATTGATTATTTACAAAATCAACTTTTCTAAAACGCATTGCTGGAAAAGCATCGGTTATTTCAGACGTTTCCCATGTCGCTCCCTGATCTAAAGAATAAGTGAGAAAAATGCTTCGCAGACGTTGATTTGATGATTTTGCATGTAAGAAGGCAGCCCGGTCTTCCGTCAGTATATAGCTGTGCTCCATCAATTCTTGCTTGTTTCCTTGATATTCTCCGGAAAATAGCTGCTCTTTCTCGACTGGTACGTTCACCCAATCTTCCCCCTGATTATAGGTGAGACGCAGCTCATCGTTTTGCAAGGAATAACTAATGGAAGCTTCATAATCAACTGGGCGCAGGGCGTCAGCTGCTGGTCCTCCAGGTGCTGAAACAGTGGTATCGTCTATTTCAGAAAATCCTGGTGGAGAGGTTATAAAAAAATCAGATTTTTGGTAAACGAAAATACTGATGATAGTTAATAAGGCAATCATTAAAGCAGATATACCAAGTACAAAAGATTTCACGAAGAAGACTCCCTTTGGACGATTTATTTTTAAATGAAACATTCATTCTAAATTAGAACACAAAAAAGTATAACATAGTTAAAAAGATGAAATATATGTGTAACGAAAAAACTTCTTTTATTTTTTAACGGCTCTTCACCAAAATCTATGGGTGACATAGTAGATATAAATTTGCTGTAAGCGACCGCTACGGAAATACACTACGCTTTCCATGGGCCCCGAGCTCATCTCCTTTAAAGAAGACTTGCTGATTGGCAAGCCGTCAGGCGCAGACAGAAGCAAAGTCGCACTTATGCCCCGCGGGTAGAAAAAAAGAAGTTCGCTTTTTTTCTGCGGGGTCTTCACACTGGGACTGGGACTGGGACTGCGATTACTCGCCCCATCGAAGACCATTGCGCTTTCCCATAGGAGTCTACGTGTATTTCCTCCGCTAGCTAGTTGCTTTTATCACATTTAATTATATTTTCCAACCATAGATTTTGGTGTTGATCCTTTTTAACAAAACTATTTTTCTTTCTGGAGTAGGTTATTTGTTAAAATAATAGCATGAAAAATATCGTGTAAGAGAGGGAAGGATTTCCGATTACACATACAGCAATAAATGGAGGAGGAGCGGCATGCTATTACCTAAAAGTAACCAAGAACTGGATTTGCATGTAAGCAGGGTCGAATTAAAAGTAACTTCAATTTATAAGTTGCTCTATCAGTTAAATGATTTGATTCTCGGACTCGTCTTTTTGACTGGCAGCTTTCTGTTTTTCAGTGACAATACAATGTTTGCCGGGACCGTTTTGTTTGTGATCGGAAGCATTCAGATGCTGGTACGTCCAATCATTTCGATTATCCATGATTTTCATCTGTCTAAGGTGAAACAAAAGCAGAAGCGGGATAAAAACATTTGACTGATGATATAGCAGCTAAACATGATTTTAACTGCTATATCATTTCTGTTCTTTAAAACCACTTTTTTAATTTGAAATAAATGATTAACCCCATGCTGATAAGCAGCATAACAACAAGCACTGCAACGTACCCATAATCCCATTGCAGCTCCGGCATATGCGAGAAATTCATGCCGTAAATACCGGTAATTAACGTGAGCGGCAAAAATATAACTGAAACGAGAGTTAATATCTTCATTACATTATTTAAACGGTATGAGCTTAACGAATCATAATTATCGCGGATATCACTGGTCATTTCCTGTGCAGATTTAATGATGTTCATTTGTTTAATAATATGGTCTTCAATATGATGAAGGTAGAGCTGCTGTTTCTTGGTTTTGGTGAAGGCTGTTTCATCTTTTAAATGCTGTATCAATTCCTGCATCGGCAGAATAACACGCTTTAATTTAATCATCACCGCCCGGATTTGAAAGACGTCCTCCATCAGCTTATTATCGGCTGTATCATTGACATGCCGATCTTCAAAGGAAAATACTTCATCTTCTACGTGGTACACGTATTCAAAATAGCTGTCCACAATAAAATCTAAAATAACAAAAGCGACATCTGCCGGAGTAAGAGGCTGGGACGGATAGCGTTTTTGAATTTCCTCTCCGATAGTGCCCAGCTTGTTTAGATCATCCTGATGATAGGTTACAAGAATATGATCTTTCATAAACAGGTTTACCGCCCGTGCGCGATAATCATCTGCATTAACAAGATGACAAACTAAAAAGTGGTATTCTGGGTATTCTTTCAGCTTGGGCCGTGACACTGTTTTAATCGTATCCTCAATGGCCAGCGGGTCAAAATGAAATTGGGTGGTAAGCAATTCACTTTCCTCTGTACTGGCTTGTACAAAATCATACCAAATAAAAAGGGCATCACTGGGAACCGTTGCATCACTTTCTGCCTGCTTCCATTCTTTTGAAGCTGTTTGGTAATGTATTGAGATGGGCATAATGAAACTCCTTTTTTGCACTTTTTAAAAGTATATAATAAAAGATAATTATATGGAAAGCGGATAAAGTATTAATTTTAAAGCTGTGTGCCAAGGTTACGGTTATATTACCATCGATGAATTTAAGTAGACAGGAAGGCGGTAAGGGTTTATTGATAGTAGATTGATAACCAATTTTCAACTATCTAGGAAACTGCTATAATAATGAGAGCGTTTTCGAGATTTGATTAAAACGGAAGGGAGCATTATCATGTTTGAATTATTAATTACGTTAGTAGAAAGAGTTGGAATTATTGTAACAATAGCCTTTGTGCTGACAAGGTTTCGCTTCTTCCGGAAAATGTTTTATCAGGATCAGCTGAATCGTCAGCAGCATCTTACAGCTATTCTTTTTTTCGCCTTTTTTGGGATTATCGGTACATATACAGGGCTGAATGTAAATACGGACAGCCTGCAATTTAACCGTTGGGCAACGGACTTGATGTCAGAAGAAGCGATTGCAAACGCAAGGGTTATTGGCATCGTTATCGCTGGGTTACTCGGAGGGCCTAAGGTTGGTATTGGAGCCGGGGTGATTGCCGGAGTTCATCGCTTTACGCTGGGAGGGTTTACAGCAATAGCCTGTGGTGTTGCCACAATGATTGCAGGAATTATTGCAAGTCTGTTCTATAAGAAAAATAAACGGATTAAACTGCAAACCGCTTTTTTTGTGGGGGCGATTGCTGAGGCAGTACAAATGCTGGTTATTCTGGCTTTAGCCCGGCCGATAGAGCAGGCTTGGGCTCTAGTTAATTTAATTGGGCTGCCAATGATTTTAGCTAACGGCATCGGCTCAGTGCTTGTTCTGCTGGTTATTAAAAGTGTATTGAAGGAAGAAGAGAAAGCAGGTGCTGTACAGGCTCAAAAAACGTTGAGAATTGCAGATCAGACACTGACGCATTTACGTAAGGGCTTGCAAATAGAAGCAGCAGAGGCAGTTTGCCGTATTATTCATAAAGAGTTAAACACAAGCGCTGTATCCATCACAAATAAGACAGCTATCCTTGCACATGTCGGACTTGGACACGACCACCATCAGCAGGAAAACCCAATTCAGACAAAAATTACTGCAGAAACCATAGCAAGCGGGAAAATCAAAATGGCAACAGCGGAATCGATTCATTGTACAAACCCAGATTGTCCGCTGGAAGCTGTTATGATTGCTCCTCTTAAAGAACAGGGTGAAATTATAGGTACACTAAAATTTTATTTTCAGTCAGAAAATGACTTGACCAACGTTAATATGGAATTGATTACAGGGTTAAGCTCCATGATCAGTCATCAGCTGGAAATTGGTCAGGCAGAACGTGTATATCAGCTGGCCAAAGAAGCAGAAATAAAAGCGCTTCAGGCTCAGATTCATCCGCATTTTCTATTTAATACATTAAATACAATTGTATCACTTATCCGTCTTCATCCGGGGAAAGCTCGGAAAATGCTGATTTCCCTGTCCCATTTTATTAGGCAGAATCTATCCGCTACCACACAAAAAATAACGACTTTAGACCAGGAATTAAAACAGGTCCAGGCTTATCTGTCCTTGAATGAAGAAAGATTTAAAGATAAGTTAACGGTAAATTATCAAATTGATGAGAAGGCGCTATCGGAAGTGATTCCGCCTTTAACCCTGCAGCCAATCGTTGAGAATGCAATCATGCATGGGTTTAAAGATAAAGAAAGCGATTGTGTCTTAGAGGTTACGATGAAAAAACACCCAGACAGTGTTTATATCGAGATTAAGGATAATGGCATGGGGATGAATGAAGAAGCAGCAAATCAAATACGTCAAGCACCGATAGGTTCGACATCAGGAAATGGCTTAGCGCTTTACAATGTAAATCGGCGGCTGCGTATTCTGTTTGGCGAGGAAGCGTTACTTCAAGTAAGAACCAACGAGGAAGGGACCAATATTTATTTTGTCCTGTCGCATAAGGAGGAAGAAAAGCAATGGATCAGTTAATGCAAGTGCTTATCGTTGATGATGAACCATATAACCGGGAAGAATTAAAGCATTTACTAAGTGAATTCACACAAATACAATCTGTTCAAGAAGCAGAATCAGGTGAGGAAGCTATCATGAAGACTATGCAGCATCAACCGGATGTTATTTTCTTAGATGTTGAAATGCCAAAAGTGAGCGGAATGGAAGTAGCGAAGGCGATACAAGAACTGAAAAAGCCACCGCTGGTCGTTTTTGCTACAGCATATCCGCAGTTTGCTGCAGAGGCTTTTCGCTATGATGCTGTAGATTATTTATTGAAGCCTTATGATGAAGAACTGTTGAAAGAAACAATCGGGCGGCTGGAGAAAAAACGTGGTGTGAAAGAGCAGACAAATCAAGGGAAGGAACGTGGAAAGCTGGCGATAGAAGTGGAAGGAGATATTCACTATATAGATCTGAAAGATATTTTATATATGTCACGAATAGAAAAACGGACAAAATTAATCACAAAGCAGGGAGAATTTGATACCAAAACGCCGCTGAAAGAACTGGAAAATCGCTTGTTAGCGTATGGCTTTTTCAGAATTCATAAAAGCTTCTTAGTTAATCTGGAGCATATTCAACGATTAACTCCATGGTTTAATGGCGCTTATCATTTGCAATTAGAAGGAAGTAAAGACACGCTTTCCGTCAGCAGAAATTATATAAAAGCATTACGTGCTAAATTAGAAATCTGATGCTTTCTTTCAATGCATCTTAATTTCTTGAAAGAACATCATAACGCTTAAAAATAACCTTTTGTTCCTGATTTCCCCTTCTCCTGTTTTGTATATTCTATACTTATTGAAAACGTATTCATTGATGGTGGAAGAGGGGGGAGAAAGTTTGTATACATTTCTAGCAGGAATTGTTTTATTAATTATCGGTTATTTTACGTATGGGAAATTTATTGAGAAGCTTTTCGGAGTCAAAGAAAGCCGGCCGACACCTGCCTATGTGAACGGTGACGGCATGGATTATATTCCCATGAGTACACCTAAAAATTCGCTGATTCAGCTTTTGAATATTGCTGGTACCGGGCCGGTTTTTGGTCCGATTATGGGAGCGTTATATGGACCGGCAGCATTTATCTGGATAGTAGTGGGATGCATTTTTGCAGGGGCCGTCCACGATTATTTAACAGGGATGATTTCTATCCGCAATCGGGGAGCGCATCTGCCGGAGCTTGCGAGCAAGTTTTTAGGAAAGGTTATGAAGCATGTCGTTAACGGCTTTGCAGTCCTTTTACTATTGCTGGTTGGTACGGTATTTGTTTCTACACCAGCAAGTCTGCTTCATTTATTGGCGGACGGTCGTGTCGCCCTAGGTATCTTTATTGCATTTATTTTTGCTTACTATATTTTGGCTACGATGCTTCCAGTCGATAAAATTATCGGCAGACTGTACCCTTATTTTGGAGCATTGCTTTTATTGAGTGCAATTGGTGTTGGAATTGGTTTAGTAGTAACGGGAGCACCAATTCCAGAGCTTTCTTTCCAAAATTTTCATCCTGAAGGGGCAGCTATCTTTCCATTATTGTTTTTTACTATTTCATGTGGTGCTTTATCAGGTTTTCATGCTACACAAACACCGATTATATCGCGGACAACCAGAAAAGAAAAAGAAGGACGTAAAATTTTCTATGGCATGATGATTGCAGAAGGGATTATTGCAATGATATGGGCTGCAGCTGCCATGAGCATGTTTAACGGCTATAATGGATTGAATGACATTTTAGCGGCTGGCGGACCAGGAGCCATTGTAAGTGAAGCTTCCACTACGCTTCTGGGAGCAATTGGCGGAACACTAGCCGTGCTGGGTGTTATCATACTTCCAATTACTTCTGGAGATACAGCATTTCGCAGTGCGCGAATGATTATTGCAGACTACTTAAAAATTGGACAGAAAAAGTTCTCCAGCCGTTTGTGGATTGCCTTGCCATTATTTGCAGTATCGATGATTTTAACGCAAATTGATTTTGAATTATTGTGGCGCTATTTTAACTGGGCAAACCAGTCAACGGCAGTAATTGCTCTATTTGTTGGTTCGATGTATCTCTATATTGCAGGAAAAAATTATTTCGTCGCATTGATTCCGGGAACATTTATGCTGATCATGGTTATCACCTATATTTTGTCACAGCCAATCGGTTTTAATTTACCTATGAATATATCATGGGGAGGCGGCTTTATTGGAGCAGCGCTGCTAGTAGTTCTATTTTTTAAAGCAGCTGCAAAGGCACGTGCTAATAATATTCCGCTTGAAGTGGATGTCTCTGATTGGAAGCAAGCTTCTTAATTATAAAAAACAAGATGACTGGAAGCGGTTATCTTGTTCTTTTTTTATAAATTTTACAAATTCATTTTATTTTATTTAATTATTTGTGAATATTAACCATAATTATGAGGATATCCCTTAAAAATTAAAAGAATGCTTCTACTTCCCATTGAAATTATGTTACATTTAAACTAGGTAAAAAATTTCATGAAGAGGAGAGAGGATTTTGGATTTAGGGCAAAAACTTAAATTTTTACGAAATAAGCAGAATTCTACCCAGCATGAGATAGTTGAAGGTATTTGTTCTGTATCCTATTACAGCAAGATTGAAAACGGTAATGTCGTTCCTAATGAAGAGATTCTACAATTGCTTGCTGAACGGTTTGGAATCGCCCCTGAAGAATTAGTACAAATAGAAGAAGTGGTGAATGATCAGGTTGTTCAAGAAGCAGAGAATATCTATAATTTGATTAAAGAAGACCAAGCTGCAGCCAAAGAAGCTTATCAATCATTTTTGGAAGACTTCGAAAATTCATCAGATCCTGGTATCAGACTGCTGATCAGCTTAATAGAGTTGCGATTTGCTTTAAGATTTTCAACAATAGAGGAAATTGAAGAAAAATTTCAAGAGGCAGAATCTTTACAAGATTATAGTAATTTGAAGACGATGCCTTTATTTAATAGAGTTTGTGGCTTATACTATTATGAAACAGGTGATTACGATGCTGCATTAGAGTTATACCTGGGGCTGGCAAACTCTTTAAATTATCCGTATAAAGCAGATATTCACTATGAACTTTCTTTGGTTTACAACCGGAAAGGTAACATATATAAATCGATTAAGCACTTGGAAAAAGCTTTAAATGAGTATTTACAGGAAATGAACTATGATAAATGTACAGTTTGTTATTTTTTGCTGGGTATTAACTACTTTAAGATGGGCAATTATGACGAAGCGATTGATTATTATGATCGTATAGAGAAGGTTATAGAGGATGATAAAAATTTACTTCGGAAGGTCTATCATAATCTGGGACTGGCCTTTGAAAAAAAGAAGGATATTGAAAAAGCAATTGACTATTATCAAAAAAGTTTCTCCGTCTCTGTAGAAGAACAACATAGTATGAAAACAATATATGCCTTAGCAAAATTGTACTTGAGCATGGAGAATAAAGAAAAAGCGATGCAGTATATTACGGAAGGACAAGAAGTGGCAGAAAAAAAGGGATTGGAAGAGTATATCATTAAGTTTCATGTACTTCATTTACAGTTGAATGAAGAGAATATTAAAGAATACTTAGAAACCATTGCCATACCGTTTTTGGAAAAGAAAAATGATAAAGAGTTTCTAATACATTATAATGTATTGCTATCTAACTACTATTCTCAAAATAAGCAATATAAACAGGCTTATTTTAAGATAAAAAATGTTTTGGATATGAAAGGAGGGATTTGATGAAGAAATTATTAATTGCTGCATTAGCCGTATTCGCATTTTTCAGTGTAACGATGTCTGTAAGCGCTGCAGACGAAATCGAGTACCCAGATTCAACGCATAGCCTTGATCCGAAAGATTTTTAAGAGAGTATGTGAAGGATGAAAAGCTGTCTTGTACCATTAGATTGGTGGAAGATGGCTTTTTTTTTGCAGAGCAGATGAATTTGGATACTTTTTTAGGGAATAGATACATATCGTAAGGAAGCGTTGGAAGTTAGAGAGCGGTTTATCGAAAAAGAGATTGTTTTTATTTATATTTCATGGTAAAGTAATAATATTTCCGTTACAAATCGTAATGATTACGTTTTTGGTGAATTATTTTATGGGGGGCGTTTAAAATGGAAAGCTACATAGAAGCAAAACTTTTGAATAAGGTGATCAGCCGATTTCTCTCAAACGAGGAGCAGTTATTATATGAAAAAGTAATAAATATAGAAAATATGATTTCTGAAAAAGCATTAACACCCGAACATTTTATAGATTTAATCCGAGCTGAATCTCCTCATAAGCATGTAGCTGAAGCGTTCAATTTATCCTTACATGAACTTTTGGAAGTGTTAAAAGAAATAGAAATAAAGATAGAGAAAAGAACGAAAATGATAAAAGCAGAAGCACGTTGGCTTGATTGTACAAATGTTGTTTCGACTGCCTTTGAAAAAAATGAACATAGAAAATATTTTTATACAGAAGGATTGTAATGAAAGGTAATAGAGAAAAACAACCATTCGGAAGCGGATATGGGAATCAAATAGGGAGGAATCTTAAGAAAAAATTTTAACTTTTCAACCGTAATGATTACGCTTTTGGGAAGGAGAGGAACAGGTATGTATAAATGGATAGTGATTGGTGGAGGAATCCAAGGAAGCTGTGTTGCTTCACGGCTGCTTGAAGAGAAAAAAGCAGAGGTAAAAGATGTACTGATTATTGATCCACATAAACAGCCATTGGAAAGATGGCGCACAATCACAGAGAAGATTGAAATGAAATATTTACGCTCTCCTTTAGTACATCATTTGCATACGGATCCATACAGTTTAAAAAAATACTCTTCTGAAAACAATTATGCCTCGGGTTTGAAAGGACAGTATCAGCGACCGCGTTTGGATATGTTTAATCAGCACAGTATGGATTTGTTAGAAGAAACAGGCGTCATGGAATGTTGGCTGCAGGGAGTGGTAAACGGACTGTCATGGACGGAACAGGGATGGGAGGTTTGGGTGGAAGACGGACGTTGTTTCTTTAGTGAGAGAGTGGTGCTTGCTATGGGAGTGAATCATACCCCTCATTATCCCTCATGGATTGACTCGTATAAGGATCATAAAGCAATAAATCATGTGTTTGAAATGGATAGCAGCCTTCCGGAAACGGGGGATGTGATTGTAGTTGGCGGCGGGATGACAGCAGCACATCTTGCCTATGCACTTACACAAAAAGAATCTATTCATTCTGTCACCATGGTGAAGCGGCATCCGTTACGTGTTCACCATTTTGATAGTGATCCAGGATGGCTCGGGCCTAAGTATTTGAATAAGTATCATAAATTGACCAGCTATAAGGAACGAAGGCTGGTTATACAAGAAGCAAGGAATCGAGGTTCCATCACCAGAGATTTATATTTGAAATTATTGAAGCAAAAGAGAGCAGGAAGGCTGGATATTCATACAGGCTGTATTCAAAAGATTAGAGAAGACACGGATGGAAGTATGCAGCTGTTTATGGAAAATGAAGCAAAGCTGGAAGGAACCGCTATTTTACTGGCAACCGGTCCAGCCATTGCAATGCCGGGAAAGGAATGGTTAGATCCGGTAATTGAGCAGATGCAGCTGCCCTGCGCCCCATGTGGTTTTCCGATTGTTCCTAGATCGCTGGAATGGAAGAATGGTTTGTTTGTGGCAGGAGCGTTAGCTGAGTTGGAGATAGGTCCGGTTTCCAGAAATATTGCAGGAGCAAGGAAGGCTGCGGAACGGATTTTGCAGTTTGCTTAAGGAAATAGAATAGGGAGTTAGAACCGCCTCATTGACTATGGATTATTGTGTGAGGCGGTTTTTTTATGAGATGAAAATATAAAATTAGCTGGGATAGTTTATTTTTTGCAATTATATATAGGATGATGTTTAAATTTTGTTTAAAAATAGAAATTGGCGATTCTTTTCATTCGCAGAATTGCTATGATGGTTAATAGATAAATGATTATACTTTATTTGAAAAGCACATCAGGAGAGAAAAAAATAATCATAAGGAAATTGATAAAGTGATGAGGTGGAATAAATGGCACGCATCCTATATATCGAAGACGAACAAGAAATTGGCCAATGGGTAACAGAGGACTTAACAGGAAGAGGGCATAATGTGACTTGGCTGATTTCCGGAAACCAATTAGAACAATATATAAATGGTATCGACCTTGCCATTTTAGATATTATGCTGCCGGGACTTGATGGTTTCTCTATTGGAAAACGAATCAAAAAAATGAATCAGGACACACCAATTGTGATGTTGTCTGCGCGCTCTGCCGTGGAGGACAAGATAGAAGGATTAAGCTTTGCAGATGATTATGTTACCAAGCCGTTCCATCCGGATGAATTAGCAGCACGTGTGGAAGCTTTGCTGCGCCGCTTTCAAAAAGAGAATGACAGTCTCGAAATTGGGCATCTGCAAGTAGATACGAAATCATTGGTTATTATCAATAAGCATACAGGAGAAGAAATTTTGCTGACAGGAAAGCAATATCAGCTGTTTCAATATTTCCTTCGCCATCTGAATCAAATTTTAACGAAGGAGCAGCTTTATGAAGGCGTATGGGGCGAACGGTTTATGGAGGGAGATAAAACGTTGATGGTGCATATCCGATATTTGCGTGAAAAAATTGAAGAAAATCCAGCGAAACCAACAATTATTGAGACGATTCGTGGGATTGGATATCGGGTGAAAAAATGAAGCGGTTTTTGAAATCTTTATTAGCAAAATATATATTGATTATCCTCATTGCCATTTTTTTAGTACAAGCAGCCTACTTCATTATCATTTTTGTTTTCTTTAATTTAGTAGACGATTCGGATTCCCCAGAGGAAGGGGAATATACATTTACAGAAATAGAAGAGAAATGGCATCAGGAAGCCACTGCCGTAGTATCGGAAGACGATGTGAATCAACTATTTGAAGAGTGGCGGGAGGTCTATCCAAACGCGTCTATGTTTTGGGTGAATGGGAATGGTATTTTGGCTGAACAAAGTAACCTTCAAGAAAACTTACCTGTGGAATGGGATGCAGCTTATACTGCAGATTTCTTAAAAAGGAATTACAATAATGATCCATTTACTGTTGTTGCTTTTGCAGGAGAAAATGAGGAAGATGGCTTTATTGTCTTTCAACTGGAGCGGGAAGTGATGAAACCCCAGGGACAACGCCTTTTTGATCAGTATAGCTGGGCTATTGTTATGTTAACGATAGGTGTTGTGTTTTTGTTTATTTTTATATCCCTATGGTTTTTCAGAGGAATTCGTAAACGTCTTGTCCATCTGCAAGAAGCAATGGAAATTCGAGATACAGATGGGTTACCGATCCTTATTGAAGAAAAAAAGCAGGATGAGATTGGTGATTTAGAGAAGTCTTTTAATCAAATGGTACAGGAATTAAGAGAGAGCAGAGAGCGTGAACAAGAAGAGGAACAACTGCGTAAAGAGCTAATTGCTAATTTATCACATGATTTACGAACACCTTTAACTAAAATAAACGCACAAGCCTATACATTGCAGAAAATGAATTTGCCAAAAGAGGCAAAGCATTCCCTTAAGTTGGCGACAACCTCTATTGAAGACGTGGATAAATTAATCGAAAATCTACTGTCTTATACGCTGCTTATGGCGAGTAAGTATAAGAAAGATTTAAAAGAAATAGATATGGCAAGGTTCCTCCGACAGTATTTGGCAAGCTGGTATCCAGCCTTTGAAAAGGAAAGGTTTGAAGTTAATATTGACATAGAACCTTTTGAACAAAATATGTGGAAAGTAGATTCATTGTGGTTCAGCCGGATTTTAGATAATTTGTTACAAAATGTGCTGCGTCATGCGGCAGATGGCAAATATATCGCAGTGCGAACAGAGTCAACGGAGCACCACGATGCCATTGTTATTATAGATAAAGGAAAAGGAATGCAGACGAGTACAGATCAAAATGGTGCTGGGATTGGTCTTTCTATTGTTGATATGATGGTAAAAGGTATGGACCTGGATTGGGACATGAATTCTACGGAAGAAGGAACAACGATAAAAATTATTAGAGTAAAAAGATCTGATGTTTAGGCCTTGTTTTGAGTAGAGAAATTCTCTTAAGGGAGAAGTGATAATGAAAAGTGCTTACGTATATTGGGGAAATGGAAAAGTAAAATTAACTTGGATACAAGCTAACGAACTTCCAGAAAAGGAATTGATAACAAGTGCACACGGTTTATGCTTCAAGGATAATAAATTGCTCCTGGTGAATTTAAATCACAGGGGCTGGGATATACCGGGCGGGCATATTGAAAAAGAGGAAGCGCCTGCAGATTGTTTTAAACGTGAAGCTTATGAAGAAGGCTATATTACAGGCAGTTGTTCGCTTTTAGGATATATCGCAGTAAATCATACCGAAAATATCGAATGGAATTCGGAAGGACGTTACCCAAAAGTTGGTTATCAGATTTTTTATCGCATGGATGTGCAGCAAATTTATGAATTTAAAGCCGCTCATGAATCGAGAGATAGAATATGGATAAATCCGAAAGATATAAAAAAATATAATAAAAATTGGAATACATTACATCAAAGTATTTTAGATGTTGCAATGAAAAGAGACGGGTGATATAAACTGTCTCTTTTTTTGGCATTTCACCAAGCAAGATAACTTAAAAATTCCGGCTTTTTTAAACAAATTTTAAACAAAGCACATACTTTATTTTAACCTTCCATCTTTAACCTTGAAAGTAGAGGTGATAATCATGGAATATATCGTAGAAACAAAGAACTTAACAAAATCATTTGGAAAAGAAAAAGCAGTGTCAAATTTGGAAATGAAGATACCAAAGGGAGAAATCTATGGCTTCCTTGGTCCTAACGGGGCTGGTAAAACGACAACAATTCGTATGCTGTTAGGGTTGATGCGGCCAACTTCCGGCTCTGTTCAATTATTTGGCAAAGATATGAAAAACAACCGGATAGACATTTTGAAAAATGTGGGTTCGCTGGTAGAAAACCCTTCGTATTATCCGCATTTAACTGCCAAAGAAAATTTAGAAGCAAGCAGAAAAATTCTTCATGCACCAAAGGAAAGAATAGATGAAGTATTGAAGCTGGTTCGCCTGCATGGAGTTGGGAATAAAAAAGTAAAAGGTTTTTCACTTGGAATGAAGCAGCGCCTCGGGAGTGCTGCTGCCATGCTTCATCAGCCGGAGCTGCTCATTTTGGATGAGCCTACAAATGGACTGGATCCATCCGGTATTATTGAAATGCGTGAATTGATTCAAAGTTTGCCGAAAGAATATGGGATGACGGTATTAATATCCAGCCATTTATTATCTGAGATTGACCAGATGGCTACAAGAGTTGGTGTTGTTTCTAAAGGGAAAATGATTTTTCAGGATTCTATCGAAAACATGCGTAAAATTGCACAAGCTTCGATTCAAATAAAGGTAAATGATAATGAAGCAGCTTGGCGTTCAATGCTTGCCAATGGACAAAAAGCCGATTTAGGAGAAGAACATATCAATCTGCAAGTGGAGGACGATGAACAGGTAGCTGCTTCCATTGACTACCTCGTCCAGCAAGGCTTCTCTATCTATCGGGTGCAAGAAGAAACACGGTCTTTGGAGAATATCTTCTTGGAGATGACAAAGGAGGAACATGCAGAATGATTTTTCCACTGATACAATCGGATTTTTTAAAGATAAAGCGTAAAGGTATGTGGCTGTTGTGTCTGATTGGCCCTTTGGGCGTGGTGGCATTGCAGATGGTCAATTATGGAGTGCGAAAAGATTATCTGTTTGAGCAGATGGATGATCGCTGGCTTTACTATCTTTTGAATATCAATACATTTACCCCGCTTGCGATTGTTTTGGGGATTGTGATTTTAACATCTTTTATGTCGAGTATTGAAGATGAAACCAATGCATGGAAGCAGTTAGTTGCTTTGCCTGTATCCAAACGGTCAGTATATCTATCTAAGTTTACGGTAATCAGCTGTATCTTATTTTTGTCCTCCGTCCTTTTATTCCTGTTTGTATTTGGTTACGGTCTGACATTGGGATTAGGAGAAGATATTCCGTATTTACGGTTAATGGAGTACAGTTTTTTACCTTTCTTTGCTGCTCTGCCGGTGTTAGGACTGCAGCTCTGGGTGGCTACGATAAGTAAAAATCAGGCTATCCCGGTAACTCTAGGCGTGATTGGTGTTATTTTTGCATATTCTGCTCCGCTTCTACCTGATTGGATGATGTGGAAATGGCCGGCTCTATCTAATGATTGGGGTCATACGTATATCAATGCCTTGTTAGGAATCGGCTTTGGAGTGTTTCTGTATTTGCTGGGAATGATTGATTTTAAAAGAAGGGACGTTAAATAAATGTTTTCCGTAATAAGTTCTGAATGGTATAAGCTGCGAAAGTCAAAAGTACTACTACTTCTATTAGTGGCACCGCTGATTGGATTATTTATAGGAATGTCCAGTCCGCTAGGCGATATAGGGGCACCCAATCCATGGTATGAAAAATTGATAATGATGAATTTTACCTACGCTGTTTTATTCCTGCCGTTAATTTCAGGGGTCTTAGCTAGTGTGATTTGCCGGTACGAGCATCAGGAAGGAGGTTGGAAGCAGCTGCTGGCGCTGCCAGTGACAAGGAGAAAAGTCTTTCTATCTAAATATCTATTGCTGCTGCTTCTGGTGTTTGCGATGCAATTATTGTATCTGGTCTCTATTTATCTGGTTGGAATGATAGAGGGGATCACTGATCCTTTTCCGATGGATATTGTCTGGAAAACGATTGTAGGAGGCTGGCTGGCCACTTTTCCATTAATTGCTTTACAGTTATGGGTTTCGATCGCATTTAAAAGTTTTGCCGCCCCATTCGCGATAAATGTTATTTTTACATTACCAACGATTTTAGTTATTAATTCGGAGCGTTTTGGCCCATATTATCCGTGGGGACAGCCATTTCTAATGATGAATATTGGCGGAAGTACAGGAGATGTCTTTTTTGTTCCCTGGAATCAAATATTAATGGTGATTGGCGGCAGTTTTCTATTGTTTTTCATTGGAGGCTATCTGTATTTCCAGAGAAAAGCGATTTAATAAGAAGAAACACAAAAGGAATGGCAGTCGTCTGCTGTTCCTTTTTCCATTATAATAGGGAGAAGGCAACGTTTTAAAAGAGAGGATATCTTAAAGTGCGAAACAGATATATTTATTGTGATTCATTTGGTAATCCTAATGAAGTATTAAAAATAACAGACAAAGAAATCACTCCCCCTGAAGCAGGAGAAGTACTTGTACGCATGTTAGCCAGACCAATTAACCCATCAGACTTAATCCCGGTAAGAGGAAGCTATTCACACAGAATTCCTCTGCCCTATATTCCGGGCTACGAAGGCGTCGGAGTTGTAGCGGATGTTGGTGCTAATGTCAGCAAAGAGCTAATAGGCAAGCGTGTTTTACCATTACGGGGAGAGGGGACATGGCAGGATTTTGTCCGGGTGCCTGCTGCATTTGCTGTACCTGTACCGGAATCCATTGATAAGATACAGGCTGCACAACTATATATTAATCCTTTGACGGCGTGGGTTACGCTGACAGAGATATTGAAATTACAGTCAGGTAGTGTGCTGTTAGTTAACGCTTGTGGGTCGGCAATTGGACATTTATATGCGCAGCTTGCAAGAGTTTTAAATTTACGTTTGATTGCAGTTGTGAGAAATGATAAACATACACAGAAGCTTTTAGAACTTGGCGCTTCTGAAGTGGTAGATATCTCAAGCCAATCCCTTTTTGAAATGGTGATGGACAAAACAAATGGAAAAGGAGCCGATGCGGCGATTGACTCATTGGGAGGCAGTGCTGGTTCTGATTTAGCTGGCTGTTTGCGCAATCAGGGACGTTTTTTGAGTATCGGCTTGTTGTCTGGACAGCAGATGGATTGGGGAGGCTTTGCAGATAAAGTGAAAATGAATATTTTTCATTTAAGACATTGGAATAAGGGGGTAAGCCAGGGGAAATGGCAGGGGGCCTTCCAGCAAATTTTGAGGCTTGTGGAGAAGGAAGAGCTGCTGCTGGGTATTGAGAAAGCAAATTATGATTTGGCAGATATAAAGCAGGCATTGGATACACTTACCGATGGCAGAAAGGGTAAAGTAATCTTATCCGGCAGCTGACGATGTTTTTCCGATAAAACCCGTTTCTTTTTTGTCGAGTGGTTTACCGAAGAAGTCTCTATACTTGAATCAATGGAAGGAGGGAAAGGAAATGCAAAGCAGCATGAACGAAGCATTACAATATATTGAAGAGAACTTGGATACAGAAATCGATGAGAAAGAAATTGAAAAAATTACTGGTACGTCGATTTACCATTTCCGGCGAATGTTTTCTTTCTTGGCCGGGATGACTCTCACAGCCTATATTCGCAATCGGAGGCTTTCCAATGCAATGTTTGATCTGCTGCGGGAGGATGTTAATGTGACAGATATGGCTTTTAAGTATGGTTATCATTCTGTTGATGGTTTCTCCCGCGCATTCCGGGAATGGGCAAGATGTAAACCTTCTGAAGTGAAGCATCAGCAAAAGCACAAACTTAAAGCTTTTCCGAAACTAACCTTCCAACTAACGATTCAAGGAGGAGCAGATATGAATTATCGAATTGTGGAAAAAGAAGCATTTAAAATAATTGGTGTCAGTAAAAAAGTGCCAATGCAGTTTGAAGGAGTTAATCCGGAAATTGAAAAGCTGGCGCAAAGTATTACGGAATCTCAAAAAGGCAAAATGCATGAACATGCTAATCTAGAGCCTAGACAAGTAATTAATGCTTCGTATCATTTTGATGAAGGCAGAATGAAAGAAGAAGGATATTTAGAGCATATGATTGGTGTATTGACAGACGAAGAAGGACCGTTTGGCGGGCTGGATGTGCTGGAGGTACCTGCCCATACTTGGGCTATTTTCTCTTCACAAGGACCGTTCCCTCAAACGATGCAGGAAATATGGGCAAAAATTACTGCTGAATGGTTTCCTTCCTCCAGTTATGAATTAGTGGAAGCACCTGAAATCTCTTTTGTAGAAGATTATAGCAATCTGGATAATGTATATAGTGAGATTTGGATGGCTGTAAAGAGAAAGGATTAGAAGGGACACAAATGTGAAAAACGAGGTGCTGCTTTAGAGCGCCTCGTTTTTCATAATGATGATATTTGTTTTGGAGATTCATAAAGGATGCTTCCCTTACGATATGTTAACCCTCCAAATTATAATCAACCCACATCCCGTAATCCGGAAATGTAAGCAGGGATGGATTTGGAAAAAGCAGCTGAACATCCTCGACATCATCACTGACTATTTCATAATAGACGGTTCCTTCCAGCGTTTCACCTGGACCAATTTTTCCCTCAGGTCCTTCATATAAATCTTCGACAGGTTGTCCATCGATTACAAGGTGATTAGAACTGTTTGCTCCTTGACCATCTACCAGGCCTTCTACATGCGGCTGTGGAAATTTATGATATAAAGTTACATCTTCATCAAGTTGATTTTCAAATGTCATATCAACAGCAAGCACAGATTCCGTTTCATCTCTTAAATCAAGATTTTCATTCCCTTCATTGATTTCCACATTGCTGATATTCACCTTGAAAAATGTATCTTCTCCATAATCGTTTAAATACATGTCTTCTCCAATATCATAAGTGCCAATCTGATCTCTGCGCTCATCCTGAGGAGTGTGGAAAACAATTTCAGGTATATCCTGCATGAAATTCCACATGAGTGCACCGGCATAGAGTGATTTTTCATCTGCCGCAACAGCTCCGACCAAATCCATGGATTCGCCTTCGTCTAAACTTTCCTGGAAAGACGCCAGCTGGTCAGTGAATGTATCGTTTTCAGGGTAACTTAAATCAAGGTCGAAACTTCCATTAAGAGCTGCATATTCCGGTATAACGTCCCCCATATTAATGGAACGATCCCCGATATTTTCTACGGTATAATCAACAAACGCAACAGCGTCATCCTCTGATGGGGAAGCGATACTTTCTTCAATAAATGCTTGATGATCATCTCCGTCCTCTATCCATATCTCATTAACGGTAATTTCTGCAGGGACACCAGAACTGTATCCCTCGATTTCAAATGTTTCTCCCATTTCATGATAGAGCTCAGAACCTTCTGATTCATCATTTGTAGCTTCTTCCTCCGTACCGTTAGCCGCTGTATCTTCCGTCTCTTCATTTTGATCTGCTGCGGCGCTCGAGTCTTCATTGTTTTCATCGGAATTAGAGCTGCATCCAATCATCAAGACTGCGAAAGCAATGAATAAAAGGAGCGTTCGTAAAAAACCTGCTGTTCTTGCTGTTTTGTACATTGCCGTACTTCCTTTCTTAATAATTTTTAGAAATTTGAGCAAATAATCCTTTGTTCTTACCTTATCATTTAAAGACAATGGCATCAAATAATTCTAAAATATGTGAATAATATAATTATGTTATGGATATCCCAAAAGGGCAGTATGTGATAAAATTTTAGTATATAAAATGAACAGGAGCTGTTAGGCATGATTAAACATATTGTACAATGGAATCACCGTGAAAATTTTAGTGAAGCAGAGAAGAAGACCAATGCAGAGAAAATTAAGAACGAGTTAGAGAGTTTAAAAGAGAAGATAGATGGTGTTGTTTCTATCAAAGTCATTATTGATCCGCTGGCGACAAGTGACCGTGATATTATTCTGGATAGTGAATTTGAAACGGAAGAGGCGTTACAGCAATATCAAATACACCCGGAGCATGTCCGTGTATCCGAATTTGTAAAGGAATGCGTGCAGGATCGAGTTTGTGTCGATTATCAACTATAATCACGAATAGAAGCAGTGTAGAAAGGTTTTCTATACTGTTTTTTCTGTGTGCAGCAAGGGTTACATAAAATGAATCTGAGAAAGGATGCAGTTGGATGAGTGACAAATGGCTAGAGTGGGCAAAGCAAATCCAGTCGTTAGCACAGGCAGGATTAACTTTCACAAATGATATGTATGATAAAGAGCGGTATGAACAGCTGCGTACCTTAAGCATCGAGATAATGAACGAATATACGGACCACAATTTTGAATCTATCCGTGATTTATTTGCTAATGAAACAGGATATCAGACTCCAAAAGTAGATGTGCGGGGCGTAGTTTTCAAGAATGACCGTATTTTAATGGTACGTGAAAAACATGATGATGCTTGGGCGTTACCAGGCGGTTTTTGCGATGTCGGTGAATCGCCAAAAGAAAATGTTACCAAAGAAATTCTGGAAGAAGCGGGGTTTCATGTTGAAGCCAAGAAGCTGCTCGCTGTTTTTGATACGAATAAGCATGCGCATCCGCCACAGCCTTACCAATATTATAAATTATGTATTCAGTGCGAGATTATCAGCGGGGAAGCCAGCTTAGGTATGGAGACAAAGGGGATTGATTTTTTTGCAGAGGATAACCTGCCTAATCTTTCATTAAACCGGAATACGGAAATACAAATCAAACGTTTATTTGAATTTTTAAGAGACCCGGAGAAACCGGCATTATTTGATTAATACCATACGGATGAAGCATTGCTTCTTGGGAAGAAGAGAATATTTCTGCTGTTCTAAATTTCTTGTAAAACACGTCCATGTCCTTTAGAATAGGGATGTTTTCTTATATGATGAGGCATGCACAGGAAGAAGAGAATTCCTGGCAATCCGAAAGTAAATGGAATAATCAAAAGTGGAAACATATTGATATAGAAGCAAAAAGGAGAGTAGACATGGACCGGACGAAATTAAGCTCGGAAAGTAATCGATTTATCGAAAAACTGCGGCTGTATTTATTTTCTCAAGGGATTGAGCAGTCGGATATTGAAGATGTTGCAGATAATCTGGCACAGCAGCTTTATGAGATGGAACAGAATAATGAGCCGATTGAACAAATTACCAATCAATCCCCACAGGAATATGTAGACAAGCTGAAAAAAGAAGTGGATGAAAAAATGAATCCGTCGGTATCCTGGCTGATACCTTATATTCTGATCGGCGCGATTGTTTTTATGCTGTTTGGGGACGCCTTACGCGGGGTATTGTATGGAGAAATTGTAGCGTACAGTCTTTTTAGAATCCTGAGTACCGTTGTTATTGGGCTATTATTTATCATTGGTTCTGTATTTGCAGTGCGGTATACTTCTGGAAATCAGTTATCTGAATCTAAAAAATATGCCATGCTCGCTATTCCGGCAGTGATAGGCATGCTTTTATTTATAGCGGCTTATTTTATAGATGGTTATGTGGAAACGTCGCTTGTTACGATTCCATTCGCAGGTAGTATGATTTTATTAGGAGTTGTAACAGCAACGGCGATACTGCTGTCTGTTTGGGCGAAAACATGGATATTGCCCGTTATTTTAATAGCTTGGAATTTTCCGCCCTTGATTTTGGAAAATACACCGCTTGGAGTAGATATGCAAGCGTTTCTGGGTATTATTTTAACGGTGTTGATTGTAGGGGCTTATATTTATTTAGAGTTTCAAGAAGAAAAATAGCTGTAACCAGACATATTTTGTTAGAATGTAAGCAATGAAAGATAAGCAGGAATCAAAATAGATAAGAGGTGCTTGAAGTGAAGGGTTACTTGGCAAATGGGTTATTTTCAATGGGCGATCGTTATGTGAATGAACAGCTGGCAAAGGCGATTCGTGAAGCTGTTCCAGAGATAGATTTATATCTCCCGCAGGAAAATGCTGCAATTAATGATAAAACGGCTTATGCCAATAGTGAGATTATTGCAGAAGCGGATTTATCCAAATTGGAAAAGAGTGATATTTTAATCGCAGTACTGGACGGTATAGAGATAGATTCTGGTGTAGCTGCTGAGATTGGTGCTTTTTCGATGTTGAAACGTCCGATTGTTGGTGTATTTACGGATACCCGCCAGCAGGGGAGAGATAATCAGAAAAAGATAGATGCGCTTGTGGAAGATGCTTTAGAAAATCAATTTGTTTATCGCAATTTATTTTTAGTAGGCTTAGTTAAGCGGAATGGTGTGATTACCTCTACGATAGAAGAGGCTGTGGAAGCTGTATTAGAGGTAAAGAATAGACAGCTATAATGCTTTTAGAGAAAATCAAAATTGTCCTTCATGCTGCTATGATGGGCGGGTTTGGTTTTCTCTTTTTTATTGATGTCCTCCATCCTATTTAATGAATAAACAGATAATGTTGAAGGAGAAGGGTTATGTCAAAAACGGAAAGAATCACCTTAAAGCTTTTATCCGAAGAATACATGGATCAGCTGTATCAATTTGAGCTTCCGGAAGAGCAGCATCAATTTACTGCGCTGCCGAAAGAGGTCGTTGATCTGGCTGAAGGTCAGTATGGCGTTATGATTATGAATCACGGGGAGCCGGTGGGTTTTTTCCTGCTGCATCAGACAGACCGTGTAAAAGAATACACCGATAACCCTCACGCTATCCTTTTGACTGCGCTATCTATTGATCAAGCTCATCAACGCAAGGGGTATGCCAGAAAAGGGATGCGGTTACTGGAGGATTTTGTGAAGGATACATTTCCTGAATGTGATGAGATCATTTTAGCAGTTAATCATAAAAACACAGCCGCACAAAAGCTTTATCAACAAGTTGCATTTGCAGATACGGGTATACGAAAAGAAGGTCCTAAAGGAGAGCAATATATTCTAGCTTTAAAGCTTAGGTAAATCGAGTAAAAAATATTCCTGTTTCTAGGTATTGTAAAAACACAGGACAATTGTATTGTTATTGAAAGAAAGTAAAAGAATAGAATGAAAAATCAGTTCTTTTTCCCTGTTGATTTCCAATCTCGCTATGCTATTTTTAAAAGGAAAAGACGGGAGGAAGAAAATGAAAAAAATACTTGGTTTGATGACAGCGGGAATAATGGCTTTATTTGTACTAGCTGCGTGTGGAAATGATGAAGGTAATGAGAATAATGCTTCTGACAATGAACAGGCAGAGGAAAGTGAGCAGGCTGAAAGTGGCGAATCTGCCGGTGATGGAGAAGAGAGTACAGAAGAAGAGCAAGAGCAGGAAGAAATCCAGCCGGGCGATGTAGAATCAGATATATTTTCCGCGCTTGTGGCAGGTTCGGAGACGTATTCTGTTCAGGAAAACGGCGTTGATATTTTAGAAGATGGTTCTGTACATAGCCGCTTAAAGGTAAATCTGGAGATTGATGATGGTGACATTGATTTTGATTATATGAAACAAACCGCAGAGGATGATACGGAGATAATTGGAGAATTATTAGGGGAAGTGGAAGCCGTTGAAACAGCTGAACTGACGTGGTTATTTAATTACCATGGTCCGTTTTACACCTTTCAATTAGAGCGGGATGGCGATAAATTAATGGTTACGGAAGAAGATTTTAACGGAGACCAATTAAATGATCATATAGAATCGTATGTCCCTGCGTCAGAAGTAGAATAAGATTTAGATTATCTGCAAATATAGAATTCATTGCTCCGACAGGCGGGAAGACACCTTTTTCAAGCGTGTGAAAGGTATAGACTAAGTGAGGGGGAAACGAATATGAGTAACGTATTTACTGCATACGAAAGTACGATAGCCGCTGTTTCCGAACTGAAAAAAGTAGAGGAACAGACATTGAACACTCCTATAAAAGAAGATGCCTGGTCGATAAGAGAAATTATTGGTCATATGTATTATTGGGATGACTACAATCTTCATAATATGGTTTCCCAAATGCAGCAGGGAGCGAACCTGCCGGCATTTCCAGACCACGATACGCAGAATGAAAAGGCGATTCAATCACTTGAGGGAAAAACCGTTGATGAAATAATAGAGTTATTTATGGAACGGAGGAAGCAGCTGTTAGAGAAGATTAGAACGGTAGATAAAAATGATAGATTTACCATCGGAAGCGGAAAGCGGAAATTTTCAGCAGAGAGCTTCCTTAAAATTTTTACAAAACATGATGAGCATCATTTAAAACAGATAAAAGATTTTCTGGCTGCGGCTTAAGCGGCAAAAAGCGATCCGGCGGGCAGGTTGATTCATTGCTTGTTGGATCGCTTATTGTATGAAAAGATTCATTTAAAGTTAGCATATACTTTCAGCTTCCCGATGGTTTCAAAGCCGAGCTTTCGATAAATACCCTCCGCTTTCGGAGAGGCTTGAAGGGTGCAATATTCAGCTCCTGCAGCTATAGCAGACTCTATCAGATGGTACATCAGCTTTGTACCCAATCCGCGTCCTCTTTCCCTTTCTAACACAGCAATATCATGAATTCCTGCTGTGTTTTCCGTAAACAATAATGAACCAATAGCAACCGGTTTGCCCCGGTAATAGCCAAGAAAATGCTGTGACTGTTTATAATCTGTAAAGCTATGCTGTGCAGCACGATGAAAATAATGATTGATTTGTATTTCTTCCTCGGTCTCCTCATATAGACTGGCCAGAATTGCACCGAAAGTAATCAGTTGTTCTGGAGCAGTAACTTTTTTAAATTGCATCGTTGAATCTTTATGAGGACCCCCAGGATGAAATGCTGTCAAATCAGCAATCATTCCTAAATAATCCGTTTCGTATTCAACTAACCCCGCTTTTTTAAACATACTGGTTATCTCTGGTTGGTCTTCCCATCCCCATACATTCATGGGGTATCCTTTATTTTCATACATAGCTATGATTTTTTGAACATGTTCCTCTTGCGGGAGCGGGGTATCTTCGGATAAGGTAACGACATTAAAATTATAGGATGGAAGCTGGGCATCGATAGAAGTAAAGCCATGTTCTTC
Source organism: Oceanobacillus sp. M60 (assembly GCF_053839645.1). Classification (NCBI taxonomy): domain Bacteria; kingdom Bacillati; phylum Bacillota; class Bacilli; order Caryophanales; family Bacillaceae; genus Oceanobacillus; species Oceanobacillus sp. M60. The sequence continues at coordinate 627,885 of NZ_JBSSNH010000001.1, read as the reverse complement.
ATAAATGACTGCTTCCTTTGTTTTTCTTGCTGCTGCTTTTGATTTCTCAGTTAAATTATGCATCATGATTTCCTTCTGCTCTTTCTTATCCATCACGCCACTTCCTTTCCTGACAAAGCTCGCTTTTATTCTATCAATGAAAAGTTTGCGGCGTCCATTAATCGTGAAAAGAAATCAAATCATTTCCTTGACAATACCTATAAGGGGTATGTTATGATGAGTATAGAATGTAAGGGAGGTTAGAAAAATGGCTAGCGAAACAATTCAAGTTCAGGGTATGTCTTGTCAGCACTGCGTGAGTTCTGTTGAAGGAGCGGTAGGCGGTCTGGATGGCGTAGATACAGTGAATGTTCGTCTTCAGGAAGGTAAAGTGGATGTTGCCTTTGATGAAGGGAAAGCTAAACTGAACGATATTACCGAAGCAATTGACGATCAAGGTTATGATGTTGTTTAAATAGGAACACATCTTGTCTAGATATTTTAATAAAGGTCGTGCGAGAGGTTTCGCGCGATCTCCTTTATAAATAATTGCATACCCTGTATAGGTATGGGAGGTGGTTTGGGTGGAAGCTAAAAAAGAAGTCACATTGCCTATTGAAGGAATGACCTGTGCGGCTTGTGCTACCCGAATTGAAAAAGGCTTGAAGCAGGTAGACGGTGTAGAAGATGCCAATGTTAATTTTGCAATCGAAAAATCGACGATACACTATAATCCAGAGCAGACATCGGTAGCGGATTTTGAGAAGAAAATCGAACAGCTGGGCTATCATGTCCAGCATGACAAGCAGACCTTTGATGTAGAGGGCATGACCTGTGCAGCATGTGCGAATCGGATTGAGAAACGTTTAAATAAAATGGATGGCGTGACAGAAGCCAATGTCAATTTCGCATTGGAAAATGTGGCGGTTGAATATAATGAAGATCAAGTAACGTCCCAGGATATGATGGAGGTTGTGAAGAAGCTCGGATATTCCCTTAAACCTCAGGTATCCAAGGAAGAGACATCAAATCGGAAAGAAGAGGAGATTCGTCATCAGACCGGAAAATTTATCTTCTCCGCTATTTTGACGCTCCCGTTATTATGGACGATGGTGACGCATTTTTCCTTTACATCGTTTATTTATTCACCGGATATGCTGATGAATCCATGGGTGCAATTAGCGCTGGCCACTCCCGTGCAGTTTATTGCAGGGAAGCAGTTTTATGTAGGAGCTTATAAAGCATTAAGAAATAAAAGCGCGAATATGGATGTACTCGTTGCTCTAGGAACATCGGTAGCCTATCTCTATAGTATTTTTCTCGGAATAGAGTGGCAGATTCATGGCGCAGCTGGCATGCCTGAACTTTATTTCGAAGCTGCTGCGGTGATTATTACGTTAGTTCTGCTTGGGAAATTATTCGAGGTTCGTGCAAAGGGACGTACCGGTCAGGCAATTAAAAAGCTGTTAGATATGCAGGCGAAAACAGCCCGTGTTATCCGTGACGGGGAAGAGCTGGAAATTGCCATTGAAGAAGTAGCTGTCGGCGATCAGGTTATCGTCCGTCCAGGAGAGAAAATACCGGTTGATGGCGCGATTGTCAAAGGCAAATCAGCTGTGGATGAGTCAATGATTACCGGGGAAAGTATTCCAATCGATAAAAATATTGGGGATACTGCAATTGGCTCTACCATCAATAAAAATGGCATGCTGACAATCGAGGCCACGAAAATTGGAAAGGATACCGCACTTGCGCAAATTGTAAAAGTTGTAGAGGAAGCGCAGGGAAGCAAAGCGGATATTCAGCGAGTAGCAGACCGTGTATCTGGAATCTTTGTTCCTGTAGTTGTCAGTATTGCGGTTGTGACATTCCTTGTCTGGTATTTCTTGGTTGCTCCAGGAGATTTACGCGCAGCTTTAGTTCCTGCAATTACGGTCCTGGTTATTGCTTGTCCCTGTGCACTTGGGCTTGCGACGCCGACATCGGTTATGGCCGGATCAGGCAGAGCTGCGGAATTAGGCGTTCTGTTTAAAGGCGGAGAGTATCTAGAAAATACACGTATGATTGAAACAATTGTACTGGATAAAACAGGAACCGTCACCAAAGGAGAGCCTGCTTTGACAGATGTTGTTCCTCAAGGAGATATTACCAAGGAGGAGCTGTTAAAAATGGCAGCTTCTGCTGAGAAGCATTCGGAGCATCCGCTCGCAGAAGCCATTGTGAAAGGTGCAGAAGAAGAGCATATTGATTTAATCGAAACGACCGACTTTGAATCGGTACCCGGAGCAGGTATTCAAGTAACCTGGGAGGGAGAACCTCTCCATATTGGTACAAGAAAATTGATGAAGCAGCAAAATATCGAAATTGATTCCATCGAAGAAAAAATGATAGAGCTTGAAGCTGCAGGAAAAACGGCAATGCTTATCGGTTATAGAGGTGCACTGGCAGGAATGGTTGCTGTTGCTGATACGGTGAAAGAAACATCAAAAGAAGCGATTGAACGTTTGCATGAACAAAACTTGGAAGTTATTCTGCTTACAGGAGATAACGAAAGAACAGCGCAGGCCATTGCCAAAGAGGTTGGTGTCGACCGTGTCATTGCAGAGGTCTTGCCAGATCAAAAAGCAGATGAAATTAAACGTCTGCAGCAGGAAGGCAAAAAAGTAGCGATGGTAGGCGACGGCATTAACGATGCCCCCGCTCTGGCAATTGCCGATATTGGAATGGCAATTGGTACAGGAACCGATGTCGCCATAGAAGCAGCAGATGTGACGCTAATGCGCGGTGATTTACACAGTGTGGCTGACAGTATTGAGCTAAGCGCCAAAACAATGCGGAATATCAAGCAAAATCTATTTTTCGCCTTTGCCTATAATTCTGCATCTATTCCAGTTGCTGCGATTGGACTGTTAGCCCCATGGGTTGCTGGCGCAGCGATGGCGTGCAGCTCCGTATCCGTCGTGCTCAATGCACTCAGACTTCAGCGCTTGAAGCTGAAAAGGGAGGCGTAATCGATGTCGATTAAAAAATGGGTAAGTATCGGGATTATTTATGTATGTGCTGTAGTTATTGCATATGGTGTGATCACAGGGGATAATCCATTTGAAAGCAATGATTTAGAGCCTCATGATCATGCAGCAGCACAAGTTGTAGAAGTAAATTCAACTGATTTTATATAGAAATAGATAACAGCCTGTATTCTTTTATCGAGAATACAGGCTGTTTTTTTATTAGGAAGATGTCCAGCTTCCTCCGTTAATATGAATAGCTTGTCCAGTCATATAAGAAGCTTCCTTGGAGGCAAGCATCACATAAGGCCAAGCATGCTCTGATGGCTGACCGGGCCGTCCCATTAAAGAATCTTGTCCAAATTGTTCCACTTTCTTTTCGTCAAATGAAGATGGAATCAACGGTGTCCATACAGGTCCAGGAGCGACGGTATTCGCTCGAATTCCTTTTTTAGCAAGACTTTGTGCAATACTTCTAGTGAAAGCAGTAATCGCCCCTTTGGTTGCCGAATAGTCCATTAATGTAGCATTTCCTTTATAGGCATTGATGGAAGAGGTATTAATGATTGAATCTCCTTGTCCCATATGCGGAACAGCTGCTTTCGTCAGATAAAATTGCGAGAAGAAATTCACGCGGAATACTTCTTCAAACTGTTCAGAAGGAATATCTTCTACATTTTCCTGGTCAAATTGGATGGCAGCATTATTGACTAAAATATTGATGCCGCCAAATGCTTCTACTGTTTTTTGGACTAAATCAATACAATGAGCTTCTTCTTTGATATCTCCAGGAAGAAGGAGACATTGGACGCCCTCTGCTTCGACTAGCTTTTTCGTTTCCTCTGCATCTCCGTGCTCATCTAAATAAGAGATGGCAACATTTGCTCCCTCTTTCGCGTATAAAATAGCAACAGCACGGCCAATTCCGCTGTCACCGCCGGTGATCAGCGCATGTTTTCCTCTTAGTTTATCTGTACCTGTATAATCTGTTGGCTGATGCGGGAGCGGGTTCATTTTCGATTCAATTCCCGGCTGCTTATCTTGTGATTGTCTTGGTGTACTGCCTTTTTGCATTTCTGTCGGTTTCATCATACGTTCCTCCCTTTTTTCAGTTTCCAAGTATGTATCAACATTTTTCCACTTACGAGCGTTTTATAAACCTTTTAATTTGAAAGGCATATCAAAGAGATGAATAGAAGCTGCAAGTTTTTAAAATTTTAATTGTATCAAATTAGAAGAGAGCTGATTCTAGAGAGCGCGGAGCAGGAGTATTCTTTTCTCTTTAACTCATATCACCTTTTATACAATCAAAGCTCTTCGTGATAGCACTATATGATGATGTAATACATTTCATAAATATAAAATATTAAATTCTATATTTATAGAATATGTGTTAAACTAAAATAAATAACATACGAGGAGTGATCAAGTGGATGTTCTGCAAACAACAAGCAGAGAAAGAGAAACGTATCAAGTCAAGCTCCATTATTCTATTTTGTGGGAATGTGCGTTAGGAATTGCGGCAATAACAAATACCCGGCTGCTGGATACATTAGATAAGCCTAAAGAATATTGGATGCAGATAAGAGAATCTATTTCCGCAGCGTTATCGGAGGAATTGGAATTTGTTGAAAAAAATAATACGTGGAAAGCATTGCTCCAAATACTTCATCAGCAGGAATTTTCAAGTCTAGAAACGTTCGAGCAATATGTACAAGGTTTAACAGATACAGAGCTGAAGTTTATCTGCCTGCCTTTTGTCGGAGGTCATTATCAGACCGACCGGGAGCAGGCTGCGCAAGGAGAGACAAAGGCAGTCAAAGAGCTGATGCGTGTTACAGAACATAACCCGTTCTTTCCAGCATATATCGAATTTATCAGTACCTGTGAAGCGGAATCTTTAAAAAAGCATCTGACAAAGGTAATGAACAGCTGGTATCAAGAAGTAGGGAAGGAGAAACAGCAGGAAACCGAAGCAATTTTAGAAAAGGATTATCAATCAAAAAAAGAGAGGCAGCAGAAAGTGTCTTCGGAGGAACTAGTGCAATGGGCGACCGGCGGGGTGACTTATATACCTGAACCCAGTGTCCACACCGTCTTATTGATTCCTCAATATATTTATCGTCCGTGGAATATTGAAGCAGATATCGAAGGAACCAAAGTATTTTATTATCCGGTTGCGAATGAAAGTGTGTCTCCAAGCGATCGGTATATGCCTGATTATTTTCTCGTTCAGAAATATAAAGCATTAGGTGACGAGGTACGCTTGAAAATGGTTAAATTATTATCTGAACATCCAAGGACGCTGCAGGATATGACAGAAAGACTAGATATCGGGAAATCGACGATTCACCATCATTTAAAAATATTAAGAGCAGCAAAAATCGTAGAAATACGCGATTCCAAATATTGCTTGAAAAAGAATGTATTTTCCCTTTTAGCGAAAGAATTTGACTGGTATCTGGAAAAATGAAGGGGATAAAGCAGAAGGAAATGTCCATTTTTAAGAATAGATCTTTTCTGTCCATATGGATTGGCAATGGAATTTCAGAGCTAGGCGGTGCTTTTGGAACCTTTTGTAACTCCATTTTGATTTATCAATTAACCGGCTCGACCCTCGCCCTTGGGAGTATGTGGCTGTTATATTTTATCCCTTCTTTGGTGCTCCAATTATTTATCGGTCCGTTTATTGACCGCTGGAGCCGCAAGTGGATATTGATATTCTCCCAGATGGCAAGAGGCTTTGTCTTTCTTGTGCCGCTGTTTGCTTTATGGACAGATTCGCTTTTGCCATGGCATGTCTATTTCGTGCAGATTATCATTGGCTTAATTACACCGCTGTATGTTCCGGCAAATCAGGCAATCACGCCTTCCATCGTGGCAAAGGGGCAATTGGAAACAGCGAACGCCTATCTGGAAGGAACAGCACGGCTCATGACCTTTACCGCTCCTTTTTTAGGGGGAGTCGTGATTGAATATCTGGGTGTCTTGCCTACGATGGTTCTAGTAAGTACATTGCTTTTGTTAAGCGGTTTCACGTTGCTTTTTATCCAAGAGACGAGAATCCAGCAAAAAACAAGAGCGCCGTGGATAAAGGAATTTACAGAGGGTATCACTTACTTTTTTAGAAAACGGGTGATTGTCTGGTTAGGAATATTTCTTGGCTTTGTCCAATTTGGTGTTGGGGTGACAATGGTTACGACGCTTCCTTATATAACAGAGGAGTTATCTGGAAGCTACGCAGCATACGGTTATTTTATGGCCGGTTTTCCTGTTGGTTTTATCTTAGGTTCTATTTTGGTTGGTAAGATAAAGTATAAAAGCCGGAGAAAACTCATGCTCGGCGCTTTGTTTATCGGCGGGCTGACCTTTGTATTTCTATTTTTTAATACAAGCATTCTATTGGGGATTCTGACAGAGGTAATTGGCGGAGTAGCTATGGCTGTTTTCGCGATACATAATACGACAATCTGCCAAAAAATCATCCCGCATCATTTAATGGGGAAAATATTCTCTGTGAGGCTGTTAATTATTCGATGTATGATGCCATTAGGTGTCCTGGCCGGTGGTTACTTAAGTGACATGTGGGGCGTCCGGCCATTATATTTATTGATAGGGATGGTGATAAGCACCACTTCTTTATTGGGAATCTTGCTTCCATATTTTAAATTTATAGATGAAGATGCAGACAAAGAAAAAGAAGCTGTATGAAACGAGATTTTCATACAGCTTCCTTCCATTACTGTATGCTCTTCCTTCATTATTAGCTGGAATGCTTTACAGTTCGCGTATCGACTTATCCGCTAATTGCATCACCGTCATATCATCCATCGGCGGATTATGCAATCCGGCGCGGACATCACGGTAATAGCGTTCAAAATTATTTTTCAGCTTGAGGCTTTGCGCGCCGGCAACACGCATGGCAAGGTCTACACCTTGAACGGCTTTATTGGTGACAGACAGCTTGACTGCTCCTAATTCCGGGCCCATTGTATTTCTGGTTTCTTCATCGCCTTTATCCCACTTATCTGCAATGGCATGCAGGAAGTATTCAGATTCTAGTAAAAGAAGCTCTAAATCACCCAGTTTTTGTTTCACATTCGGCAGCTCGGAAATCGTCCCTTTGATACTGTTTGGTGAATAGCTTGTAGCAAAGGCGACAGCATCTTTTTGAGCAGCCTGTGCGATGCCGAGATAGCATGCCGGTATATGCAAGAGCCAGCCTGCTGGTTTTCTTTTCTGATTGGATATGATTTCAACGAGATCTTCTTTCTCTAAATGAACCTCTTCTAAAACGAGATCATGGCTGCCAGAACCGCGCATCGCAATCGAATCCCATGTTTCTTCTACGTTAACACCTTCCAAATCATGCTTTACCAGGAAGTTACCGACGTCATCTGTTCCATCAATAGAAGCACTAACGACAAAGTAAGTTAAGATTGGCGATAACGTCGTAAAGGTTTTTCGTCCGGTAATCACCCAGCCACCGTCTTTTTTGACAGCAGTTGTTTCCGGTTTGCCGCCGCGCGTCGGGCTTCCAGTTGCCGGTTCTGTTGCGGCATTGTTTAATAATGCACCATTTTCAACCACGTCCTTGATTACCTTCGTATACATCTGTTCGTCCCAGGGCTTGCTTTCCCCTAAATGTTTTATGATTCCCATATGCCAGCCGATAGATAATGCAGTGGAACCGTCTGCCCGGGCAATTATTTGCTGATAGGTAAGCAGTTCATCCAGCGGAATACCCGCTCCGCCATCTTCCTTAGGTACAGTGAGTGCCGGGTAACCGATTTCTTGCAAGTCTTTAAAGTTCTCATATGGAAAAGCGCCGTCGGGAAGCTCCCGAACACGTTCACCAAAGGGCTCCACTGTTTTGGATAAAAGCTGGACCCGCTCCTCTTTTGTTTTTAGGGCTGTTATAGAACTCATACCAGTATTCCTCCTTGAAAAAGACAAAGTATATTCATCAGATTTGTTTTATTTATATTATTTCATTGTTTGCAGAATAGTTCAATTATCTTGAATGGGCCGAAATATATTTTGCGCCGTAAGAGGCACGGTGGAGTTATTTAAAGGGGAATGCTTAACAATTAACTAAAATGGGGTAAACTTATAGAGGAGATATAAGAACGAGGAGTGTATACGATGAAACAAGATCCTAATCTAACCCCATTACCAGACGCATTTTATCAGTATCCGACCTTACAGTTAGCAGAAGAATTGCTTGGATGCATTTTAGTAAAGCAAACGGAGGCAGGAACAAGCGCTGGATATATTGTAGAAACGGAAGCATATCTGGGAAATGCTGACAGAGCAGCGCATGGATTTGGAAATCGGCGAACGAAACGGACAGAGATTCTCTATGCAGAGGCTGGAATGACCTATACGCATCTCATTCATAATCATTGCTTAATTAATGTGGTCAGTGCGGAGAAGGAAGTACCGGAAAGCGTATTAATTCGGGCAGTGGAGCCTTATACAGGAATCGATCTGATGATGGCCCGCCGTCCAGTGAAAAAATTTCAAAATCTAACAAGCGGGCCGGGCAAACTATCGCAGGCTTTAGATATTAATATGAGAGATTATGGACGGTCTCTCAAGGAGCCGCCGCTGTTTATTGCGGAAGGAAAAAAGCCGGAGAAAATAAATCGCGGTCCGCGGATTGGTATTGATAATTCTGGAGAGGCCAGAGATTATCCCTATCGCTTTTGGGTAGCCGGCAATAAATTTGTTTCTAAATAACCCTTAAAATTCCCGTTATCATTTGTACGATAACGGGAATTTTTATGTAGCGGTAGCTATTAATATTAAATTCAATTTATTATAGTAAGAAAATAAAAACAGATAACCTGATAGTCTAAACAAATCTGGGAATGGATGGTTTGAGGAAAATATATACTTACATTATAATAATACTAGGTTTTGAATAGGATATGGCAGCTTAAAATGGTAGGCTGGTCATGTTTATAATAGAGAATGTACACAGGGGAAGATTTGGTCTAAAAAATATGCAGAGGAGCATGCGGTATGAAACAGATAGACATTGCAGTAACGGGGATGGGCGCTGTCTCGCCATTTGGCATGGGAGTACCCGCGTTTTGGGATAATTTAATTGCGAATCATTCTGCGGTAAGGGAAATAACCGATGAAAATATACGAAAGTGGACAAAAGCAGGAGCTCGTGTACCTGATTTTGAAGTGTCTGATTTTCTATCTAAAAAGATTATCCGAAATACGGATTATTTCACCCAGCTGGCTTTGATAACAGCAGATGAAGCATTAAAGGATGCCGGATTGTTAAAAAATGATGGAGAATCCTTCATAGATGGGGTAGACCGAAATCGATTCGGAACAGCGATTGGAACAGCTTTTGGCGGGATTCAGTCGTTGGAGCAGGCGTCTGAAAAATTAGCGACGGGTAAAGCAAAAAGAGTCGGACCGCGTATGATTTCTAAATCGATTCCGAATGCAGCGGCAAGTACGATATCGATTCAATACGGATTCCGCGGTCCGTCGAATACATATGTCACTGCATGTGCTGCTTCGGCTAATGCTATCGGAGAATCTGCTTACTGGTTTTTCCGTGATGATGTGGATTATATTCTTGCTGGAGGCGTGGATAGCTTATGGTCCAATGTCTTTTTATCCGGTTTAGGTGATGCGGGCGCATTGGCAGCAAAAGGTCCGGAAGATATTTCCACATGGTCCCGGCCGTTTGATGCAGCGAGGACAGGAATGGTTATGGGAGAAGGAGCAGGTTTATTTGTTCTGGAACCGCTGGAGCGTGCCAGAGCAAGAGGAGCGCATATATACGCAACGTTAAAAGGATATGGAGCTTCGAATGATGCGTATCATGACACCTCTCCTGACCCGGAAGGAACAAGCGCCGCTTTGGCAATCGAGCGGGCGCTCCGTTCCGCACAGTTAAAACCGGAGGAGGTTGACTATATTAATGCGCACGCAACGTCGACTCCGGCTGGAGATATTGCAGAGACGAAAGCATTAAAGATGATATTTGGAGAGAATTTGGATAACATGCCGGTCAGCTCCATTAAAGGCAGCGTCGGGCATTTATTAGGAGCGGCTGGAGCCATTGAAAGCATTGCATCGATTAAGGCAATAGAGACGGGAATATTGCCGGCAACCCTTCATTCAGAAAATAGGGACGAAGCGGCTCCGCTGGATATTGTTCCAAATGTAAGTCGCAAGCAGCAAATCCAGACAGCAATGAGCAATTCCTTTGGCTTTGGCGGACAAAATGGAATTGTGATTTGGCAGGCACCTCAAGGTTAATCGGGCAAAAGAGGAAACGAATAATGAAATGGAGAGATAAGAATGCTAGAAGAACGGCAAGGCCATGGAAGTGTAGTGGAGCGGCAGGCTGCACTGGAAAAGATGTATCCAAGCTGGGAGAAGCGGACGATTGCGACGCATTTTCATAAGCAGTGCCAGCAATATAGCGATAATCCTTTGATTATGATGCCGAATCAGGCTGTAACTTATGGGGAAACGTGGGAGCGGGCACGTGAATATACAAAGGCAATGCTGCATTTAGGCGTTAAGCCGGGGGACCATATCGCAGTTTTAATGGAAAATGAACCGGAATACGTCGCATTATTTGTAGCTTCCTCGATGGCAGGAGCAGTGATGGTCCCGCTGAATACGCAGCTGCAAAAGGAAGAATTGACCTATATGCTGCGTCAATCCGATACCAATTGGCTGATTACGCATCAATACGCTGGAAAACAGCATCATGCCGAAGGGTTAAAGAATATTGTTTCTGAACTCCAAGCGGATGCAGAGAGCCCTTTTACTAAAGCAGTTTGTATTCCCAACAAAGAAGCAGATGTACCGGAAATCTATATGACATGGGAAGTATTTTTACAAGGTGCACGAGCAGTGGAAGAGACGGCGTTAAACAAACGCTGGAAGGAAACAGATAATCCAGACACAACTGCAGCTATTATTTATACCTCCGGCTCTACAGGCTTGCCGAAGGGCGTGATGCTGACGGATGATATGCTGCTCCGTTCTGGTTTTGCAACGTGCTTAACCAGAGGATATGAGGTAGGAAGACGTATTTATGCTCCGCTGCCGATGTACCATGTTTACTTTCTGCAGGAAGGCTTGTTTGCCGCTTCCTTTGTAGGAGGAGGGATGGTGACCTGTCATGCGTTTCAGCCGCTTCAGTCACTGGAGCTGATGGAGAAATACCAGGTTCATGATTTTCTGGCTGTTCCATCGATGCTTGTTGCCTTATTAAATCGTCCGGAAGTAAAGCATACCAATCTAAAGTCTCTTTATGCGCTATTATGCTGTGCCGCTCCTTCGCCGGTCCCGTTATGGAAAAGAGCAGTAGATGAATTAGAAGTGACCGAAATTGGTACAGGCTGTGGCGCGACAGAAGCGGGCTCTACTACGATGCTGACTGAAATTGGAGCCCCGTTGGAGATTATCTCTACCACAGTCGGGAAAGTAAAAACAGCAGGATCTGCTGCTCATCCGGAGTTTGGAGATAAAAGTGTCACGTACAAAGTGATTGATCCCGATACAAGAGAAACACTGCCAAGCGGTTCTGCCGGCGAGTTAGCGGTGCGGGGAAATGTGGTAACAGAAGGGTATTATAAAAAGCCGGAAGAGACAGCTTTTGCCAAGGATGAGGACGGATATATCCGCAGCGGAGACCTGGGGACGATTGATGAACAAGGTTATATTCGGCTGTTAGGAAGAAGTAAGGATCTGTATAAAGTATCTGGAGAAACCGTAGCTCCCAAAGAGGTAGAGGATGTGATTTCCATGCACCCGGCAGTAAATCAAGTTTATATCGTCGGCGTGCCGGATCAATTAACAACAGAAACCGGTGCCGCGTTTGTGGAATTAAAACAAGGCGAAACCTGCACGAAGCAGGAAATCCGAAAGCTGTGCCGGGAGCATGTAGCACGATTTAAAGTCCCGCGTTATATCTGGTTTGTAGAAGCGGCGGATTGGCCGCTGACGGGAACAGGTAAGATACAGAAATTTAAACTGCAGGATATAGCGCAGAAAAAGTTGAAGAAATAATGTGAACTAAACCGCAATAAAAAAACCTGCTGCAAAGCTTTTTTACGAGCTTTGCAGCAGGTTTTTTTGATATGCAGAAAGGTTTAAATTCCTGTACCTAGAATATAAAATTGGGATTGATTGTAGTTGTAAGTGAGCTTAGAATAATCGAAGGCTGTTCCATTTGTCAGATAGAAGATACTTTCTATTGTCAGCTTAGGCTCTCCGTTTTTCAGCTTCAAATAGCTTGCTTCCTGATCAGTTAATTTTCCTATTTGCATGTACATATCAGAAAACCCGACCTTTAGTCCGAGCCCGTCTTCAATATATTGAAAAATCGAATCTGTAACAATTTCTTTATTTAAGTAAGGGACAACGGCTTTATTATAATAGGATTCTTCTAAGCAAAGTGTTTCTTCTTCTATATATCGGACACGCTTTACATAATAAACATCCTGATTCATGTCGATATGTAAATTCTGGGCGACCGCTTCGGTCGGCTTACGGATTTCCAGCTCTAATACCTCCGAACTGAGATGAAATTTCTCTAAATCTTTTTGAAAGCCTTGATTGGACAGCAGATTAATATAGTTTTTTCTTTTTTTCCTTCTTACGAAAATGCCGCTCCCTCGCACCTGGAAAATTAATCCTTTTTTCTCCAGCAGGTCTAATGCTTTAATAATCGTACTTTTACTCGTATTAAATTCTTTGATCAAGGTTTCTAACACAGGAAGCTTTTCTCCCTGCTGCATTTGGTGCTTTTCAATATATAATTCGATTTCACCTGCAATCTGCTGATACTTCAACATATGCACACCTCATTTCGACTGTAGATTTTCATTTATATTAAAGATGCTAAAGATACAGATATGTTTTTCTTTAAGAATAAGAAAGTATAAATAGTTGTAGCTAGCCGCTCCAACGGGTTTCATGGGGTAAGTAATCTTAGGCCAAGAAAATGACCTTTTGCAAAGAATAACTATGTATATTAAGTTGGGTTATTTAATTCACCGTTTAACCAAGTATATCATACTATAATGGCAATATTAACAAAATATACGCATAAAATAATTGTTATCTACTTGAAAAATTATAACCGTACAATTATAATATGCATATCAAATTAAAAAATAAGGAGAAATAGTATGGCTGAAAAAGTGAGGGATTATGATAAATTAGCTGGGGATATTCTAGAAGAAATTGGCGGAAAAGAAAACGTTGTCAGTGCTACACGTTGTGCCACCAGACTTCGTATTGTATTAAGACATTCGAAGCCCAAAGCAAAAGAAACAGTCGGCGCAATGCCGGGCGTTATTACAGTGGTGGAGAATAATGGTCAATTTCAAGTAGTTATCGGACAGCACGTTGGGGAAGTATATGAAGCTTTTGCAGATTTGGTTGGAGAAAGCGTTACAGAGGATGGCGATGATAACCAAAATAAAGGAACAATATTAAACCGGGTAATTGCCACGATGTCGGCAGTATTTGCTCCGTTTGTATATATATTAGCTGCAGCAGGTATCCTGCAAGGTACATTGATTTTAATTAACCTGCTATTTCCTGCATTCGAAAACACAGGAACATATGAAGTGCTGAGTATGATGTCGTGGGCGCCATTTACATTCTTGCCTATATTTATTGCAATAACAGCAGCAAAGCACTTTAAAGTAAATACGTATATCGCAATTGCTGCCACAGCAGCATTAGTAACACCGGAATGGGCAGATATAGCCGGCCGGGTTGCCAGCGGGGAAACAGTAACATTTTTAGGTATTGCTTTATCACAGACAACCTATACATCCTCTGTTTTACCGCCGCTATTTTTAGTTTGGATATTATCCTATGTGGAAAAATTCTTGAACAAGAAAATTCCAGAAGTCATTCGTCCCTTGTTTGTACCGTTCTTTAGTATTTTGATTATGGTACCGCTCATTCTTCTAGTGATCGGACCAATAACAACAGGCGGTGCAAATGCGATTGCGAACGGATATAATTATCTGGTTGATGTATTCCCTGCACTTGCAGCTGCCATCATTGGCGGGTTTTGGCAGATTATTGTTATTTTCGGAGTGCATTGGGGCGTTACGCCAATGGTACTTTCCAACTTTGAACAATATGGAATGGATTCTTTCCAGGCCTATCAAACGATCGCCGTTGTAGCGCAGGTCGGAGCTGTTATTGGTGTGCTGCTTAAAACGAAAAACAGCGAAACCAAAAAGGTGAGTACCTCAGCAGGAATCACCGGTATATTCGGGATTACGGAACCAGCCATTTACGGGGTGACGTTGCGCTTTAAGAGACCATTTATTTACGGATGTATTTCCGGAGCGATTGGCGCGATTGTAGCGAGCTTCTTCAGACCAAGCTATTTCGCTTATGCAGGTCTGCCGAGCCCGATAACAATGGTAAACGCAATTAACAGCGAATATCCAATGTCTATCTGGGGGATTTTGATTGGGGCTGCGATTGCTATTGTTCTGCCAATTGTGTTGACTCAGATTCTGGGTTATGGTGAAGATACAGCAAAACAAGCAGATGAAGCACTTGCCTCTGATCAAGGAGAGTCTGAAAAGAAAGATGGATCAGAAAACACTGTTCCAAATGAAGAAGAAATTGCGGCTCCGTTAAGTGGAAAGCTAATGGCGTTATCCGAGGTTCCAGATGACGTATTCAGCTCTGGTGCTATGGGACAAGGGGTCGCTGTAGAACCATCCAGCAATGAAGTGGTCTCTCCGGCTGACGGCAAGATTGTTTTCATTGCCCCTTCCAAGCATGCGGTTGGAGTGCGTACGAACAGCGGTGTGGAATTATTGATTCACGTCGGTTTGGAGACAGTGGAATTAAACGGGGAGCCTTTTACAGTTCATGTGGAAGATGGGCAAAATGTCCAGCAAGGCGATAAGTTAATAACATTTAATCAAGACATGATCCGTGAAAAAGGACTGCCGACGATAACTCCTGTTATTATTACGAATATAGGAGAATATGAGGAAGCGATTGTAGAAGGTATAGCAGAAATAAATACAGGCGAAAGACTAATTAGTGTTGTTAAATAAAACGAAGGAGGAAGAACAATGAGTGAATTATCAAAGGATTTCTTATGGGGTGGTGCATTTGCTGCCCATCAATTTGAAGGCGGCTGGAATGAAGGCGGAAAAGGACCAAGCGTAGTGGATGTACTGACTGCTGGTGCCAATGGTGTGCCAAGAAGAATTACGGATAAGGTAGAGCCGGACGAATTTTATCCAAATCATGAAGCGGTGGATTTTTACCATCACTACAAAGAGGACATTGCGTTATTTGCAGAAATGGGTCTGAAATGCTTGCGTACATCGATTGGCTGGTCCCGCATTTTTCCAAAAGGGGACGAGGCGGAGCCAAACGAAGAAGGACTGCAATTTTATGACGATGTGTTTGACGAGCTTCTGAAATACGGTATTGAGCCGGTAATCACCTTATCTCACTTTGAGATGCCATTGCACTTAGCGCGCGAATACGGCGGTTTTCGCAGCAGAAAAGTGGTCGATTGTTTTGTGAAGTTTGCGGAGGTTGTGTTTGAACGTTATAAAAACAAGGTGAAATATTGGATGACCTTTAATGAAATCAATAATAAAATGGATGTCCGTAACCCGCTGTTCCTCTGGACAAATTCAGGTGTCCTGTTAAAAGAAGGGGAAAATGCAAAGGAAGTGATGTATCAGACTGCGCACCATGAGCTGGTAGCAAGTGCATTGGCTGTTGCAAAAGGAAAGGAAATCAACCCGGCGTTTGAAATTGGAGCGATGGTTTCTCACGTGCCAATCTATCCATCTACTTCGAATCCAGAGGATATCATGCTTGCCGAAGAATATATGCGCGACCGCTATTTCTTCCCGGATGTACAGGTGCGCGGATATTATCCAAGCTATGCATTAAAAGAATTCGAACGTAAAGGCTACAATATTGTCATGGAAGAAGGAGACGATGAGATTCTCTTAAACGGAAAAGTCGACTACCTAGGCTTCAGCTATTACATGTCTACAACCGTAAGCAGTGAGGTGGAACCGGACGAGTCTGCAGAAAAAACAAATGGCGGCCTGCCACATGGGGTTGATAATCCATATATTCAATCCAGTGACTGGGGCTGGGCAATTGATCCGACAGGCTTGCGTTACACGCTGAATCGCTTTTATGACCGCTATCAGCTGCCGATGTTTATTGTGGAAAATGGATTTGGAGCGGTTGATACAGTCGAAGAAGATGGATCTATTCATGACGAAGCAAGAATCAATTATCTTGGCGCTCATATCGAAGCTTTAAAAGCGGCTGTGAATGAGGATGGCGTAGACTTAATCGGCTATACTCCTTGGGGAATTATGGACATTGTATCCTTTACAACCGGGGAAATGAAGAAACGCTACGGCATGATTTATGTAGACCGGGATAACGAAGGTAATGGAACCATGAAACGCTCGAAGAAAGATTCATTTGATTGGTATAAGAAAGTAATTCAATCAAATGGGGAAGACTTACATTACGAAAGATAAAATGATATAGTGACGAAAAAAGGGGCTTTCTTAACTTGATGGGTTAGGAAAGTCCTTTTTTCTGTTGGAATGGCTATCTTTCATAGCCCGAAACGATTGACCTCTTAAATTTAAATGAAAAAAATATAATAAAAGCGTTTACAAGATGGAAATTACATGTTAGGATACTTGTATACAAGTATTCGAACTAACAAATTATATGTTTTGTAAGCCCTTTATTTCAGTGATATAAAAAGGGTGAATGGATTAAATAAATGGCAGAAGGATATGTCATAACAATACACAGTTTCTAATAAAAGATAGTGAGGGATGAATGTGAATCAACATAAATTTATGCTCGGAGTCGACATTGGCACAACAAGTACAAAAGCCGTTCTTTACCGGGAAACAGGTGAAATTATCGCGCAGAGTAATCAGGGATATGATTTGCATACGCCGGATGTACGTACAGCTGAGCAAAATCCGGACGATATTTATCAGGCGGTGCTTCATGTTATCCGAGAAACAGTAAAGGAATCAGAGATAGATAAAAAAGACCTTTCCTTTATTTCTTTCAGCAGCGCAATGCACAGTCTAATTGCAATGGATGAAGATAATAAAGCCATTACACCATGCATTACTTGGGCAGATAACCGCAGCTCGCATTGGGCAACGAAAATTAAAAATGAATGGAACGGCCATGATGTTTACCTGCGAACGGGAACCCCCATCCACCCAATGTCTCCGCTTAGCAAAATTACATGGCTGGAGCAGGAGGAGCCAGAAACAGCTGAAAAGACAAAGAAATACATCGGCATCAAAGAATATATTTTCTATCAATTCTTCGGCGACTATGTGATGGATTATTCTCTTGGTTCCGCTACGGGGATGATGAATTTGGAGGAGCTTGCTTGGGATAAAGGAGCTCTTGAAATGGCTGGTATTTCAGCGGATAAACTCCCAAGACTTGTTCCTACAACAGAAAGCTTTACAAACTGTCATTCGGAGATTGCGGAGGATTTAGGCATTGCACCAGACACGAAATTTATTATTGGAGCAAGTGATGGGGTGCTGTCCAATATTGGCGTAAATGCGATAAAAGAAGGAGATGTGGCGATTACCATCGGCACGAGCGGGGCTATCCGCACCGTTATTCCTAAACCGCGCACCGATCAAAAAGGCCGAATTTTTTGCTATGCATTAACGGAGGATCATTGGGTCATCGGCGGGCCGGTAAATAATGGCGGCATGGTGTTGCGCTGGATTCGTGATGAGCTTGCTGCAAGTGAAGTCGAAACAGCAAAACGATTAAACATTGATGCGTATGAAGTATTAACTGCTATCGCAAAGCAGGTGGAGCCCGGATCAAACGGATTGTTATTCCACCCGTTTTTGGCTGGAGAGCGTGCACCGCTTTGGAATGCGAATGTCCGCGGTTCCTTTATCGGTTTAACATTGAATCATAAAAAAGAGCATATGGTACGTGCTGCGTTAGAAGGCGTTATTTTTAACTTATACTCTGTTTTTCTGGCATTAGTGGAAGTAATGGATGTGCCGGTGAAATCGATTAAAGCAACGGGCGGTTTTTCAAAATCAGAATTGTGGCGGCAAATGATGGCTGATATCTTTGACCAGAATGTCATCGTTCCGAAAAGCTATGAGTCCTCCTGCTTGGGAGCTTGCTTACTGGGATTGTATGCAGAAGGGAAAATTGATTCCTTCGATGTAGTAGAAGAGTTGATTGGTTTTACACATGAGCATGAACCGAACCCGGATCATGTTTCAACGTATCAGGAATTAATGCCGATTTTTATCAATATTTCCCGTTCGCTTGAACAGGAATACGAACAGATTGCGGCTTATCAGGAAAAGAAATCACTGGAAAATAAACAGAATGAAGAATAGGAGCTGAGAATAATGGAAAATATTTATCCGCTTATTATTGTTGCGCTGGCAGTAGTGACACTATTGCTGCTAATCATGAAGTGGAACTTAAATACGTTTATTGCATTGATTGTTGTTTCTTTACTAACGGCATTGGCACTGGGCATGTCTCCAGGTGAAATTGTTGAAACGGTCCAAGGAGGACTTGGAGGCACACTTGGCGACATTGCGCTTATCTTTGTTTTCGGTGCAATGCTAGGGAAGTTACTGGCTGATGCCGGCGGTGCCCATCGTATCGCTTTAACATTAATTAATGTATTTGGTAAAAAACGAATTCAATGGGCTGTTGTTGTTGCTTCTTTTATCATTGGTATCGCATTGTTCTTTGAAGTAGGACTTGTTTTATTAATTCCGATTGTGTATCAGATTGCTAAAGAAGTTAAATTGCCTTTATTATATCTGGGTGTGCCGATGACGGCTGCATTATCCGTCACACATGGATTCCTGCCTCCTCACCCGGGCCCGACAGTAATTGCACAGCAGTATGAAGCAAATATCGGCATGGTGCTGCTTATCGGTATTGTGATTGCTATTCCGACGGTGATTATCGCCGGACCGTTATTTACGAAAGTAGCTCAGAAATTGGTGCCGGATGCTTTTTCACGAATCGGCAATATTGGATCACTTGGAACGACAAAAACATTTGAAGAAGAAGAAACACCTGGATTTGGTATTAGTGCCTTGACTGCACTTTCTCCAGTCATATTGATGGCGGTTACAACGATTGTACAGCTGGTTCAGGAAATTGCCGGACTTGCAGATAATTTGTTTTTTGAAATCGCACGCGTCATTGGAGACCCGACAATGGCTCTCCTTCTTTCCCTGTTATTTGCGATTTACACGATGGGGATTGCACGTAAGATTCCGATGAAAACATTGATGAGTTCAGCAGAGGAATCCGTTCGCGGAATTAGTATTGTTCTTTTAGTTACTGCAGGCGGCGGTGCGTTAAAACAAGTATTGATTGACGGCGGTGTCGGTGATGCTGTAGCAAATATCTTCTCTGGTTCAAATATGTCGCCAATTCTGCTTGCGTGGCTGATTGCTGCTATTTTAAGGGTTTCCTTAGGTTCGGCAACCGTGGCAGCTTTAACAACTGCTGGAATGGTGATTCCGTTGATTGAAGGAACCGATGTGAATCTGGCGCTGATGGTGTTAGCTACGGGCGCAGGAAGTTTGATTGCCTCCCATGTAAACGATACCGGATTTTGGATTTTTAAGGAATACTTCAATTTATCGATGAAAGAAACATTTGCAACTTGGACGTTGCTGGAAACGATTATCTCTGTATCCGGACTTGTATTTACGCTTTTAATAAGCTTAGTTATTTAAAACTCGGGCAAGCTGACAGTACAGGAATTCTGTCTTAAGCTTCGACTGAAATATTTGTGTGAAAGGTGTTCGGGCTCTCTTGATTTTATAAAGCGCTTGAACACCTGTCGAAAGGAATGGAATGAAAAAATGAATTCAATTGGCGTTTTTGGACTGGGAGTCATGGGAGCGAATCTTGCTTTGAATATGGCGAATAAGGGTGAAAAGGTCGCAGTCTATAATTATACACCTGATTTGACGGAAGCATTTCAAGAAAAGCATCCGCATGAGAATACAACAGCGTATTATGAGCTGACGCAGTTTATCCATTCGCTGGAAAAACCAAGAAAAATCTTTTTGATGGTAACAGCTGGAGCTGTTGTAGACTCCGTTATCAATAGTCTTCTGCCTTTGCTGGAACAGGGCGATATTATCATGGACGGAGGAAACTCTAATTTTCAGGACTCTAACCGCAGATACGGTTACTTAAAGGAAAAAGGTTTTCATTTTATCGGTGTGGGTGTTTCCGGAGGTGAAGAAGGCGCATTAAATGGTCCTTCATTAATGCCAAGCGGAGATAAAGAAGCCTATCAGCACGTCGCTCCTATCCTGGAAAAAATTGCGGCACAGGTGGATGGCAAGCCGTGCTGTTCGTATCTTGGCAAAGAAGGATCCGGTCATTACGTCAAAATGGTGCATAACGGTATCGAGTATGCTGATATGCAGCTGATTACGGAAGCCTATCAATTCCTGCGGGAAAGGTTAGGGCTCAATGTCGATGAAATTGCCGCTATTTTTGCAGAGTGGAACAAAGGCGAATTGGAAAGCTATCTGATGGAAATCACAGCTGATATTTTGACACACGTGGATGAAGAAACCAAAAAGCCGCTGGTTGATGTTATTTTAGATCAATCAGGACAAAAAGGAACCGGCAAATGGACAAGTCAAAATGCGCTGGATACGGGAGTACCTTTATCTATTATTACGGAATCTGTATTTATGCGTTTCCTGTCCAATGTGAAGGAAGAGCGCATGATGGCAGAGCAGGAATTAGCAGGGCCAAACCAATTAGCAGATGCAGCTGACAAGGATCAATGGGTCGAGCTGGTCCGACAAGCACTGTTTATGGGGAAAATCATTACCTATGCGCAAGGATTCTATCAATATAAGCAGGCATCAGAGCAGTATAACTGGGATTTGCAGCTGGATGAAATTGCGCTGATTTTCCGCGGCGGCTGCATTATCCGTGCCGGTATTTTAAATGAAATCAGTAAAGCATTTAAGGAAGACAAAGAATTATCCAACCTTCTCCTGTCTCCATATTTCAAAACAGTTTTGAATAACTATCAGGCATCGATGCGAAAAGTGGTTATCAAAGGAATGGAAACTGGATTAGCATTACCGTGCTTTAATGCTTCGCTGGTATATTATGATGGCTACCGTTCTGCCAAAAGCGGCGCCAACCTGATTCAGGCACAACGCGATTATTTTGGAGCGCATACGTATCAGCGTGTGGATAAAGCAGGTTATTTTCATACGGAGTGGTAAGCTAGGCTTTAGGCAGAAGCGTTTCGTTTTATTCTAAGCGTTCCTGACCAACTTCTTTTTCTCTAATGTATTTTTAAATTCTGAAGCAGACACGGTAAAAAATCTCTGTATCGATATTCCTTTTATTGAACAGCAGTCTGCATTTTTGTTCCGTACTGCGATTCATCCGCGGGGGCGGGAGCAGTATATGACAAACTATTAAAAGAGAGACATTTTAATAAAGTATTGCAGCGTAATCGAAATGCGCTGCAATACTTTTTTGCGTATCCGTGAAAATCGGTGCTTTTCAGGTACAGCAAAAAGGAATCATGAACGGAAGAGAAAGTCAGCTTGCTAATTAAGCTGCAATTATTTGAATATAGATGACCCATAGAAAGGTATGATATAATAAACTTGTTACTATAGTCACAAACTCTATTGGCAGCCGTTATATACAGAAATTTTAGGATGACAGATTCAATATTGTGCTAACTAGGAAGTGATTACGTGAATACACGATTACAAAAGATACTTGAGGCGCTGCGATTAGCACAGGAACCTTTAACCAGTTCGGATATAGCGTCCTTATTACAGGTCAGTTCTAAAACGATACGTAATGATATCAAAGTATTAAATGAACTTTTAAAGCCGTACGGGACACATATCGTATCTTTAAAAGGGAAAGGCTATCAGCTTACCATTCGGAATGAACGCTTATTCTATGAATTCATTCAGGAGCAAACAAATTACAAAAAAGATGATGTTCCCTCAAATCATCCAGATCGTGTCAAATATCTGATGGAGAAACTGCTGATGACCTCCGATTATATTAAAATAGATGACTTAGCAGAGCAGTTGTTTATAAGCCGCTCTACCCTGCAGCATGATTTAAAATATATCCGTGCTATACTGAAAGAGTATAAGCTGGCTTTGGAGCATAAGCCGTATCATGGGATTAAAATTATAGGCGATGAAACGCAGATCAGATACTGCATCTCTGAGTATTTGTTTAATCAACAATCTGTCTTAAAAGACAATATGGCTGACTGGTTAGGTATTTTACCTGAAGAAGAGTTAGAGATGATTAAAAACAGTGTATTGTTTAATCTGAGAAAGCATCATATTATTATTTCAGATATTAGCCTGCAAAATCTAATCACACATATTGCAATTGCTTGTAAGCGGATTCGTGAGAGTCATTCTGTTCAAATGATTCATCCTCATTTTCAAGAAATAGAGACATCAAAGGTTTTTTTAGTTGCTCAAGAAATTGCAAATGCTATTCAGGAAAAACTGTATATTTCCTTTACTGAACACGAGATTGCATACCTGGCGATTCATTTGCAAGGAACAAAGATTACCGATTCTTCGATTCATCATACAGAGGTTATTTCTGTTATTGATGATGAGATTCAAGAAATGGTCAAAGAAATGCTGAAACGGATTGATGCAGAATTTGGATTTCATTTAGCTGATGACAAAGAACTGCTGTTGGCGATGAGTCTGCACTTAAAACCAGCAATAAGCCGATATAAATTCAAGATGAATATTCGAAATCCAATGCTGGAAGAAATCAAATCGAAGTACCGATTATCTTTTGATGCAGCATTAATTGGAGCGCAAGCCGTACAAGAAAGAATGGGCATTGCAATAGATGAGAATGAAGTTGGTTACCTGGCGCTTCATATTGAGGTAGCGCAGGAAAGAAAAAAGAAGAATAAAGAAGACGTACCGGGCTGCTTAATTGTCTGTGCATCTGGCCTGGGCAGTGCTCAGCTTTTAATGTATAAACTGCAAAATGAGTTTGGGAATCAGTTAAATATTATGGGTACAACCGAATACTATAATTTATCCCAGCATTCGTTTGATAACATTGATTTTATTATCAGCACGATTCCGATTGAGAAAAAGATGCCAGTCCCTGTTATTCATATAAGCACGATTTTAGGAGAAACAGATTTAAATAAAATCAATCATTTTGTAATTCAGGGAGATGTTATTTCCAATACGTATCTGCGGGAAAAATATACGTATCTACAAAAGGGCTTTGCTGAGAAAGAAGAGGTTTTACGCTTTATCTGTGAAGCACTGGAATCTGATGGAGAAGTGGATGCGCACTATTTGGAATCGGTGCTTCAACGGGAGAGCTTTTCTCCAACGAGTTTTGGCAATATGGTTGCCATTCCTCATCCGATTGAACCGCAGACGGAGGATACATTCTGGTCAATTGTTACACTTCAAAAACCGATTCAATGGGGAGATAAGTATGTGCAATTAATTGTCCAATTAAATATCAGCAAAGATATAAAAAATGATTTAAAACAAATGTATGAGGGATTAATGGAACTGTTGGACGATAAAAATATGGTGAGAGAAATAGTGCAATGTAAGACGTATGAACAATTAATTGAGATAATCAAATAGAGTAGCACTAGAACACCCCGGGGTAAACACTGTCCGGGGTGTTTTCGTGCTATTCAAAACTTGGTGTTAGTTATTTCCTGTACCAGCGGAAAAAGAGTCTCTGTAATTGAATGCGCTTACATATTATAATTTAAGTAAGAAATTTATAAAGGTAAAAGCTAGATGAAAGGCATGAGATTGCTGTTTAAGTCCTTTATGAATTTCCTGACGATAGAAATAGAGCAAGGTGCTAAAAAATAGAATTTCATGGAGGAATGTAAAATGAAAAAAGCGTTAATTATTTGTGCAGGTGGTATGTCATCTTCTTTATTAGCAAAAAAAGCAACAGAATATCTAAAAGGAAAAGAGCATGATATTGAAGTGGATGCTGTTTCAGCGACAGAGGGCGGGAAGAAAATAGAGAATAGTGATTTTGATTTATTCTTAGTGAGTCCACAAACAAAAATGTATTATCAAAATCTGAAAAAGGCTGGCGATCGCGTTGGTAAACCAGTGGTAAATATTCCGCCTCAAGCGTATGTTCCGATTCCAATGGGGATAGAAAAATTAGGTAATTTAATTTTGCAGGAGCTGCCGGAATAATCATTCGTTATTAATAAATATTTATATTGCTTTATATCAACTATAAAGGGGGATATTCAATGAATCAGGAACAAATACAGAGCGTAGCCTTTGAAATCATTTTGCACAGCGGGTCATCGAGAACCATGATACATGAAGCCTTTGCAATGATGCGAAATAACGAATTTAAAAATGCTGCAGACAAGCTGGATGAAGCAAATGAAGAAGTATTATTAGCGCACCAGTCCCAAACGGCGTTATTGCAGCAGTATTCATCCGGAGAAACAATCAATATGGAAATTATTATGGTTCATGCACAGGATCATTTAATGACTACGATGACATTAAGAGAAGTTGCGTTAGAAATGTTATATCTATATGAAAAACTCGACAAAGATAAATGAGGGGTTTGAATATGAAAAACGATGCGAGGGCACAAATCGAACTAAATAGGAAAAAGCTAAGTATTAAATCGATGTACTTTAATCGGTATTTATTAGTTAGATATGTTTCCGCATTATTCTTTTTTACTAATTTATACTGGTTCATGTCATTGTTGATGAGTGATTCATCACTGTATTTTATCCCGTTGATATTAATGGTTGTATTGGTTATCAGTACCATCGAGCAAGTGAAAATATATGGTCATCATTCTAATATTGTCAAATATACAAAGTATTGCTTTACCATTTTACTTGTTACAAATATGCTTTTAATTGTACCGGCATGCTTTACTTCATCATTCAATCAATTATTCCCCTTTCTTGTAGCGGAAGAGAAATCTAAAATATTGGTTTTAAGTATTTTGATTGCCGGTGTATTACTGAGTACGTTGATTCTCTATCGTTTAAACAAGATTAAACATAATGAAGACAAGCATTATGAACGAATTAAAAGTTTTGAAAGGGCTGTCAATTAATAAAAAGAAATGAGGGAGTACGATGGCTTCAGAAAACGGAGAAAATAAAGTATTTGCTTTTTTGGAAAAATATTTGATGGGTCCCATGGGGAAAGTTGCATCTTTTCGTATTGTACGTGCCATTATGGCTGCAGGGATGGCTTCGATTCCGTTTGTAATTGTAGGTTCGATGTTTTTAGTGTTAAACGTATTGCCGCAGACACTTACATTTTTACAAGGCTTTTTCGATAATACATTTTTTAGAATCAGTGATTTATATATGTTAGCGAATAAAGCAACGATGGGAATATTAGCAATCTATTTCGGTCTTGTTATCGGTTACGAATATACAAAAATTTATGCCGAGGAGGAAGAGCTTAATCTAAGTCCTTTAAACGGAGCTTTACTATCTATGTTTGCCTTTTTCATCACTATTCCGGAAATCGTATTAGAAAATGGCATGATGTCTCTCGTGCATCAGATTGATGAAAATAATACAACAGTTCATGGATGGCAAATGGTTGAAGACGGTGTCAGCCGTCTAGGGGCGACAGGAATATTCACAGCAATTCTGATGTCTGTCTTAGCTGTGCAAATATACCGGCTCTGTGTGAAGAAAAATTGGGTTATCAAAATGCCTGAAGCGGTACCAGAGGGTGTATCCAGATCGTTCACTGCATTGATTCCGGCGTTTTTAGTTGCCTTTGCTGTATTGGTGGTCAATGGTATTTTAATTGCATTAGGCACGGATATATTTAAATTAGTAGCAATTCCGTTTGGATTTGTAGTGAATATTACAAACAGCTGGTTAGGTATACTGGTTATTTACTTTGTTGTGCATGCGCTTTGGATTGTAGGTATCCATGGAGCAACCATTGTATTTGGATTCTTGACACCAATCTTTCTTTCCAATATTCAATCTAATATCGATGGTGCGAACATTCCGCTGGCAGGGGAATTTAATAATGCGTTTGTAACGATTGGCGGATCTGGAGCAACATTAGGTTTATGTATATTTATTGCATTTATGGCAAAATCGAAGCAATTGAGTGTTTTAGGTAAAGCGGCACTTGCACCGGGGATTTTTAATATCAACGAACCATTAATATTTGGATTACCGATAGTTTATAATCCATTCTTAGCTATTCCGTTCTTCTTAGCTCCAATGGTATCAGCTTCCATCGGTTATTGGGCAATTAAATTAGGGTTTGTTGAATCGATTATCGCTATGATGCCTTGGCCTACTCCAGTTGGTATCAGCGGATTTATTAGTACAGGCGGAAGTTATATGGCGGCAATTGTTTCCGTGCTTTGTGCTTTTGTAGCATTTCTGATCTGGCTTCCATTCATTAAAATGTATGATAAGAAATTAGTTGATCAGGAAAAAGGGGAAGATGCGTTGATTTAATTTAGCACAAGAAATAATTTAACAAGAAATATTGTGAAGGCGTTGTCGTTATCGACTACGCCTTTCAAGTTTATCCTGCATTAGCCATTCAGCTTATATGTCTCATGTGCCATTGATTCCAAAATATAAAGCACAGGTACCTGTGTGGTAATATTTGCGTTCTCAAACCACTCTTCCGTTACATAGTAAGGGATATTGATATCTGATATTTTAGCAACCGTGGAGTGTTTGTTGTTGGTAATGCTAATAATTTTACTTCCTTCTTGTTTCATTTGATTAAGATGCGTAACTGCAAAATTTGTTTCTCCAGAGACAGATAGAGCAATGACAGTGCTATTATATCGCAGACTGGAATGGACCGGGAAAAGCGGGTCTTTAATATACATCGAAAATTTACCTAAGCTTGAAAAATACCTTGACCCATATTCGGCCAGGATCCCTGAGGTGCCTATTCCAATGAAAATAACACTATCTGCTTTACTTACCAGCTTAGCAGCTTCTTTAATGTCTTCTTCGATATCGCCCTTCAGTGTCCGATCAAAAAATTCTGTTACAGCATGCTGTGTATCCTTTAAAATTGTCTTTTTATTTTCTTCCAGATACATTTTCAGCTTTACTTTAAATTCGGAAAAACCTTCACAATTTATTTTTCTGCAAAAGCGCAGGATAGTAGCTGTGGATACATGGGTTTCATCAGCAAGCTCGCGAATGCGCATATAAGCAACCTTTTCACTATTTTTACTGATATAGTTATACAAAGAAGTCTCTAACTCATTGAATGAAGCAATCATCTCGTGTGTAAACATGATGCACACTTCTCCTTTTAATAAGAAATTAACTCTATAAACAAGTATAACACAGGTTGTTACATCCTTGTAACAAATGACTTCTCTTGTTATTAAAAACGAAATGCTTCCTTTCTATTTATATCTGATTAAATATTGGTACAATTAATATATAAGTTCAGTTTCTTCTTTAATAGAGTTAAATAGATTGAAATGTTTTTTAAAATTTTTGGAGGTGTAAAGGATGGCAAAAGGTATAAAAATTGCAACAATTGGTGGCGGATCAAGTTATACTCCGGAATTAGTAGAAGGATTTATTAAACGGTATGATGAATTTCCATTAAGTGAACTGTGGTTGGTTGATGTGGAAACAGGAAAAGAAAAGCTGGAGATTGTCGGAAACCTTGCAAAACGAATGATCAAAGAGGCTGGTCTTCCAATCGATGTACATTTAACATTGGACCGCAGAGAGGCTCTCAAGGATGCTGATTTTGTAACAACTCAATTTCGTGTCGGCGGTTTAGATGCACGTGCTAAGGATGAGCGCATTCCAGTGAAGTATGGTGTACTTGGTCAGGAAACAAATGGAGCTGGCGGACTGTTTAAAGGGTTACGTACAATTCCAGTGATTTTGGGAATCACAAAAGATATGGAAGAGCTTTGCCCGAATGCATGGCTGATCAACTTTACGAACCCGGCCGGCATGGTTACCGAAGCTGTATTACGCTACTCCAATATTGATAGAGTAGTCGGTCTATGTAATGTGCCAATTGGTATGGAGATGGGGGTCGCTAAATTATTAGATGTCGATCATTCACGAATTCGGATTGATTTTGCAGGACTGAATCATATGGTATATGGGTTAGAAGTTTATCTGGATGGAGTGAGTGTGAAGAAAGAGGTAATTGAAAAATTATCTGATCCGGAAAACTCCAGCTTTGTTAAAAATATTGATGGCATGGGCTGGGAGCCTGAATTTATTCAAGCGTTAGATGCCTTAACATGCCCATATCATATGTATTATTATAAATCGAAAGAAATGTTAGATAAAGCGATCGAAAGCTCTAAGACAGAGGGGACACGTGCTGAGGTTGTTCAGGCATTGGAAAAAGATTTATTTGAACTTTATAAAGATGAAAACCTTAGTATCAAACCACCTCAATTAGAAGAGCGAGGCGGAGCATATTATTCGGATGCAGCAGTTCGGTTGATTACATCTATCTACAATGACAAACGTGATATTCAACCAGTAAACACAATGAACCGTGGTGCCATTGCGAGTATCCCTGCTGAATCAGCGGTTGAAGTCAGCTGTGTGATTACAAAAGACGGTCCTGTTCCATTGGCAGTTGGAGATCTTCCTGTTGCTGCCCGCGGACTTGTACAGCAAATTAAGTCCTTTGAGCGTATTTCAGCAGAGGCAGCTGTGACAGGGGATTATAATAAAGCGGTACTTGCTTTAACAATTAATCCGTTAACGCCAAGTGATAAGATTGCGAAAGAAATTATTGATGAGATGATGGAGGCGCATAAAGCACATCTTCCTCAATTTTTCCAAGAAGAAGTAAGCGTGAATTAATACAGGTGCCAGGATTTGAAAGGTGAGAAAAAGTGCAGAGCAAAATGCTGCACTTTTTCTTGCATGAATGGATAAAAACAAATCTCCGCCACGTTGTAATAGTTGCGTAAAGTAAGGGGATATTCACATGATTAAATTAGTACTGACGGATATGGATGGAACGTTCTTAAATAACCGCGGTGATTTTAATAGAAATTTGTACAATGATGTAAAAAAGATAATGCGTGAAAAAGACGTTTTTTTGCTCCTGTTACGGGCAAACAATGCGAGCGTGTCGAGGAACTGTTTGGTGATGATGTAAATGATTTATGGATTTTAGGAGATAGTGCCACACGAATTAAGCACAATGGCGAATTTGTTTATGAATCATTGCTGGGCAATAAATTAGGGTTGGAAATTATCCAGCTGCTTGAGGAAATAAGTCTGGAGCATACGATTATTGCATGCACAAAAGAGGCAGCAGTCGTTAAACAGGACATTTCACAGGAAGAAGCAGCAATTGTCAGAGGGTCCTATGCGCAGGTCAGGCAGGTTGCTGATTTTAAGGAAATAACGGATGATTTTGTTAAGATAACGATTCATGACCCTTCCTTGAATTGTTTTGAAACAAGAGAAAAATTAGCACCTTTTTTTGAATCAGCTTATATTGTGGCTTCCGAAGCAGCCTGGATTGATATTGCAGATGCAAATGTTCATAAAGGAACGACTGTCGAACAGCTGCAGCGGATGTTAAATGTTTCTCCGGAAGAAACGCTTGCCTTCGGTGATGGTTATAATGATATAGAATTGATGAACAGGGCAGTATATAGTTTCGCCGTCCAAAATGCAGTACAAGAATTAAAAGATACTGCCAATTTTATCACGCGTTCTAATGAAGAGGATGCCGTGATGAGAACAATTATTCAATTATTAGCTTTGCAGGAAAGTACAAAGGTTACAGAGTAGAGGACATTTAAAGGCTGGGTTAGGCTGGACTACAATTATATAAATAGATGAGAAGGGAAAAGGGGCTGCTGTACGATCAGGTAACCGATTGTGCAACAGCCTCTTTGATTTATTTAAAATAATAGACCTTCTTTAAAGCAACGCAAATTGGGATAGCTATCAGAATGCCCAGGACACTTTGGACGATATCCCCAGGTATAGAAGCCAGTGGTGTAATCCAGTTTCCGTATAGAATGGACTCACCAATGTAATAAATAGCAATCATAAATGGAACAGAAACAATTGTCGCTGTCATGTTTAAAGCGATGCTATTTCCTTTGCGGCCTTGAAACCAGGCAATTTTACCAACGATGTAACCTTGCAGCCCGCGCGCTATAATTGTTATAGGAGTCCACAATAGCCAGCCCCCGATCATATCAAATAATCCCATTCCGATTGCTCCGGCCAAGGCACCTTTTTTTGGTCCGAATAAAATAGAGGCAATAAAAAGCATAGCTGTACCCATATGTACTAGCCCTCCATTTGCAGCAATCGGCAGTCTGAAATTTAGGAATGCGGTAGAAATAAAAATGAGTGCGATTAGCATAGAAGTAATGATTAAGTCTTGTGTTTTTTTACGTGTCATTAAATAAGCTGGTGTATTCTCCATATTTAAACCTTCCTTACTTGAATTATTTTTATTACTTTAGCAGAATATTGACCTATCTTTAAGTGTCAATTCATGAAAAAATAACAGGGTCAGTTAAACGATGAGCTGAAAACGATCATGTAATCTGAAATAAACGATCCGTTCCCGTCAATATCGCCTATTACCTTTAATGACAAGCCAATCTTCAAATGATAAAATAGAAAAAGTTTCAGTTCGTTCAAGGAGGTTCATATGAAAAAAGTTGCTGTGCTTCAAGATTTATCATCCTTTGGGAAATGCTCTTTAACTGCTGCAATCCCTGTTCTTTCCGTCATGGGTGTTCAAGCCTGCCCTTTGCCAACAGCAGTTTTATCTGCACAAACGGCTTATCCGAGTTATTTTTGGGAAGATTTCACTTCTAGAATGAACTATTTTACAGAGGAATGGGACAAGCTCGGGGAAACATTTGATGGGATATTTACTGGATTTGTAACTGGCGGAGAGCAAATTAAAAATATTTTTCATTTTTTAGATACGTTTTATACGAAAGAAACAAGGTTGCTGGTAGATCCGGTCATGGGGGATGATGGAGAAGTCTATAAGATTTTTACCGGGGGATTATTGGAGGAAATGAAAGAATTAGTGAGACATGCAGATGTGATTACACCAAATGTGACAGAATGCTGTTTATTGTCTGGATTATCTTATGAGAAGTTACATAGCTATTCAAATGGCAAGGATTATATACAAGCGTTGAAGGAAGCAGGAAATAACCTGCAGCAAGCAACGGGTGCTGAAGTCATTATTACTGGCGTGAATCCTCCGTCAATTGATTCAAAAGAGCAGTTTATCGGTAACTTGTATTTAGATAAGAATAAAACGTTTTACCATGAGATGGAGTATAACGGGAAAAGCTATTCAGGTACTGGCGATTTATTTGCTTCCGTCATGATGGGGAGCATCATGCGTGAAGATAGCCTGGAAAATGCTGTACAGCTTGCTGTCGCATTCCTCAAAGAAGCTATCCAGGATTCATCGAAAGAAAAGGTTCCTGAAATAGAAGGGATCAATTTTGAAAAATATTTGGGGATGTTGATTGAAAAAAATACGTAAGGTATTTCTTCTTCATTTGCCTACTTTATTTAAAAAAGCGGCAGGATCACTGGTGATGCTGTCTGTGATAAATTCAGGCAAAGATAACGATTCCTTTTTCAGCTTTACCTGCAAAATAAGAAATTCAAGCGCAAAAAACCCCCGAAATCCATTCGGGGGTTTTATCGTTATTACAGCTCTTCGCCATTGGTCGCAATGACATTTTTATACCAGTCAAAGCTTTTCTTTTTCTTACGGCTTAATGTGCCGTTACCTTCGTTGTCACGGTCTACATAAATATAACCGTAGCGTTTTTTCATTTCACCAGTGGATGCACTGACAATATCAATGGGGCCCCAGCTGGTATAACCGATGATGTCCACGCCATCCTCGATTGCTTCTCCCATTTCGTTAAGATGTTTTTTCAAATAATCGATGCGATAGTCGTCGGTGATAGTGCCATCTGCATTTATTTCATCCTTCGCGCCAAGGCCATTTTCTACAACAAACAATGGCTTTTGATAGCGGTCGTACAGCTGGTTAGCTGTAATGCGGAAGCCTTTTGGATCAATGGTCCAGCCCCATTCCGATTTAGAAACATATGGATTCGAAACGGAACCAAAGACATTGCCGCTTGTAGCATTTTTTAGAACTTCAGGGTCGGTACTGGTTGTCCGGCTGGAATAATAGCTAAATCCAATATAATCCACAGTGTTGTCTTTTAAGATTTGCTCATCTTCCGGTTCCATTTTGATATTCAGGTTATGATCTTTAAAGAAACGTTTCGCATAGCCCGGATATTCTCCTCGTGACTGTACATCAATAAAGAAGAAAGATTCACGGTCTTTTTCCATTGCTTTGAAAACATCATCTGGATTGCTTGTATATGGATAGAACATACCCGCAGCCAGCATACAGCCGATTTGTGCATCTGGAATAATCTCATGACATGCTTTTACCGCTTTGGCGCTTGCTACAAGCTGGTGATGGGCAGCCTGATAAAGTACTTGATCGCGGTTAGCTCCTTCTTTAAGGACGATGCCTGCTCCCATGAATGGAAGGTGCAGCAGCATATTGATTTCATTAAATGTCATCCAGTATTTTACTTTATCTTTGTATCTCTCGAAAATCGTAATCGAATATTTTTCAAATAAATCAACGAGTTTTCTGCTTTCCCAGCTGTTATACCGTTCAATCAGGGATACAGGTACATCAAAGTGTGCGATGGTTACAACGGGTTCAATATTGTGTTTACGTAACTCATCAAACAAATCATCATAAAATTGAAGACCAGCTTCATTAGGAGCTGCGTCATCTCCATTCGGGAAAATACGTGCCCATGAGATAGAGAGTCTAAATGATTTGAAGCCCATCTCTGCGAACAATGCGATATCTTCTTTATAGTTGTGATAAAAATCAATCGCTTCGTGACTAGGGTAGAAATCTTCTGGATTCGGCTTGAGATCGGTAATATGGCCTTCCATTATCCCTCTTCTTTTCTCTCCGGTAGGGAGTAAGTCAACGTTTGTCAGTCCTTTTCCATCTTCAAGATAAGCTCCTTCTACTTGGTTAGCAGCAATAGCGCCGCCCCATAGAAAACCTTCTGGAAATCGTTTGTTATTTGTCATGAAAATTCCTCCTTGCATTTTTATAAATATTCTTTTTACACTTTTGTAATAATTAATACATCTTCTTTCATTATTGTATCACCCGACACAATTTCAAGCTCATTATAAGCCTTTGTATTCGTGATGACGATAGGGGTGACGACAGAATATCCAGCCTGTTTGATTTGATTGATATCAAATTCAACCAGCAAATCTCCTGCTTTTACTGTATCCCCTTGCTTCATACGTGCTTCAAAGAATTTTCCATCTAATTCTACGGTATCCATTCCAATATGAATCAGAATTTCTGCGCCATTGTCTGTGGTCATACCGATAGCGTGATTCGTTTTAAAGAGTGTGGTAATGACCCCATTTGCCGGAGCATACATCCTGCCTTCACTTGGTTGGACCGCAACGCCTTTACCCATTGCTTCGGAAGCGAATACGTCATCAGGAACGGACGTTAATGGAATGATATCTCCATTTGCAGGGCTTAAAATATTTTCGTTTTGGACGGTAATCTCTTGATTGGTCTGCTTCACATCATCTTCAACCAATGCTTGGTCTTGAACTTCTTCTTGCATTTTTTCATCGCCGACGACCGCTTCGGTATTTTCTTTTTGATTAATACGTCCGAAGAAGTATGTTAATACGAAGGCAACGATAAATGCTACAATGATGGATACCAGCATACCCCAGAAACCGCCGTCAATCCCGTTTTCCGGATGGATAAATGTCGGGATTTTAAATACACCCAAAGGTCCTGCACTGTAAAGCGCTGCACCTGTCATAGCAATAATCGCACCACCAGCGGCAGATCCGATACAGCTCATAACAAATGGTGTTTTCAATGGCAGGGTAATCCCGTAAATCGCAGGCTCTGTTACACCAAAGAACCCGGAGATAAAGGCAGGGAAGCTGAGCCTTTTTAGTTTTTTATTCTTTGTTTTTATCCAGACAGCAAGTACTGCACCGATTTGTGCGAAGGAAGCAGCAAATGTCATCGCGATGAGCATATCAAACCCTTGCACAGCTAAGTTATTATAATAAATTGGAATAATACCCCAATGAATACCGAAAATAACTAATACTTGCCAGAACCCGCCGACAACGATACCGGCAATGACCGGGACGGCTTCATAGCCTGTTTGGATGGCATATCCAATGGATTGTGCCAGCCATGTTGCGATAGGACCAATAACAATAAATGTTAATGGAACAATGATAAGCAATGTTAAGAATGGCACGATAAACGACTTCACCACTTGCGGAATAATCGCCGCAAACCAGCGTTCTATTTTCGCCGCAAAGTAAGTGGATAAAATAATCGGTACCACGGAAGCGGTATAGCTCATTAAGATAATTGGAATTCCTAAAAAGGATACTTGTACGGGTGATTCTAAAATCGTCCCGCTGAATAATGTCATGAATGGTTCGCTTTCTCCGATTCCTGCGAGGTTCGGGTGAACAAGCGCAGCAGCAATGGCCATACCAAGGAAAGGTGTGCCGCCAAATTTTTTCATGGCTGTGTAACCTAAGAATATAGGTAAGAATGTGAAGAAGCCATCACCAATCACATTCAGTATTTGCGACGTACCACTGGTATCTTCTAACCAGCCCAGCGCGATGAACATTGAGTTAAATCCTTTGATAATACCTGTTGCCATCAGTAAAGGAAGAACTGGGATGAAGATATTCGAAATAATATCGATGAAGCTGGAGAATAACCCTTTTTTCTCGTCATCCTTAGCTTCATTGTCATCTTCTTGTTTCTCATTTTCGAACCCGCCTACAGCAACGACTGCTTTGTAAACATCCGGAACATGGTTGCCGATGACGACTTGATATTGTCCGGAACTTTCCCGGACAGTGACGACATCCTCATGATTCTCTAATGCCTTTCGATCCGCTTTTTGGGAGTCCCTTAATCGGAAACGGAGTCTTGTCACACAGTGTGTTACGCTATTTACGTTCTCTGTGCCGCCGACTAATTCAATAATCTCTTCAGCTAACTGCTCGTACTTCATCTTTTTCCCCGCTTTCTAATTTTATTTGAATGACTGATTGCAAATAAAAAACCTGAACGAATTAGAATAGACGCAAAGAGATTGCATCCTTCCATTCCGTTCAGGTTATGCCCAAAATAGGTAACATTCCTAAATTTGTATATATAATTGTTTTGTTAATTAACACCTATAATTTATCACGGGTGCTATAGGAAGTCAATAAATTTTTTAATCGTTTTCATAAACTCTGGCAAGTAAAAGATTTTTGCCTAATCAGAAGCTGATAAATCATCATCCATCTCAGGTACTTTCTGTATAGATTGCTATAGCTAAATGTGTACCATTGCAAACATGAAAGATAGATCACCGTAAATTTATTCGGAATTTCTCTTATCTATGTTTTGTTTGCAATGATACACCTTTAAAGGTTTGCATTTTAGCTTTCTCTCTGCCCCATTTAGAGTACTTCACCATTTGACGCAATTACATCTTTAAACCAATAAAACGAATCCTTGCGATATCTTTTCTTTGTTCCATTGCCTAAATCGTCTTGATCCACGTAAATAAAACCATAGCGTTTTTTCATTTCCGAGGTGCCTGATGAGATAATATCGATTGGCCCCCACATCGTGTAACCGAAAAGGTCGACTCCGTCGTTGATGGCTTCCCGCATCTGTTTAAAGTGTTCCGCGAGATATGCAATCCGGTATTCGTCATGGACCGTACCATCCTCATTTAATTTATCAAGTGCTCCAATTCCGTTTTCAAGAATAAACAATGGTTTTTCATAACGATCATATAGATGATTTAATGTGTATCGTAAGCCTTTAGGATCGATTTGCCAGCCCCAGTCACTTGCTTCTAAATGAGGGTTTTTAAGCACATTGGTCACATTGGCAGCTGTTAATTCAAGATTTTCCGCATTGGCACTGGACACCATGGACATATAATAAGAGAAACCAATAAAGTCAGCGGTATATGTTTTTAATAGCTCTAAATCATTTTCTTCCATCTTTAATTTAATATGATTATCTCGCATATATTTTTTAGCGAAAAGAGAATAATATCCTTTTGCCTGAATATCTAAATATATCAGATTTCGAAGCTGGTCATCCTCCTGCATAGCCAGAACATCTTCAGGTGCGCACGTATGGGCATACGTTGTAAAGTACGCTACCATACAGCCGATTTGATTATCGGGATTAATCTCATGCGCTATTTTTGTAGACAGGGCCGCTGCTACATACTGATGATGTAACCCCTGGAACAGCATTTCTTCATAATTCGCTTGTCCTTCATTGAGTATTCCTAATGTTTTTGGTCCTGCTTTAATACTCATATTGATTTCATTAAACGTAATCCAATATTTTACTTTTCCTTTATACCGTTTGAATAGAACCTCCGCATAATTTACATAGAGATCAACTAATTTCCTGTTATACCAGCCGCCAAATTTATCAATCAATACGATTGGCATGTCGAAATGAGAGATGGTAACTAAAGGCTCTATTCCATATTTTAAGCATTCTTCAATGACTTGGTCATAATATTGTAATGCTTCTTCATTCGGCTCAGCGTCGTCTCCATTAGGGAAAACTCTGGCCCATGAGATCGAAAGCCGAAAAACACTAAAACCCATCTCATGAAATAATGCGATATCTTCTTTATACGTGCGGTAAAAATCAATCCCTCGTCTTTTCGGATAATAGGTAGGATCTTCGTCATTTCTAGCAGCTTCAATGGTTTCTCTGTTGATTATTTTTTGTTTTGTAGGTTTGGATCTATCGATTACTTCATATTTCATGATGTCTGGAATGGTTAATGATTTTCCTCCCTCATTCCATGCACCTTCTGCTTGGCAGGCAGCGATTGCTCCGCCCCATAAAAAATCTTCTGGAAATGTATTCGTCATATCAAAAAACTCCTTTTAAATATTGTTAGAAGGGGAGAAGAATAATCACTTTCCTCTCCTCGGTAAACCTTTAATTTTCTACAGTAATCAAATGATCTTTTCTTTGAATATTTTTTTCTTCCGTCGATAAGACGCGAGCATAATTTTCGGTATTTGTTATGATAATAGGTGTTGTCAGCGGATAGCCGGCTTCTTTGATTTGTTCGATATCAAATTCAATTAATAATTGGCCTTGTTCCACTTTAGCACCTTGTTCAATGTGACCGGTAAAATATTTTCCGTCTAATTGTACCGTATCCATGCCGATATGAATCAAAATTTCTACGCCCTGATCAGAGGTAATTCCTACCGCGTGATTGGTTGGAAATATTGCTGAAATTGTACCAGACACAGGAGCAATCAGTTTTCCTTCAGTTGGTTCGATAGCTACCCCTTTACCGAGCGCTCCAGATGAAAAGGCAGTGTCTTCAATTTGTTCTAATGCTTTTACTTCTCCAGTTAATGGACTTGCAATCATTTGTTTTTTTAATTCCATGCCAGGCTCGGGTAATTTGTCCTCTGGCTGATCTAGATCTACAGCATCTGTTACAGGAGTTTTTTCTTCGTTGGCACGTACGCCCCCAAACAGGTAGGTTAAAACAAAGCCTAATACAAAGGCTACAATAGTAGCAATAACAGCTCCCCAGAATCCAAAATCGATGCCTTCCGGATTAATGCGGTTGATATAACCAAACACTCCTAGGCCGCCCATCATATAAATCTTTGTACCGGCAAGTCCAAGAATGGCTCCGCCAATACCAGAAGCAATACAGCTCATAATAAATGGCTTTTTCAATGGAAGGGTAATACCATAAATAGCTGGTTCTGTTATCCCAAATATACCTGAAATAAACGCTGGGAAACTAAGCGTTTTTAACGATTGTTTTCTTGTTTTAATCCATACTCCCAATACAGCCCCGATTTGAGCAAAGGAAGCTGCGAATGTGATTCCGAGAAGCGGATCTTGTCCGGCAACTGCCAGATTATTGATTCCAACTGCAACAATTCCCCAATGTAATCCAAATACAACGAACACTTGCCAAAATCCTGCAAGAAGAAGTCCGGCAACAAGAGGTGTTAAATCATAAACCCAAGTAATACCTGCACCTAATGCTTGGCCTGCCCAGGTAGCGATTGGACCGATTACGAGAAAAGTAATAGGTACGACAATTAAGATAGTGAAAAATGGAACTAAGAATGCTTTGACAACACTTGGCATAACCTTTTTTAAACCTTTTTCTACTTTAGAGCCAAAGAAAGTTGCGATAATAATTGGTATAACGGATGATGCATAACTCATTAAAATAACTGGTATCCCCAAAAAGGTGATATGAACAGGGGATTCAAAGATGGTCCCCGTAAAAAGTGTATAAAGCGGTTCTCCCTCTGTTAATCCTGACAATGCTGGATAAACAAGGGATGCACCAATTGCCATTCCTATAAAAGGAGTTAAACCAAACTTTTTACTGGCTGAATAACCTAGGAAAATAGGCAGGAAGTAAAATAATGAATCGCCTGCTGCGTTTAGTAGCTGGTAAGTACCTGAAGTATCCTCCAGCCAGCCTGCAGAAAGAAACAGGGCATTAAATCCTTTTATCATTCCTGTTGCAACTAAAACACCAAGTATTGGAGTGAATATTCCAGAAATTAAATCAATAAAACGGTTTAATAAGCTTTGTTTCTCTTGATTGCCATCATCTGGATCAACTTCTCCCCGTGCTTCGAAGCCGCCAACCTGCACTACTGCCTGATACACATCAGGCACATGATTCCCAATAACGACCTGATATTGTCCGCCGCTTTTCATAACGGTTACAACATCATCCATGTTCTTCAAAACTTCTGTTTGTGCTTTACTTTCATCTTTCAGCTTGAAACGTAACCGGGTAATACAATGCACAACACTGTAAACGTTTTCTTTTCCGCCGACATTTTCAATAATATCTTTAGCTAATTGTTCGTACTTCATGTCTCTCCCTGCTTTCTGGTTTATAGTGAAATTTTCCAAATAAAAAACCTGAACCAATTGATGTAGACACAGAGATAGTGCGTCTTCAATCCGGTTCAGGTTATGCCCAAAATAGGTAACATTCCTAAATTTGTATATACAATTGTGTTGTTAATTAACAACTATAACTTACCATGGCTTTTATAGGAAGTCAACAATTTTTTAAGCGTTTTCAATAATTGGTTACTTTTAGTATTATCTTGGAAGTTTGACGGTTGAAGAATGGAAAAAATGCTCTAAAGCTTTGATAAATGAGAAAGATATTCAGCCGAAAATACGCCAATATAGATTCCTTCAAAAGGAGTTATTCTCTTATCCGGAGTTTTTCACCATTTGTCGCGATTATATCTTTAATACTTATAAAATGAATTTTAAACTTCTTTTAATCTAGCGGCAGAGAAGGAGGGATGATTGAATATAAAAGCCGCGGTCCCTGAATGAAAGGAACCGCGACTTTTATATAACCTATTCTGATTTTCTAATCGTATAAGAATCAAATTCTTCCATTGTATCAGTGCGGTAAGATGTGATCGCAAATGTGTCTTCAGTAAAGCTGATATGAGAGAAGGTTGGTACATAAAATTGCTCTCTGAAAGCCAAGTAGTCGTATTCTTCTACTAAATCATAATACTTACTGCCGCTGGCAGAGCTGCTTGTTATATACAATGTTCCTTCTGGATTCACAGCAGCTGTCTGATTCTCATCTTCAAATTCAACATCTTCAACCGGTTCAAAGTTATGCATTTGATGGGTTCTGGCATAAGCATGATCATGCCCCATTAATACAACATCAATGCCTGACTCATCAATAGCAGGGACTAAAACATCACGTCGAATAGGCACGTCCTCACTCTCCGATTGTTTGCCGGCTGCGTAAATAGATTGGTGGAACATCAACACTTTCCAGTCAAATTCTTGATCGGCTGTCTCTTCCATTGTTTCTTCCAAGAATTGGACATGTTCTTCGTTATTCATATTATTGGCATTCAACACCAAGTATAAAACATTACCATAAGTGAAGTAGTAATCACTGCCTGCCTCATCTTCACCATATGACGTTAAATTGGGCTCATTAAAGTGATTTTTATAGTTTGGAGCAACATCATGATTTCCTACGGCGGATGCAGTTGGATAAGAAGCTAGAATCTCTGGCTCAAAATATGCATCATATTCACTTTCTTTATCTGGTGCATCTACAAAGTCACCTGCGTTTAGAATCATACTAGCATCTGGCGCAGTTTCAAACGCATGCGCTAATGTTTCTTCCCATCCAAAAACATCGGTTGGAATCGTGCCGGTACCAATCTGAGCATCTGCTAAGAAAATTGCCTCGTAACCATCCGTGATATCTTGTGTACGCAGTGGAAAGACTTGCGAGTAGCCGTCTTCGTTACCGACACGATAGAGGTAATCGGTATCACGTTCCACTTCGACAGTTGCTTTGTTAGTGTAATAATCTGTCTCTGTAAATTTCGTATAAGCTAGTTCTGTGGAATCTGCTTCATAAACAGTGGCATCTTCTATAGAAAATGCTTCAGGATCTGTTCCTTCAACAACTTCTACATATCCTGTTTCAGAGGATAAAGCATTCCAAGTGAAATTAATGCTGTCTTCGTCTGCCCCTGTATTGACAGAAACATTCTTCACAGCTTCACTGTCTGCTGCCAGCTCGGTCTCATCCGGATTAAGGATGACGTCCACTAATTCAAAACTGGCTTCGTTATCATCTGGGTCATACGCATGTAATTCAACAGCGATAGTAATGTTCATAAAGGTGTTGCCATCATCATCTGTTGTTGCTTCACTTAATTCATGCGTTATCATATCATTCTCTTCATCGTAAACTTCTTCATACTCACCGGGTACATAACCATTGGTAATACTTGAAACGTCATCTACAATAAAGGTTTCTTCAATAAATTCCCCATCAGCAACTTCTTCTTGTGCCCCGTATTCCATATTTTCAGAATAATTATCAGTTGGGATATTGTGGAACCCCCCTACAGGACTTCCGTTGATATACATTGTCATTGCATCATTGTAACGAGCGGTAATTTCAAGTGCATAAATACTCTCCGCTTGTTCTTGGGTTAGTGTGAACGTATGGCGTAAGAAGTAAGTACTTTTTGCTTTACTATCCTCCGTTGTCGCTAACACTTGTCCATCTGTTTCGGGGCTGGTACTAAATACAGTTCCTTCATAGGTTGGCCAATCTTCTTCTGTAAACTCCATTGGAATGGTGCCCCAGTCTAACCAGCCTTCAGGATATGCCCAGCCATTACGCTTATTCCAACCTTCATACCAAGTTCCGGCATTTGGGTCCTTGTCATCATCGTAATAGCGCCATTCCATATCTTCATCCACCACGTTAACAGTTTCCAAGCTTGTAATATCAGTATCAAATAATGACTCTAGCGAAGTGGCACTCTTATTCGTGGTCTCCGTTTTCTCTGCTGCTTCCGTTTCTTCTGGACTGTCAGTCTCTGCATCATCAGAAGATGGATTGGTGCAAGCTCCTAATACTGCTGCTATTGCCAATAAACCAATTAAAAAAAGAATTAACTTTTTATTCTTCATAGCTACCATCCTTTTTTATATTTTATATAATGAATATCTCTTTTGCTCAGAATAGCTTCACAAACGAAGGCTTGGCATTCAAAATGAATCTTACCTCCTTTCACAAGTAATTTTCTGCGCATGAATCTAGTCATCATCCTTTTTTGGATTTAAATGGAAGCGCTTTCCTTTTTTAGGAAGCGAACATAATGTTTTTTTTGAGACAAAAAACATGTAAGCTTTATCTGTTTGAATATAAGAAATGCCGTTCCTGACCAACCATTACAGCAGTCGAGAAAACACGCATAAATCTTACAACATGGGTTTTAACTATTTAATCAAGGCTTATTTAGAGATACAACAGATGAAAGTGAAGAGGCGAATAATTCAGCCGTTTAATGTCTTTATGCACAACTTCCAAGATGATTCCTTATTCTGAGCTAATGAGATGATCATTTTTACAAATAAAAAACCTGAACGAATAAGAATAGACGCAAAGGGATTGCATCCTTCTATTTCGCTCAGGTTATGCCCAAATAGGTAACATTCCTAAAATTATATAAATTATTTTTAATTAACACATATAATCTATCACGACTACATCATGAAGTCAACAGAGATTCAAGCGTTTTCATGAGTTGGTCACTTTTATCGCTGTCTTTAGTTAATTTACTCAGTGGATGTGACAGAGTTAAACATTCTAGCCGCCATTATTTTTAATAACCCTTATTGCTATTTAGACAAATTCATCCAATCCAATTCAGGCATCCACTGCGTCATATGGGCTTGCATTTCAGAATAAATGTCATCAAGATTCTCTATCTGCTCCTTCGCTGTTTGTTCTAATGGAACAACTTGTATATCTTTCATGGTACCACCATCTTCTTCAAACTCCACAAAGGTCGGCAGGAAGCGGGGAGCCTCGACGTGTACTTCATCTGCCTTCTTCACCAAATCAAATTCAAAAATTCCGCCAATACGATTGTAAAACTGATATTGACCGGAAAGGAAGTTTCCTAAAGAATAAGCTACCAATGTCTGGTTTCCTTCTTTTCCTTCCAGCCATTCTATCGGCTGAAGAACATGCGGATGATGACCAATCACGACATCCACGCCAAGATCCGCAGTATACTGTGCTAAATCCTTTTGTTCCTGATTAGGCATTCGCGCTTCCTCTTCGCCAAAATGCAGACTGATAATTGTTGCATCTGCCAGCTCGTTTGCTTTTTCAACTTCTTGTTTGATCTGCTCCCGTTGGATCAAATTAACGAGATAAGGTTTTCCCTCTGGGATAGGCATGCCGTTCGTTCCATATGTATAACTTAGAAAAGCAACTGAAATGTTCTGATCTGTTTCTATTACTCTGATTTCAGACTGATCCTTTTTACTTTGGAAGCTTCCCGTGTAAAGCATTCCTATTTCTTGATAATAGGCAATGGCGTTTTGTATCGCTTCTTCGCCGCTGTCTAATGTATGATTATTGGCCATGGTGACGATATCGACGCCAGCATCCTGTAAAGCATCTCCAATTTCGACTGGACTATTGAAATTAGGATACCCTGATAAGCCGATAGATTCCCCGCCCATAATGGTTTCTTGATTGGCAACAGTGATTTCCGGTTCTCTTAAATAATCGGCAGTTTCAGCAAGCATCGGTTTAAAATTATATTTTTTCCCATCCCAGGCATCGTCGTATACACGGTCATGGATTAAAATATCTCCAATAGCGGAAACTGTAATTTGTGAATGAATCCAATCCGTTTCCTTCTCGCTCAGTGAGATGTTTCTATGAGAGTGAGGGCTGCTTATATTCGAATCAGTAGCGGGTGTACATGCTGTTAAAAGAAAAAGGGCGATGAAAAAGTAGGTTAGTTTATGCATAGAAGTCTCCGCCTTTAGCTGTTAATTAGATACATTCTACCACATAATTATTTTGAAACAAATAATGCTTTCATTTATAGAAAAGATTATAATGAAAGAACTTCCTTCTTCTTAGATAGTAGAAAGGTCAATGAGAACAGATGGAAAGAGGTGCGTGTATTTGATATATTTTATTGCTTCCATACCGCTATTATTTTTAATTCTATTTCTAATCAGTTATCTTCGGGACCCGCGTAAGTTGATTAACGGGTTTTTGTTTAATGGGTTTTTAATCACTTTCTTTTTCTTTTGCGCATTCTTTTATATTTACATCGATGGGCCTTATCAGTATATCGTGCTGGTTTTTCCTGCTTTACTTTTGATTTTGATGATTCCGTTTGGCGTGCTCGCATTAATCGCCGGGTTATTTTACAATGCCAAAGTGTTAATGGAGAAGGAGGGGAAACGATTCAGGAACTCCTTAACATTGATCATGGCCATAGGCATACTTACATTGATTATTTTCAATATGGTCAATCCGACACAGTTTTTCCCGGAGTATTTGCATCCGTTATTTGGAGGAGCCAGCTTGGTTGTTATCTATGTTTTCTTGCATATGTTTAACTTTTTAACAGCTTATGGACTGAATCAATGGAGCCGTCCAAAACGAAACCAAGATTTTATCATTGTGTTAGGAAGCGGCTTGATTAATGACCGGGTGTCTCCATTGTTGGCCAGCAGAATTGATAAAGCGATTGAATTTTATCATCAGCAGAAAAAAGTTACGGTTCCGCCGAAAATTATCTTTTCCGGGGGACAGGGCCCGGATGAAGGACTTCCAGAAGCCGAAGCCATGCAAAACTATGCTGTAGAAAAAGGAATACCAGTGGAAGATACGATTCAAGAAGACAAATCAGTCAGCACGTATGAAAATATGAGGTTTTCCAAAAGAATCATGGATAACTTGAGTGGAGAAGGAACGTACCAGAGTATTTTCGCAACGAATAATTTTCATTTATTCCGTGCTGGGATTTATGCACGAAAAGCTGGATTGGACAGCCAGGGGATTGGTTCAAAAACAGCATTTTATTATTGGCCAAAT
This sequence comes from Oceanobacillus sp. M60, assembly GCF_053839645.1. Classification (NCBI taxonomy): domain Bacteria; kingdom Bacillati; phylum Bacillota; class Bacilli; order Caryophanales; family Bacillaceae; genus Oceanobacillus; species Oceanobacillus sp. M60. The sequence goes on along the minus strand of NZ_JBSSNH010000001.1, from coordinate 583,162 downwards.
GCCATGGTCAGGGAATATATTGCTGTTGTTGTCATGGGACGCCGCCGTCATTTTATGGCAGTCAGCTGTATTATGGGCTTTGCGTTGCTTTTATCCATTATCAGCTATTTTTTTACCTGAGAACATACTTCATAAAAAAAGAAATCCAAACGTTATCAACATTCTTTCTACAGAATTTGAGATGTTTGGATTTCTTTTTTTATCAAAGAGAATTGGCCGTGAAACCCCTCATGAATGGGGGGACGCTTTATTTTTTCTTTGCCCAATCAGGAACTTTTATCCTGCTGAGAATTTCTATTTCCTTCTCGCGGTCATCCGTGTACGAGCTGACTTTCCTTAAATCGTCATCCACTTGCCCGGGATGGGTCATTACTTCAATTGATGTTCCATTTTCTTCGTGAAGAACATCAAATAAATCATCAGTGATTCCTTCTTTATAAAAACCAGTCCACAGCGTATCTGTCCAGCATATTTCCGGATGATCCGCTATGGAATCAACATAACGCACAGGAACATCGTATTCTTTGGCAAGCTGGATGACTAGATTTTTTAAAGGAGGCCAGCCATGAACGTGATGATGGCTGTCGATATGATCAAGTGGCAAACCTGTTGTTAAATAAGCATCCAGCTGTGCGCGCCATTCCAATTCGACTTCTGAAATATTCGGAGCTTCCATATCGCGATAGCCGCTGGTGAATCGAAAGGTGCCATCGGATTTAACGAGGTTTGGCACAGATGAATGAAGCGGTTTTCCCCAAGTTAATACAAGATGAATGCCAACCTTTAAATCGGGATTTTCCAGCGCCTTTTCGACAGCGTAATCGGTTGCAAGTCCATTCATCATTAAGGTTGTTGATGTTACGCAGCCGTCTTGATGCGCCTGGATGATTCCATCTGTCACTCCTTTTGTCAATCCGAAATCGTCTGCATTGATTTCTATTCGCATGAAAACCACTCCTGATAGATTTTTTAATTACTTCGAATAAGTACGTTCAATCGAGAAGTTTGTTTTATCTCCCCGAAAAAAAGATCTGGAAAACTCAACTTTATTTCCGTCTTTATCTTCCGCCAGTGTTTCAATGTAAAAGCAGGGCAGACCTTGCTCACACTCCAAAAATTTGCAAATTTGCTCATCTGCAAAAGCTATTTCGATATTTTCTGAGGTTTTCGCAATCCACACATCAAAAAATTCATTTAATGATTTATATAGAGAATGGCCGGCATGTTCTGCAGTAATCCCCGGAGCAACAGACCAGGGGACATAAGCTACTTCATACTGTGTAGGCTCTCCATTCGCTTTACGGACACGCTCAATACGTTGAATAGGATCCTGGAGATTCACATTTAGCTGATCAGATAATAATTCATTTGCAGCAACGACAGAAATATCTGATACTTCAATTTCCGGATGTTTCCCCTGGTCGGCTAATTGGTCACTATATCTTCTGACTGTCTGGGATAAAGCCTGTTTTACTTTCTTATCTGCAACAAACGTGCCCCGTCCTTGCTGACGAACTAAATATCCTTCTAATGTAAGCTGATTTAAAGCGGTACGAACCGTGGTACGACTGACATTAAAGCTCTTACATAATTCCAGTTCGGGAGGGATTTTCTCGCCGGGCTGATATTGATTTGTCTTAATACGATGTAACAATTCTTCTTTGATATAAGTGTGTAGCGATTGGTTTCTTTCCATAGATTCCGTACTCCTTTAGCGACACTTTTAAAAAATCATACCCTTTTAAGTGTAAAAGTACAAGGGATAAAGCAATGAATAGGACTAAAGACACGAAAAAGTGATTTTATCCATAGCATTCTTTAAGAAATCAGTATCTAAATTCTTATGAAAGTTTCTACTATAAAGATAGTTTACTAGATAATTGATAAAAACACAATTGTTACAACAATTATATTTTATTTTATATAGACAAATAAAAATTTGTATGATACATTTAAAACAGGTAATACAGATAAAACAATTAAAGCGATTACAAAATAGAATTAAAGGAGCAGTCGATTATGTCTTTAAAAGTAGTAATTATCGGTGGAGGTTCCAGTTATACGCCAGAAATTTTAGAAGGACTTATCGAGCGGCAGCCGACACTTCCTGTTTCAGAAATTGTTCTGGTGGATGTGGAAGCCGGGAAAGAAAAGGTAGCTACAATTTGTCAATTAGGAAACAGGATGATAGAAGAGGCGGGTGCAGCTATTGAGTTAACTTGGACGCTGGACCGGAGAAGTGCTTTAAAAGGAGCAGATTTTGTCTCGACACAGATTCGGGTTGGCGGATTAGCAGCAAGAGCCCAAGACGAGCGAATTCCGTTGAAGCATGGAATGATTGGGCAAGAAACAAACGGTGCTGGCGGAATAATGAAAGCGTTTCGAACGATTCCAGTATTAATGGAAGTAGCTAAAGAAGTCCAGGAGCTTTGTCCAGATGCGTGGATGATTAATTTTACCAATCCGGCAGGTATCGTTACGGAAGCGCTGCTGAATCATTCGGCACATAAAAAGGTTATTGGTGTCTGTAATATTCCATTTAATATGCGACATTCTACGGCTGAACTATTACAGGTCCCTCCTGAGGATGTATGGATTCAATTTATCGGGCTGAATCATTTTGTGTTTGGAGACAAGGTCTATGTCAGCGGAGAGGATCGGACAGAAGATGTATTCCAAAAGCTGCTTCAAAAAGAGTTTGATTACAGTCCGGCGAATATTATGCCATTAGATTGGTCGGAAACATTTATTCAATCTGCCAGACTGCTGCCGAATCCATACCATCAATATTACTTTCAATCAGAAAAAGTATTGGAAAAAGATCTAAAAGCTTATGAAGAGAATGGGACACGTGCGGAAGTTGTTCAAGCGTTAGAAGAATCTCTGTTTGATCTATATAAACAAGAAAGTCTCCGAGAGAAGCCAAAAGAGCTGGAACAGCGCGGCGGTGCATTTTACAGTCAAGTTGCCTGTAGTTTAATGGATTCTATTTATAATAACAAAGAAGATATCCAAACGGTAAATACGTGGAATCATGGCACGATTCCTGATTTACCTTATGACGCAGTGATTGAAGCAAATTGCGTGATTACAGAGAATGGTCCGAAGCCGATTGCGATTGGGGAAATTCCTGCACCGATGCGGGGGATGATTCAAAATATGAAAGCAATGGAAGAGCTGGTAATCAAGGCGAGTATGTCAGGAGATTACAAGGACGCCTACAATGCCTTTCTGGTAAATCCGTTAATTCAAGATGAGAAAAAAGCAAAAGTGGTTTTAGATGAACTGTTGGAAGCACATGAAGATTACTTGCCACAATTTAAACGCTAGGGGGAAGAAAAATGAATAATACATTTATGCAAAAATTTATTGAAATTGCCGGCCGCATCGGCTCACAACGTCATTTAGTTGCTGTTCGTGATGGTTTTGTAGCGATTATGCCTTTAATTATTATCGGTTCGTTAGCCGTATTGATTAATAATTTCCCTGCCTTTGGAAGCTTTGATATGGTGAAGATTTTAAATAATATTTTTGGGGAAGGGAACTGGCAGACGCTGGGCGGAAGTGTTTGGAATGGAACATTTGCCGTAATTGGACTACTCATTTCCTTTACAATCGCTTATAATTTAGCTAAGTCATATGAAATAGATGGATTATCGGTAGGTTTAATCTCTATTGCTTCCTATATTATCTTAGTACCAGAAACAGCAGATTGGGGATTGAATTTTGCCTGGCTGGGTGCGCAAGGATTATTTGTAGCCATTATTATTGCGCTGCTGATAACCGAGTTATTCCGTCTTCTGGTGAAGGCGAATATTACAATCAAAATGCCGGATGGCGTTCCGGAAGGGGTAACCCGTTCCTTTGCTGCATTGATTCCAGCAATGATTATTCTTGCATTAGTCGGTTTATTCCAGGCACTTATCAGTGTATTCGTAGGAATCAGCATGTTTGAGGTTATCTTTAATGCAATACAAGAACCGCTGCAAGGTCTGGGAAATACATTACCTGCAGCACTGGTTGTTTCGTTCTTAAATCATTTGCTTTGGTTCTTTGGTTTACACGGTACCAATATTATTGGATCGGTTATTGAGCCGGTTTATCTGCCGTTGATTGAGCAAAATGCAAGCCTTTTCCAGCAGGGGATGTCTGCGTTTGATGTACCGAATGTTGTGACCAAGCCATTTTTAGATTCTTTTGTCTTCATGGGAGGTTCAGGTACAACGATTGCGCTCTTGATAGCTATCTTTATTGTGATAAGAAGAGAAAAGAACCATCCATATCGGGAGGTCGCCAAGGTATCTGCTCCAGCAGGGTTGTTTAATATCAATGAACCGGTGATTTTTGGGCTGCCGATCGTTTTAAACCCAATTTTCTTGATTCCGTTCATTCTTGTACCAGTTACATTAACCGTTATTTCTTATATCGCGTTATCCACAGGACTGGTACCAAAAACAGTGGCTATTCTGCCGTGGACGACTCCACCGATTCTAAGCGGATATCTGGTAACGGGCGGCAGCGCCAGAGGAATTATTCTTCAGCTTATTAACCTGACTGTTGCGGTGGTTATCTATATCCCGTTCATTATGGCAGGCGTACGTGCGATGAAAGAGAAAATGGGAGGTCAATAAAACATGACAATGACAAAAGAAGAAGTGCAAATGCTTTCCTTTCAAATTATTTTACATGCAGGGAATGCCAAATCCGATGCAATGGAGGCGTTATTGCTAGCTAAAAAAGGGGAATTTGAAGAAGCGGCTAAAAAAATGGATGCAGCGGATGAGGCATTTGCAGAGGCGCATTATATGCAGACAAGCCTGTTGCATGACGAGGCGAATGGGAAAGCAACTCCGCTTTCCGTAATCCTGATTCATGCGCAGGACCATTTAATGAACGCATTAACGGTGAAGGATTTAGCCGTTGAAATGATAGATATGCATCAAAAAATAATTCGTCTGGAGGAGAAATAATATGAAAATACGTTTAGTTTGTTCAGCGGGGATGTCTACGTCGATGCTTGTAAAGAAAATGAAGGAAGCAGCAGAAGCACAGAATGTAGCTGCTGATATTGAAGCGGTTGCAGAATCGCAGCTGAAGAATCATTTAGATCAGTTAGATGTTGTTCTTATCGGGCCCCAAGTTCGCTATCTAGAGGGGAAAATCAAAGAAAAGGTAGAACCTCAAGGTGTTAAGGTAGCTGTCATTGATCAGATGGCATACGGAATGATGCAGGGGGATAAAGTTCTGAAGCAGGCCATTGAATTAAATGGAGAAAACTAGAATAGATATAAAAACTCGTATCTGCGTCTTTGCAGGTACGAGTTTTTGTGTTTGAAGATATTTTCAGCGTACCAGTACATTACCCTTCCACTATAAACAATTCCGTTCTATGATAGAGAAGCAGCTAAAAAGATGGAAGGTTCTTTTGTTACATCAAAAAATAGATGAACAGCTTATTTTAAAATATAATAGAACGATAGCTATGTATTGGAAAAGATAGAAGGAGATACCTGAATAACGTTGCCTACATCGGGAAAGGTTGAAACATAATTTGAAAATAAAAAAGCAGAACTGAGGAGACAAATCATGAAGCCAAAAGCCATATTATTAGATTTAGACGGGACCTTACTGACAAATGAAAAAGTAATTTCGCCAAGAACAAAGAAAGTATTAATGGCAGCGCAGAGACAAGGGATACAGCTTGTTTTAGCATCCGGCAGACCATCAAAAGGGATGGAGGATGTTGCAAATGAATTAGAAATGAGTGCTTATCAGGGGTTGATAGTATCTTATAATGGAGCAAGAGTAGTTGAATGTGAAACAGGGAAAGAATTATTCAGCCAGCCATTGCCTGTCAAATACACAAAAGCTGTTTTAGAGCATCTGCGGAAATTTACAGTTAAAACAATGATTGACCGGGACGATTATCTGTATGTAGAAGATGTGTATGACAATGTGATTCATTATGAAGGAGAAGCAATCAATATTATTAGATATGAAGCCAGAGGGGCTGGACTGAAATTATGCGAGGTGGATGATCTAGCTGATTTTGTGGATTTTCCAGTACATAAAATTTTAGTAGCAGGAGAGCAGGATTACCTGCAAGCCCATTACCAGCAAATGCAAGAGCCGTTTCAAGGCGAAGTAACAGCAGCATTTTCTGCTCCATTTTATTTTGAATTCACGGACAAGGATATTGATAAAGCCAACGCGATTGAGCAGTCACTTTCTTCCTTAGGGGTTGCGGCAAAAGATACTATCGCATTCGGTGATGGACAAAATGATTATACGATGCTGCAGTACGCTGGCAGAAGTATCGCCATGGGGAATGCAAAGGATGAACTGAAACGTGCAGCAGATGAAATTACTTTAACGAATGAAGAGGATGGCATTGCGGTTGTGCTGGAAAAGTTAATAGACGAATGACTCCGGACAGGATGGTGAGCGGTGATGAGAAAAGCGGTAAAATATATTTTGGTATTTTTGCTGGGGATGCTGACTTATTTCATAATTTCAACCATTTATTTTGTCTTTTTCGGGTGATTTTATAATTTATCACGGAGAACCGCCCGTAAAATTCCCGCTGAATGAAGTTTCGTTTTATGGTCGCATGAGCGTTTGCAGTTAATTCTTACTGGGCATATGGTATAATAGATTGGTAGACAGAGTGTGTTTGCTGAAAAAATAGGTGTATTTAACTAGGTGTGTATTTCATTTAGTGAAAGCAAACTCTGCCTTTTATAAGAAAAATTATAGAATGGGAGAGAGTTTCTATGAAGGCAGCAAGAATTTATGCCGAAAAAGATGTCCGTGTAGAGGATGTCGAAGTAAAAGAAGTCGGGGCAAAAGATGTGAAAGTAGAAGTAGCATGGACTGGTATCTGTGGTTCAGACTTACATGCTTATTCTCATTTTGTTGGTATTCCGACAGAAGAGCATCCAATATCAAAAAGACAAGCTCCGCTGACATTGGGTCATGAGTTTAGCGGAACGGTGACAGAGGTAGGCAGCAGTGTTACCTCGTTCAAGCCTGGCGACCGCGTTTGTATCGAGCCAAACCTTCGCTGCGGAGAATGCAAGGAATGCCGGGAAGGAAATTACCACCTTTGCAGAAATAGTAATGCCGCATTTATCGGCCTTGCTGATGATGGCGGGTTCGCAGAATACTGTGTCATGGAAGAACAATATTGTCATCAAATCCCGGATCATATGACATTGGAGCAGGCAGCGCTTGTAGAGCCGACTGCAGTAACGTATCATGGGGTTGAGATGGCAGGTGTGAAAGCAGGGGATGCGGTACTGGTTACCGGTGCAGGACCAATTGGCCTATTAACGGTTTTGTCAGCTCGTGCAGCAGGTGCGAGTAAAGTATTTGTCAGTGATGTTTCGAAAGAACGTTTAGCACTAGCGGAGACCTTTGGGTTTGTAAAAACATTAAATCCAGCGGAAGATGATGTGATTGGCACAATTATGGAAGATACGAATGGTGATGGTGTTGACGTGGCATTAGAATGTGCAGGCGTTCAGCCGACATTTGATACATGTCTGGAAGCTATTAAACGTACAGGTACCGTTTGTGTGTTAGCGATTTTTGGGAAAAATCCGGAAATCAATGCCTTTGCATCAACAATTAAAGAAGCTAACATTAAATTTTCCCTGGCATATTCCAATATCTACGATCGTGTGATTAATTTAATTGCCAGCGGACAAATCCCTGCTGAAAAAGTAGTGACGAATAAAATTAAATTAGATAATATCGTAGAAGAAGGATTTGACTTACTTCTTAACGATAAAAGTCAATCTAAAATTCTGGTCAGTGCAAAATAAGAGGATTTATAATTGAAAGGTCCACAGGCGAATCATGTCTGTGGACTTTTGCTTTTCATCTGTTATCGCTGTTCAGCCATCCGGAACCGCCAAAGCAGAGGTTTTTTATAAGAACCTGGTTGTTTAAAGGCTCACTTTATTTCTATATTGGGGTTTTGTTTTAATAAATGATGGATTAATGTCTGCTTATCTTTGGGAGAAATGGCAATAACCTTAAATGAATCGTAATTAATTTCAAGTTTGTCCATAGATAGAGCTGGAGCAGTAAATGGATCTTTCGTTTGCCGAATGCTGCGGATATCATCTATTTTTACTTTTTTCTTAAAAGGTCCGCAAGTTATTTTTAGTGTTTTTTCTTCAACCGTGTAATTGGTTTTGAACCAAATCCATAATAAAAGAATGCCAGTAAAGCCCAAGATGATTACTTTTATCCATTGCTTATCTAAAAATGCAGGAGTCATCCAAACACCGAAGTTTGGGAAGAAAACAGGCGGTATAATAAGAAGCAGAGCCGCTCCCCAGATAACAATTCTCATCCACCAATCTTTTTTTGACGGAAATACCATATAAGGTTCCCCCTTCCTACTACATCTACGTTTGTCAGGATGGTAAGTTTCATTTTTATTTTTTGTGCTATAAGAAAGGATAGTGCAAAGTTTCCTCCCTGTTTTAGTAAAGCGGTCCCATGTGAAGGGTACATTGAAAGCATTCGCGTTTTCCGTTTTCTAAAAAAACTAGATATGGAATTCACCCCAATTGGACGAGGGGATGTTTAGAATCGTTAACGGAAAAATAATGCCCCCATATAATCAACTCCCGCGTACAATCATTCTAAAATAAATATATGGCAAAGAACCCTATAAAACAGAATAGAGTGGTTGTTTTTTTACCGTATCTGTTTTATAGGGGCCAGTTTATGAAGCATGATTTATCTGCATTTTTTTTTATTTAAACTTTTTTATTGCCACGGAATTAATTTACCTTCCAGCCATTTAAGAACTTTATTAAAGGTCAATCCTAGTAATGATAAAATCAAAACGCCGACCATCAGTTTTGATATAATCATCAGGTTTCCATAGTGGAGAACCATGGATCCAAGCCCCTCCTGAGCAGCAATCATTTCAGCAGATACAAGTAAAAGCAGGGAAGTCCCGGCAGCAAGCTTGAGTCCTGCAAAAATCATCGGCAATGCACCGGGAAGGATCACCTTGCGAATAACATTGAAACGGCTGGAACCGAATGTGACAGCAGCTTTAACCAAGAGCGGGTCAACATTCTTTACCCCGGAAAAGGTATTGATAACAACTGGGAAAAAGACCCCAAGCGCAATAATGGTTACCTTGGATAGCTCGCCAATTCCAAGCCACAGGATAAATAATGGCAGTAAGGCAATTTTGGGAATCGGGTAAATGGAATAGACAATTGGCGTTCCGATAGCATCAGCAGTTCGAAAGAAACCAAGAATTAACCCAACTAAAATACCGAAAACGGAACCAAGCGCATACCCCATTAGAATCCGGTATAAACTGGCGCTCAAGTTACTTATAATTTCCCCGTTAGTGAGCATTTCCCACCCAGTTGTTATAATCACTGACGGGGCAGGAAGAAAGAGCGGGGAAACAAATCCCAGCTGCGCAATCAGCTCCCACAATAGGAGCAATCCAAGGATACCTACAAAAGGAGTGTAGAAAGGAACTTGTTTATCGAGATAAGCAACACGGTTTTTAATGACTTTTCGATTTGTTTTTTGAGATGTTTGTTCTATTGATTTTTCCATAACGAATCACTCCTTCAAGGCTTTCTGGGCATCGTGCCGGATGAGCTCCCAAATCTCTTCGGAATAGCGGTTAAATTGCTGTATATGCTCTTCGCTATTTCGTTTTGTCTTTGGCAGATCAATATGAATAATTTGTTTTATTTGCCCGGGATGCCGGGATAAAACAATAACACGGTCGGCAAGATAGACAGCCTCCTGGATGTTATGCGTTACATAAAGCGTGCTTAGACGGGTGCGATTCCAAATGGTAAGTAATTCTTCCTGCATTAATGTCCTTGTCTGAGCATCGAGCGCAGAAAATGGTTCATCCATCAGGAGTAAATCCGGTTCTACAGCAAGAGCCCGGGCGATTCCTGCCCGCTGTTTCATCCCACCGGACAGCTGTTTAGGATAGGCATCTCTAAAGTCAGCTAAGCCGACCATATCAAGGTAGTGATTACCGATTTCCTTCTGCTCTTTTTTGCTTGCACCCCGTTCTTCCAGTCCATAGACAACATTCTGAAAAACGGTTCGCCAAGGAAATAGGGCGTTTTCCTGGAACACGATGCCAAGTGTTGGGTCCTGTTCGATTCCATCAAAGTATACATCACCGGAAGTAGGCGACAATAAGCCGCCTACAATATTCAAAAGCGTCGATTTTCCACAGCCGCTTGGTCCGACCAGTACGACGAATTCCTCTTCATTGATGGAGAAATTGATATCGTTCAATGCGGTCACTTCATTTTTTTTGGCATCGATAAATTTTTTTATAACATTTTCAATGACGATTTTCATACGGTCACTACTCCAATTCGTTTAAAGCTTGTTCAAGGAACTCGGTATTTACGATATCTTCGGCATTGACATTCGCATCTATTAAGTTTTCCTTTGCGTACCAGTCGATTTGTGTTTGGATATCTTCTGAGAGCAGTACGCCGTCCCGATCCATATAAGGCAGCCCGCTTTCAATCAATTGCGGCTCTTGATCTGTATATTCTGCAATAATATTAATGACTTCCTCATAATTTTCCCCTGGAACGATTTCCCCGTCTTCTTTGACAAGAACAGCCTCATAATAATATTGGGTTGCTTTTGCATAAGCTTTCATGAAATTAACTGCCGTTTCCTCATCCTCTGCAAAGGCATTGGAGAAAAAGATTCCGGATGTCTGATAGTCAAAAGCATCGCCAATTTGTTCAATCACTTTCCCGTAGCCTTCTTCCAGCACAAGCGAAATATTCGGTTCATTTAAAAGGACAGCATCTACTTGTTCACTTTCCAATGTTTCCATTAATCCAGGAATGCTGTTTAATGGAACAAGTTCCACATCATCTGTTGTCAGACCGTGTTCCTCAAGCAATCTCCCGGCCATGTAGTGGTAAGTCGACCCGGTTTGAGTAATTCCAATTTGTTTCCCTTTCAGTTCCTCAACAGATTCGATATCTGAATCATTATGTACTAATAATGCAGTGGAGGAATAGCCTTCCTGTTCTCTTCCTTTATCAGCTACGATTAATAATTCCTCTCCGCCCGCAACCATATTGTATAGGCTTGCAGTAATTCCCGTTGCACCGACGTCAATATCCCCGCCGGTTACGGCGACAGCAATTGGCTGTGCCGCATCGAACCAATTTACTTGAAGATCGATTCCTTCTTCTTCAAATAATCCGTGCTCTATTCCAATAAATAGTGGTGCTGAGCTCGTCAGTTTTAGCATTCCGAGTTCAACAGTAGTTAATCCTTCTGAGTCCGATTGCTGTGCATCATCCGAATTTGTACCAGATGCATTATCTCCACAGGCAGCAAGCAAAACTAGCAATGCTAAGAGTGCCATCCATAACAGACTTTTTTTCTTTCTCATTAATATTTCCCCCTTCATAATTAAGTACCAGCACTTGTCCGAATTTTTGAAAAACCGTATGTATGCTTGATATATAGATAATAGAATAGCACAAATAAGTGCTTAATTCTATACGAATTTTTGGAAAATTACAGAAGGAAGATGCCTCTATTTATCGCCATGTAATAAAAATCAGCAAATCACGTAAGGAGCACGTCCATACGGGCAAGCTCTTTTTTCTATATCTTAAATGGAGGGAGGAATTCTATATGGCGAAGATTTACTTGGATCCTGGACATGGAGGAAGTGATACAGGAGCTGTAGGGCAAGGACTCCAAGAAAAAAATGTCACGCTGGCGATTGCTTTGAAAATACGAAATATCTTGAACAATCGTTATCAGGGGCATCAAATTCGGATGAGCCGTACGTCGGATCGAACCGTTTCATTGACTGCACGGACCAATGATGCGAACCAGTGGGGCGCAGATTATTTTGTTTCCATTCATATCAATGCCGGGGGAGGTTCTGGGTACGAAGACTTTATTCACTCCAGTCTTTCTAATCAAGGAGTAACCGGAAGATATCGGCAAATCATGCATGAAGAAGTCATGAAGCAGGTGAACTTTCAAAATCGAGGAAGAAAACAAGCGAATTTTCATGTACTGCGCGAGTCGGCAATGTCAGCTGTTTTAACAGAAAATGGATTCATCGATCATGCGGCAGATGCAGCAAAATTGAAATCGGATGCATTTTTGGAGCAAATTGCTTTAGGACATGCAAGAGGAATCGCGAGGATATTTCAATTATCCTCTAAAAGCAGCTCAGGGTCTTCCGGTAATTCCGGCGGCTCCAGTAATAACCAGGGAGGCGCTTCATCAGGTGCAGGCAAAACGAATTCCATTGTAGATTATTTGAAATCCGTTGGAACAGATTCCAGCTTTGCCAATCGTGCCAGGCTGGCTGGCTCTTATGGTATTCAAAATTATACGGGAACAGCTGCACAGAATACACGGCTATTAAATGCCATCCGATCTGGAGGGAATTCTGGTAATACTTCTACCGGTTCCTCAGCCAAACGTGTTCATTTGCCAGCATCTGCATCCACCTGGCGAACGTATCCGTTAAATGTTACTCCTGTAAAGAAAAACAGTGATTGGAGCCTTACACCGTCAGCTTTTGGAGGCTTGACTTATACGATTTTAGCAGAGCCGTATCCAAATGTCGTGACGATTCAAACAGGCCGGGGAAGACGTAATATTTATATTGGACCAGATACGAGCGCACGCAGATTATAAAATAAAACTTCATTCAGCAGAGAATCAACGTCTCTGCTGAATGAAGTTTTATTCTTCCTGATCTATAAAGTATTTTGAAACAGGTTCTAAATTGTCATCTAATTCATAAACAAGTGGAACTCCGGTAGGGATGGAAACATTTACAATATCCTCATCGCTGATATCTTCAAGGTATTTCATTAAACCTCTTAAACTGTTCCCGTGTGCAGCGATAATAACACTTTTCCCTGCTCTTACAGATGGTTTTATTACTTCCTCCCAGTAAGGGATAACGCGTTTGATGGTAGTTTCCAGACTTTCACCGAGAGGGATTTCATCTTCGGGTATTTCTTTATATTTTTGCTCATGTCCAGGATAACGTTCATCTTCTTTTTCTAAAAGCGGAGGAGCTGTATCAAAGCTGCGGCGCCAGATATGCACCTGCTCGGCTCCGTATTTCTCTGCCACTTCCTGCTTGTTTAATCCTTGTAAAGCGCCGTAATGCCTTTCGTTCAGCTTCCATGATTTATGGACGGGGACCCACAGGCTGTCTGTTTCCTCTAAAACATAATTCAGTGTTTTAATGGCTCTTTTTAAATAGGATGTATAGGCCACATCAAAGTGGAATCCATGCTGCTTCAATGCTTGACCTGCATGCTTCGCATCTGCAGCTCCATGATCTGTTAAATCCACATCTGTCCATCCAGTGAAAAGATTGGCCAAATTCCATTCACTTTGTCCATGTCTGATCAGTACAAGCTTCATATATAATCCCTCACTATCCTTTTACATATAACATACCACTGTTTGGAAGGATTTACACATTATGCGAAGGAATAACTTCTAAAAAATTTCTGAAAAAAACAGGGAAAATTTGCAGAAAGGAGAGAATACGATAAGCTAGTAAATAAAAGAGAGATGGAGGTTGCAGGTAATGGTAAAAGTTAATCCAATTGAACAGCTGCTGGATCAATTTGATACATTAATTTTAGACGGTGCATTGGCAACAGAGTTAGAAAAACTGGATTGTGATTTAGAGGATCCCTTGTGGTCAGCTCGTGTTTTGCTGGACGAGCCTGAAAAAATCAGAAAGGTTCATTATGCTTATTTTGAGGCGGGGGCAGATATTGCAATCACAGCAAGCTATCAGGCAAGTATAGATGGTTTTAAAAAGCGCGGAATAAGTGAAGCGGATGCGAGAGCACTTATGAAAAAAACAGTAGAATTAGCACAACAGGCGCGGGAAGATTACTGGATGGAAAAAAAAGAAGCATTCCGTCCCTACCCATTGATAGCCGGTTCTGTCGGGCCATACGGTGCTTATCTTGCAGATGGATCAGAGTACATCGGGAACTACGGCGTAAGTGATTCGTTTTTATATGAGTTTCACAAGCCGCGTATAGAAGCTTTGGTGGAAGCGGGAGCGGATTTATTAGCGGTGGAAACCATCCCATCACTTCAGGAAGCTCGAGTTATCTGTGATGTACTGAAAGAATTTCCTGATATTTCTGCATGGATGACGTTTTCGTTGAGAGATGCGGTTCATATAAGTGAAGGAACGTCTCTGAAAGAATGTGCAGAAGTTTTAAACGCATGCAGCCAGATTGCAGCTGTAGGGGTAAACTGTGTGACAACGGAATTTGTCAGTGATGCCGTTCAAGCATTGCATGCCAGTACACAAAAACCTATTATCATCTATCCGAATTCTGGCGAACATTATAATCCGGAAACGAAAACATGGAATGGAGATAACGATGTACATATGGATGCCGCGGCTGCTGATTGGGCTAAAAAAGGAGCGAAAATTATCGGCGGCTGCTGCCGGACAGGACCAGAGGATATTAGAGGTATCCATAAGATATTGAGGGGAAATCAGTAGAAATCAGACTTCTTTTCATCATAAAAGCAACGGACAAAAATAATGGCTTTCCAAACAAGGAGAGCCATTATTTTTTATCCAATCCCCCCTTGACAATTTCAGTAATAAAATGTATAGTTACCTAGGTTAATAGTTACTCTTGTTAATTATGTGTGGAGGTTAGCAAATGGAAGGATTATTTCGGCATTATATACGTACACACCGGTTGTTAATGAAACATTTGAATGACCTTTTAGAAAAATATCAGCTTTCTTATTCCCTGTGGCAGGTTATTGTTTATTTAAAGGATAGCGGTACTTCAACGCTCGTTGATATTTCCAATTATTATCAAGTAGAAAAACCGGGTATTACCAGGCGGGTTCATCGCCTGCAGGAATCTGGCCTGATTAAGGAAGTACCAAGTACCAACCGCAGAGAAAAAATTATTGAGCTGACCTCGGAAGGAAAGCGTGTCTATCAAGTATGCAGAGAAGAGATTACGGCATTAGAGCATAGCATTTCCGAAGGGTTGACAGAAGAAGAGAAGCAAATTGCTTTTCAATTTTTAATGAAAATCCAAGATAATATTTTAAGTAAAGAAGGGTTTCGTAGTGAGTAGTGAATCGAAGTTATGGACAAAAGATTTTATTATTGTGTCCGCAGTTAATTTTTTATTAACACTTGTTTTTTATCTGCTTGTCGTTGTGATGGGAGTATACGCAGCAGAAGAATTTAATGCAACTGCAAGTCAATCCGGACTAGTAGTCGGGATTTTTATTGTCGGTGCACTGATTGGACGCCTGTTTATTGGTCGTTATATTGAAAAATTTGGTCAGAAAAAAACACTGTTTATCGGGGTTATTATATTTATTGTAGCTACATCTTTATATTTCTTTAATTTTGGTATCGGCTTTTTACTCTTTAACCGATTTATTCATGGGATTGGACTTGGTTTTGGAAGTACGGCAACGGGTACGATTGTAGCGCAGATCATTCCGGCAGCACGCAAGGGAGAGGGAATCGGCTATTATAGTATGAGTGCGACCTTATCTACTGCATTAGGACCGTTTGTCGGTCTGTATATGAGTCAGCATACCAGCATGCAAGGAATTTTTGGGCTCTGTTTAGCAATTGGTGTTATCAGTTTCTTTACAGTCTTTTTTGTGAAAATCCCGGTTATTGAGGAAACAAAAGCGGAAAAAGAGATAGAAAAAGAGGAAGAAAAGCATTTTATTGCTCAATTTGTAGAGCCTAGAGCTGTGCCGATTGCAATTATCACATTGATTTTAGCTCTTTGCTACTCCAGTGTGCTGTCTTTCCTTAATTCCTATGCGATAGAACTGGATTTGGTAAGCGCAGCAAGTGTATTCTTCCTTGTTTATTCCATTGCTGTATTACTTTCCCGTCCTTTTACTGGCCGTTTAATTGATTTAAAAGGGTCAAATATTGTAATGTATCCTGCATTTGTCCTGTTTACGATTGGTATGATTGTTTTAGGGTTTGCACATAGCAGCTTTACACTATTATTAGCGGGTGTATTGATTGGCCTTGGTTTTGGTAATATGCAATCCTGTACACAGGCGATTGCAGTCAAACTGACGCCCCCGCATCGGATGGGGCTGGCAACATCTACTTTCTTCATCTTTTTAGATGGAGGATTAGGCTTTGGACCATATATCCTCGGATTTATTGCGCCAGCCATTGGGTTTAGCACGCTTTATATCGTGTTAGGCCTGGTTGTACTTGTAACAGCAGGGCTGTATACCATTTTACATGGCAAAAAAGCCGCTTCTGCTCAAAAGCAAGCATTAGCATATAAATAAAAAGAACCTTCATTCCAAAAAGAGACTCTTTTTGGAATGAAGGTTTTTTACATTAATATCTCAACTTTCACACATTAAAAAGTAACTTCATTTCCATAGAAACAGGAGTTGATCATTCCTTTGATAACACCCTTGACAAAGATATAGAAGGCGAAGTGTAAAGCGCCGCTGCGGCGGAAAGCGGAGTGGTTGTCCGGAGCGGAGCTATGCACCATCACCAATTTCAAAATGGCCGGATAGTTCACCAAAATGCAAGCACGGTAATGGAGAACATGTTCACCCTGGAATAGCAAGATATATATGCTTATTCTTAGGTGCGAAAGTTGAGTTAATATCTAGTATTTTTGAGACGGCTGCTAAAAACCATAATGACATCGAATTTGTCAACGATAGATTTTGGCGAAAAATGTTTTAAGTGTACTGTGAAAATTTGTAGAAAATATACGATAAAAGTCGGTTGCTGTTATGTAAGATAATAAAAGTAAATTGATTCCAATGGATTATGATAAAAATATGAACTTTACTCCTTTTTCTTAAATTCAATGTATAATTATGTAAGGATCTATAGTATAATGAACTCAAGTAACCTTCTTACTGCTATATAAAAATGAATAGATTCTAGTTATATGATAAGTTGGTTTTCAAAATCAGATTTTAGAAAATTTAGTTATTTCATCTAGAACGTAAATAAAAGTGAAAGTAACAGCAGCAGACAATAGAATAGACTATATTTTAAGAGACATTTATTATATAAACGTAAATAAAAACATCGCAGTCATGTGTTATCAATTTATAACATAGAACCATTCCATATATATGCAATATATAATGATGGGTTACAGCGATGTTTTTTTATATCAATTTTATTTGTCTGCGCAGGAATATAGAGTTACTGTTACTTGGCAGTAAGATCATAGATTTTAATGTAGAAGGGGGCATGTTTATGTCATATCAAGATACCTATGAACAATGGAAGAATGAAGAGACTCTGGATAGAGAACTAAAAACAGAATTAGAGAGTCTTTTAAACAATGAAACAGAATTGGAAGATGCTTTCTCACACCCTTTAGAATTTGGAACTGCGGGTATGCGCGGAATATTGGGCCCGGGCATCAATCGGATGAACATTTATACGGTGAGACAAGCTACAGAAGGTCTGGCCCGATTTATGGAAAGTCAGTCAGAAGAGGATAAAAAAAGGGGAGTGGCGATTGCCTATGATTCCAGACATAAGTCCCCTGAGTTTGCGTTAGAAGCGGCAAGAACACTCGCAAACCACGGGATTCCGTCCTATGTATTCGAATCATTGCGTCCGACACCGGAGCTCTCCTTTGCGGTGAGACACTTAAATACGTTTACCGGCATTATGATCACGGCATCCCATAATCCTGCAAATTATAATGGCTACAAAATTTATGGAGAGAGCGGTGGACAAATGCCGCCGAAAGATGCGGATGCTTTAACATCATATGTCCGTTCTGTAGAAAATCCGCTGCAAATAGATGTATTATCCGAAGAAGAAGCGAAAGAAAAAGGGCTTCTGACAATTATCGGAAAAGAAGTGGATGATGCCTATTTACAGGAAGTAGATACAGTAACGATTAATAGAGAGCTGGTAGCGAAAGAAGGAGAAGATTTAAAGCTTGTTTTTACACCGCTGCATGGCGCCGGAAAAATGCTTGGTGAAAAAGCGTTGGAGCAAGCAGGATTTACAGGATTTTCTTTCGTCCCTGAGCAAAGTATTGCTGATCCGGATTTTACGACTGTCAAATCTCCTAACCCGGAGGAACACTCTGCATTTGAATATGCGATTTCCCTGGGGGAAAAAGACGGTGCTGATTTGCTGGTGGCAACAGACCCGGATGCGGACCGCTTAGGTGTTGCTGTGAAGCTGCCGGACGAAACCTATAGAGTTCTCAGCGGTAATCAAATTGGAGCCTTGATGCTGGATTATATTTTAAAAGCGCGAAAAGATGATGGTACACTGCCAGACAATGCAGTGGCATTGAAATCAATTGTTTCCAGCGAGCTTTCCACTGCTATTGCTGAAAATTATCAAACTAAAATGGTTAATGTACTGACAGGCTTTAAATTTATCGCTGAAAAAATTCAGGCATATCAAGAGGACGGCTCGCAGACATTTCTGTTTGGTTTTGAAGAAAGCTATGGTTATCTGGTAAAACCCTTTGTCAGAGATAAAGATGCCATTCAGGCGCTGGTGTTGATTGCCGAAGTAGCTGCTTTCTACAAGCAAAAGGGCGAAAACCTTTACGACGCATTACAAACGATTTTTGAGGAATATGGCTATTATCAGGAAAAAACAATTTCTATTACCATGAGCGGTTTAGAAGGTTCGGCGAAAATAGCTTCCTTAATGAGACAGCTTCGTGAAGAATCTCCGATAACTTTTGGAGGGATAAAGGTTGTCAGCACAGAGGATTATAAATTACAGGAAAAAGTACATGCAGATGGTTCCGTAACTGCGTTGAACACGCCGCCCTCAGACGTATTGAAATATTTCTTGGAAGACGAAAGCTGGATAGCTGCACGCCCTTCCGGAACAGAGCCTAAAATTAAGTTTTATATCGGTGTTAAAGCTGGGAGTGAAGAAGCGGCTGAAGAAAAAATCAAAGCCTTTTCAGCAGCTATTTCGGAAATAACCAATGTAACCAGCTGAAAATCACTTCAGGGACAAGCTTCAAGAGGATGTTCAAAAATCATCAGCTCCTTTAGATGAGGGGAGTAATCGAAAGCATCGGCAGCTTTTTGAACACGCACTTCAATAGGTGGTGAATGAAGAAATGCAAACGAATGAGTATTTGGAATTGGAAACAGAAGATGCAATAAAAAGATTTCACTCGGGTGAGAACTTTTATAGTCAGCATGTTTTCGGATATCACCAGGAAGACCAGGACAGGGAGACAGGATTTGTCTTCCGTGTCTGGGCTCCGAATGCACAGCAGATATGGTTGGTAGGAACGTTTAATGACTGGGACGAATCCTTGCCAATGGAAAAAAATGAAGTATATGGCTATTGGGAAGTGTTCACCGGCAAGCCTTCCGAGAATGATTTGTATAAATACAAGGTGCGTCAGGCAGACGGCAGAGTAGTTTATAAAATTGATCCATTTGCCATTGCATTTGAGAAGCGTCCGGATAATGCAGCTGTGATTCATCATGTTCCGGAGAAAAAATGGAAGGATGGTTTATGGTACGGGAGAAAGAAGCGTTCTAATTTCTTTCAGCGTCCCATAAATATCTATGAGGTACATGCCAGTTCCTGGAAGCATCATGAGGACGGGACGCCTTACTCCTTTGCGGATTTAAAGGAAGAATTAATTCCATATGTCAAGAAAATGGGATATACCCATATTGAATTTATGCCGTTAATGGAGCATCCTCTCGGGGCGTCTTGGGGATATCAATTGATAGGTTATTTTGCTTTAAGCTCTTATTACGGCAAGCCGGAAGAATTTCAAGATTTTGTGGAAGCATGTCATAAGGAAAATATAGGAGTATTTGTGGACTGGGTCCCCGGTCACTGCTGTATTAATGATGATGCTCTTCCGAAATATGACGGCACACCTCAATTTGAATATGAGAATCCGGATCGGGCAGCAAATATTCGCTGGGGCTCTGTTAATTTCGATTTAGGTAAACCAGAGGTACAATCATTTCTAATCTCCAGTGCTCTATTCTGGTTAGAAATGTACCATATTGATGGAATACGTGTCGATGCGGTTTCCAGTATGCTTTATTTAGATTATGACGATGGGCCTTGGGAACCGAACCATGAAGGCGGGAATCGTAACTATGAAGGATACTACTTCCTGCAAAAGCTGAATGCAGTTGTCAAGCTGGCTCATCCGGAAGTGATTATGATTGCGGAGGAGAGTTCATCTGACACACAGATTACTGGATTAATTGAATCAGGCGCATTGGGCTTTGATTATAAATGGAACATGGGCTGGATGAATGATGTGCTGGACTTTTATAAAATGGATCCAGCTTTTCGGAAGGACCATTTTAACTTAATCACCTTCTCCTTTATGTATATGATGCAGGAAAACTATATCCTTCCGCTTTCTCATGATGAAGTTGTACATGGAAAAAGGAGTTTAATGCATAAGATGTGGGGAGACAGGTATAAACAATTTTCGCAATTGCGTAATTTATATACGTATATGATTGCTCATCCTGGAAAAAAGCTTTTATTCATGGGAAGTGAATGGGGACAATTCTTAGAGTGGAAGTACGATGAAGGATTGGAATGGCGTGATTTAGATGATCCAATGAACAACAGCATGCAGCATTTTACTACTAGTTTAAATGCTTTGTATAAAGAACAGCCGGCATTATGGGAACTGGAGGAAAGCTATGACACGATTTCAATTATCGATGCCGACAATCGAAATGATTCGGTTCTTAGTTTTATCCGGAAAAGTAAGAAGAAAAAGGATTTTCTGATTATTATTTTAAATATGACCCCTGTAGAGCGTCAGGATTTTCCGATTGGTGTTCCATACCAAGGGAGCTACAAGGAAATTTGGAATACAGAAATGCAAGAATTCGGCGGGACGTGGAAAGAGCATAATCCTGACCAATTAACGGAGGAAGTTCCTTTTAAGGAATATCCTTATCGTATTAAAACGGTTGTACCGGCATTGGGAGCGTTGATCTTACAGCCTGATAAAATAAAAATACCAAGAAAACGTCCATCTGCTAAGTAATTTTTCATCATGGGAAATATCATTTTTATTGGAATTTTTTGTATCCTCTAAAAATATATTATAGAAACACACCAGGTTTTACTTTTTAACGTAAATTTTTGAAGAAGTAATCGAAAGGGGGACAGGTGAAAGGCTGCTTTCACCGAATATATGAAAAATGAGATGCTAGCAATGATTCTTGCAGGAGGTAAGGGATCGCGATTAGGAAAACTGACAAAAAATATCGCTAAACCAGCTGTTCCTTTTGGAGGAAGATATCGTATTATTGATTTCACATTAAGTAATTGTGCCAACTCTGGGATTAAAAATGTGGGTGTAGTCACCCAATATCAGCCACTCGCTTTAAATAACCACGTAGACAATGGGACAAGCTGGGGGCTGGATGGAATTAATTCCGGCGTCACGATTCTTCAGCCTTATGCTGGTTCAGAAGGCGGTAAATGGTTTGAAGGAACTGCACATGCGATTTACCAGAATATTGCTTATATCGATGAGATGAACCCCGAATATTTACTTGTATTATCAGGAGACCATATTTATAAGATGGATTATGAAGAGATGCTTGAGACACACAAAGCAAATGAAGCTTCTTTAACAGTTGCCGTGCTGGAAGTCCCTGAAAAAGAAGCATCTCGTTTCGGAATTATGAATACAGACGAAAATGACCGGATTATAGAATTTGAAGAAAAACCGGAAAATCCTAAAAGTAACCTGGCCTCGATGGGAATTTACATTTTTGACTGGAGCCGGTTACGGGAGGTGCTGTTCAGCAGCTATTCCAAAGATGACCATATGCTGGATTTTGGCAAGCACGTTATACCCTCTTATTTAGAAGGCGGGGAGAATGTATTTGTCTACCGATTTGCTGGATATTGGAAGGATGTTGGAACCATTGATTCGCTCTGGGAAGCAAACATGGAATTTATTAATCCTGAAATGAATCTGGATATCCGGGATAAATCATGGCGTGTCTATTCCAGAAATACAATTTCACCGCCAAACTTTTTAACAGATACCGCTTCGGTGACAGACTCTCTAATCGTTGATGGATGCTATGTAGCTGGGCAGATTGAAAATAGTATTCTATCGAATGATGTGCAGGTAAAAGAAGGCTCGAAAATAACGGATAGTTTTATTATGCCGGGAGCAAGTATCGGCAGGGACGTAACCATCCATCGGGCAATTATTGGAGAAGGCGCGGTCGTGGGTGACAATACAGTAATTGACGGAACGGAAGAGGTCGGCGTAGTAGGCTATTCTGAAGTGATTGGAGTGACGATGGATGAGGGCTAATAAAATTTGTGCGGTTTTAGGGAATATTCAACGCTATAATGCTTTACTTCCATTAACAAATGAGAGACCACTGGCAACCTTGCCGTTTGCTTGTAAATACAGACTGATTGATTTTCCGCTTTCCAGCATTGTCAATGCGAATATAAATACGGTTTATATGATTTTTAATGAAGGAGAAACACAATCTGTATTTGATCATATCGGCGGAGGGAAAGAATGGAATTTAGACGGCGTGCATAATCGTTTCTTTATCCACCTCTATCAAGACTTTTTGAAATTAAAAGCACATAACCAAAGCTATTATCGTCCGCTGATCGACTATCTTGAAAAATCAAAATCAGAGTATACGGTTTATATGAGCAGTAAAATGATTTGTAATATCGACTTGCGAGCTGTTTTAAAAATTCACCAGCAGCAAAACAATGAAATGACGGTAGTTTATAAAAAGGTAGAATCTGAAAAAATATGCCAGACAGATGCTGTATTATCTCTGACAGATAATGGCCAAATTACCGAAGTGCGCCCATATATGGAGCATTTGCAGACATCCGAGCAGGAGAATCTCTGCATGGATATTTATATCGTCCAGACAGATTGGCTGATTCGGGAATTAAAAGAAGGACAGCAGGAAGGAACTCCCGCGGATATCCAAGATTTTCTGCGTAAAAAAATCCATACCGTAAAAAGCTCTACCTACGAGCATACGGGTTATTTAAGTAATATTTTTGATATCAATTCATACTATAATGCATCACTTGATATGCTGAACCAGCAAAAATTCAGTTCGCTTCTCTATTCTAATCAAAAAATATATACAAAATTAAAAAATGAAGTTCCAACCTATTACTCAGAGTCTTCTGAGGTGAATAACAGCCAATTTGCAACAGGATGTATCATTGAAGGAAAAGTAGAAGGATCCTCTATTTCTCGTGGAACAGTGATAGATAAAGGGACAGAAATCATCGATTCAATCATTATGCCAAGTGCAAAAATATGTGCCGGAGCCAGGGTGCAAAACGCTATCTTGGATAAGGAAGTTGTTGTGGATCCAGGGGTACAAATAATAGGGACAAGAGAAAATCCGGTAGTCATTGAAAAATATCAGCACGTAACCAATGATATCCTTGCGAATGGGGTAGCAGTTGGCGATATAGAGAGATAGGAGGAAAAATATGAAATTATTATTTGCTAGTGCAGAGTGTGCACCGTTTTTCAAAACAGGCGGACTCGGAGACGTTATTGGTGCACTCCCGAAAGAATTAGCAAAAAAAGATGTGGAAGTGGCAGTTGTACTGCCGCTTCACAAAAAAATGCCGGCTGCATATAGAGAGAACTTAGAGAATGTGACGTCCTTCTCGATAGACGTCGGCTGGAGAAGTCAATTTTGTGGAATCGAACGTTTAAAAATGGATCATGTCACCTATTATTTTATCGATAATCTCTACTATTTTGACCGCGATGATTTATATGGTTTTTATGATGATGGGGAACGCTTTGCTTTCTTTCAGATGGCTCTGATTGAAATGATGGAGGCAGTTGATTATATTCCGGATATCCTTCATGTACATGATTTTCATACAGCAATGGTACCATTTCTCTTAAAAGAAAAATATCATTGGATTGAAGCATATCAAAACATTCGAACCGTGCTGACCATTCATAATATTGAGTTTCAAGGTCGGTATCACCCGGAAGTGCTGTCTGATTTATTCGGAGTCGGCGACAGAAAATATCATGATGGTACCATTCGCTTCAAAGATGACATTAATTTTCTGAAGTCGGGTATTGTATATGCAGACAGAGTAAATACGGTCAGCCATTCTTATGCAAGAGAAATCCAGACTGCTGAATTTGGCAATGGCTTAGAAGGCATTCTCAGACAGGAGCAGGGAAAGCTGTCAGGTATTGTGAACGGGATAGACTATGAGATAAATAATCCGGAAACAGATCTGGCGCTCAAGTCTACCTATTCTTCCGCTGACTTATCAGGCAAAAAAGAGTGTAAGCAAGAATTACAGGAACGAATGGGACTTCCTGTGAAGAAGGATGTTCCGGTCATTGCGGTGGTCAGCCGTCTGACACATCAGAAGGGTTTTCATCTTGTTTTGGAAGAGCTGGAGAATCTATTACAATATGATGTCCAGTTTGTTCTGTTAGGGACCGGAGATCCAGCCTTAGAGCATCCATTCCAGCTGATTTCTGAATGGTATCCAAATAAGTGCGCAGTGAACATTACATTCGATGTAACACTGGCTCAAAAGATTTATGCCGGCGCGGATATCTTCCTGATGCCTTCAAAATTCGAGCCATGTGGATTATCACAGCTGATTTCCATGCGGTATGGCACGTTGCCGGTGGTTCATGAAATAGGCGGATTGAAAGATACGGTAGAACCATATAATCCGATTGAAAAAACAGGGACAGGGTTTGGCTTCTCCTTATTTACACCATACTACATGATGGAAGCATTGAAAAAAGCAATCCATGTCTATCAGGAAGAGAAGGATGTATGGGACAGCCTGATTCAGTCTGCAATGGTACAGGACTTCAGCTGGGAGACGTCCAGTGAGCAGTACTATTTGCTTTATAAAGAAATTTTATAGGAAGCGGTGTGTGTTCAAAGAGCTCAAGAAATAATGCATGTTATTGAGTTTTTTGAACACCTTCTTATAGGCCCAAAACATAAACGCATCGGTTTAAGTGAGATGAGCAGCTTCTTCCCTAAAATGTAGTGTGTAATTACATTTTCAGGGAAGAAGAACTTTAAGCTAAACTTAGATAATGCAGAGAAGGAGCTTAATACATGGCTTTAGATAAGGAAATTTTCAAAGAAGAATTGAAACAGAGACTGAGAGAGAATTATGCAATGGAATTGGAGGACGCAAGCGAGCAAGAGATTTTCTATACATTAGGAGCGCTGGTAAAAGCACGTTATTCGGATGCATGGAGAGATACATGGAAGTATTATGTGGATAAAAATAAAAAACAGGTTTATTATTTTTCCATTGAATTTTTACCTGGCAGAATGCTGAAAAGTAATTTATTGAATCTGGGAATATTGGACACTGCAAGAGAGGCTTTAACGGATCTTGGTATTCATTTAGATGATCTGGCAGAAGTGGAAAAGGATATGGCATTAGGAAACGGTGGCCTTGGACGATTGGCTTCCTGTTTTATGGATTCGATCGCATCTGGCGGATTTCCAGGTAACGGAAATGGCATCCGGTATGACTATGGGCTTTTTAAACAACGCTTCGTAGATGGATACCAGGTAGAGCTTCCGGATGAGTGGCTGCAGAGCGGGAATATCTGGGAAGTTCGCAGAGAAAGTAAAGCGGTAGATGTCCGTGTCGGCGGGCATGTTTATTTAGCAGAGACAAACGATGGGAAATTAAAGCCGGTGTATGAGAATGAAAGAGTTCTCCGGGCCGTCCCTTACGATACCGGGATGGTAGGCTATGAAAATAATGTTGTCAACACACTACGGCTCTGGGCAGTAGAGATTCCTGATTCGGAAGAGGATAAATACCAAAGTATTCAGGGACGCAGAGAATTGGAGGATTTAACAGCTGTTCTTTATCCGGATGATTCCAATGAGCAGGGACGCTTAATCCGTTTAACACAGGAATATTTCTTTGTGTCAGCAGGCATCCAAAGTATTATCCGTCATTATAAAAAGTGGTTTCAAAAACCGATTTCCAAGCTCAGCGAATATGTTTCTATCCATATCAATGATACACATCCTGCTTTATGCGTGCCGGAGATGATGCGGATTTTGATTGATGAAGAAGAATTGTCCTGGGAACAGGCCTGGGATATTACTGTAAAAGTAATGAGTTATACGAACCATACCATTATGGCGGAAGCATTAGAGAAATGGTCCATTGATTTAATGCAGCGCACATTGCCGCGGATGTATCAAATTATGGAAGAAATCGATGCACGTTATGTGCAGACGATGCAGGAGCTGCACTCGCATGATTTAGTAGAACGTACGCGGATTATCCGTAACGGGCAGGTACATATGGCGCACTTATCTATTATTGGCAGCCATAGTACAAATGGTGTGGCCAAATTGCATTCTGATTTGCTCAAATCAGTTGTTCTGCATGATTTCTATATTATTTATCCCGACCGGTTTAATAATAAGACGAATGGAATTGCACAGCGCAGATGGTCACAAATTGTGAATGAACCGATGTCAAACGTGTTAGATGAAACGATTGGAAAGACATGGAGACAGGATTCTGGCGATTTGAAATTACTGAGGAACTATCAATCGGATCAGGCCGTTTTAGAGAAACTGGCAGAAGCAAAGAAAATAAATAAACAAAAATTAGCTGATTATATTTTGGAAACAACAGATATTGAGGTTTCCGCAGACGCCATTTTTGATGTGCAGATTAAAAGACTGCATGCCTATAAACGTCAGCTGTTAAATCTATTGCATATTATTAAGCTGTATCAGGATTTAAAAGAAAATCCAAGCTTAGAAATGCAAAAGCGTGTGTTTATTTTCGGGGCAAAGGCAGCGCCAAGCTATCATTATGCCAAAGTAATTATTAAATGTATTAATGAAACAGCGAATCTAATTAATAATGACCCGGATATCAAAGACCGGATTAAAATTGTTTTCCTGCCAAATTACAATGTCAGCCTAGCAGAGAAAATTATCCCCGCAGCAGACGTCAGTGAGCAGATTTCCCTTGCATCAAAGGAAGCTTCGGGTACGAGTAATATGAAGCTGATGCTGAATGGTGCGATTACACTTGCGACGCTGGATGGCGCTAATGTTGAAATCAGAGATGCAGTCGGCGATGATAATATTTATATCTTCGGTCTCACCGAGAAAGAGGTTTATGAATATTATGAGAATCAGGAGTACTCCGCCCAAAGGCTATATGATGAAAATGCCGTTATCCGCCGTGTATTAAATGCATTTATTGATGGTACGATTCCAAACATTGTTTATGAAGGACGTGAAATTTTTGATTCCCTCATAAAATATAATGATGAGTACTTCCTGCTGCGCGACTTTGATTCTTATGTAGAAGCGCAGGAAGAAATTGATAAAGCTTATGGAGATCAAACCTTCTGGCAGAAAATGAGCCTCATCAATATTGCGAATGCCGGCAGATTCTCCTCTGATGAGACGGTCAGCCGTTATGCAGAGGATATTTGGAAAATCGAGTCAAAAGATTCATTTGTTACTGAGAAAGGATAGTATTATGCCACATGTTTATTATAATTCATGGATAAGCGATTATAAAAAACCATTTGGAGCGGTACAGCCGAACGAAAAGATTACCTTTCAAGTGGATGTCCATGAAAGTCATAGAAGCGAAGTACAATTTATGGTTCGAAAAGAAAATGGGGCGCATGATGAAAAAGCTTATTTAATGAAGGGTATAGGCGATAATCGTTTCTCTTATAGCTATGCGCCTCATGAAGGAAAGGGTCTCTATTTTTACTATTTTGCTGTGAAGTGGAAGGATGATAAAGGGGAGGAAATGTCTGCTTTTTGGGGTGCGTCATCTGTTAAAGGGGAAGGGAAACTGTATCATAATCTGCATGAGGTGATTCCTTACCAGCTGACCTGCTTTGAAAAAGAAGAAAATACACCGGATTGGTATCGGGAGGCTGTTTTTTATCAGATTTTTCCTGACCGCTTTTATAATGGCAATCCAGACGGGCAAGTAAATGCGCCAAAGCGGAATAGTTTCCTATATGGGGATACGCGTGATACACCGCTGTATGTGCGCGGTCAAAAAGGAGAGATTCTCCGTTGGGATTTTTACGGCGGGAATTTAGAAGGAATCCGGCAAAAGATACCTTACCTGAAGGATTTAGGAATCAATGCCATATATCTGAATCCCATTTTCCAAGCAGCAAGTAATCACCGTTATGATACGGCAGATTATATGAAAATCGATCCAATGCTCGGTGATGAGAAGCTATTTAAAGAAATCATAGAAAAGTTGCATGCGGAAGGCATTCATGTCATTTTGGACGGCGTATTCAGCCATGTAGGAAGAAATAGCATTTATTTCAACTATGATGGTACGTATGGAGAGGATGAGGGAGCCTGCCGAAATCAAGAGAGTCCGTATTATCCCTGGTTTACATTCACTGACTATCCGAATAAGTATGCGTCGTGGTGGGGGATTGATGACCTGCCGGAAGTGGATAAGTTTAATAAAGAATTTCAAGATTATATTTATCAGGATGACGGCAGTGTAATTGATAAATGGAGCAAACTGGGTGTAGATGGATGGCGTTTAGATGTAGCTGATGAGCTCCCGGATGAATTTATTGCCGGCATCCGTCATAAGCTGGAACAATATCCAGAAAAAGTGCTGATTGGCGAGGTTTGGGAGGACGCATCAAATAAGATTTCTTATGACGAACGCAGGCAATATATCCTGGGAAATCATTTGCATGGTGTAATGAACTATCCGTTCCGAAACACGGTCTTAGATCTGCTGCAATTAGAAAAAACGCCAAAAGAGCTCTGTCAGCGATTAACGCAGCTTCACGAAAATTATCCCAAAGATATTCTTTTTAATAATTTAAATAATATCGGGACACATGATACGAAACGAATCTATACATTTCTTGGAGAGGATAAGGCAAGGCTGAAGCTTGCGCTGAGCTTTTTATTGATTGCTCCGGGAATTCCTTGTATTTATTATGGGGATGAAGCTGGTGTGACAGGAGAACAGGACCCCGATAACCGTAAATTCTTCCCATGGGAGGATATCGACCAGGATATTTTCAAGCATTGTCAAAGGTGGATTACGGAAAGAAAACAAAACAGTACGTTAAAATACGGTGATTTTGTTCTTTTTCATACCGATGATATGTTAGGAATGCTTCGTTTTACAGATGAGGAATATACCATTTATATGATTAATCCGCATGATGAAGAAAAGACCTGTCATGCTGATAAGCTTCATTTCTTGCGGAAAGTACCATTAACCGAGGAAGTGATAAAGGGTATTTTGAAGGATGTCACGATAGACGGAAAAAGTGATTTCTTTGTAACAGGAAAAATATAGTTGTGTATTTAATAAAAGCAGGCTGTCTCGATTCATCTCGATACAGCCTGCTTTTAAAGTTATTAATCTACCTTTTCAAAGCCTTGTTCTTCCAAGGTTTCTACCGCATCATCCAAATTTAAATTCCCTTCTTCATTTTCTAGCAGTTCATCAAGCCCCGGCAGCTCTGAAATATCTACCACGGCGAAATCAATGGTAATTGTTTCAGTGAAATGATCTTCTTCAAAAGCGAGGCTATATTCCAGCCCCTCAATCCCTTGTAATGGTTCAGCAGAAGGGACAAGAAGCGCCTCTGCATCCTCTTTTGATTCAATGCCTCGGATACTATCATAAGAGGTGATGCTCTGACTGGATTGTTCAATGATTTCTCCATCATCAGCTACAAAGGTTGTTTCGATCGAATTATTGTCTTCCTCTAATTTATATGTTACGGTTTCCTGTTCGGAGCTGCAGGCAGCCAAGGTGAGAAAGGAAATCAACAAGACGAAAAAACCGGTCATTTTAAAGTTATTATTCTGTATCATCTTTGTTTCTCCTATTCTTATGTAATTAACTCAACTTTCGCA
This sequence comes from Oceanobacillus sp. M60, assembly GCF_053839645.1. Taxonomy (NCBI): domain Bacteria; kingdom Bacillati; phylum Bacillota; class Bacilli; order Caryophanales; family Bacillaceae; genus Oceanobacillus; species Oceanobacillus sp. M60. The sequence continues at coordinate 553,138 of NZ_JBSSNH010000001.1, read as the reverse complement.
CATTAAAAGTAACTTTATCTCTATAGAAACAGGAGTCAATCGTTCCTTCGATAACACCCCTGACAAAGAACAGAAGGTGAAGTGTAAAGCACCGCTGCGGAAAAACACTACGCTTTCCATGGGCTTGCGCTCAGCCTCCTCAAAAAAAGAAGTTCGCTTTTTTCTGCGGGATCTTCCCACTGGGACTGCGATTACTCGCCCCACCGAAGAACATTGCGCTTTCCCATAGGAGTCTCTGTGTTTTTCCTCCGCTAGTAGGATATTCTGTACATGGAAAACACCTCACCAAAATGCAAGCATGGTAATGAAGAACATGTTCATCTTGGAATATAAGATATATTTGCTTATTCTTAGGTGCGAAAGTTGAGTAATTAAGCTAATCGTATCGAATTAGAATAGGAAAGTCAAAATCGAAATTCGTGAATAATAGACTAGTAAAAATAGTGGAAAGATAAAAATAAAGCCGTATCTGCGCTCAGATACGGCTTTACTTTCTTCCTATTCTTCTTCTACTACTTCTAAACCGTTATCTTCCAATTCGCTGACCATTTTTTCTAAGCTTAAATCTTCCTCATCAAAAGCATCTTCATCGATACCGAAGCCTAGCGTGTTCAGTTCTTCTGGGCCAGCTGTTGTCAGATCGATATTGATGGCTACCACAATTTCTTCTTCTTCATAAGTAAGTTCAACCTCTACACCATCTGCTTCATTTGCATCCTCAAATTCGGATTGAAGCATCTCATCCATAGACTCTGCTTCTTCCTTTGACTCGACTCCGATTAAGGCATATGGTATGGTCATTTCAGCTGCCATGGATTGAACTTCATCGCCCTTTGCCTCTAATGTAATTTTCTGCTGCTGCCCCATTTCTTCTCCTTGAAGCGTTACCGTTTCGTTAGATCCGCATGCTGCCAATCCAAAAATAGCAATCAATAAAACTAATAGTCCAGTAATTCTGAAATTTTTCTTTTTCATCTGTGTCATTGCTCCTATCCATTTTTTAATACAGTTGCCATCGTACCGAATTAAACGATTAAAGTCAAACGAAAACCGTACCTCCGGGTACGGTTTTACTCTCAAACTATTCTTCTACTACTTCAAATCCTTGCTCTTCAAAATCGCTCACTGTTTCTTCCAGACTAATATACTCATCGTCTCCAGTGTCTGGGAAACTAGCGCCAGGAATACTGTTGATTTCTTCAATATCGGCAACAGTTAAATCAACAGAAATTGTTTGAGTTAATTCTTCTTCACCATAATCCAAATCAAATTCGATGCCATCGATATCCTCAAATGGTTCAAATTCTGAACGGAAAAGCTCATCCATCGATTCTGCTTCTTCCTGTGAAGCGGCACCTACCATAGAATAAGGAATGTTAGCTTTAACCGTTTGTTTTGTCATTTCATCATCTTTTGCATCCATGGTTACTTCCATGGTCATTCCCATTTGTTCCCCTTGAAGTGTTACTGTTTCTTCTTTCCCGCAAGCCATTAGTCCAGCTATAGCAATAAATAAAAATAATAATCCGGTAATTCTAAAAATTCTTTTTTTCATTATGAAATTTGCCCCAATCTATTTATTTGTAAAATTAGCGTACCGAATTAAACAGTCAAAGTCAAAGCAAATTGGATAAAAAATAAAGAATTAGACTATTATCCTGCGCTTGAAGTAGGTTTTATTTGCTTTTTTTGGATGTTCATTATGAAATTTGGTTTATTTTGGATATTACTGGATTTAGCGGTTTAGAGGCTGGGATAAGCTTTACTTTATCATGAACTATTTTCAGTGAAACTTCCGTCAAAGGAGGTTCGTTTTATTAAGCTATTGTAAGTTCCTTTAATGAAAAATGAAGTATTGGTATTGGTTTGGTAAATTTCCCGATTTCATGAAAAAGATATGTTTTAATGTACTTGAATGAAGGGAGGAAAAGAATGAGTTATATCGAGTTAAAAGATATCACGAAGTCGTATCATGCGGGAAATAACATATTAGAGCAAATCAACTTAACAATCGAGAAGGGGGAATTCTTTGTATTGGTAGGGCCCTCCGGATCTGGGAAAAGTACCTTGCTGCGGATGATTGCCGGACTGGAGGATATTACAGACGGCGTATTGAAAATGAATGAAAAAGTAGTCAATCACCTGCAGCCGAAAGACAGAAATCTTTCGATGGTTTTTCAAAATTATGCTTTATATCCGCATTTATCGGTCGAACAAAATATCCTGTTTGGTTTGAAGGCGAAAAAGGTTTCTAAAGCGGAACAGCAGAAAAGGCTGAAGGAAACAGCAGAAATGATGGGATTATCGGAGCTTTTAGACAGGAAGCCGCGTCAGCTTTCAGGAGGACAGCGACAGCGAGTTGCTTTGGCCAGGTCGGTTGTCAGTGAAGCGCCGCTTTGTTTAATGGATGAGCCGCTATCTAATTTAGACGCTAAATTGCGTGCGCAGATGCGTGTGGAAATTAGAAGGCTGCAGAAGCAATTAGGCTTAACCTTGATTTATGTAACACATGATCAGGTCGAAGCGATGACGATGGGAGACCGGATTATGGTTTTAAATGATGGAGAAATCCAACAGGTAGGTAAACCAATTACATTATATAATGAACCGGCCAATTTATTTGTCGCTTCTTTTATCGGTTCTCCCAAAATGAATATGGGAAAAACGGAAATAAAGGATGTCTCGAATTTTCTTGTGAACAAGACACTGTCCTTTTCGGCAGATGCCAGGATGCAGAAGGCGTTTCAGGTACATAAAAACATCATCGCAGGAATAAGACCGGAGCATATCCAGCCGGCAATCCATCAGGAAGCAACGCATTCTTTAGAAGTGATTCATGTAGAGCAGTTAGGGAATGAGACATCGCTCGCTTTGGATGTCGGCGGCGAATTATGGACAGCAAAATGGCCGGGGCAATGGGATATCACAGCAGGTAACCAGCTGGAGGTGTATATATCGACAGAGCACCTGAGTTTTTTTGATGCACAGACGGAAGCATTAATTCGTCCAGCTTCCTTCAGCGGGCATGGGGAGGTTCAGGCGATATGACGAATATGACTGCGGTCATTACACAAGAGGACCAAGCTTTATTTGTGCGGACGAAGCGGAAACAGCGTTACAAGCAATTTATCAAAGGTATCCTATTTCTATTGCCATCCATTGCTCTTTTTTCTGTATTTTTATTCTATCCTTTGCTCCGGACGATTTATTTAAGCTTTTTCCTTACTGATGCGAGCGGGGCCACAACGGTATTTGTAGGATGGGATAACTTCGTGACATTATTTCAATCAACTATTTTTCAGCAAAGCATCAAATCGACGTTTCTATTTGTTCTTTATACAGTGCCGCTGACCATTGTGATCAGTTTATTTCTAGCTATTATTGCAAATGAAAAATTAAAAGGGATTGGCTTCTTTCGGACGATATTTTCCTCTACCATGGGAATCTCCGTAGCCGCGGCATCTGTATTCTGGCTGTACTTATTTCATCCGACAATCGGCTTTTTAAATATTATCATGGACACCTTTGGGCTGGAGAAGGTTGGCTGGCTGACAGACCCTTCCTGGGCACTGATTGCGGTAGCTGTGACAACCATATGGATGAATATCGGTTTTACCTTTTTGATATTGCTGGGCGGATTACAATCGATTGATAAATATCTTTATGAAAGTGCGGATGTGGATGGTGCAGGGTATTTTTATAAATTAAGAAGGATTACGATTCCCATGCTGTCACCAACCCTGTTCTTTGTTGTGACGGTAACAATTATCAATGCCTTTCAAACGTTTGGGCAGGTGGATATTTTAACGCAGGGCGGTCCGCAAAATGCAACCAATTTAATGGTCTACTCGATTTACCGGGAAGCCTTTACTAACTATCAATTTGGCTCGGCGAGTGCGCAGGCAATCATTTTGTTTATTATCATTCTATTAATGACAATCATCCAATTTAAATTGGGAGAAAGGAAGGTTCATTATCAATGAGAATTCCTTTCGGACGAAAAATTGTAACCTATCTTTTATTGATTGCTGCAGCATTTCTTGTTTTCACACCGACGATGATGGCTGTTGTCATGAGCTTTATGACAAATCAGGATATTATGACGGGAAGCTTGCCTTCTGCTTTTTCACTCGATAACTATCGTCGGGCATTTGAACAATTTCCGCTGCTGCATTATGTCATCAACAGCTTTTTAGTTTCGATTGCCATCATGATTGGCCAGCTGATTTTAGCCAGCTTAGCAGCGTACGCCTTTGTTTTTTTAGAATTTAAAGGCCGGGATTTCTTGTTTTATCTTTTTATCGCAACGATGATGGTGCCATTTGAAGCTTCGATTATTCCAAACTTCCATACGATTCGCGACCTTGGCTGGATTGATCAATATACCGGACTGACGATTCCATTCTTTGCGATGGCTTTTGGAACATTCTTGTTACGGCAGAATTTCAAACAAATTCCTAAGGAACTGCGCGAAGCAAGTCAGATTGCCGGTATGGGAGATGTGAAGTTTTATTTGAAAGTGGTCCTGCCGGTAGCGAAAACAAGCCTGATCACCTTAGGCGTGTATGGCTTTTTAACGTCCTGGAATATGTATCTGTGGCCGCTGTTAGCTACAACCAATGATAATGTCAGAACCGTACAGATTGGTCTGCGCCAATTACAATCACAAGAGCAGATGAACGATTGGGGAGTGATTATGGCGGGAGCGGTCATTGTCATTATTCCAACATTGATTTTATTATTTTTAGGACAGAAGAAGTTGCAGCGTGGTTTAACAGAGGGAGCGCTAAAATAAAAAAGAATGTGAAAAAGGAGTCGTTTTTTTTGAAGAAAATGTTGTTATTCGTCGTTTTGAGTATGACTATTTTTATGGCAGCCTGTGGTTCCAATGATGCAGAAGGGTCTAGTGAAGCAACAGAAACAGAAGATGGCAAGCAAATCGTCACCTTTTGGCATGCAATGGGAGGTGCTTCACAAGAAGCGTTGGACAAAATTGTCGCATCCTACAATGAATCGCAGGATGAGGTAGAGGTCCGGGCGGAGTTTCAGGGAACCTATGATGAGGCATTAACGAAGTTTCATAGTGTAGCTGGGACAGATAGTGCGCCGACGATGATTCAAGTATTTGAGATAGGCACGATGTCGATGGTAAACAGCGGTCATATTGAGCCGATTCAAAAGTTTATTGATGAGGACGGCTATGATATGGGGCATTTAGAAGAGAATATCGTTAACTATTATAAAATAGACGATCAATTCTATTCGATGCCATTTAATTCTTCGACGCCGGTGATGTTTTATAATAAAGATGCTTTTGAGGAAGCTGGTTTAGACCCGGAAAATCCGCCTCAGACATTTGAAGAGGTAGAAGCAGCTAGTAAAGCTATTGTCGAATCAAATCCTGAGATGAAAGGTTTTGCGCTTCAGGCGTATGGCTGGTTATTTGAACAATTATTGGCAAACCAAGGAGCATTATTATTGAATGAAGATAATGGACGTTCAGGAGTAGCAACAGAAATCGGCTTTACCGAAGAACAAGGAAAATCAATCTTTGAATGGGTAGAGCGGATGAATACAGATGGAACATTTGCAAACTATGGCACCAATGGCGATAATATGCTGGCTGGATTCTTAGCAGAAGATGTATCGATGTTTTTGCAATCCTCTGCTAATTCTCGTGATTTAATCGATAATGCACCATTTGAGGTAGGCGTCGCGTTTTTACCGCATCCGGAAAATGTGGAACGGGAAGGTGTGGTTATCGGTGGAGCAAGTCTTTGGATGAGTGAGGGCAAGGAGGAAGCAGAGCAAAAAGCAGCGTGGGATTTTATGAAGTACCTGCAATCGCCTGAAATTCAGGCACAGTGGCATACAGATACAGGCTATTTTGCCATTAATCCGGCAGCTTATGAAGAGGAGCTGGCTGTAGAAATGCATGAAGAAAACCCACAATTAAAGGTGACAGTGGAACAGCTGCAAGCAACCAACCCATCTTATGCAACACAGGGGGCTGTCATGGATATGATACCGGAAGAACGTAAGATTATTGAAACGGCATTGGAGAGCGTATTTAATGGCGGAGATGTAGATACCACGTATCAGACAGCAATCGAACAATTGAATGCAGCCATTGAAACAGCAAATAAAGCTCGTGGAGAGTAATAAGTAACAGAGGAAAGCACGATGTAAGTAAGAGGTTCATTCAGCGGAGGTTTTGGGCTGAACAGAAGCAGGGAGCCTCCGCTGAACAAAAGGATACTTCATGATAACAACTCAATTTTCAGGAGGGATTTTCTTGACAAAAGTATATGGACATCGCGGCATGATGGGATTATATCCGGAGAATACGCTGCTAAGTTTTGAAAAAGCACTGGAAGCTGGAGTGGATGGTTTGGAAATAGATGTGCACATGACAAAGGACGGTGAATTTGCGGTAATGCATGATGCTACACTAAATCGGACAACGAATGGAATTGGATCCATAGCAGAATATACCTTTTCAGAAATTCGGGAATTACATTGGAATCCAGCCTATCTATCCTCATTCCAGACTTATGATAAGAGCTGGGAGGAAGAAAAGGTTCCCTCCTTAGCAGAAGTCCTTCAGCTGGTTAGTCCATATCCAGATGTTGCATTGAATATTGAATTAAAAACGTGTAAAAATTTATATGAAAATATCGAAGAAAAGCTGCTAGACTATGTTGCTAAATATCCGGATGTAAAGAATCGTGTCATTTACTCCAGCTTTCATCTGCCTACACTGATTCGTTTACGTCATTATGACAGGGATGCCCGGCTGGCATGGATTATTAACCAGCCGATTTCCCACCCGGAGGATTATATTGATATTTTGGGTTTAGAGGCACTGCATGTTGAGGCGGATACATTTTTAAAGCATATTTATCATTGGAGTAAATGGAAGAGACTGCTGCGTGTGTGGACTGTCAATGATAAGGATACGCTGAAGCAATTACTGGACGTGAAAGTAAAAGCCATTGTGACGGATTATCCGGATCGTGCCATCTTTTATCGGTGTGAGCGCTATGCCATGGCGTAGTATCTTACTTACTTTGGTAATTGCCGTCTTTATAATATCTGGTTTTTTTGAAGCAAAGCCGCAGGTACTTAAGGATTCGGAAACATATGGTGCGGAGACATTATATGCAAGTGCAGCAGGAAGGCCTGAAGCAGTTTCAACTGATTTAGAGGTGATTGCCCATCGTGGTGCGAATAATTTCTTTAATGAACATACGCTGACTGCTTACGAAATTGCTTCGGAGGCTGATGCAGACTCAATAGAGATTGATTTACGGATGACCAAAGATCATGAATTAATCGCACTTCATGACACGACCTTAGATCGTACAACAACAGGAGCAGGCGTCCCAGAAGAATTTACGTTGAACGAAATCAAGCAATTCGATACCGTAGCCGTATTCGGGCAGAAAACCTATAAAGAGCCCGTCCCGACATTAGAAGAAATCGTTACGGCATTTAAACAGGAAGAGCATTATTATATTGAGACACGTCTGGTTGATGGGCAAACAAAAATGGAAGAACCGTTAATCAATCTGCTTCAGGAAAATGATTTGCTGGATCCAAAATATGTGAGCTTTCAATCCTTTTCTAAGGAGAGCTTGAAAAAATTGCAGGAATTCGCACCGGAAATCCGTTCGACGCTGTTATATGGCACAGATAAATTTGATTTAGAGGATGGGCTTGAAGCAGACGCAGATGTAATTGGAATCGAATCAAGAAATGTGACGAAATGTGTTGTTGATACGCTTCATCAGCAGGGGAAGGAAGTTCATGTGTTTTTTACGGATGAGCGTACGCAGCTTGTTGAACAGCAGCGCGTCATGATGTATGGAGTGGATGGGATTTTTACAGATGATATTGATTTTACGAAGCAGGTATTGAAGGAGTAGAGTATGTCATTATTTATATAGAACCTTGCAGAGTCGACTATTTGACTTTGTGAGGTTTTTTAGTGGAATTAAGAGGATATCTATTACAGTATAATTGGCTATAAGATCCCCACAGCTTTAGCAGATTCTTGCCACCAGCGTATGGCGCATACTTAATTGATAGCTTACTCCAACATCTACAATCAATTGACTCATCGTATATGAATTTGGATGAAATTTAATGAAAAAATAAGATAATTTACTTTTGGGATTTGGTGGTATTATTTCATCCATTTTAAAAGTAAAATTCAATAAATCTTTTTCTAATAAAATATCATACCTAAACTAACTATATTTTTTACATAAGGTTTCATATGAATAAACAACCGATAATCTCCCACTTTATAGCTTCTGAATCAATCTGCGTAATTCTTATATGTTTTTAATTTCTGTCAATTTATTCCAACTATTTAAGTACGTTCTATACTATTAATATAAATCAAATTATCTGTTAATTTTAAATTCATTCCATACTTTATCATTAATTATGAAATAATATGAATTTAAAAGAAAAATAATGATTGTAATTGGAAAGTTATGATGATATTATAAAACTGAAGAGAAATTAGGAGGACTTAAAATGAAAACAGCAACAAGGATCAATTCTTTTTTACCAAAATTTAATAATGATTTAGAGGAGGTTTTTAAAGAATTCAATCGTATTGGATTAACTCATGTAGATCTAAATTATCCAGAACACGTTATTGATTCTTCTTCTGATGAAATGAAAGCACTTTTAGAGAAATATGACCTCAAGGCAAATGGAGTAGCTCTAAGGTTTAGAAATGAGTTTATCAATGGTGAGTTAGGAAATGCTGACATTAACATTTCCCAAGAAGCTTTAACATTATGCAAAGAAGCTGTAGATTATTGCAGAGAAATTCAAGGTGAAGTAGTTACAATCTGGCTAGGTTTTGATGGTTTTGATTATTCATTTCAAATAAATTATGAGAAAGTGTGGCAGCAAATTAAAAACTGTCTGATTGAAATTGCTGACTATGCACCAGATATTAAAATTAGTATCGAATATAAGCCATTTCAACCTCGAGCTTATGCTTTTATAGATAGTTTAGGGATTGCGATGACAATGGTTAATGAAGTCAATCGAGAGAATGTAGGTATTACGTTAGACTACTGCCACATGTTAATGAAACATGAGAATCCTGCTTATGGAGCAAGCATCTTAGGAAGCAAGAATAAATTATTTGGGGTTCATTTGAACGATGGTTATGGACTTAATGACGATGGATTAATGATTGGAACAAGCAGTTTAGTTAAGACCTTTGAATTTCTATATTATACGAAGTTACACAATTATCATCATGCGATTTATTTTGATACTTTCCCGGTTATTGAAGACCCCGTTGAAGAATGCGAAAGTAATTTAAAAATGATTCAGCGTATCGATGAAAAAATTGAAAAAATTGGAATGGAAAAAATCGGATCGATTATTGAGCAGAATAGTGGTGTCAAAGCAAGTGAATTGGTATTGGAAATCTTGAACTAAGATTTTCAATACCAATAATAAAAAGGAGGGGTAATACATGGATTATAAAAAATTAGCACAAGAAATTTTAAGTGAGGTCGGCGGGGCGGAGAACATTTCGAACATGACTCATTGCGCAACAAGACTAAGACTGACATTAAAAGATACATCAATCGTAGATGATAAATCTGTAGAGGCAATTGATGGTGTGATAAACGTAGTTAATAAAGCTGGGCAATATCAACTATTAATTGGTACAGAAGTATCGAAACTCTATGATGAATTTGAACCTTTGGCAAAAGGAGATTCCCTCCAGCAAACAGAGGAAAAGAATGAAAAGTCAGGCAGTATTATCAGCAATATATTTTCAGCCATTTCAGCAATCTTTGCGCCTTTACTTCCAGCTTTAGCGGGATCAGGTATCTTACGAGGGTTACTAATTTTAGCAGTACAAGCAGGAGTGATTAGTGAAGACAGTGGAACATATACTATTTTGTTTGTTGCTTCAATGAGTGTATTCTATTTTCTTCCTATTTTGTTAGCGTTTACGTCAGCTCGAAGATTTGGTGCAAGCCCATACATTTCGGTTTTAATTGGAGCTTCACTGATTCATCCAGATTTTATTGCGTTAATGGGCAATGTAGGAAATGGAGCGACAACAGACTTTTTTAGTATTCCTGTTGTTTTGATGAATTACAATTCTACAGTGGTACCAATTATTTTATCTATTTGGGCTTTTTCCTATTTGTATAAATTTTTAGATAAACATATTCCAGAAACTTTGAAGTTAGTTGTTGTTCCTCTGGTTTCTTTAGTCATTATGATTCCACTAACAGTGATGATTATTGGGCCTGTTGGGGTATACAGCGGAGAAGCAGTAGCAAACGTTGTTAATTGGTTAATAGAAAGAAGCAGTGTATTAACAGGTATTCTCGTTGGAGGCGGATGGAGCATCCTAGTTAGTCTTGGTATTCACTGGGCTGTAAATCCTATTATGATTAATAATATTTCTACTTATGGATTTGACTATATTGTACCTTTTACATTTGCTTGTAATTTTGCGGTTATTGGAACAACAATCGGTGTTTATTTTAAAGCAAAGGATAAAAAACTAAGAAGTTTTTCGTTAACAGGTTTAATTACCGTCGCCTTATCTGCCATTATCGAAGCAACATTATTTGGTTTATTAGTTAAAAATAAAAAATTATTTTTAGCACAAATCATAGGAGGAGCCACTGGAGGAGCTTACCTTGGATTAATGAAAGTTGTAACGAACGCTTTTGTTTTTGGAAGTGTAACAACTTTTCCTGCTTTTGTGCAAGATAATGGATCTAATTTTTTACACGCTATGATTGGATTGCTAATTTCATTAGTGGTAGCAGGGGTATTATCGTATATCTTTACAAGAAAAGACGAAAAGCTTGCATAGGAAAAATCTAACTATCTCTCAAGTTGGGAATTTAGTAATGAGAAGGGATTTTAACAAATAGTTAATAAATCTTTTTCGAAGGAGTGAAATCAACGTTATGCTTATTTGTCCTTCTATGATGTGCGCAAATTTTAATAACTTACAAGAAGAAGTGAAAGAATTAGATAATGCCGGGATAGATATTTTCCATATTGATATAATGGATGGTCATTTTGTTCCTAACTTTGGAATGGGGCTGCAAGATATTGAAGTCATAAAAAAAGCAACTGATAAGCTGATAGATGTCCATCTAATGATTTCAAATCCAGGAGAGTATATAGAATTATTTGCTGGTTTTGGCGTGGATATTATTTACATTCATCCAGAATCAGATAAACATCCAACCCGTACGCTTGATAAAATCAAAGAAAAGGGCAAAAAGGCAGGTATTGCAATAAATCCAGGCACTTCAATTCATCAAATTGAAGAACTTCTTTCATTAGTTGATTATGTTCTGGTGATGACTGTAAATCCAGGGTTTTCAGGTCAAAAATATCTTGATTATGTAGATGAGAAAATAATGAAGTTAGTTAATTTAAAAATTAATAATACATTTGAAATTATAGTAGATGGTGCTGTGTCGCCAACTGTAATGAAAAAATTAAGTGGAATTGGCGTTGATGGTTTTGTATTAGGAACCTCAGCATTATTTGGTAAGGAACAAAAGTATAGAGAGTTAATTAATAATTTTAAATATTGAAAAGAGGAGATGGAAACAAATGAAAATAGCAATTGGTTCAGATCATGTTGGATATGAATTAAAACCTGCAATTATAGAGTATTTGCAAGAGCTTGGGTGCTCTATTCAAGATTTCGGTACAGAGTCCAATTTACGCGTTGATTATCCTGACTATAGCAAAAAAGTGTCTGAGGGAGTCCTTTCCGGAGATTTTGACCGAGGAATATTAATATGTGGGACGGGCGTAGGTATTTCTATTGCAGCTAATAAGATAAAAGGGATTCGAGCAGTTGTTTGCAGTGAACCTTACTCAGCCAAACTATCGAAGGAACACAATAATACGAACATTCTTGCTCTAGGCTCTAGAGTTGTAGGTGAGGAGCTTGCAAAAATGATTGTGAAGGAATGGTTAGAAGCTGAGTTTGAAGGAGGTCGACATTCTAAAAGAGTAGAAAAGATAACAAAGTTAGAAGAGTAAAACATACTATTTAGAAGCAGCAAGATCAATGATGAAATCAAACTTCAGTGGTCTTGCTATTTTTATTGTAAATATAAAAGTATTTTTTATCATGTACCACTAAAAAATGATAAAATGTAATTATCATTTCTACGTGTAAGGAGGAAAAGGTTTGATTCCTTATGAGAGACAAGAAAAAATTCTTGAAAAGCTTAGCAAAGAGGAAATCTTAAAAATTGAAGAATTGCATCGTTTACTTCCGAATGTATCCATCTCTACTCTTAGAAGAGATTTGAAGGAATTGGAGAAAAGAGGAAAAGTTGTTATGTTAACAGGTGGGGCAGTAAAAGTATCTTCTCCAACAGTAGAGTTATCTATAACAGCAAAACAATCGTTACATTCCAAAGAAAAAGAAGCAATTGCTGAATTAGCTGCAAGGTTAATAAATGATGGAGATGTAATTTATCTAGATTCGGGCTCCACTTGCACTGCATTATTAAACAAAATTCTTGATAAGAAAATTAGTATAATTACTACAAACGCTAGTGTATTAGGTATTTCTCAAGAAATTCAAGCGGAGATAATCGTTTTAGGCGGTAGATATAACCCTAACATTTCATCATTAAATGGACCTTTGGCTGATAATAACATACAAAATTTTTACTTTGATAAATCGTTTATAGGAGCTAATGGAATTGATTTATTCAAAGGAGCGAGTACGCCAAATCTTGTTGAGGCAAACAAAAAAAAACATGTTATTCATAATTCTAAAAAGAATTTCTTACTATGTGATGACTCGAAATTTCATGTTAATTCTACTGTGAAAGCATTTGATTTAAATGAAGTAACAATTATATCAAACAAATACGACAAGGAAATAGCTAACGTAACAGAATTAATACATCCTGATTAATTTGTCATACTATTGGTTTTGGTTCTTTATAGAATTTTTAAGATATATATGATATCAAAAAAATGAGGTTTAATCACATATTTTTGCCGACTTCTTTATAAAGTGCATAAAAAAGCTAAATTGATAGTGTTTCCAAGAAGCCGGCAAAAAAGATTGAACGTTTGTCCTATTGCAATAAAATGAGATTATTGTAAGTGTCATTATACACACGAATAAATCATTTAACAGTTATTTGCAATTCCAGTCCAACAATGGCATCAAATTCACCTATTCATTATAAAATTTTTCACGCTTATTTTAGTCTGTGATAGTTTAATTAAGGTAAAAGACCTTATCCTTTTTGTACAGGAATCCAAATCTCCGTTTTCATATCATGGATGCTTTTTACAATCTCGGGAGCTTCTGCAAGTTCATATCCCGATGTTGGAAACCAGTCTGTGTAAATTCTACTCCAAGTGCTTGTTAAGGCATGAGGCATCTCACCCTCCGCATCAAAAACAGCCCATTGTTGTTTAGGTATTTCTAACGCAGCGAGATGATCTGGAGCAGTTTGATTTGTTACAACAGCAATATAGTATTCCAAGGCTTCTTCGCTCTGCTCTGGACCGTGGCAGGTATTGACGGTGATATTTAGTATGCCGCTTAAATTCGGATCTTCTCTCTCAAGTGTTCCAAGTTTTGCATAATCTGCATCGGTAAGTGTATTCCAAAGAGTAGGGTTAAAATCTCCATCCTCTGGATACATGACTTCCTTATGCCCTACAATGTGAAAAGCATCTTTTTCGACAAAACGATATTTCATCTCAACATCTCCTTTAATAGAAATTTGGAAGGAAATCGGTGGATAAGCTTTAAGAGAAACTCCTGTCTGCTTTACTGTACTAGGCAAGGTATGGTGCAATTCCTGAAAGGCTCTGGAGAACGAATCAGGGGACTGGTAACCATATTTCAATGCTACATCAATCACTTTCTTGTTATTCTCCTGCAGTTCTAATGCTGCCAATGTTAGTCGACGCCTGCGTACATACTCGGATAAAGGGATACCGGCAAGAAAAGAAAACATTCGTTTGAAATGATGTTCCGAAAAACAGGCAATTTGAGCCGCCTGCTGGTAATTGATTTTCTTATCTAAATGCTCCTCTATATAATCAATAGCAGCATTCATGGAATTAAGCGTATCCATGTGATAACCTCCTCTTCTCATTTAAAGGATACCAATTGAAATCAACTGTTTCCCGACAATATGCGTTCCAATTTGTCGCAGTGTAACTGGTTGAGACTGGGACTACAATTACTCGCCCCATCGAAGGGCTTTTGTAAGACTCCCGCTTCAAGAAATGAGTAAAAAAATTATATTTCTAAGTGGGAGATCCAACAACCAGTAACGGCCCGATTCGTTCAACTAACCTTCAGTGGGGAATGAAAGAAAACCCCCACTGAAGGAAGTTTCACTTTATCGGAAAGCTGGTGAAGCAGTATGCTATTCAGAAAATGCTTCGGAATATTGAACCACACCACTGACATCCTTTAACGCACCCGGTGTTAACTCCAAAGCCATAAAGGCTTCATCTGGAACATCGAATGGAGCTTGAATTCCCCATAAACTGGCCGGTTTAAAGCCGAAGCGGGGATAGTAATCGGCATGACCAAGCACAATCACAGAAGGGTATCCAGCTGCCTTTGCCTGTTCTAATCCTTCATTTATCAACATAGACCCAATCCCTTGCTTTTGGTAGTCTGGATGAACAGAGACGGGCGCAAGAGCCAGCGATGCTGTTGTTTGTCCGTTGTTTTCAATCGTTATTTTTGAAAAAAGAATTTGGCCAAGGATGTTATTTTGTTGATTTACTGCGATGATAGAAAGCTCTGGAATAAAAGCATTGGACCTGCGGATACGTTGTACAAGTAAATGCTCTTGTTGATCACTCATCTCTTCGTTTCGGAAAGCTTGTTCAATGAGCGCTTCTGTTTTTTGATAATCTGTTGGTTGTTCTTTACGAAGGTTTATATTCAAGGAAACCCCTTCTTTCTTATATAATGGATTGTAGTGAAGGCTTTTGCTTATTTTACTATATAAGAAGGAAATAATAAATGATGGTGAGGGACAGCGAATATGGAAAAAGAAAATACATTTACCATACAAGTCCAAGTTTTTTTAGATAATCTTCTTCATGAGATAAATCAAATTATAGGAAATCAATTTGTTATAATTCAAAAGATAGTGTTATGATTTGAATTATTCCAATAAGAAGTAAAGTTTACGTTAAGAGGAGGAATAATAGATGAGCAATCAGTATCCTATTATCAATGGAGCAGAATCGTTTTATTTTGAAGGGAATCGTGCAGGGGTTCTAATAATCCATGGTTTTATTGGCTCGCCTCAAGCGATGTATCCGATTGGAAAAGCTTTCGCAGACGCAGGGTATACTGTTTGTGGACCGAGGTTAAAGGGTCACGGAACAGCTCCTGAGGATCTGGAAAAATATACATACCAAGATTGGATAGCTTCTGTTGAAGAAGCATATAACTGGCTTGAAGAACGATGCGATAAAATTTTTGTTTGCGGTTTATCCATGGGAGGCACATTGACGCTATATACGGCAGCAAAGTACCCGCTTGCCGGGATAATTACTGTCAACGCAGCAGTGGAATTACCTGCAATGTATGAAAATCTCAAAGAGCGTTTCATTGCGGATGATGGACCAGATATCAAAAAGGCAGATGCTATGGAAATCACTTATGAAAAAATACCAGTTAAATCAATTAAAGAGTTAGAAAGCCTGATAAAAGAAACAAAGGAGAATCTGGAGAAAATAACCTGTCCTGCACTTATTTTTAGTTCCGAAGAAGACCATGTTGTCTCACCTGATAATGCTCAGATGATATTGGACAGCATATCTGCTAATTCAAAAGAGATCGTCACCCTGAAGGAGAGCTATCATGTAGCAACCTTGGGTAATGACCAAGGTTTGATTATTGAAAAGTCTCTGCATGCATTGCAGTCATGGGAAGAAGAAGGGGAATTATAACAATTTAATAAGGGATGACATCGAAGCTGATGTCATCCCTTTTGTCATCTTAAAAGTAAATGCTTCTGCACCTGCATCTAAGAAGATTGTGTTTGATTCTGTCCTCCGCTAGCACCTTGATTCATTGCTTGGCCGCCGCTTGCAAGCATATCCTGAAGCGGTTTAGCAATATCCTGCATGGTGGAGCTATTCATGGAATTGGAAAGCTTTTGTGACATGTTTTGAAAGGAACCATTTTGCATTCCCATGCTTATACCATAGGCTGCCGCACCTGCTACACCTGCAGCAATCAGTGACGTGGTCATTCCTTTTTTATTATTCATCATTAATTATCATCCCTATCCATTTAGAATGTGAATCAACAACGATACTTAGTTTGGGATTAAATTTGAAAAATATACAGGAGGTTTTGATTTTTTTTGGATATTTCAATAGCTGTCTTTAACGAAAAGTTAAAGAAATAGCGGATTTTCTGACCTAAAAAAGAAATTTAGAACATTTGTTTCTTTTGGGAGGCTGTGTTAATATAATTCAGAACTTACTTTCGATTCAGTCATCGAATGATACCAATGAAAGGACTTGATCACTTTGCAGATTCAAAACCCGCATGACAAAATTTTTAAAGAAACATTTTCAAATGTGGATGTTGCAAAGGATTTTATTACCCACTTTTTACTGCCTTCCGTTCGCGAAACCATTGATGTAGCATCCATTCAGCCGCAAAAAGACAGCTTCGCCACGGAGAACCGTCCGTAAAACCCCCCACCTCGAAATAGAGAGTGAAAATAAATTCATTTAAGCGGGGGATAACGGACGCTAACTCCCTGAATCACTCAACTAACATTCTGTGGGAGAAGAGCGAAAACCCCACAGAAAGAAGTTTCGTTTTATCAGTCACGACCTTCAAGAATATTTCTCCGATTTGCTATTCCAGACAAAAATTCATCAAAAACCCGCGTACGTCTATTTTCTATTCGAGCATAAAAGCTATCATGATTACTATACTGCTTTGCAGTTACTGCGATATATGGTGGAGATATGGGAAATCAAACGGGATAATAAAGAAGAAAATAAGCTGCCAATCATTATGCCGATTGTGCTGTATCATGGCGATACAGATTGGTATGCAGGCACTTCCTTTCATCACTTGCTGGAAGGGTATAAGGATTTCCCGCCCAATTTGCAGAAATATGTCCCTGATTATGAATTTTTTCTATACGATGTATCTGGTTATAAAGACGAAAATGTCCAATTGAATGTGTTCCTGCGAATTATTCTGATGGTGTTTCGGGATATCCGCAAAAAGGATATCCACGCCGTGGTAAATACCATCTATCAGGCAGTCGATTACCTGCGGCAGCTGCAGGATCAAACAAGGGCAATAGCGTATTTGAAGACGTTGTTTTATTATATTTTCCGTGTCCAGCGGCATCTTACCAAAAAACAATTTTATGATATAATCGACCATATAGGAAACACTTATCAAGAAGGGAGCGAGTTGACAATGACATTAGCGGAGATTTTTCGGAATGAAGGAAAAGAAGAAGGCAGAGCGGAAGGAAAAGCAGAAGCATTAGCCAATACCACAATTCGATTAATCACAAAGTTTGTAGCTCCACCTTCAGAAGATATAAAGAAAAAGATATACGAACAGGAAATAAACACACTGGAAGCAATAGTGGATCACATAGATGAATTGAAAACCATAGAAGACGTCAAACAATACTTGAAATAGAAAAAACACGGGGGAAATCCGTGTTTTTTCTATTAACAACAAGGAAGAGAGCTCCCTGCCTCTTATCAAGTTTGCTGGATTCATTTGCTGAAAATAACTTTAGGAAGCTGCCTGTATCGCCGTGTTTTTGTCAGCAAAATGAATCGCGTGGTTTTGGCACAGAAAGACCGAATAGCGGTCGCAAATATAAAGCAAGGAAGGTACCTCCAAGAGCCATTACTCCCCAAATGTAACCATGTGCACTAAAGGAAGCAATGCCGCTGAAATATGCGCCGACATTACAGCCGAATGCAAGGCGTGCGCCGTAACCCATCAGAAGACCACCAATAATGGAAGCGGCAGTGTTTCCTTTGGTAACTCTTGTAAACTTAAATAATCCTCCTGCTGCGGAAGCAATGAAAGCTCCTAAGATGACACCGAAATTAAGAGCGGTTGTCGTATCTGCGAAAATAGAAGCATGGAGAGCTTCTGTATTTCCCGCCCAGTAGCCCCAGCTTTCCACATTAAAGCCAAGTGCTCCTGCTGCTTTTGAACCCCACAGTGTAAATGCGGCTGTCACGCCCCAGGGGCTGTCACGAGTGAGCAGCGTAAGAGCGTTTAAAACAGCCAGTGCAGCACCCGCGGCGAAAAGAGGCCAGGAACCCCGGAAAAGTCGTTTCCAGCCCTTCTCGGAAGGGAGTGCCGCCATTTTAGGAGGCTTGCGTTTTTTCTCAATCAGAATGGTTATCCCGGCAATGATGGCAAAAATTAATAAAGAAACAATCCATGCTCCGCCGTAACCAAGCCCTGTTGAGGTTGCCAGAGAAAAAGGTTCCGCAGCTGGTAAATCGTCCATCCAGAATGTGGAATGAGCCGCACCAATAGTTGAGCCGACAATAAAAAATAACAGGGTAATAAACATAACAGTCCGGCCGCCGCCGACTGCGTAAAGTGTGCCAGAAGCACAGCCGCCGCCGAGCTGCATGCCGATGCCGAACATGAATGCTCCGACAATCAGGCTAATGCCGATCGGTGAAATATTACCGGCAGGTGTTCCTCCAAAAAAGGAAAACCCGAATGCTAAAATAGGTGCAAATAATGTACATGCAATAGCCAGCATGAACATATGTGCCCGCAGAGACTGGCCATTCCCTACTGAAGCTAGTCTCCGGAAGGCTGAAGTAAAACCGAAACGTGCATGAAACAATGTATATCCAAGCAGTAATCCAATCAATAACAACAATGGCTGAACGACATGTTGCGTGGCTGCTAAATAAATCGTCAAAATAAATGTAACAATGATTCCGCCTGCAACCAGTTTTTTCTGCGGGGGATTTAATTTTGGCGCATCCTCCACTTTTGCTGGTTGTTCGGAAACCGGTTGTGCCAATGTAGACATGTAAAACACCTCTAATTCCTATCAAGTTAGTTTGTTATGATTTTTTAGTTTATGCCTCTTTGGAAAAAATGTCAATGGGTTATTAGAAATGATCGAAATGCATTTTAAGGTAGGAAAAGGGTTTCATTATTTTTTGAAAAATCGATAAAGAGAAGTGGAGTTTTGATGAAAATGTAGATAAGGTAGAGGATAAAATAAAAACATTTATAAAATGAAAAAGGGCCCTTCGAAATACATCATGAAAAACTGTATCTCGAAGGGTTCTTTTCATCATGAAGCGTTGAGAACAATTGAAAGAAAATACGGCAGCTCAATCAAACAAACGGTTTTACCAGTTTCCCTTCACTGCCAACCATTTTGATTTTAGAAGCAACCATTTCTATTGCCGCATCCTTTGCTTTTTGTAAATATTGTCTTGGGTCTAATTGGTCTGGATATTCTTTAAAATGATCAGCAATTGCTTGGGAATAAGCGTTTTTTAATTCGGTAGAAACATTTACCTTTGCCATACCGAGTGAGACACATTGACGGACATCTTTATCAGGCACAGCGGAACCGCCATGTAATACAAGAGGAACGTCGACAATCTCAGCAATTTTTTGGATACGGTCAAAATCAATATCCGGATCCCCTTTATAGATTCCGTGTGCTGTACCGATGGCTGGAGCGAGTGTCGGTACGCCAGTTTGTTCTACAAAGGCAACACATTCTTCAGGCACTGCTTTTTGAGCATCTTTCTCGTCTACCACGATATCGTCTTCTACGCCGCCTACTTTGCCGAGCTCTGCTTCAATGTTGACATGTAATGATTTTGCTAAATCCACTACTTCTTTGGTTCGCGTTACATTTTCGTCAAATGAATGCATCGAGGCATCGATCATGACGGAAGTATAGCCTGCACGGACGCATTGTTTAATCAGCTCATAATCGGTACAATGATCAAGGTGTAAACCAACTGGCACTTCATAATAGTCTGATGCAGCAGTTACTACCTTCACAATATTTTTTGCGCCTAAGGATTTGACCGTTCCCATCGTTGTCTGCAAAATAACAGGGGAATATAATTGCGCTGCTCCTTCCACTACCCAGAAAATACTGTCAAAGGAATGGACGTTAAATGCGACAATGCCATAGCCTTCCTTTTTTGCTTTATTTAGCATTGGTGTTGTAGAGTATAAAGTCATTGAAATCTCTCCTCATTAGTTTATAGTTCTTCCAATGTAATCTGTTCTTTTATTGCATTTACATCGTTTATATCAATATGCGGGTACCAATATAAGCAGTTTGAAGCAGCAAAACTGCTTGCCTCTATGAGAGCAGTCTGGATTACTTTATTCGATTGAAACGCTTCTAACAATTTTCCTAGAAAAATATCACCGGAGGCCGTTGCATTTTTTGCTGTGATGTTTGGCAAAGTAATGCGATAGCATTTTCTGTGAATTTTTGCAATGGAGCCATCTCCTCCCAATGTAATAATAATATTTTCCAGTGCTGTATCATTCTTTAAGAGGGTAATGATTTCTTCCGTTGTTTCCGCTGTTTTGTTTTTTAACTCTAAATATTCCGATTCATTGACTTTTAGCAGCCATGGCTTCGCTTCGATGCTTTTGGATAGAGCTTCCCCGCTGCTGTCTATCACGCATTTTGCTCCTTTATCCTGCAAAGAAATAATTAAATCCCGATAAAATGATGAGGGTAATCCATCTGGCAGCGATCCGGAAAAGACAACATAATCTTCCGGTTTTACCGAATCCAGTAAGGTATCCTCAAATGCCTGTTTTTCAGATGTGGAGATAACCGGTCCTTTTTCATTAATTAAATGTACGTGCCCTTTTTCGTTATCTACAATAATGGAACAGATACGCGTATTTTCTTTAATAGGTGTTACTGTCGTAGAGATATGCTGGTCATTTGCCAAGCTTTGCAAATGTTTGCCAATATATCCGCCTAAAAAAGCGTGTGCTGTGAAAGCGCTGTTTGGATTTTGAAAAGAAAAAGAACGAATCACATTAAACCCTTTTCCTCCTAATAGCTCCTTCGCCTGATGTGACCTGCTGACACCGTTAACATCAAATTTCTCTAAAAAAATTGTTCGATCTAATGCGGGGTTCGGACAAACAACATGCAACAAACTATCACCTCATTTTCATGTTCGATAGATTTATCATAAATCCTAAAGCAAAAAAAAGCAAAGAAAAATTTAAATAAAGCAAAAAAATAATAAAAATATGTTTGCATTATTTTGTTTTATGTCTTATAATCAATTTAAAGCGTTTGCAAGTTATCCTTTAGGAGGTGTTTAGATGCTCTCACAAGATCGTCAAGAAATTATCATGCAGTATCTGCAAACAAATAAAAGCGTGAGAATTGCAGATTTAAGTAATGATTTAGGAGTAACTCGGGAAACCATCCGCAAAGATCTCTATGAAATGGAACAGGAAGGCATTGTTCGGAAGGTTCATGGGGGAGCGATACTTAATAAAGCCAATCTGGAGACAAAGTATGTAACGAGAAAAACAGTGAATGAAGAGGAAAAGAAGGCTATTGCTAAAAAAGCTGCTGAACTCGTGGAAGACGGGGATACCATTTATATAGACTATGGAACAACCGCTTTATACTTCTCCAGAGAAATAAATAACAAGAAAGATTTAACGATTATTACCAATTCGTTGCCGATTGCACAGGAGCTCATCGATTATTCTGATTTTGATGTCATTATTATCGGCGGGAATGTAAGGAAAAATGAAAACTCTTTATTTGGACCAATTGCTTATCGTGGGATTGAAAAGCTTTTTGTAGATAAAGGATTTTTTGGAATAGGCGGTTTAGATTTGCAGGCAGGCTATACCAATATGCATATGGGAGAGTCGGAAGTATCCCGGTTGATGATGAAACATAGCCAGCTAAAAATTATGATGGCTGATTTCTCCAAATTCCATTCTACTTCGATGAACCAAGTAGCTGCCATTGATGAAGTCGATATTTTAATCACAGACACAACATCTGATGCAGAAGCAGTAGAAACCATCAAATCACTGCAAACGAAAGTCTATACCGTTGAAGCGGAGAGGAGTTATAAAGATGAATAATTATCTTGATAAAGGTTTGATTCTTTTAAATAGCAGCGCAGATTCAACAGCTGCCATTTTTGAAGAGATTGGAAGCGTTATGATTACGAAGGGTTATGCCAACAGTGAATATGTCGAGGGATTAAAAGCAAGGGAAAAAGAATTCCCGACTGGTGTTCCGACAGGCGTAATCGGAGTAGCACTTCCACACACAGATGCAAGTTATGTAAATGAAAGTAAAATCGGTTTAATGACGCTGAAGGAGCCCGTTTCTTTTCGGATTATGGGGAGCGACTCTGACGAAATTGAAGTGAAAGTCGTCTTTCTGCTTGGGTGCTCTGATGGAGAAGAACATATTCAAGTATTGCAAAAAATAGTGGAGCTGGTGCAGCAGCAAGCATTTTTAGATCAGCTATTACAGCTTCAAACAGTAGAGGAAGCGTATCAATTACTGGAATCAAATTTAGATTTATAAATAAAAATATTATTTAACCAAAATTGGAGGAATTTAAAATGAAAAAAGTATTAGTAGCATGTGGTGGAGCAGTAGCAACGTCAACGGTGGCAGCAAATAAAATCAGAGCTTTATTAAAGGAAAATAACATTGATGCAGATGTATCACAATGCCGTGTAAGTGAATTAGGGTCGAAAGTCAGCGGTACAGATTTGATTGTAACCACAGCTAAGGTGGACAAGGATTACGGTGTTCCGGTTATTCATGGATTGGCATTTATCTCAGGAGTAGGGTTAGACAAAACAAAAAAAGAAATTTTAGAGGTTCTGCAGTAGAGCAATCTCTTTATTAAAAGGAGGAAATTCCGTCCATGCAAATCTTACAATATATATTAGATCTTGGGCCGACCGTAATGCTTCCATTAGTTATTTTTATATTGGGAATTTGTTTAAAACAAGGCATTGGAAAATCCCTTCGTTCCGGGATAACCATTGGTGTCGGATTTGTCGGGATTAATTTGGTCATTGGTCTCTTAACAGATAATTTAGGACCAGCTGCACAGGAAATGGCGGACCGCTTTAATTTAGGCCTTTCCGTGGTTGATGTCGGCTGGCCGGGAGCTTCCCCGATGGCATGGTCATCAACGATTGCTATGGTAGCTATTCCTGTAGCCATTCTTGTCAACGTGCTAATGCTTGTAACGAAAATGACCCGTGTGGTTAACGTCGATATCTGGAATATCTGGCATATGACGTTTACAGGAGCCATTATTTTGGCAGCAACCGGAAACTTCTGGTTTGCAATTATTGGTGTTGTTGTTCACTCTGCCTTTGTTTACAAGCTGGGTGATTGGTTTGCACCGACAGTGAATAAGCATTTTGGCTTGGAAGGGATAGCGATTCCGCATGGTTCCGGAACCTGGTCCGCTCCATTTGCAGTGGTCATTGATGCCATTATCGATAAAATTCCAGGTGTAAAAAAAGTGAATATTAATTCCAGTAAGATTGAAGAGCGTTTTGGGGTTGTCGGCGAGCCAGTCATTATTGGCGCTGTATTAGGTATTGTCATTGGATTTTTGGCAGGCTACCCTGTATCTGACGTGCTGCAGTTAGGTATTCAAATGGCTGCTGTTATGGTCTTGATGCCGACAGTTGTTAAATTTATTATGGAAGGTTTAATGCCGATAGCAGAAGCTGCGCAGGCTATATTAGACAAACGCTTCCAAGGACAGCAATACTATATTGGGCTGGATCCAGCATTACTATTAGGCAATTCCCAAGTAGTAGCAGCAAGCCTGATTTTTGTTCCATTAACATTGGTTATTGCTATTTTGATTCCTGGCAACCAAGTCCTGCCGTTTGGCGACTTGGCTACCATTGGATTTTTTGTATCGATGGCAGTAGGGATCCATAAAGGAAACTTATTCCGGACGGTTATTTCCGGAGCGTTTATCATGAGTATCACTATCTGGATCGCGAATATGATGGTAGGCGTGCATACGAAGCTGGCAACAGATACAGGAAATATTTCAAGCGGCCAAGTTGCTTCTCTGGACCAAGGCGGAGCACCAATCACATTTATTTTGAAAGAATTATTCCAGCTTCAAAATTTAGTCCCATTGTTAATCATTGGCGGAATTTATGTATTCAGTATTATTTTTACGTACGTTCAATTTAAAAGAGAGAAAATATGAGGGAAATTTTAGATAGGAGATGTCGTTGAAATGAAGGCGTTAGTGCTGGAAAGTAAAGCAAACTTCTCCGTAAAGGATATGGAAATACCAGTTATTAAACCTAATCAAGTGTTAGTGAAAGTAGCTTATGTGGGAATTTGCGGTTCCGATTTAGCCCGTTATTTTGATGGGAAGGTGCATCATTACCCGACCATTTTAGGGCATGAATTTTCAGGTGTTATTACGGAAACAGGAAGCGAAGTGCAGGGATTAAATGAAGGAGACCGCGTGGCAGTAGCTCCATTAGTTCCGTGTGAACAGTGTTCCAGCTGTGCGAGCGGCCATCCGGCGCTTTGCGAGAATTATAGTTTTATTGGTTCCCGAGAGCAGGGGGCAATGGCTGAATACGTTGCGGTAAATGCCAAAAATATCCTGACTTTACCGGATGAAATTACAGACCAGGAAGCGGCGTTAATTGAGCCATTAACTGTTGCTATCCATGGAATTGAAAAAGTCGATATTCACGCCGGGGCAAGCGCCGTTGTTTTTGGAGCAGGTACAATCGGCATGATGTCACTGCTCGCACTGCAGGCAAAGGGTGCAGGAGAGATAACGGTTATAGATATTGACAACGCAAAGCTGGAAATGGCGAAAGCGTTAGGAGCTACAGTTATCGTCAATTCATTAGAAGTTGATTTAGATGATTATTTTAAAGAAAATCAAAGACCGGAAATCGTAGTCGAAACAGCAGGGGTGCCGCAGACTCAGGTTCAGTCATTGAGTGTAGTGGAGAAGCTTGGTCAGGTTGTATATGTTGGCACAGCCAAGAAAGAGATTACATTCCCAGCAGATGTATTTGAAAGAATTCTAAGAGCAGAATTAAAAGTATACGGTTCTTGGATGTCCTATTCCGCTCCTTTTCCAGGATTTGAATGGACAGCAGCTTTACAATACATGAAGGATGGAAAAATCGATGTAAAAGCCTTGATTCATGAAGTGAACCCGCTGGAGGTCAAAGAAGAACCATTCCAGAAAATGATTGATCCGGATAATCATTCGATTAAGTTTTTATATGATGTAAGACAGTAGGAAGGAAGCCTTGAAGGGTACAGTTTCATTGTATCTTTCAAGTTTTTTTCGTCACCACAACTTTAAGATATAGAAACTCCAGAAGAAAGATGTACAACCAAATAGATGCGGCCAGCTTACTTAATAAATTAAATTAACTATGGTATGATATTTCTAAAACGATGAACGGAGAATCTGGATGCAGCGAGGCACTTTTCAATTAATGAAATCGGTCAACAAATCACTTGTTTTAAATAAAATTCGTACCTTTGAACCGATATCAAGAGCACAAATAGCGAAAGAAACAAAACTCACCCCGCCGACCGTCAGCAGCATTGTCAAAGAATTAATAGAGGAAGGGCTGGTGATCGAAAAAGAATTGGGAGCTTCGCAAGGCGGAAGAAAACCAACCTTGCTTTATGTGAACAGCAGTGCGTTTTACGTCATTGGAGTAGATGCAGGACCAGAAACAATCCGATGCATCCTTTCTAATTTATCCGGAGAAATTTTGGAGCAGTCATCTGCCATCATTCAAAAGCCGATAACCAATCAAGCCTTTATGACGATGCTAAAAGACGGTATTCACAACGTATTACAAGCCTCCTCTGTTGAAGACGATAAAATTATCGGCATCGGTGTAGCCATGCATGGGGTAGTCGAAGTTGAAACAGGCATCGCTTTATTTGCGCCGAACCTGGAGCTGAAAAATATTCAAATAAAAGCAGAGCTGGAGGAAGCATTCAATCTGAACGTCAAAGTGGAAAATGACGGCCGTGCCATGGCTTTAGGAGAATCCTGGTTTGGCGGTCATGCGAATGTGGAAAGCATGGTAGCTGTTAATCTTGGACGCGGTGTAGGTGCGGGTATCGTTATCAATGGGAAATTATATCATGGAGCACAGGATATTGCCGGCGAACTGGGTCATATGATCATCGATCTTCATGGAGAACGCTGTACCTGCGGGAATAGAGGATGCTTACAGACTTTTGCGACCGGATCAGCAATTGTTGCGTATGCGCATAAAAAAATAAAAGGTGCTTCCCAGGATGCAGATACAGCGGAAACTATCTATGAACGTGCGATAGCAGGCGAGCAAGAATATATCGAGGTTTTTCAAGAAATTGCGGAAATTATCGGCATTGGCTTGACCAATTTAATTCATATTCTGAATCCGGATAAAATTATTCTGGGCGGAGGCGTTATGAACAGCCGGGAAATAATGCTTCCTGTTATTAAACAAACGATTCATCAGCGTGCCTTGACAGGGAAAGCAAAGGAAACACAGGTTGAGGCGACGAATCTTTATGATAATGCCACGGTGCTTGGAGCTATATCCTTACTTTTGATTGAATTATTTAATCCAGTATAAAAAACGGACTGCATTTTATCAGCAGTCCGTCCGGTTTTTATATGAATGATTCACGTATCCAATGCCGCAATAAACCTGTCAAACGCAGCTTTTTCTTTAAATACCCCGGCATCTTCCAGTACCCGCTTGAATTTCAAGCCGAGTTCCTGTTGTAATATATCTTCTGCTTGTTCCTCGCTGGAAATCGTACCGTATTTATCTTTTATTTGATTGGCCCATTCCTGATGGTAGTCAGCGATATTACTTGGCTTTCCGCATAAATCATTTTTGATCTCCTGCAATTCATCCTTTAACCTTGCTGGAAGAACGGCAAGCCCCATGACTTCAATCAGGCCGATATTTTCTTTTTTAATATGATGGACATCTGCATGCGGATGGAAAATCCCCAGCGGATAGTCGCTGGATGTCCGGTTATTGCGTAATACCAGGTCCAGTTCATAGCTGCCTTCGCGTATTCTGGCAATTGGTGTAATAGTATTATGCGGTGTATCGTCCGTAAATGCGTGTACTGCTGCTTGTTCATCTGAATAATTTTTCCATGTTTGCAGAATATGATCGGCAGCTTCAAGCAAGGATGATTTATTCTCGCTCTGCAGCCGAATCACAGATAATGGCCATTTTAACACGGCTGCTGAGACGTGATCGAAGTCTGGAATCAAAAATGAAAAAGCATTTTCAGCATGCGTCATCGCGAATTCGTAATTTCCAGCCTGATAATGGTCATGGCTTAAAATAGAGCCTCCGACAATGGGCAGGTCTGCATTGGAGCCAATAAAGTAATGTGGGAACTTTTCCGTAAACGTAACCAGGCGTTCAAATGCTTGCTTATCGATTTTCATATCACGATGCTCTTCTGCGAGTAAAATACTGTGCTCGTTGTAATAAACATAAGGCGAATACTGAAAATACCAGTTTTCATCTCCTAACGGAACCTTGATTACACGATGATTTGCTCTTGCCGGATAACCAGTCCGTCCGGCATATCCCTCATTTTCAATACATAAAAGACATTTAGGATAGGAAATCGTCTGCTTAAGTGCGCGTTCTCTTTTGATTTGCTCCGGATCTTTTTCAGGTTTGGACAGGTTGATGGTAATATCAAGATTGCCATAACCTGTTTCCGCTTTAAAATGAATATTTTTACGGATACGGTTCATCTGGATATAGTTATTATTTTTGCTTAAGGCATAGAAATAATCCGTCGCTGCTTTTGGTGATGCTGCATATTTTTCTTTAAAAATAGCATTTACAACAGAAGGGCGGGCGACAAAGCAATTCATCACATTAGCTGATAGGATTTCCTTCGCATCAAAAACATCCTCAATGATGTGATTTTCTACCGCGTAGTCTACGATTTTATCGATCAGGTTAGGGATGGAATCTTCTGTCGGCTCTACTGTCTGATCCGGAAAATCCGCTATTTTTAGCAAGGACATGACTTGATTTCGTGCATAAATTTCATCGGAGCCTTCGATTAATTCTTTTTCTATCGCTTTGTCGATTAATCCTTGGATATCATGGTAAATCATTTTAAATCGTCTCCTCCTGCATAGCCATTTGGATTACTGCTGTGCCAATTCCATGCGTCTGCTATAATTTTTTCAATTGAGGTGCGGGAAGGCTGCCAATGCAATATTTCCTTTGCTTTATCAGAGCTGGCAATAAGAACACTTGGATCACCGGCACGGCGGCTGCTGATTTGGGAAGGAATTACTTTTCCAGTTACTTTACGAGCAGCTTCAATCATTTCCTTCACAGAAAACCCTTGATTGCTTCCGAGGTTGAAAATATCGCTTTGCCCGTTTTCTTTTAAATAATCTAATGCCAGAAGATGTGCTTGAATAAGATCCTCCACATGGATATAATCTCGTATGCAGGTGCCATCCGGTGTATCGTAGTCGTCTCCGAATATAGTGATTGCTTCACGCTGCCCAAGAGCTGTCTCTAAAATAATGGGAATCAGATGCGTTTCGGGAGAGTGGTCCTCGCCGATTTCTGCTGTCTCTCTTGCTCCGGCCACATTAAAATAGCGTAAGGAAACGTAACGGATGCCATGTGCATGTTCTGTCCATTTCATGAGCTTTTCCATTGTCAGCTTGGTTTCTCCATAAGCATTGGTCGGATTGGCAGGCAATTTTTCCGTTATCGGAATTGTTTCCGGTTCTCCATATGTAGCGGCAGTGGAAGAAAAGACGATTTTATCCACTCCGAATTCGACCATGGCCTGGAGCAGCACCTGCGTACCGTAAACGTTGTTATCAAAGTATTTAAGCGGATTTTCCATGGATTCTCCAACGAGTGAATTGGCTGCAAAATGAACAACGGCATCAATCGATTCTTTTGCAAAGACGCTTCGTAAAAAATCGATATCCCGGATATCTCCTTGGTAAAAAGAAGCGTCAGGGTGGATTGCTTCTTGATGTCCTGTTTCCAGACTATCCACGACGACGACATGCTCGCCGCGGTCGATTAATTGGTAGACGGCGTGAGAACCGATATATCCTGCTCCACCTAAAACGAATATGCTCATTTTATCTCCTCCTCCGTTACTTCTTTGGCGCCATCTGCAATAGAAGCAGTGTAAAATGTTGGTTCATAGCCGATTTTGTCCTGATAAATTTGCTTGAGATGATGTTTGAAGTCCCTTACTGCATCCTGATGGACAATAGCGATGGCACATCCTCCAAATCCGGCGCCGGTCATACGTGCACCAATGACGCCCTCCTGTTCCCAAGCCGCAGCTGCAATCGTATCTAATTCGATTCCAGTCACCTCATAATCCGATTGGAGCG
Source organism: Oceanobacillus sp. M60 (assembly GCF_053839645.1). Taxonomy (NCBI): domain Bacteria; kingdom Bacillati; phylum Bacillota; class Bacilli; order Caryophanales; family Bacillaceae; genus Oceanobacillus; species Oceanobacillus sp. M60. Next base: position 523,603 of record NZ_JBSSNH010000001.1, on the reverse strand, counting down.
AAAGATGCGATGCATTCATGAGCTGGCCAAAAGCATGTAAGTCGCCGTTACGCAGTTTCTCTAATGCTTCCAGTGTCCGCGCATTTTCATATACAATGTGTTTGGCCCGTTTTTGATTAACTGGATCTGTGATCAGGTGCTTCGCTGCTTCAAATTGTTCCGTCGATAATTCACCAAGGTGCTGGATGGAAAGTTCCTTTTGCAAATCCTGGAGCGCCTGCCGGCATTGCGCAAACCGTTCATTGTATTTAGAATCTGCCAAGGATCGCTGTTTATTGGTGTTGATAATGATAATCTCATAATCCTGTAAATGCATTGGTGCATAGCTGTATTCCAGTGTTTGGCAGTTTAAGAGAATGGCATGATTTGTTTTTCCCATCCCGACAGCAAACTGATCCATAATCCCGCTGTTGACCCCAATATAATTATTTTCTACTTTTTGCCCGATTTGAATCAGCTGAAGCCGGTCTATTTCCAAATTAAAAAGTCCTTCCAGCAATACACCGGTCGCTAATTCTAAAGAAGCGGATGAAGAAAGACCGGCACCATTTGGGATATTTCCATAAAATAAGATATCTGCACCGGATGTGATGGCATAGCCTTCTTGTTTCATATATTGGACCATTCCTTTTGGATAATTCGCCCAGCCGTGCGCTTTCTGGTAAGAAAGATGATCGAGGTCACATTCTATTATTCCGTTTTCAGAAGCGTTTAAAGAATAGAAACGTAATTTTTGATCATTTCTTTTTCTGGCAAGTGCGTACGTTCCAAATGAGATAGAAGCAGGCAGGACATAACCACCGTTATAATCCGTATGTTCACCAATGAGATTGATTCGCCCAGGGGCGAAAAAGCGGCGAGGGGCTTCGGATGTATCAAAAATCTGGTGAAATGCTTGGGTTAGATTTGTCATAAGGACCTCCTGATTTATATTTTTTATTGGTATGCTTATCCATATTGCAACTTTATTAATTTAATTAATTAAGTTCATTTTATAGTTTTTCCTCCTATTCTGCAAATGTTTCTATTAAAAAATTCATCAAATGAAAATAGATATCCCGAAGAAAGCTCCCTACGATAGAAATTATCGCAAGAAGCTTTCTTTTATTCTTTTACCGATCCTGCTGCAAGTCCTTGTACAAAGTGTTTTTGCAGAAGGAGGAACAGGATTGCCATTGGTAAGGTAGCAATAATTGCAGCGGCAGCAACTAAGTTTAAATTATTCGCATTTTCTCCAAAGAATTTGGATAAAGCAACTGTCATGGTTTGAACGGACTCATCCTGAAGGAAGAAAATCGCAAATTGATAATCATTCCAAATATACACACAAGCAATAATCAGAATCGAAGCAGTGATTGGTTTTAATAACGGAAATACAATTTGAAAGAAAATCCGAAATGTCCCTGCTCCATCGATTCGAGCCGCTTCTTCTAATGATTTTGGTATGGTAGACCGGATAAATCCAGCGTATAAAAAGATAGTTAAAGGCAGATAAGAAGCAACATTATTAAATATGGCAACCTGGTGTGTATTCATCAACCCTAAGTTGACTACTAATTGATACAGTGGAACTAACGCAGCCAAAGGCGGTACAACCATAATAGCGATAAAAAACATGTACATAAAACGATTCAGCTTTGTCTGTCTGCGTGCTAATGGATAGGCGGCCAAAGAACCGACAATAATCAATATGGCCGCTGCAAAAAATGTAATGATACCTGTATTTAATAGGGCATTCCCTAGATTTGCTGCCTCCCAGGCTTCCCTGAAATTAGACCAGCTAATATCGAAAGGGAAGACCCACTTTGAACTGAAGTCACTTTTTTCCTTCAGCGCAGTGGTGATTAGCACATAAAAAGGAAGAAAATGAAGCACCGTAATGAATAAGGCGAGTGTCGATAAAGCAATTTTTTTTCTATTTGAACTATAATCCATTATGCTTCAACCTCCTTGCGTCGGAAATAAATCAATGCAGATAAACTCAGGATGAGAATAATAACCATCATCAGAACACCTTGTGTAGCAGCATAGCCGGCATCTTCTCTTCCAAAATATAGATCGTACATAAACGTAGACATCGATTGAGATGAATTTCCGGGACCGCCGCCTGTTAATGAAATAATGACATCAAACAGCTTGAGGCCGCCGATAATGTTAATCACCATATTGATCGTAATGGAAGGCATCAATAAGGGAAACGTAATATTTTTGAACTTCTGGAAGGAAGAAGCACCATCAATTTCTGCTGCTTCATAAAAATCTCTCGATACACTTTGCAGTCCGGCCAGATAGATAATCATTGCGATACCTACGAATTGGAACGTGTTTACGAAAACAATAATCCATATGTTGATATCTACATTACCAAGCACATTGATTCTTTCTAATCCTAATCCAATCAGGACATCGTTTAAAGCTCCCCCTTGATAGGAAAAGAAGAAGTACCAGATATAGCCCATAATCAAAGGACTGATAATAACAGGCAAATAAACAATGGTTCGTGTAAGGGTCTTAAAATGGACACTTTGATTAAGTAATAAAGCATAGGCGAGTCCAAGAACATTTTGGAAAATGGTGCTGCCGATGCCGTATATTAATGTGTTGCGGACTACCGTCCAGGTATCGGGGTCAGTCAACATTCTTGTATATTGTCTAAATCCGATATAATCAAAAGTTTGTGAAAACCCGTTCCAGTTTGTAAATGAAATACGAATCCCGTTTAAGAAAGGATATACAATAAAAAAGACAACAAACAGGAGGGCTGGTAAATACATCCACCAAAGGGATGAATTTTGCTTCGTTCTTCCTATTTTTTTCGTACTTACCGTCATTTATATTCAACTCCTATAAAAACAAATTGATTTCCAGCTCCGAACGCCACAAACTAAGAGATTTCCCGTTGTGCCCTACGATAAGTCATCATCAGTTCGTTACCTCATTGTGATTCCTTTATCTCTTTAAGTAATGGAAGTTCGACCAAGGTCGAACCACCCCAAAGTTCGGGGCGCAATCTCTACGCTTTTGTTATTTATTCAAAGCCCGCCTGTTCTATTAAACGTAAGTATTCATTTTTCATTTTTTGAGAGACGCCTTCAGGAGAAAGGGCGCCAGATAGTAACTCTTGTCCGCTCATTCCCAGTGGTTTCCACATGCCATTTGGTAAATAAACTCGATCAAAATATGGCTCTACCAAGATGTCATCATATTGCTCATAGTAATCCTGGTAATAGATATCAGCAGTAGCGTTGGTAAGTCCAGCTGCTAAAGAGGTTCCTTCTGCAACAGCTTTTACATTCTCAGGTCTGGCTAAAAAATCAATAAACTTTTTTGCTTCCTCAGGATGCGCTGTATCCTTCCAGATGGCAACCGTATGCCGCTCGCCGCCAATCCAGGTCGGGTCATCACCTTCATGGATAGCCGGTACAGGCATGATGCCCAGTTCGATATCCGGGTTTAACTCTTGAATCACATGGATAGGTACAGTTTGCATAACAAAAGCAATTTTGCCTTGAGCAAGTAATTGATTTTTTTCGTATGGTCTTGCAGTGAGCACGTCTATATTTAATAATTCTTTTTCATGCATTTCTAACAATTTTTCAGATAAGTAGTCATAAGGTTCCCAATCAAAACTGCCATCTAGTAATTCTTCACTGTAATCATGGTCAGGATGGGTGATAAGCAATGGGCTGGCAAATTGATCATAGTACTGACCAAAAGCATTTTCATTAGAGCCCTCGAACCAAAGAGGCGCAATTTCTCCGTTGCTTTTTTCTTTTACTGTTTCTAAAGCTTCCATAAATTCATCAAATGTTTCTGGTACTTCAATATCGTACGCATCAAGAATCTCTTTATTATAAGTTAACCCATCCATTGCCTGATTGAGCGGGTAGGCGTACACCTTGCCTTCCTCATCTACAAAGTTTTGCTCCAGTGTGGGATCCATGTCGTCTACCCAGTCCATGTCCCGCAAATCCATGGTATATTCTCCATATCTGTTCTGGGCCCAGCCATGCGTATCGAATAAATCGGGCAAATCATTTGCTGCCATTCGAATTCGCAGCTGACTTTCATAGTCTTGTCCCGGCATATTTAAATTAATATTGATGTCCGGATATTCTGCTTCAAAATCGTTGACAACGCTCTGCATCGCTTCTTGCTCTGCTTCATTGGATACAGTAGAGAAAAAGGTTAACGTTACTTGGTTTCCCGGTTGTGTACTCTCCTCCGAATCGGTTTTATTTTCAGCATCATCATTCGAACAGCCTGCTATAATAAGGCCGGTCAGCATCAACAACAATAATGTTTTAAGGCATAATCGCATAAGGATACTCCTTTTATCAGTAATTTGAATCGGTACAGTTGCAAGGAGTACGAAATATTTCCTATAATAGATGAAATAGCGTACGCTTGCTATTAGTATGCTATGGATAGACCTAGATCTGTTCCGCCAAAAACGATTCTAGGTCTATTGCTTGTTTAGCAGGTAAGAAAGTATAAACTTTTTTACTGCATAAGTGTAACTAAGGTTGTCACCTAAAGGCTTGGTGACAACCAAGTTTTCTAACAAATTATGAAAAAATGCGTCTTGATAGAAAAATAGGTTTCCTTGATATATCGAAAGCTAGTTTGGAACATGCCGTGTTTTTGCTAGTGCACCGCAGCTTTCGCGCTGCACAAATGTGGTAGGGACATTCACTTTTAATGGAATGTCTCTGCCCTGTAATCGGTCAAGCAGCAGCTTTACGCTTGTTTTTCCCATCGTATCTGTTGGAACATGAATGGTTGACAACGGACAGCTGGCAAATTGGGCCATTTCTACATTATCAAAGCTGACAATAGCGACATCTTCAGGGACTTTTATTGCTGCTTCCTGTAAAGCTCTTAATGCACCTACTGCCATCGGGTCACTTGCAATAAAATAGGCTTCCGGTAAATTTCCTTTTTGGATGGCTTCTTTCATTAAACGGTAGCCATCAGACATCGTAAACTCTCCTACAAATACATGAGCATCATTATAGTTACCCAGTTCCTTCATTTTCTTTGTGAAAAATACATAGCGTTCATCCTCTATCTCCCGCTTTTCATTTGCTTTGATATGTTTTCCTTGCATTCCGCCGATATATCCAATATTGGTATAACCTAGAGAGAATAGATGCTCCAAAGCAATCCAAGTGGATTTCTCAAAATCAATTACAATAGAATCGAAACGATTTTCATCCGGAGAATGATCGACAAAGACCAGATGCTTGATTTGCTCATGGATTGTATCTACAAGGCTTTCATCGATTTTTCCAGCAATAATGAGACCATCCAGATGAACATTCAGCTGATGCAAATGGAAATCGCTCATCCGATAAACTTCATTAACTTCGATGTTGAAATGCTTGCATTGACTTTCAATACCATGTCTGATGGATAAGAAATACGGATCACTAAGTTCTTCCTCAAGGGACTGACACATCAGTATCCCAAATTTATAAGTCGGACTAGAGTTTTGAAGCTGTTTTTTTCTGCCGCGAACCGTTTGATAATTTAATTGATTAGCTGCCTCGATAATCCGTTGGCGTGTTTCTTCCGTTACAGATAAGGATGTGTCATGGTTTAAAACTCTTGATACGGTTGTAATAGAGACATTTGATTTACTTGCGATATCTTTAATTGTTGCCATAGGTTCCCCACCTTTTTTTTACTAAACTTTACTATGCTAATATACTATCAGGTGAGTTAAACGCTTTCAACAAGGTGAAATACAAATAGAAAAAGCGTTTATGATGTTCTTGGAAAAACAAAGTGAATCAGCCTGTATACTACAAGAAAGCTTTTAGGATTCCCTCTCCTTACCATAGCAAGGAGAGGGAATCTAAGTTATTCATACGCTGGAAGCCAATCTCCATGCGCTTCAATCAAATCATCACATAATGAGGTAATGTCATCCATGGATAGTTCCGCGGATGTATGCGGATCCAGCATTGCAGCTTGATAGATTTTTTCTTTCTTTCTCGTTAACGCAGCTTCTACGGTTAATAATTGAGTATTGATATTCGTCCGGTTTAATGCAGCGAGCTGTTCCGGCAAATCACCTACATACGTTGGTGCAATCCCGCTTGCATCTACTAAGCAAGGCACTTCCACGACTGCATTTTCTGGCAGGTTGCTGATCAAACGTCCTGTATTTAATACATTTCCGCCAATTTTAAATGGCTTGTCTGTCTCCATCGCTTCAATAATATAAGAGCCATATTCGCGAGAGCGCTCATGTGTCAGGTTTTGGTCGTTTACTAAGTCATCACGCATTTTTTTCCAATCTTCAATCTGATTCACACAACGGCGCGGATACTCGTCCAATGGAATATTGAATCGTTCGATTAATTCAGGATATTGACTTTTAATAAAGTATGGGTGATATTCGGCATTATGTTCAGAAGATTCTGTAATATAATAGCCGAATTTATCCATTAATTCGAAACGAATCATATCATCATGCTTTTCTTTTTGCTTCTCTTTCGCACGTTTTTTAATTTCAGGGTAGAGGTCTTCACCGTGCCGCGTGATTTCTAACAGCCAGGCCATATGATTGATACCGGCGATTTTCCACTGCACGTCATCTGTCGGCATTTCTAAAGACTCCAGCAGATCTCTTGCACAAACCTGTACGCTGTGACAAAGTCCGACTGTTTTAATGCCTTCCTTCAGCATGATATTCGTTAGAACAGCCATCGGATTCGTATAATTAAGGAACCAGGCATCCGGGCAAACTTCTTTGATATCACGTGCAAATTCCTGCATGACAGGGATGGTTCTTAAGTTACGGAAGATTCCTCCGATCCCTAAGGTGTCTGCAATGGTCTGACGCAATCCATATTTCTTCGGGATTTCGAAATCTGTGATGGTAGCAGGATCATAACCGCCTACCTGAATCGCATTAATGACATATTTTGCGCCGCGTAATGCTTCTTTACGATCCTGATACGCTTTTACCGTAACTGTAGCATTCAAGCTTTTCTTCAGGTTATTTAACATCATTTCAGAATCTTGAAGCCGATCTTCGTTTATATCAAATAAAGCAAATTCAAAATCCTGCAACGCATCGACTGTCATGCAGTCACCTAATACGTTCTTTGCGAAAACCGTACTTCCCGCACCTAAAAATGTAATTTTGGACATAAGCTATTTCCTCCTAAAGTAGAATCAAAATGTAATATGAGAATGTCTTTCTGATGAATCCATATTTGCTTCTTTTTAGTAAATTGTTTTACTGAAAAAGAGTAAAAAAAGAAACAAGGTCTCTTTTTGAGTACGATTAAATTGCTATTGCTTATCTACATATTAATAGATGCGTAAAGCGTTTTCAATCGTAAAATAAATTGAAAATAAGTAATATATTGCTCTCTTTTAATCGGTAAATAATTGGTTAACTGGCATGATATCTGTGTTTTGTCGGTAATTACTTGGGGTTTCTCCAATGGTTTGCTTAAAAACTTTACTAAAATAATTACTGGATGTATACCCGACTTCTTTTGCAATATCCTCGATACTTTTCTTTTCAGTAATTAATAAGTGAAGCGCCTTTTTCATTCTGATTTTTGTCAGGTAACGGATTGGCGTCTCATTTATAGACTTTACAAATTGGCGTGTGAAATAATATTTGGATAAGCCGGATACGCTGACGATTTCATCTAATGTAATATCTTCACTATAATGATTCTCTATAAATTCGATTGCCTTTGAGATAGAAGGAGGGATTGCTTTAGATTGCTGCTGGTTATATTCTAAGTATCCGAGAAATTCCATCAGAAAAGAATAGGCGCAGGAGGAAGCCTTGTAGCCATGAGAAATCCCTGCCGTTTCTATTCTCTTTAAGGTATTAAAAATATAATTAACGGGGCTTGAATGAATGGACAATTGGAATAAATGACCATGCTTTTTCGTTATTTGCTGATATAACTTCGCTGCCTCTGTACCAGTAATGGTAAAGAAAATAAATTCCCATTCCTCTGCATCAGCAGGGAGATAATACCGATGATCGCTCGGAACATCAATAAAGAAAGCATCTCCTTTTGTTAATTCATGCGTGGTATCCCCGATGGATATTGCACCGTTCCCATGCAGCGTATATTGAAAGATAATAATATCCTTTTCGCCTCTTTCCAGCCCATGCCAGCTGTAATTAGCGGGGTTTTGATGATGTTCGAAGCCAATCGCATGCAAATCTGCTACGTTATCTTGATAAGCTCTTTGAAAACGAAATCCATATGAGTTGTGGCTGATATCTTTATACAAGGAAATACCTCCTTCATTTTTTTACATTTTAACATGGGTTATCTTACTGGAGGATGAGTGACTGACAAATCTCTTGTTCAGAGAAAAACGAAATAACTTATATCTATCTGCCAAGTAACTGGTGAAGATAGGTAATAAATGATGATAGCCTAATGAAAAAAGAACCCATTTCTGATAGGGTTAAGAGTATAACCAAACTATCGGTAAAAAGGATATGGATAAGAATTGTTTTATTTAATGCAGGAAAGGCAGGACTAAAGATGAAGGAGTTATTCAAATCAAGCAATTGGTTTTCGGGTCTTCAATGGCTCTTTTTTATTTTTACAAATATTGTTGTAATTCCAATCACAGTTGGTGCGGCTTTTGAGCTTTCCCAAGAAAGAATTGCCAGCTTACTTCAATTATCGTTTATTGTGACTGGAATAGCGTGTATGGTACAGGCTTTGGTCGGACATAAACGGGCAATAATGGAAGGGCAATCGGGGCTTTGGTGGGGCGTTATCTTAACGCTGACTTCTACTGCTGCGGCACAAGGAATGCCTTTAGATGTGCTTGGAGGAAGTTTGACAGCAGGCATTATTATTTCTGGAATCCTCACAGTGATTATTGGTGTAAGCGGAGCAGGACCTTATATTGCCAAATTATTTAACCCGGCTGTTATGGGAGTATTTATGTTTTTATTTGGATGCCAATTAATCGGGATATTTTTAAAAGGTATGCTGGGTATACCTTTTGGAAACGAGGCGGAAAATGCTCAAATTAATTTATCTATTTCCCTATTGTCTTTTATGATTGCAATCATTGTGGCTATTATTAGTATTAAAGCTCCAGCAAGCATTAGACGCTACGGGTTATTAATCGGAATAGTTATTGGTTGGATTGCATTTAATCTCACTTTTGAGCAACAGGGAGCGATTAGCCAAACTGCCTCATCGAGTATGGCATTATTCCCGCTGGGTAAACCAACGTGGGATACGGGTATTGTTATAACGACAGTGTTAGCTGGTCTGCTGAATACAGCGAATACGTTTGGAGCGTTAAAAGGGACGGATAGTATCTATCGTGCAGAGACAAGCGATTCCCAATACCGTTCCTCATTTACGATAACAGGGATTTTTACCGGGCTGTCTGGGGTGCTTGGACTTGTCCCGTATGCGCCGTATGTCTCATCCATTGGTTTTTTGAATCAGACAGGGATCATTAGGCGGTTACCTTTTATTCTCGGCAGTTTCATGTTCTTCTTAATGGGCATTATTCCGCCAATCGGGCACTTTTTTTCTATGCTGCCGTTGAGTATAGGCAGTGCAGTATTATTTGTTTCTTATTTACAGCTGTTCAATTCATCATTAAGTTTCTTTCGTCAGGTTGAATTTAATACGCTCAATATTTATCGGTCGGCTGTTCCCTTATTTGTCGGTATCATTATTATGACCTTCCCTGCTTCATATTTCGATACCTTGCCTGACTTTCTTCGTCCGTTGTTAAGCAGCGGGTTATTAGTAGGTATTATTTTAGCACTTATACTTGAGAATGGTTTTGATTGGAATCGCACATAAGGACAGGTTATAGATAAAGAAGCGGTGAATAAATCAATGGACGTTTTTTAAGGAGCTGTCGCTAACTGAATGGTTTGTATGGGAAGACAGCTCCTTTGTTTAAGAAAATAATGTTTACAAAAGCCATGTTTCTAGCGAACAGCATGGGATAGCAGCATAAACTATTCAACTTAATAGCTTATTCAGGAGGGATTTTAATGATAGAAATCCTATTTCCCAGGCACTTTCACACCAGGTATAAACCATTCTGACTTAAAAGTTATCATATAGATTTCCTTGTCGAAAAATGATATACTATCAAAAATAATGATAGGGGTTTCATTTTATTTCCGAGATTATCTCTTTATTTTTTTCGGAATTTTAAATCAAATGTACATAGGAGCTGGAGAGGTTTCGGTGATGTGGAGGGGATAACATGCTTTCATCCAGACAAAAGAAAATTTTAGAACGGTTAATTGAAGAAGAAGCGTTTGTTTCCTTAGCTGACTTGAATAAAGCCTATCAGCTTTCGCCGCGGACGATTCGGCAGGATTTACTTGAAATCGAGACGTGGCTGATGGACATTGGCGCAGGGTTTAGCCTGGAGAGACATCGCAAGTATGGGGCACGGCTGATTTTAGGAGAGAAGCAGAAGCAGGTGCTTCAGGAGGCAATGTACAAGCAGAAGGATTATTTAAGTGCAGTGCAGCGCCGGCAAGATATGCAAAAGCTTCTATTACTAAATTCATCTATCCATGTGGAAGAATTATGTGAGGATTACCAGATTAGTATGAATACGCTCCAGAATGATTATAATCAGTTAAAGACGGAAATGGAAGATTATCATTTAATGCTGTCCAGAGAGAATAAACAAATTTCGCTGGTTGGGGAAGAGAACAATAAACGCATGTTATTTTTAGATTTTTTGAAAGAACAGTGGACAGAGGAAGAGATACTGGAGCTGTATGTAACAAGGCGAATCTCCGCTTCCATGAATGAAACGGATTTAGAAGATATGATTTCAGATGTGGATGTTCATGGGGTAGTATCTTGGATTGAGCAGGTAGAGGAGCTAAGCGGGATTGCTTTTATCGATGCGAGTAAATACGAGCTGTTTCTGAATTGCGCTGTTCAATGGAAAAGAATCCAGTCAGGGCAATTTATTGCAGACTTTGATAAAGATGATGAATTAAAAATCTTTGAGGATGAAAAGTTTACTGCAGTACGAGAACAGTTTAGGCGATTAATGGGCTTGGAAGATGCATCTCTTCAGCTCTCCAATGAATTAGCTTACATATCCATGCATCTGCTGGGGGCAAGGCGTTTAAGCGGGGAAGGAGATTATTGGCTGAAGTGCCAGTCACTATCGCGGGAGATTGTAGAGACCTTCGAGCAGGCGAACCGCTTTCGTTTAAGCAATCGGGAGAATATTATTATTGGCCTGTCGACGCATTTGCAATCAGCAATGTATCGCATGAAGTATCATATTCACATTGATAATCCTTATTTCGATAATCTGGAAAAAGAGTATCGTAAATATATTGAACAAGTAAAAGCGTTTATTGAAAAAAATCCGCATTGGGGTTTAACGACACTTCATAGACATGAGATTGGTTTTATTGTAGTACACTTATGTGCCGGATTAGAGCAGGAACCGTTTCTGCCGAGTAAACGAATTGCGATTGTCTGCAGCTCTGGCCTCGGAACATCCAGACTGCTTGAACGGACAGTAAGAAGATTGTTCCCGCAAGTATTTATAACAGGGCAATTTTCCGTAAAAGAGGCGTATGGGCTGACAGATAAAGATGCTGATTTGATTGTTACAACAGTTCCATTTACCCAGCAGCTGCAAGTCAATCATGTGAAAGTAAATCCGTTATTGTCGATAGCTGATCAGCAAAATCTGGAGCGGATTATTGGAAGAGGAACCTATCAGGCAAACACCGAATTGCCGATTGTCGAGACAGTAATGACTATCTATCAGTCTGTTAAAAAGCACACGGTGGTGTTGAATGAGGGAGAATTGTTCAATGATTTATACCGGTATTTCAGCGGGAATCAAGGGGCAATGAGTTCGGAGGTTACTTCATTAACGGCGCCTTCGTGTATCCATTTAAGAGAAAAAGTCTCTGATTGGAGAGAAGTATTATCTATATTGAATCAATCTTTAGTAAAACAAGATGTCGTGGAGCATACATATGAAACGGAAGTGGCTCAAATCATCAATGAACAGGAGCATCATTTTATCGTGGCGCCAGGCGTTGCTTTTCCTCATTTGAGCAGTACAGCGATTAAGAAAACGGGTTTTGCTTTTATGACGTTGGAGGAACCGATTTCTTTCGGCGGAACAGAGGAAAAAGTATGGTGGATTATTTTGCTTGCTGCCAAAGATAAAATCCAGCATGTCACTGCAGTGGAGATGATGCTGGAGGTTGTTAATTCGAAGGAGTTATTAGACAAGCTGCGCCATGAAAGAAATATCGACGTGGTATGGAAATGGATGTTGGAGTATGAGGAGGGTAGCAAATGAAAAAAGTGCTAGTTGTTTGTTCAGGCGGTTTAGGGACAAGCCTTGTTTTAAAGCTTCAAGTAAAACAGCATTTTCAAGAATGGGAATTAGATGACGTCATTGTGGAACAATCGGATGTAAGTGCCGCCTCCTTCATGAAAGCAGATTTGATTATCGGGGCAAAGCAGGTGGTACAGCATTTGCAGGTAAAAGAAACAGAAATTCTTGGACTTTCCTTTATTGCAGATAGAGCCTTAGTAAAAGAAAGCTTGGAAAATGCAAATACTGTGAAGCGGTGGCGTGAACGTGTATGAATATTTTTGAAAGTTTTACAAGGGGGTTTATCGGGGAGCCTGCGATTTTATTAGGAGCGATAACATGTATTGGGCTATTACTTGCCAGAGCAGGTTTTTTTCGGGTTCTCAGCGGAACCGTGAAAGTAATGGTAGGGGTGACATTGTTACAGATAGGAGCATCTGCTGCCAATGTGTCCCTTTCCAATTTAGCAGTGATGATTCAAGACAGCTTTAATATGATTGGCATGATTCCGCATAATGAAGCGATAACGGCATTAGTACAGATTAATTACGGAAGAGAAATTGCGATAACCATCTCGATTGGAATGGTCGGGCACCTATTAATAGCACGCTTTACAAGATTGAAGTATGTCTTTTTGTCAGGACATCAGGTCCTTTTTATGTCCGCAGTGATTGTTGCTGTTTTACATGCTTCGCAATATGGCTGGTGGCTGTATATTTTCGGCGGCTTCGTGTTAGCGCTGATGATGTCCTGCATGCCTGCGCTGGTTCAGCCGTTTGTCAAACGTGTGACAGGGGATGACTCGATTGCGATTGGTCATTTTAATAGTGTTGGCTACTATATGACAGGTATGTTAAGCACCAGTCTATTTAAAAGAAAAGAAGAAAAAGCAGATTTTCCGAAATTCATCCGAAAACTGGAGCCTTTTATGTATGATCATGTGCTGATCATTAGTATATTTTCATTTCTGCTCTTTTTTATTGCGGCTATTTTTGCGCAAAGAGATGCGATTCAATACTTGTTTAATGATCAAAATTTTATCATTTTTGTGATTGTGCAATCTTTGTGGTTTACAGCTGGAATGTACTGTATTCTGACCGGTGTACGGATGATGATTGCGGAAATTCTGCCGGCGTTTGAAGGAGTCTCAAGCAGATGGATCAAGGGCTCCGTTCCAGCGTTAGATGCGCCGGTATTATTTAATTACGCTCCATTAGCTGCAATGGTTGGATTTATCCTCAGCTTTTTGGGCGGACTTGGTGTAATGTTTGGCATGGCCGCAGTGCAGTATACGATTATTATTCCAGGCGTCATTCCGCATTTCTTCTCCGGCGGCGCTGCGGGAGTTATTGCATATAAGTTACGAGGAATCAAGGCGCTGGTTTGTATGAGTATCGTGCATGGGATGGTTATTACTATTTTGCCGATTCCGTTGTTAAGTTATTTGCGGGATTTAGGTTATACGCGAACGACATTTGGAGATACGGATTTGCAGTTGATTGGGATTTTGATTGGGTGGCTGGTGCAGTAATAACTGAATTTAATATGTCCTCTTCTATTAAGCAGAGAAAAATGATGAAAATTTCTAACCTGCATAATAAAAGAGGATTTTTTGTTTTGTATACCTTAAGGCATCTATTTTAAATTACATAGTCTATAGTAAATATTCAATACCAATTTACTGCCATTTAAAAAGGAAATTAATTACTATTGATATTGTAAGCGTGTACATATAGAGTTATATACATAATATAAGGAAGTAATGAAAACAAGGGAGTTAATTCAATGGCTAGAGCGGAAGAGTGGATAGGTTATTGGAAGTAAAGGTATGAGGTAACTGAAGCTTTGGCTTTTAGCATAATCCTGTAGCAATAAACCATTTAATAGACTGCTATTCTAAACAAAGAATACATATTAAAACAATAGTTAAAGAATATATAGGGAGGGGGGACGTAATGAGAAAAAGTATTTGGAGGTTATCTCTATTATTAATCGTAAGTATACTAGCCGCTTGTGGAAGTGACGATTCTAGTGATGAGCCAGATGATAAGTTAGAAGGTAAAATAACGGTTTATGCTGGTTCGGATGAAGAGCGTGCTATCGAAACAATGAACCTTTTTACAGAAGAAACAGGAATTGAAGTTGATATGGTTCGGTTATCTGCTGGGGAAATTCTATCAAGAGTTCGTGCGGAAAGTGCGAACACGCAGGCAGATGTCTGGTTTGGCGGACCGGCAGAAACATTTGAAGTAGCTAAGGAAGAGGAATTGCTTGAACCATATGTATCGCCTACAGCGGAATATATCTCAGATGAATACAAGGACGATGAAGGATATTGGACTGGAATGTTAGTTAATCCTTTAGGTTTTGTAGTGAATCAAAATTTCTTAGATGCCAATGGACTAGAAGCACCTACAACTTGGGAAGATTTACTTGATCCAGCGTATGAAGGGGAAATCGTTATGCCTCATCCAGCTTCATCCGGTACGGCTTATACAATACTTTATAATATATTGCAGTACTTTGATAATGAAGAAGAGGCTTATGATTATTTGGAAGCATTGGATGGACAAGTACAACAATATACAACTAGCGGGGTCGCTCCGGCGAGGATGGTGGGAATGGAAGAAGCGGGAGCAGGGATCTTATTCTACTATAATTCTGTTAAAAGTATGGAAGAAGGATTTGATAATTTAGAGCCTACTGTGGTTGATGGAGCAGGATATGAATTATTTGCAGTAGCTAAGATTGCAGATGCTCCTAACCCTGAATTGGCTGAGGCATTTATTGACTGGGTATTAGGACCAGCAGGGCAAGAAGCAGCACAAGATTTTGGAAACTATAATAATGTAACCCATCCAGAAGCTGCGGATGCGGAACAAGCTATAGAACTTTCAGATTATCATTTAATAGATTTTGATTTAAGCGATGCGGCAGAATCACGTGATGAGATTATTCAAAAATGGGAGAATGAAATTTATGATCAATAGTCATATAAAGAAAATGTAAGTTAATCACTCAAAGACATTGCTTTATATCTTATTAGAAATTTTATCTGAATGTTTGATGCAATATTCATAAGCTAAAGTTCTACCATTTTAAACGGAAATAATTTGGTGTGGAGCGTTCCATGAAATGATTATAGTCTTAAAGTATAGTAATAATTAGAAAAGAGCATAAGAATTCATCTATCTTTTAGAGGAAGGAACTAAAAAAGGAGGCCAAAATGAGCTACCGTGCAATTTTTTTAGATATTGATGGAACGATTATAAAGCCAGACCACACTTACGATGCTTCAACCAAGGAAGCCATTCGGCAAGCAAAAGCAGCAGGTATAGAAGTATTTCTATGTACTGGCAGACCTTTAATGGATATTGTTAATTTGACAAATGACTTTGGAATCACCTCATCGATTACTTATAATGAATCCTATGCAATGCACGAGAATGAAATGATTTTTAAAGCTGCGATGCGTAAAGAGGATGTCGAGAAAATGATTTCTATCTCCTACCAAGGAGAAAGTGAACTTGCGCTTTATACCACAGAAAATAATTATTTTACTTCTCTAAAGGATGCACACGTTATTTATTTTAGTAAAGTTTCGCAAATGAAGGAATTTAAACTGTTTACAGAAGATGTTGCTGATCAGATTGTAGCTGCGACGGCAATCAATGTGTTTGACAGCAAAGGAGATTTTAGTTTAATAGAAGGTTATCAGCTGTCTAAAGTTAATATCAAACATTCTACAGAGTCCTATGATCTAATTCGTACTTCCGTGAATAAAGGAGAAGCAGTAAAAAAAATGATAGCACATTTGAATCTATCACCTTCTGAAGTGATTGCTTTTGGTGATGGAATGAATGATAAGGAAATGCTGCAATTTGCTGGAGCAGGCGTGGCAATGGGAAATGCGGACTCGATGCTTGTTCCATATGCAGATTTTCAAACAACAACCGTTGAGGAGAATGGAATTTTTAACGGACTGAAGAAGCTTGGAGTTGTGAATTAAAGTAAAGAAAATGAAAGAAAGGAATTCATCGTATGAAAACTACAAAAAAGATAATACCGCTATTTTTATTTTTAGGATTGATTCTTGCTGCATGCGGTTCTGATGATACAGAAGAAACTGGTGGAGCAGAAAACGATGGTACATTGACTGTTTATGTCGGTCTTGAAGAAGAGCATGCCATTGCATCAATTAATCAATTTACAGAGGATACAGGAATTGATGTTGATATGGTTCGTATGTCTACAGGAGAAATATTGGCTAAAATTCGCTCTGAGCAGCAAAATCCACAGGCAGATATTTGGTACGGCGGTCCAGCAGATACATTTGTTGCTGCGAAAGAAGAGGATTTACTTCAGCCATATCAATCCCCAGAGGCAGAAGCAATCCCTGAAGAATACCGGGATGAAGAAGGATATTGGACAGGGATTTATTTAGGGCTTATTGGTTTTGCGACAAGCCAGGACTTTTTAGATGAACATAACTTGGAGGCACCTGCAAGCTGGGATGATTTATTAGATCCAGCATATAAAGATATGGTAGTCGTTGCTCACCCAGGCTCTTCAGGTACGGCGTACACGGCGCTTTATTCTATTCTTCGTGCTAAAGGCAGTGATGATGCTGGTTTTGACTATTTGAAAGATCTGGATAATCAGGTTCAGCAATATACAACGAGCGGTTCAGCTCCAGGGAGAATGGTAGGGATGAATGAAGTAGGAGCTGGAATTCTATTCTCACATAATATCATTAAGTTCCAAAAAGAAGGCTTTGATAATATCGTCTTAAGTTTTCCGGAAGAAGGAACAGGGTATGAGGTTGGCGGAGTCGGGATTATTAACGGTACTCCAAATGAAGAATTAGCACAAGAATTTATTGATTGGGCTGTAAGTGCGAATGCGCAGGAAGTGGGTCAGGAAGCAAATGCATTTAATAATTTAACTCATCCAGATGCGATAGAGCCGGAGGAAGCAGCTGACTTGGAAGAAATTGAATTAATTGATTCAGATCCAATCGAGGCAGGAGAACGTCGTCAGGAGATTCTTGACCGTTGGGAAGATGAAGTGAATAATTAAAACATATCATAGTTCTATGTGAGTAAAGTCGAATGGTTCAGCATTCTTATTTTTGAAGTTGAATTTATTCGGCTTTTTTATTTTGTTGAACAACTGCTAATAGATGAAAGAGTAGTATGTCAGTTTATACAACTAATTCTTTAATAGAAGAAGTTAGTCAACGATTAAACATTCATGTTTTATATTACCATACCAATTCTATACCGTATCAAAAGGAGAATATTTGGTGTTGTTTGTGTAAGCGCATACAAATAAACTGAAGTCATATAAAAAAGGAGGAGAATAACTTTGAAGAAATGGATTCAATTATTATTTACACTATTGGTTCTTTTTCTGCTTGTTGCATGCGGGTCAAATGATTCAAATCAAGCTGACGGAGCAGATAAAGAGGATAGTCCAAGCGGAACATTAACAGTTTATTCGGCTTTCAATGAGGATCATGCATTGGCAGCAGTGAATAAATTTCAAGAAGAAACTGGAATTAATGTTGATATGGTTCGGTTGTCGGCAGGAGAAATTTTAGCAAAGGTGCGTGCGGAAAAAGATAATCCGCAAGCAGACATTTGGTTTGGAGGTCCAGCAGATACATTTGAAGCAGCAAAAACAGAGGATTTACTGCATTCATACCATTCAGAGGTTGCTGAAGATATCTCAGAAGAATACAAAGATTCTGAGGGAGATTGGACTGGGATATATGTTGGTGCTATTGGTTTTGCAACTAATCAACATTTCTTAGATGAGAATGGTTTAGAGGCACCGACAAGCTGGGATGATTTATTAGACCCTGCATATAGCAATGAAATCGTCATGGCGCACCCAAGTTCTTCAGGCACTGCTTATACAGCACTGTATTCTACTCTTCGTGCAAAAGGTGGGGACGAAGAAGGTTTTGCATATTTAGAGGAACTTCACCCCCAGGTTCAACAATATACAACCAGTGGATCAGCTCCAGGAAGAATGGTTGGTTTAAATGAAGTTGGTGCAGGGATCTTATTTGCTCACGATATTATAAAGTTTCAACAGGAAGGTTTTGATGATATTGTTCTTTCTTTTCCAGAAGAAGGGACTGGATATGAAATAGGAGCGGTTGCGATTATTGAAGGAGCTCCAAACGAAGAACTGGCACAGGAATTTGTGGATTGGGCAGCAGGAACAAGTGCTCAAGAAGTCGGGCATGAAGCGAATAGCTTCCAGAGTTTAACGCATCCAGATGCAACGCCGCCTGAAGGAACACCTGATTTAGAAGAGATTAATTTAATTGATTCAGATCCCAAAGAAGCTGGGGAACGTCGTCAAGAGATCCTAGATCGTTGGGATAACGAAGTGAATAATTAAAATGTTAATAGCATGAATAATTAAAAGAAATCCGACTTGCTTCAAACTTCTATTAAAAATTTTAGAAGCAGGCCGGATTTCTTTTTGTTTATAGCTTTACTACTCTGCGTTAGTATTTCCCATAAAATATGAATCTTAAATGTAATTCTCCATACCAATTCTATACCGCTTCAAAAGGAATTCATTTGGTGTTGAACGTGGAAGCGCATACACATAAACTTAAGACATAAGAAAAAAGGAGGTAGGAACATTGAAGAAATCTATAAATTTATTATTTATATTATTAGCTGTTTTTCTGCTAGCTGCGTGCGGATCAAATGATTCAGATGGGGCAGAAGGCGGAGATAGTCCAAGCGGAACATTAACAGTTTATGTTGGATTCCAAGAGGATCATGCGATTGCTGCAATTGAAAGGTTCCAACAGGATACAGGAATTGATGTCGATATGGTTCGTATGTCAGCTGGAGAAATCTTGGCAAAGGTACGTGCGGAAAAAGATAATCCGCAGGCAGATATTTGGTACGGCGGGCCGGCAGATACATTTGAGGCTGCTAAAATGGAAGACTTGTTACATGCGTATGATTCGCCGGTAGCAGCAGATATTCCAGAGGAGTATAAAGATCCGGATCACTATTGGACAGGCGTTTATGTAGGTGCAATTGGTTTTGCAACAAATCAGAACTTCCTGGATGATAATGGTCTGGAAGCACCGACAAGCTGGGAGGATCTGTTAGACCCTGCTTATCAAAACCAAATAGTAATGGCGCATCCAAGCTCATCAGGTACAGCCTATACAGCATTATATTCCATTCTGCGTGCGAAAGGCGGAGATGAGGAAGGATTTGAATACTTAAAAGAACTTCACCCACAAGTTCAGCAATATACGACTAGTGGCTCTGCGCCAGGCAGAATGGTTGGACTAAATGAAGTAGGAGCAGGAATTCTATTTGCACATGATATTGTTAAATATCAAGAAGAAGGATTTGACGATATTGTTCTCTCCTTCCCGGATGATGGAACAGGATTTGAAATTGGAGGGGTAGGTATTATTGAGGGAGCTCCAAATGAAGAGCTTGCGCAAGAATTTATCGATTGGGCTGCAGGTCCGGGAGCACAGGAAGTTGGTCAAGAAACAGATAATTTCCAGAGCCTTACGCATCCCGATGCAACTCCGCCTGAAGGAGCTCCAGATTTAGAAGAGATTAACCTGTTAGATTCAGACCCGAAAGAGGCTGGAGAGCGTCGTCAAGAAATTCTTGACCGTTGGGATAATGAAGTAAATAACTAGAGATAGAAAACGTTGAAAATAGGGGGCTGTCAGCTCCCTTTTCAACATAAAAGGAGTGAAAGCTTTTTATGAAGGAGAACATACGCAGATTAGTCAAACAGCCAATGTTGTTATTACTTGTTGTATTGGTTATGCTGACGCTCATTGTTTTTATTGTCTATCCGCTTTTCCAAATCTTTTTGTCTAGTTTTATATCAAATGGTGAAATAGATTGGCAAGGGTATAAAAGGGTATTTGCTGGCGGACAGTTAACCAGTGCTTTAACGAATTCATTGGTTTTAGCAGTCATTGTTTCTATTTTATCAACAGCGATTGCTTATTTCTTTGCTTATACATTAGCTTATATCAAGGTTCCATTTAAGAAATTATTTAATGGAATTGCCATTTTACCAGTTATTTCTCCTCCATTTGTTATTGCTTTATCAGCGATTCTGCTTTTTGGAAGAGGAGGATTTATTTCTGAGACATTGCTGGGAATAGAGGGAGCAAATATTTATGGATTACATGGTTTGATTCTTGTTCAAACCCTGACCTATTTCCCGGTAGCCTTCTTAGTTCTGGCAGGGCTGTTACAATCGATTAGCCCTTCTCTGGAGGAAGCAAGTGATAATCTTGGTTCTACGAAATGGCAGACATTTAAGAAAGTAACGTTACCATTATCTGTTCCGGGAATCGGAAATGCTTTTTTACTTGTATTTATTCAGTCGATGGCTGATTTCGGGAACCCAATGACCATTGGGGGAGACTATAATACAGTAGCAAGAGAGATTTATATGCAGGCAGTCGGAAGCTATAATATGCAGGCTGGGGCAGCTCTTGCAATGGTTTTACTTAGTGCAACAGTTATTTTATACGTACTCCAGAATTTTTGGATTGGGAAGAAGAATTATGTCACCGTTACCGGGAAACCGACTGGAGTTCGGAAAATGATTTCCCAAGGTATGTTTCGCCGGGTGATGATTACCATTTGTTTCGGTTTATCGGGAACGGTTATTTTATTCTATATCTTAGTTCCAATCGGATCATTTATTCAGCTATGGGGCGTCAATTACAGCTTTACATTAGATCATTATAATTATGTGTTTTCTATCGGTCAAAAAGCAGTGACAGATACGTTACGACTATCCATTATTGCGACGCCAATTGGAGGATTATTTGCAATGATTCTTGCATTCTTGATTGTTCGTAAAAGATTTGCAGGGAAAAAATTAATGGAAGGAATCAGCATGCTTTCCATGGCCATTCCAGGGACTGTAATCGGTATTTCCTACATTTTGGCGTTTAACCAGGCGCCATTAGCCATTACCGGTACTGCATTGATTATTATTGCTGCATTTATTGTTCGTGCGATGCCAGTAGGGATTCGGTCCGGTATTACTTCCCTTCAGCAGATAGATCCTTCGATAGAAGAAGCAGCAACAAATTTGGGAGCGAGCGGTTCGAAGACCTTCTTTTCAATCGTACTGCCTTTGATTCGACCGGCATTTTTCAGTTCAATCGTATACACTTTCGTAAAAAGTATGACAGCGATGAGCGCTGTAATCTTCCTGGTTTCTGCAAAATATAACCTGATTACTGCTTCTATCTTAGCGCAAGTAGAGTCAGGAAGAATTGGCGTTGCAAGTGCGTATTGTACATTATTGATTATCTTAATGATCGTTGCGATGTTAATTTTAAATGGATTAACTTCTTTATTTACTGGTAAGTGGAAGCTAAGAAAAGATCAACAAACAGGTGCAGAGATTGCTTCAAAAGATTCTGTGACGACTTAAATACGTGGAGGGATAACATATGTCAGCAAAATCCGTAAAGCTGGAAAATGTAACGAAACAATTTACCGATGATGAAGGAAAGACAATGACAGCAGTTAACGATGTCAGTTTGCATATTGAAAAAGGAGAATTTGCAACACTACTAGGTCCTTCCGGATGCGGAAAGACAACTACACTGCGTATGATTGCCGGATTTGAAGAACTATCGAATGGTGTAATTATGTTTGGAGAGGATAATGTTCAAAATATCCCTGCAAATAAAAGAGACTGCACAATGGTGTTCCAATCCTATGCATTGTTTCCACATATGTCCGTGTATGACAACATCTGCTATGGATTAAAACTAAAAAAGTTAAGTAGAAGTGAAATTGAAAAACGGGTGACACCAGTCATGGATATTATGAACTTACATGTGAATAAAAACAGGATGCCAAACCAATTATCTGGCGGTCAGCAGCAGCGTGTTGCGCTTGCCCGGGCATTGGTAATGGAGCCTGGAGTGCTACTTTTCGATGAACCGTTATCCAATTTAGATGCGAAACTACGAATTACGATGCGTGATGAAATTCGCCGTATCCAGAAAAAACTTGGCATTACAGCAATTTATGTCACACATGATCAAAGTGAAGCGATGAGTTTGAGTGACCGTATTGTTGTTATGAATGAGGGGCATATTGAACAAGTAGGACCGCCAATGGAAGTATATCAAAAACCAAAAACAAAATTTGTTTCCGATTTTATTGGGACAGCAAACTTCTTAGAAGGCGTTGTAGATAAGAAAGAATCAGATCGTCTCTTTGTAAAAACGAAACAAACTACCATCGAAGTTTTACAGCAGGATGCAGATACATTTCATGAAGGGCAATCTGTTTCTGTGGTTGTTCGGCCAGAAGCAATCAATCTTAGTAAGGAGGGAACAGAGCCTGCGAAAGTTCTAAAAAGTGTATTTATGGGACAGATACAAGAGTACGAGTTAGATTTTAATGGTATTCAATTGCATGCGGTTGTTGCTGATCCAGGCGGGAAAGAAGTTTATTATGACGGCGATAGTGTGAACCTGACATTTTCACAACGTTCGTTGCATGTTGTACCGGCATAAGGTTAAATAGAAGGAGGGGAGAGATGCTATGCGAAAAATAACAATGCTATTGTTCGTAGTCCTTCTCCTTCTTTCTGGTTGCAGCAAGGCTGGGCAAAAAGAAGTATTACAGGTTTATACTGGAATGGATACAGCTTATATGATCCGAATTGCAGAGCAGTTTGAACGGGATACGGGTATCCATATTTCTTTTCAAAGAAAAAGTAATCTTGAAATTCTTCAATCATTGGAGAATGGAGAAGAGGAATTTGATATTTGGTATGGGGGATCGTCTTTTTTAATGGAAGAGGCGAAACAGCAAGGACTCTTGGAACCATATATTTCGGACTATAGAGAAGAAATTGACGAAATATATAAGGATGAAGAAGGGTATTGGACTGGAATTAGTGTAGGGGTCTTGGCCATTGTAACCAATCGTCAATGGCATGTGGAACAAGGGGTAAGTAACCCGCAGCGGTGGAGTGATCTGCAACGGGTAGAATATAAGAACTGGCTGACATTGCCAAATCCAGAATCAACAGAAGCAGGGTACCTTACGATTGCTCTCTTTGATGAATTATATGGAGATTTGCGAACAAGAAGTGTGCTGCAAAATATCAATCAAAATGTAACTGATTACACTTTGGCAGAAGATTCAACTGGAAGGTTTATAGGTTATAAGGAAAGTGCTGCAACGATTATGTTTGCTCACGATGCCATGCGCCTGAAGAATGAGGGATTTAATGAGTTGAATATTATCTACCCGACAGAACCGACAACGTATGAAGTCGAAGCCATCGCTATGACGACAGATGCCCAAAACCAAGAGGCTGCACAGGAGTTTATCGATTGGTCATTAACAAAGGAAGCACAGGAAATAGGACAAAGAATAGGAAATTATCATATGCTGACCAATGTGAATGCAGTAAATCCGCCACAGTCCGTATCGTTGGATGAATTATTGATTATACCTGTTGATGAGGAAGAAGCAGTGGAAAGCCGATCAAATTTAATTTCTGATTTTAAAGAAGTTATCCAATTTAGAGAGTAAGGGGGAAGATGCGAAGTGACAAATATAATTTTTGATTTACATACGCACCATGATAGGTGCGGGCATGCAGAAGGAAAAATAGAGGATTACATTAAGGCTGCAATAGATCGTGGTTTACATTATATTGGAATCTCAGATCACTCTCCTTATTTTTATTCGAAGGAAGATCAGCTATATCCGGGAATTGCAATGGCGAAGAGCGAACTGGATGAATACGTAAATGAAGTGTTGACGCTGAAAGAAAAATATAAGAATAAAATTCATGTGCTGCTTGGAATGGAGAGTGATTACTTTCCTGAATATGCAGATATGTATAGAAGCATTTATCAAAAATACCCATTTGATTATATCATTGGCTCTGTCCATCATGTTCACGATAAAAGTATTTTTCAAAAAGGCAGATGGGATTATTTAACAGAGGGAGAACGTCTCGAGGAAAAAGAAACCTACTACCATTCGATTCAGCAATCTGCCAAAAGCGGTATGTTTCAAGTCTTGGGACATATTGATGCGATGAAAGGATATTTATTAGATTTTCATGATGTCAAAACATCAGTGATAGAAGAAACATTAAAAGTCATTGCAGATGAAGGTGTTGCTATTGAAGTGAATACATCCGGTAAAAATAAGGATTGCGGCGGATGGTATCCTTCCCATGAAATATTAGAAAGGGCATGCCATTACGGTGTAGATATATCTTTTGGTTCAGATTCTCACGTACCTTCCAGAGTAGGGGATGATTACTTAGAAGTACAGGAAACTTTAAAACAAATTGGCTTTCAGGAAATGGTGTATTTTGTTAACAAGAAAAGATATACGGTGTCACTTTAATTGTGTGGAGTATGAAGAAACCCGCATACGCTCATTCTTTAGCGGATGCGGTTTTTTCTAAAATTAGGATGTTATCGTTCAAGAATATAAGATAACCTATTTAATCTGTTTGATGAAGATAAAAATAAAATAGTCTATATAAATTGAAGTAAGAAATTACACTTTTGTTTTCTTATAAAAATGACAAAATGATGATTGAAAACAGTAACTAGCGGAAGAAAAACACGGAGACTCCTGTGGGAAAGCGCGGAGGGAAGACCCCGCAGAAAAAAAGCGAACTTCTTTTTTTCGAGGAGGCTGAGCTCAAGCCCACGGAAAGCGTAGTGTTTTTCTGTAGCGGTAGCTATTAATTTTAATTTATATAGTAAAAAAGAATTGCGAAGGGACGCGATGGAATGAATAATCATCTATTAATCTCTGATTTAGACGGCACCTTACTTGATGGAAAGCAGAAAATAAGTATGGAGAATAAATCATCTATCAAGCAATTTATAAAGAACGGCGGATTGTTTACCATTGCTACCGGAAGGATTGAAGAATCTGTTTATCCTTATATGCAAGAATTAGGAATTGCACTTCCTGTTATTTTGTATAATGGGGCTGTTATTTATGATAATCAGAAAAAACAGCGTATATTTGAACAAAAGATTACTCAATTCACACCATTATTTAACCAATTACAAACATTGAATGAAGGTCATTCAATTGGAATAAATTATTATCAAAATAAAAGGGCCTATACACTAGATTACAATGAATTGGTTAAAGAGAATGAGAAAAAAGATAAAGTGAAGGTTAAGGAAATAGGTGCTGATTTTGATACAAGCTATGTGACAAAAGTTCTTGTTATTTCAAATGATCCTGCTAATTTAAAAAAATGTGAACAGCTAGTGCAATCCAGTGATGTTTCTTGTGATATGGTCTATTCAGATAAAATTTATTTAGAAATTTTACCAAAGGATGCTTCCAAGGGAAACGCTGTGAAAGAACTTCTCAAATATATAGAACGAACCGACTTACATACCACTTGTGTCGGGGATCATGAAAATGATTTGACCATGTTACAAACAGCTGATACAGCTTATGTGGTTGAAAATGCCATTGATTTATTGAAGCAGCAGAACTTTCGGGAAACCGTTCATCATGAGCATCACGCTATTCAAAGCATTATTGAAGATATAAGTCATTCTGTTGCTTTAAAGTGATAAAAGTAGATTATTGATACAATTCAAATTCTGAAGAGAAGGTGATGCCATGTTTGAAGAGGTATGTGAAATCGTCATAATAGCAGGGAGAAGACTGGTAGATAAGGTGAATTCTAGATTCACTGTTGAAACAAAGGGCAGCGATATGGATTTAGTTACAGAAATGGATAAGAAAACAGAAAAATATATAACCGAGGAAATAAAGAGGGATTTCCCAGAGCATGCTGTTTTTGGAGAAGAAACAGTGGAAGAGATAGGTCATGATAAAATGCTAGAAATGTTAGAAACGCATCCTAATCTATGGGTAATTGATCCAATTGATGGAACGACGAATTATGTACATGGATTGCCGGGATATACGATTTCAGTAGCTTTATATTGTAAAGGGGAAGCTGCTTTTGGCATCATTTATGATCCTGTTGCAAATGAATTATTTATTGCTGAACGTGGAAAAGGAGCAACATTAAATGGAGAAGCAATTCATGTAAGCGAGCAGGGTTCTTTAGCGGAAAGCCTTGTGTCAACTGGAGTTCCAGCTAAATATGAAAGTGACCGTAATCATGTTTTAGAGGGATATGTGAAAATTGCTCCGTTGACTCGAAATGTCCGTACTTTCGGTTCAGCTGCCTTGCATTGTGCTTATGTTGCTTCTGGACGTTTGGATGCATTTTGGGAATGGGGTGTGAATATTTGGGATATTGCTGCAGGCAGATTGATTGTTGAGGAAGCAGGGGGGAGTGTTTACCAATTGGATGGAAGGGATGTTCGCTTTGAATTTCCGAATTTCACTTGTACGAATGGAAAGATTGATGAGGAGTGGAAGGAGGCGTTTGCTTCTATCCATGGTTTTTGATGATAAATTTTCAGGTATACTATTCAAAAGGAAAGAATATGATAGTAATTGGACATAAGAACATTCCTAGGAAGGAAATTTCCTAAGGAATGTCTTTTTTTATTTCTGGCGGGTACTTAGAGAGAGTACATAAAAAGAGATATGCCGGTTAATGAAAATTATGATAATCTCCTATATGATGTGAGCAATGTGGAAATCCTTCCTTTTATTCTATGCACAGTTTATTTCTATATCATTCAAAATAGAATATGATAACCTTTCCCTCTAAAATAAAACTAAATTATTGTTAATTATCCTATATTTTTTAATTATTGTATTTCCCTTTACAATAAAACCCATTTTATGGATTCTTATAATATTGGTTAAAATAGCGATAATAGAGACAAGGAAATCCTTCCTTGCCTCTATTTAATGCTGATTTCATTTACCTTAACTCTAAAGGATGTCAGATAATTGACCGTTGCAACGGTCAATTATCAGTAAAGCGTTTTCTGCAAATTAAGTTAATATAAATATGACAAGGAGGGGTGCTGTGAGTTCAAAAAATAATCGTGAACAAAAACTGTTACTGTTTCTTTCCAAAAATCAAGATTACGTTACATCAGATGATATAGCTAAAATATTAAACGCTTCTCAAAAAACAGTTTATCGTTTAATAAAAAAAATTAATGATGAATATGAAAGCGGTTCTTTAATTCTCTCTGAGAAAGGGAGAGGCTACAAATTGGATTACGAAAAATTTATTAATTATCAAAAAAGAAATAAACAATACAAAGCAGACGCTTTTTCTCCTCGTGAGAGGCGTAAACGAATTATGGAAGAATTGTTATTGTCTTCTCCGAAACCTATAAATATCTATCACTTGTATAGCAACTATTATGTGGGAGACTCCGTTGTATCGAATGATGAACAAATAATGAGTGAAGAGCTTAAAAAGTACAGCTTGGTGTTAGAACGAAAAAATAGAAAGCTGGCTATATTAGGAGAAGAAATTAACATTAGAAAGGCAATTAAGGACATTATTGAAATATTTAATATTATTGATATTGATGATTTAAAAAATAACCCGGAACTTAATTTTAATAAATATGACGTTTTATTTATTTTAGACCAAATAAGGAGCATTGAAAAAGATTTAAATATAACAATCCCTTATCCATATAACGTAAATATTTTTTCGCATCTTTATATCTTGTTAAGTCGTTCAAGGAAAAATCCATATCTATTGTTTCCAGATGCGGTATCCCCTGAAGAAATAGAGAATATGAGAGAAAATAATATTTTATATCAGGTTGCGAAGACTACGGTCCATCATATTGAACAATATTTGAATAATACATTGCCGGAAATTGAAATTTATTTTCTTTATCAATACTTGGTGTCATCGAGAATGCAAGGGGTTGTTGGTTCCACGTCAACTTTTTCCTCAGAAGTTATTAAAGTGACTAAATTGTATATTGATGAAATGGGCACCAAATTAGGTATAAATATAGATAGCCAATCGATTTTTATAGATTTGGCTAACCATATTAAACCAATGCTGAATAGATTAGAACATAAAATTAGAATTAAAAACAATTTGTTAAGTCAAATTAAAATAACCTATGAAGAAATATTCGCAGGGGTAACAAAAGTTTCTGAGCTAGTAAGTGAGAAGCTTGATTTGCCGGTAATAAATGATGATGAAAATGGTTTTATCACGCTATATTTCGCAAAAATTATTGAGACAAGCCAGCATCAGCGCCCTATCAAAACGCTTATCATGTGCACAACAGGAATTGGAACTTCAGAACTCTTAAAAGCAAAAGTAGCTAAAAAATTTCCTGAATTAGAAATTGTAGATGTCGTAGCTTCCCGAAATATGCAAATGTTTAAAGAAAAATATGCTGATATTGAACTGATTCTAAGCACGGTTCATATTGGAGACCCAATATTTGTTCACTCTTTATTAGTAAGTGCCATGTTTACAATGGATGACCAAAAAAGGCTTCAAAGTAAAATAGAGGAGATTTATCATGAACGATAATTCATTTTACCAAGTTTATTTCAATAGTACTTTAGAAACGAAAGAGCAGGTATATGATTTTATTTCTACCATCGCCTGTCCGCATCATTCTTATCAGCAACGACAAGCTATTATTCATCAATTGAACGAGCGGGAAAAGGTTGGAAGCCCATTAATAGCAGAACATGTTTTGCTGCCGCATATGGAAAGTAATCTGCTTGAGGAAAGTCAAATTGTATTTCTTAGATTAACAAAGCCAATATTGTGTTGGGATAACAATATAGAAGATATTCGACTAATCATTATTATCTTATTAAAGGCAGATGAACAAGAGGAAATAAAGAAAAAAATCTCTTTATTTACAAGATCTTTAGCAGATGAAGATTATTTAAACCGTTTATTAAATGCCGAAGAACCATCAAGTTTATATAAAGAAATCATTACATTTTAGAGGAGGAAACATGATGAAAATTGTAGGAGTTGCAGCATGTACTGTAGGAATTGCTCACACATATATTGCACAAGAAAAACTTGAAAATGCCGGAAAGAAAGCAGGGCATCAAATTCATATAGAGACACAAGGAACTATTGGGACAGAAAACGAATTAACAGCAGAACAGATTGCAGAAGCTGATATTGTTATCTTGGCAGCAGATGTAAAAATTTCTGGACAAGAACGTTTTGAAAGGAAACGAACCATTCAAGTGCCAACAGAAATTGCTGTGAAATCACCAAATAAACTTATTGAGAAAGCAGAAGAGGTAGTAAATAAAAATCAATAAACTTTTTATTAAATGGAGGGGAAAGTATGGATGTAAAAGACATTATAGATGTAAATACGATCAAAATAAATATGAATGCTAAAAGTAAAGAAGAAGCATTAATAGAATTGGCAAATTTACTTTTAGAAAATGAGTATATCACAGATATAGAAGGATTTATGAAAGATATTTATGATCGAGAAGCAGAAGGACAGACAGGAATCGGAAATTACATTGCAATTCCTCATGGAAAAAGTGATTTTGTGCAGAAATTAGGAGTGGCTATTGGAATTAGTGAAGAAGAAATTCCATGGGAAACACTGGATGGAAATGGCGTGAAAGGAATCATTCTTTTTGCTGTAGGAAACGACAATGAAGGTGCGCAAAATCATCTGAAATTATTATCTTTATTTGCAAGAAAATTAGGTAATGATGAAGTAATCAAAAAATTACTCCATGCTTCAAAGAGGGAAGAAGCGAAAGAAGCTTTTAGTAATTAATATAAGGGAGAGAAAAGGATGAAAATTGTAGGAGTTGCAGCATGTACTGTAGGGATTGCTCATACGTATATTGCACAAGAAAAACTTGAAAATGCCGGAAAGAAAGCAGGGCATCAAATTCATATAGAGACACAAGGAACTATTGGAATAGAAAACGAATTAACAGCGGAACAGATTGCAGAAGCTGATATTGTTATTATAGCAGCGGATGTGAAAGTTTCTGGGCAAGAACGTTTTGAGGGGAAGCGAACTATTGAAGTATCAACAGAGATTGCTGTAAAGTCACCAAACAAACTAATTGAAAAAGCAAAAGAAGTTGTTGGATAAAGTAATCAAAGAATGGTATAGGAGGGTGGCAAATGAAGAAATTTTTTAGAGAATTAAACCTTAAAGGTCATCTATTAACGGCAATTTCATATCTGATTCCAATCGTTTGTGGAGCAGGTTTCTTAATAGCAATTGGTATGGGATTTGGAGGTACAAGCCAGGATATATTGGTACAAGGTGAGTTTTCCATTTGGGATGCTTTAGCAACAATGGGAGGAGCAGGTCTCGGTTTATTACCGGTAGTTATCTCTACAGGGATTTCATACTCCATTGCTGGAAAACCAGGGATCGCTCCAGGTTTTATTATCGGTTTAACTGCTAATGCCATTGAAGCTGGCTTCATTGGCGGAATTTTAGGCGGGTTCTTATCAGGTTATCTTGCTATAAGTATTTTAAAATACTTTAAAGTGCCTAAGTGGGCTAAAGGATTAATGCCGACGTTAATCGTTCCATTTTTTACTTCTATTATTGGCGGTTTAATCATGGTTTACATTATTGGTGTACCGATTGCTGCTTTTACATCAATGTTAACGAGTGCTTTAAATAATTTAGGATCTTCTTCTTTATTAGCATTTGGTGGCGTTGTAGGTATATTGAGCGGGGTTGACTACGGCGGTCCAATTAATAAAACTGTATTTGCCTTTGTATTGACCATGCAGGCAGAGGGTCTCAATGGCCCGATTACAGCATTACAATTAGTAAACACAGCAACACCGGTCGGTTTTGGATTAGCATATTTTATAGCAAAATTGTTTGGAAAAAAAATCTATAAACCATTAGAAACAGAGACGTTAAAATCGGCAGTTCCAATGGGCTTTATTAATATTGTGGAAGGTGTCATTCCAATTGTTATGAATGATATCATTCGTTGTGTGATTGCAACAGCTGTTGGCGGAGCTGCAGGTGGAGCAGTATCGATGATGTTAGGAGCTGATGCAACAGTACCATTCGGCGGAGTATTAATGTTACCAACGATGACTAATCCGATGTCAGGAGTTATTGCACTATTAGTCAATATTCTTGTAACGGGAGTAACATTGGCTTTAATCAAGAAAGATGTATCTAAAGACGAAGCGAGCGTAGAAACAGAAGTGGAAGAAGAAGATATTGATTTAGATGATATTAAAATTTATTAATATAATAATGAAACTTTTTCTAAACACTGAAAAAAGCTATAGAGACTAAAGGGATACTGGAGAACTTTTCAATATAATCGTAAATAAACGGAGGATTAGTAGAATATGAGAAAAGTAGAATTTTCACCGTCACTAATGACGATGGACTTAGATAAATTTAAAGAACAAATTACTTTTTTAAATAATCATGTAGACTCTTACCATATTGATATTATGGATGGCCATTATGTACCTAATATTACGCTATCTCCATGGTTTATCGAAGAAGTGCGTAAAATAAGTGATTTACCTATGTCTGCTCATCTTATGGTAAAAGATCCAAGCTTTTGGGTGCAACAATTAGTTGATATGAAGTGTGAATGGATTTGTATGCATGCAGAAGTACTTGATGGTTTAGCATTTCGATTAATTGATCAAATACATGATGCTGGGCTAAAAGCAGGAGTGGTGCTGAATCCGGAAACCCCAATTGATGCCATTAACCCTTATATTGAGTTAGTCGATAAGATTACAATTATGACAATTGATCCAGGGTTTGCAGGGCAACGTTTTATCGAAAGCACCTTAGATAAAATTGTGGCATTAAGAGAATTACGGGAAGAAAAAGGTTATCAATACGTCATTGAAATGGATGGTTCATCTAATCGCAAATCATTTAAAAGAATTGATGCGGCTGGTCCTGATATCTATATTGTAGGTCGAAGCGGTTTATTTGGACTAAATGAAGATATTGAAAAATCATGGGAAATAATGCGTAATGATTATGAGGAAATGACAGGGAAAGTATTATCATAAAACGTAAAGAGGCTATTTTAAGAATTTGCATAGCAAATTGTTAAATGGTCTTTTTTTCATTAGAGAAAAGTATATTTTGGAGTTTCATGATGTCAAAATACCAGTTGCAGAAGAAACATTAAAGGTACAAGTATACTATTCATAAAAGAAAGAATATGAAAGAGATATTAGTATTGAAAAACTTAAAAAATGACTGTAGTTACACATATAGTAAATGAAAGAACTTTCCTAGGAGAGATACCCTAAGGGATGTCTTTTTATATCTGTCGTGTATTCAGATAAATACGCCGGTTAATAGAAATCCTGATAATCTTCTCTATTAGACGAGCAATGTGGAAATGCTTACCTTCTCAGTCTGCGCACAATTTATTTCTCAATTTATTTCTATATCATTCAAAATAGAATACGACAACCTTTATTTACACTATCTAATTACTTTTTATTTGACGAAGCGTATATTTGCAATTATTGAAAACGCTTCCTTGATAGTCAGGAAACGATTCAGTATAGCGGTGGAAATTAAGGTGTATTTATAATGAATTTAGGAGGCGAACTAAGTGAAAGAGCGTCATGCCCGTTTACTCCAGTTATTAAAAATGTATGAACAGGAGGGGAAATATGTTGGTGGAGACGTGCTTAGTGAAAAGTTGGGAGTAAGCACGAGGACAATAAGAAGTGATATTCGGTATTTAAATGAAAATTACCTTGCAGATGCGGAAATAAGTTCAAATAACCGTCTGGGCTATAAGCTTGAAGGAAAAATGGAGGTTTTTAAGAAACAGGATTATTTTGAGTTTAATCAACGTGCTTTTTATATTGTTCAATTGTTAATGGAAGCGGATTCTTGGATGTCTTATCAGGAAATAGCGGATTGTTTACATGTTTCTGCACAGACGATTAATTCTGACTTGAATCGAATCACTGAGTTGATAAGCAGTCAGCAACTTGAGATTACGCTTGAAACAGAGACATTCTCAGGCATACGTATGATTGGGAATGAAATAGACAAACGTTTATTATTAGCTCATTTTGTAAAAAGAGATTTTGCGACAAAAGATGAATTAAGACATGAATTAAGAGAGCTTTTTACAAAATGGTGGTTTGAAGAAAGACAAATTGACGATACCATGGCGCATTTAGACGAGGTTTTGGAACAATATGGTGTATCCCTAAATATACAAGTTAAGTCTATGCTGATTGTGGCAGTTTTAATACAAAAATATCGTTTAAATCAAAAAGCCATTTCTAAATTTGAATTAGACCTGAGTCAAGACGACCAATCATTGAAAGAGAATTCTGCAGCCCAAGCTATTTTGAAAAAAGAAGGTCTGCCAGATGGCGAACTACTTTTAAGAGAATCTTCATTTCTAGCGGTTCAACTAATAGGGTGGAAGGTATTTCCTGATTCCAATGGGATAAAGGATAATCATCTGTTTAAAAATATCGACTTACAAATTAATGAATCACTAGCTGTTTTAGGTGATAAATATGGGTATGATTTTTGGGAAGATCACCAGCTGGTTAATGGTTTGCAGGCTCATATAAAAAGAATAATCTATCCATTAACATATAAAGCTTTAATAAATAATCCGTTTTTATCCTTTATTAAATCAGAATATATCCAAGCATATCAAATGGCTGTTGTTTTTTCAAAGTTAATAAGCAGCCGAGTTTCTGTCCATATTCCTGAAAACGAGGTGGGGTATATTGCGCTTCATATTGAAGCAGCTATTGAAAGGATGAATGATCTGAAAATCAAGGCAGCTGTTATTTTCAAAGAAAATCACGTTCTGGCTACACTAAGTAAACAGAAGATTGAGAACCACTTTAGACAGATTGAAGTGATTGACATTTATTCTATCGATGAACTGCACAAGCTGCCTGAAAATGTATCCTTGGTTATTTCCCAATTACCGATTAAAAATATCAATAAAAAAGTAATCGTAGTCAATGAATTTCTGCAGGCAGATGATTTGGCCTCCATCAAGCAAAATATCACTTTCGGTATATTAAAAGATCGGGTGAGTGAGGAAAAATTAATCTATCTCAATGAGTCAACAAAAGAAAATTTTTTAGAGAAGATGGTTGATCATTTTCGCCTGCAGCGTTACTTCAATGGCATACTGGATCGGGAGAATCTGTCTCCCACAGATATCGGTAATGAAATTGCATTACCACATCCGCTTTTTTCAACAAATGAAAAAGAATCTTACATTTATATTGGAGTAAATCAGCAAAGAATTTCCTGGGGAGAACGTTCTGTTCGTTTAGTATTTTTACTCATTTTAAGCGAAAAAGATAAATTGAAATATGAATATATTTATCGAGAAATCTATCAATTAATGAAAAATAAATCAACAGTTGAAAATCTATTATCTACAAATTCATATGAAGAATTTATGGAAAATTTACAATGATATATTGGAGGAATAAAAATGTTAATGACAATGAAAGAAATTCTAGACGTAGCATATAAAAATAAATTTGCAGTGGGTTCTTACAATGTTTCCAACAGTGAGTTGTTAAGAGCGATTATAGAAACTGCCGAAGAAAAAAATTCACCGGCAATTATTCAAATCCATCCCAATGAGCTTGATCTGGTAGGAGATGACTTTGTTGCTTATGCAAGAGAAGCTGCTCATAAAGCAAAAGTTCCCGTTGTCATTCATCAGGATCATTGCGGAACCATTGAAGGGACACTGCGGGCGATTCGAAATGGCTACACATCTGTAATGATTGACGGGTCGCATTTACCATTTGAAGAAAATATTGAATTGACGAAGAGAGCTGTAGAAGTTGCTCATGCAGTAGGCGTTTCAGTAGAAGCTGAATTAGGAACTATTGGGGAAAATGAAGGAAGTTCAGAAGGAGGAGCAGCCCAAATTTTATATACAGACCCTGATCAGGCGCAAGAATTTGTAGAACGTACGAACTGCGATACGTTAGCAGTTGCTATTGGGACTTCACATGGTTTTTATCCGAAAAATTTAAAGCCAGAGATTCAATTAGACCGTTTGGAAAAAATCAATAACAAATTGGATATTCCTCTTGTTCTGCACGGAGGTTCTGATAATCCAGATGAGGATATACGCAACTCAACAAAGTATGGAATTGCTAAAATTAATTTATCCAGTGATATGAAACGGGCATTTTTCAATCAGCTGCGTACGACATTAGCCGAAAAACCAGATGATTTTGAGCCAGATATTCTGTTCCCGGAAGCAAATAAGGCAGCGAAGGAAGTATTAAGAAATAAAATGGATTTGTTTGGTTCCTCTAATAAGGCTTCTCTTTATTGTTTAGGAGCAAAATAATACAAAAATTCCTTTTCTATTTTATTCTAACGAATTATAAAGGAGCTATGTGTGATGGAAGAATTGGAAATAGATTTGTCCGAATTGATTGATGAAACAGCTATCGACTTAAAAATGGATGTTCAGTCAAAGAGTGAAGCGATTGAAAAACTGACTGATTTGCTGATTTCTAACGGAACAATCGAATCAAAGGAAACTTTTTTGGAGGATGTTTTTGAGCGTGAAGAGCAAGGATTGACTGGAATTGGTAATGGTATTGCTATTCCTCACGGGAAATCAACAGGTGTCCAAAAAACTTCCATAGCGATTGGAAGATCGAAGAACGGTTTGGAATGGGAAACGTTGGATGAAGAGCCTGTTCAGACAATTATCTTATTTGCGGTTACTGAAAATGATAAGAATAACTTTCATTTAAAGCTTTTGGCTAAAATTGCAGGGGCACTGGCAGATGAAAACGTTTGTTATCAAGTTAAGAACGCCGATAATGCAAATGAAATTATTCGTGCTTTGCAAAAAGAAAACTAGAAAATAATCTTGTTCAGTTATTAAAAAAAGATTAATTCACAAGGAGGCATATGTATGAAGATTGTTGGAGTAGCAGCTTGTACAGCGGGAATAGCACACACTTATTTAGCGAAAGAAAAGCTGGTGAAAGCTGCGGAAGAAGCTGGACACATCGTGAAGATTGAAACGCAGGGAACAATTGGAACTGAAGATGAGTTAACAACAAAAGAAGTTGCAGAAGCTGATGTTGTGATTATAGCGGCGGACATCAGCATTACAGGAAGAGACAGATTTAAAGACAAAAAAGTAATCCAGATTCCTACGCATATTGCTATGAAATCGCCTAAAGCACTAGTAAAGAAAATAGAAGATGAACTAAATGCTGCGACGGAATAGGAGGGGAAATGGTGAAAAAGGCTGGTGTTGTAATCAAGAAGCATTTACTTACAGGAATATCTTATATGATTCCGCTTATCGTAGCGGCGGGAATATGTATAGCATTAGGCCAAATATTTGGCGGTATTGATGTTGCAGAGAAGGAAGGGACAATTCCTTTTTATTTAAATCAAATCGGCGGTTGGGGTATGACGTTAGTGGTTCCATTGATTTCAGCAGCTATAGCCATGTCTATTTCAGATAGACCCGGGCTTGCACCTGGACTCGTCATCGGTTTTATTGCGAATGAAATTGAAAGTGGTTTTATAGGCGGGATTATCGGTGGTTTCCTAGTAGGGTATGTCGTCCTTTTGGTCAAAAAATATATCAAAGTACCGAAAAGCATGCTTGGGCTGATGCCGGTAATGATTATTCCAGTAATTACAACCGTTATCAGCGGGCTCCTAATGATTACTATCATTGGACAGCCTATATCTGCTTTGCAGGGTATATTATTAACAATGCTTGAGAATATGGAAGGCGGATCCAATTTTATTATGGGTTCTATTCTTGGCGCGATGGCAAGTTTTGACTTTGGTGGTCCCGTAAATAAGACAATGTCTCTTTTTGCAGATGGATTACTGGTTGATGGTGTTTATGGACCGCAGGCAGTTAAGTTTATCGGTTCTATGGTTCCTCCATTTGGCATTGCTTTGTCTTTTTTGATAACGCGTTATAAATATACAAAAATGGAAAAAGAAGCGTTGAAAGCTGCGGTTCCGATGGGAATATGTATGATTACAGAAGGTGTTATTCCTATTGCTGCAAGAGATATTATCCGTGTCGTTACCTCCTGCTCATTAGGGTCGGCAGTCGGCGGCGGTCTATCCATGACACTTGGAGTAGGCAGCACTGTACCTCACGGCGGATTACTGGTGGTCCCGTTAATGATTCAGCCTATGTATTTCCTTCTTTGTTTAGGTGTCGGAATTATTGTAACAGGTATTACATTATCTGTATGGAAACCGGCAGTAAAAGAACATGAAGAGAATAAAGTGGAAGAAGAGGAAGAGGAAGCAGATCTTTCAGGAATTGATTTTAAAACAGGATTATAAAATGAAATAATGCAGAATGACCGACATTCCTATTAGTTTTTGGATATATATTTTGGTAAATGAAAAGGAAATTGCAGCATATGTGTAGGAAATAATACTATGGTTATTGGTGCTTTAGAAGTGGATATTCCATCTAATAGCGCTGCTCTAGAAATCATAACACATATAATTTGAGAAGAAGCTATTTACGAAAAACTATCATCTATTCTCATTGGATGGTGGTTTTTCGTTGTGGACTCTTATACTAAGTTTCTGTACCTATTAAATTAAAAGAAACAAAGCGCGATAACTCTTCAAAAATAATACAGTCATAAACCCAGTTAATTAAAGGTTTATGCTGTATTTTATTAATAGAACGATTTGGTTCATTATTCCATGCTTTAAAGCTACTCAAAAAAGACCAATACAAGTTATCCAACTATATTTAAATTTTTGCTCTAGACAAATCGAAATGATAATTTACAAATGAAGAATCAATAAGCCCCAAATGCTGTAAACCATATAAAATCCCATCTTGATTACAATCTGTTGTGACATAAGAAGCGACGTCTTTTAATTCACTGACTGCATTTCCCATAGCAACGCCATTTTTTACTGATGACAGCATCTCTATATCATTCTTACCATCCCCAAAGGCATAGACATTCTCTATAGCTGCGCCTGTATACTCGATAAATTTTTGAATTCCTATAGCTTTGGAAGAGTCCGCAGGCAATACATCTGCTCCAAAGTATCCCCAACGAACAAACTTATAATCTGTGTATTTTTCTTTATAGATGATTTCTTCTTGTTCTGTGCAGAATAAATTTAACTGATTTACTGTGTTCTGCTTATAATAATCTGGATCAACTGCAGGATAGTCCAGTTTTAAATGTAAAAAATTATCCTTCGCAAGTGGATGGTCAGCATGTGTAATAATAAGATCTTTATGGTTTCCAAAACCAATTGCATGGTTATGTTGAGCGGCAAATGTTGTAATATCATGAATAAATGTTGAATCTAATGACTCCGCATGAACCTCGATTCCGTCACATACCACTAGCTGTCCATTAAAAGCTATATAAGAGGAAATATTTAATTCTTTTTGAATATGTTGAAACATATTAGGCGCCCTCCCAGTAGCTATCACCGTGTAATGCCCTTTCTCTTGTAAATACTGGATGGCTGTTTTGGTGCTCTCAGGTATGATTTTATCTTCTGTCACCAGTGTCCCATCAATATCAAAAAAGATGATTTTTTTCTCATTCATTTTTTATCTCCTCCTTAAAGTAAACCATAATGTATGAAAAGCATTTCAGGTCAATATTTAAATTTCAATAATTGAATGTTGAAATATAGTCAAGAAAAATTTGACCAGAATAGAATGCTATTTCTGACCTTCAATTCATAAAAGAGTATTAATCACAGAATTGCTGAGAAAGAGTAATTGCAGATTATACAGACAAAAAATTTAGACCAATAAATGGAGTGTAAAATTGACGGAAGAAGTTGAAATACAATATATCATTCATATTCTTCCAAAAATCTCAAAATCACATAAAGTAATTTAAGATGCTTTAAACCTTTGAAGCAATTGTCATTGCTTTTGAATGATAGTTAGATTCAGTGCCTATATAACCAATGTTAGTTAATAATTGTTTTACATTATGCCAGAGGAAGGTTCTCGGTTATTTGAGATCAATTCACCGTCAAATTTAATAAATAGTAAATCACAGTCTTGTACACAGCCCTTTCCAAAAATTGATACGAAAGCGCATTTACAGAGATAATATAGGTGTTAAAATAAATTTAGAAGGGAGGGGAGGAGGTAAATGATACAGCTTGATGAACGTGGTAATAAAATATTAAAAGAATTAATGATCAACCCTAATATCACGAGTAAAGATGTTGAAAAAAAGTACGACTTAACTAGAAGACAACTTGGTTATAGCTTTGAAAAATTAAATGATTGGTTGAAAAGTAAAAATTATCCAATCATTGAAAGGACGAGTCAAGGAAATTTTATTATTGATAAAACAATTATTAAAAAATAGAAACCAAAAAATCCCCATAAACTTTAGGCCTTCCTGTTCGCTTATGGGGAATCTTATTTTTAATCTATGGTTTATTTTTCTATCGTAATCGTACTGCCAGGCTTCACATCAACAATTTCTTTCTCTTCTAAATAAAGTGAACCTGATTGCCCCGCTGTAGTGCTGCCATCAAATTTCAATGTGATATGACCTAAATCATTTAAATTTTTTCTTACTGCATCACCAACACTTGTGATCTGATAAGAAACATTATCTAACTTTAATATGTCTCCTACTGCAATATCTTCATCGACAGACACTAAATCTATCACGTAGCAAAAATCTGCTAGTTCATTTGGTGCATTATCTCCAAATAAAACCATCATTTTTTCTGCTTCAAATGCTTTTGCGTCTTTTCCGATACTTTTAATTGTTGTTTGATACATGTTAAAACACTCCTAAGTTTATTAATCTCTTATCTTTTCATTTATTATTTATACAGCCCAAAGCTTGCCAGCCAGGCGACAAATACTCTCGGTACACCATTTAAGAATCTGGAATACAGGACAGATGGTACACCGACTTCAATTGTTTTTGTTTCTGCTTCTGCAAGACCTAAACCTACAGGGATAAAGTCAGCAGCATTTTGAGTATTGATAGCAAATAATGCTGGTAATGCTAGGTTTGGAGGGATGTTCCCTTTACCGATCTCTACACCAATTAATGTTCCTAATACTTGTCCAATAACTCCGCCAGGCCCGAGTAATGGGCTTAGGAAAGGCAAAGAACATACAAAGCCGATAACCATTAGTCCCCAAATGTTTCCTGCCAGTGGAGACATAATATTAGCAAATAAATCACCGATTCCAGAGCCTTGAATGATACCAATTAGCAGGGCAACGAATCCCATAAAAGGAATAACAGTGTGCAGCATCGTTTCTACAGCATCACGGGAGGCCTGATAGAAAGTGTTAATTACTTTCCCTGCCCCTAACCCAATTTTGGTAAGCAAGCTTTTGTTTTCTTGCTCCGCACGTGTTTCCATAATTTTTTTATCTTTAGAATAGGTTGTTTCTTGCTCTGTCTTTTCTTCCTTCTCTGTTTCCTCAGAAGAAGCCTGCTGAACCGTCTTAGAAGCTTGGTCAGTACCTTCCTCTTCCCCAACAACACTTACCTGATCCACATCTACATTCGATACATAAATATCTTCTGTAATATACTGTCTTAATGGACCGCTTTTTCCTGTCGCCATAATATTAACTGTCGGGATACCTTTTTGGGGGTAAATACCACAGCGTAATGTACCTCCACAGTCAATAACAGCAACCATAATTTCGTCTTCTGGTACGGAAGTTTCAAAGCCGTTTACCGCAGAAGCGCCGGTAATTTCACATATTTTATCTACAATAGCAGGTTTATGACCGCCTGTCACATACATTACTTTATCTTTTTTACCATTTACACCGATTACTAAAGGACCGCCGAACCCGCCAGAACCTTTAACTATTTTGACTTTTTTACTCATGGCTTTACACCTACCCCTCTATATGAACTTTTTTACTTAATTTTACTTTTTGTTGTTTTTCTACATAACTTGTTGTAAAGTCAGTTACCCAGCCACCAATAAAGTTCATTACTAAACCAACCAGTAAATAGCGAATTGCTAAATCTGTCATAGGTAATCCCAATTGTTGAATCCCGCTTGCAATACCTAAGAAAATAAATAATTCTGCCGGGTTAATATGAGGGAAAATACCGTTACTTGTATGTGCGAACTGTCCTGCTGCAGCAAAATAGCTTGGCTTGTACTTTTCTGGTAAAAATCGCCCTAAAGAGTGAAGCATTGGATTTGCCAGCATAAATGAACCTAAGAATGGCAGCACCATATATCTTAATAATGGATTTCCTGCTGATTTTTGAGCAATTCTATTAATACGATTTTCTCCAATTAATTGGATTAATGTATTCATTGCGATGAGAAGCATTAAAACTAATGGAACGATGGATCCCATCCACCCAATAAACGTATCTGCACCTGTTTGGAAGAGGTTGATAAATCCTTCCGCTAATTTAACTATGAAGTCCATGTTTCTTGACCCCTTTCTTTGTGAACATTTTATTTACTTTATTTACAACTTTCATCATTGGTGAAGGAATTTGTTCGATTTCTCCACCAGCCTGCACTACATTAAATGTATGTTGTGCATCAACAATGGCACGTTTTAAAAGCTTATTATAGTCTATGAAATCTTCTTCCTTGAGCTTATTCATCTTTTTTCCTTCTAATCCCTTCAATTGCTTAAATCTGGAAAACACTGTCACTCCTTGCATATAACGTGCTTCTTCGATTTCATTTTTATTATTTAATTGAAATAACACAAGCGTTCCTGATCTAATAATTGCTGGTCGTCTTCCAATAGCTACACGACCCTTTTCTCTCAACTCCGTATAATGCTTAGTGAAATGCTTGATTTGGACAAAACCAAATAAATATTGGACAACAAAACCAACTGCTAAAATAATAATCAGCATAATAAAAAACATAAGCTATTTCCTCATTTCTTGATTCAAAATATATGCAAACGAAGTATAATCCATATCTTTAGTCATTTTATTAAGTAGATAACCATTAGTGGTCATCGCCAACACTTCTTCATATACTCTAATTAACACTGCTTCATTACCAGTTTGATCCGGTGTAGCTAATAAGATGACAATAGTGACATTCTGATAATCGCTTAAGGGGCTATCTAACAAAGCAACTTTTATACAAATACCGTCTTGATGATGACTCACATGGGGAAACGCCAAATCACCCATAACCGTTGATTTCATTTGTTCCCGTGTTATAATACGCTTTGTAAATTCTTCATCAACTTTTCCTTCTTTGATTAACTCACCAGATAAAAATCGAATAACATCTTCATAGTAATCAAACGTATCGACATGATAAAAATCTTTTTCTTCAATAAAATCTACAAGAACACTTTGATTGAATAACTTTTTATTCTTAACATCTTTATAAACTAAGAATTGCTCGATTTTTAATTTCAGTAATTGTGTATCCAGTATATTCTCGATATAGACTACTTTATTAAATAGACGGTTTGTCCAAACAGTAGAAACAATCAAATCAAATTGTTTGATATTCTCTGTTTTTAGCACATCTTCATTAAATACCTCAATGTCAATTTGATTACTAAAGATTTTCTGTAAATTTGTTGTTAGCAGTTTCGATGCGCTTAAGCCTTGGTTTGTAATAACAGCAACCGATTTAATGTCACGTATTTTCTGTTCTAACTGTTCCAGATACACACTAAAATATAATGAAAGAAAACTAAGCTCATTAATAGGAACTTCCATATTTATTTCTTTTTTTATATTTTCGGCTAGAACACTTGATAGCTCATATGCAAACGGAAAACGTTGCTGTACATCCTCCATCAAGTTGTTATTTACCTTTACACTGAAAATCAAACGGTTAATTAAATGTTTGATGTGAAGCTGAATATCTTTACTAAACATGGCTTCATCAATTTTAATCGTGTAGTAATAATTGATATCTTTAATCGTATTCTTTATAATACGCTCAAGCATCGAAT
The DNA here is from genome assembly GCF_053839645.1 of Oceanobacillus sp. M60. NCBI lineage: Bacteria > Bacillati > Bacillota > Bacilli > Caryophanales > Bacillaceae > Oceanobacillus > Oceanobacillus sp. M60. The sequence goes on along the minus strand of NZ_JBSSNH010000001.1, from coordinate 480,302 downwards.
GCTCATTTTCATTAATTATTTCATCTATAATGGAAGCTCTGCGTCCAAGTAGTTGAAGAACAATAACAAAAATTTCTTGATTAACGTTTTCTAGATTATACCTATCTGCAATTGCTTCCTTCAATGCTTGAAAACTTTGAAAGTCTTCTGATTCAAATACCTGTTGGTCAATATCCAAGTCTGTTTCGATAAAAATTCCACTTTCAAGCCTGGCCATTGTTACTTGTGTAGCTAATCGCAATCTGGAAGATGACGAATCATCTAAGTTATATTTCTTTTTTAAATTCAGTAAATGATGTTCAATTTGATCAGGAAGCGGTTGTTCGTGATAACTATTAGGGAACTGTTCAATAATTACTTTGCGAATGGCAATTTCGTTCCCTTCCAGTTGTAAGCCAACATTCTGTGTCCCTTTAATATCCACTGGATAAGAATGCAGCTTTTCTTTTAATTCAGCTATAATATTATTGACAACACCTTTGCTTAAGAACAACTCTTCAGCAATATCATCAATTGTGCTCTTCTGATGTTTTAATAAATGATGAAAAACAGTATCCTGCCGATGATTCAATTCGCTTTCATATCTCTTTAATTCTTTCCTCCATGTCTCTAAGAGGTCCGAAAACCTACTTTCATCAAGGATGAATATCGACAGAATGTGATGTTCCTTTATAATTTGAGAAGTGCCTTCAAAATAATCATTAATCTGAGCTACATAATTGGACAACGTTCGTTGCGATATATTCAATAAATGGGAAAGTTTTTCAGCTGAAATATTTTCCGATATAAGCACTTCTACTATTTTCAAATGCTTCTTATTAAGCTCCATAACTTCTCCCCTAACCTAACTCGGGGATTAACCTCTTGATTTACCCCCAGAGATATTAATTGTTGTTCCAGTGATATAGCTTGACTTCTCAGAACTTAAATAACATACCAAATCAGCAACTTCTGCTAATTGGCCGACACGACGAATTGGAATGGACTTAGAGTAATCACCATTTAATTGATCCACAGTTGTATTTCTTGTATAAGCAAGTGCTTCTTCATATTGCTGTGTTCTCAATCCTGTTTCCTCTAAAATTCCTGGTGCGATTGCAACAACACGGATGTTGTGCTTTCCTAATTCCTTTGCCCAGCTTCTTGTGAAACCAATTAGAGCCGCTTTAGTAGCGGAATAAATGCTTTGACCTTCTGACCCTTCTTGCCCAGCTTCACTAGAAATATTAATAATAACGCCTTTTTTTGATTTGATAAAATAACGAGACACTTCTTGGCTAAAAAGAACGGGTCCTTTTAAGTTGACACCTAGCATCAAATCCAAATCTTTCATATTAATTTCATATTCCGGCTTTTCTCCTTTTGCATCTACTAATAGTCTTGGTAAGTTGATACCTGCATTATTCACTAATACATCAATTTGAGATTGTTCATCAAAAATTGATTGAACCGTACTACGAACAGCCTCTTCATCAGCCACATTTGTTTCTTTAAAATGATAATATGAATGATCAATTGGATTGTCACGTAAATCTGCATTATATACAACTGCTTTATTATCTAAAAGAGATTGAACAATTTGTCTGCCAATACCTGATGAACCCCCAGTTACAATGACCACTTTATTTTCTATATCTAACCAACTATTTCCCATAAAGATGCCTCCTACATTTTTCGATTATATTCATTATATGTCTAACCGCTTTCAAAATTAATATGTAGTTTTGTGCAGTTTTATGAAAAAGCGAAAATAATTATTTTTTCTTCTCCATTGTAAGTGAAGAGTCATAAGATACCATGTAAAAAATATGAAGAACTGTCGAATAAGTATAGTTCATAAAGAATTGAAGAAAAAGATAAGCTGATTTATATTGAGGTTGATGAAGTTATTTATAGGAATAATAGAAAATATCGGATATTCTGTTTCTTTAAATAAAAAAGAAAAGTTCCTAAAAATAGAAGTAGTAGTACAAGAAGGGTTAAAAATTGGCGTCTGTATTTCTTTTTTTATGGTACAGCAGAATTTATATGGATAGTAAAACATAATGAGGAAGTTAGATTAGGTAGACCCTGGTTAAGTTCTTCAAGGGAATTAATTGATTTAAATTATAGGATAAAAAAAACTGTTTTTAAAAATTATGATGAGCTAGAAGAATTATTAAAAAAATCATTTGAAACGAGGAATTATATATTAGAAAGCCAAACTAGACACCCCACTCCCCAAACATTAAGATTAAAGTATATAACCACTTCTCCATCAACTCTTTAATTCCAGAAAGGATGAACCACAGTGAAACAAATCATAGAAAACGATTGGCTAAAAGTTGAAATAGAAAGTAATGGTGCTGAAATACGGGCTGTCGAGCATAAAAAGAATAACTTAAGCTATATGTGGACGGGAGACAGTGCCTATTGGGGACGTGTTTCACCGGTATTATTCCCGATTGTTGGGCGTTTAAAAGGAGACCAATATCAATTAGACGGAAAAACATATGACATGTCTCAGCATGGATTTTTAAGAGATGTTGAATTTGAACTTGGCTCACATTCGACAGAGCATGTTGCATTTGAGGCAGCTTCGGATGGACGTTTTAAAGAAGTTTATCCATATGAATTTAAAGCAACAATCACTTATTCCCTCAACCAGGATTCGCTTTCCGTTGATTGGAAAATAGAAAACAAAAATAGCGGGGAAATGTATTTTTCAATTGGCGCTCATCCCGCTTTTCGAATCCCGCTTTTAGAAAATGAAGGATTAGAGGATTACCAATTGAAATTTACTCCTGCTCCAAATAAAGAGGTAATGGAATATGGCTTGGAAAATGCATTGGTTCATGAGAAAGGAGTCCGTAATCAGCTTCCAGACATAACACTGCAGCCAGAGCTGTTTGCAAAGGATGCTATGATATACAGTCATATCGATCGTATAGAGCTTGTCTCAGCAAAATCTGATCGTGGCGTAGATGTTGAATTTACAGACTTTCCGTTTGTAGGAATCTGGTCTAAATATAATGAAGAAAATAATAGTATTGCACCATTTGTTTGTATCGAGCCTTGGTGTGGTATTGCGGATATGCATGATACGACGGGAGACTTTAAAGAGAAGTTTGGTGTTAACCGGTTAGAAGCTGGTGATGTATTTCAGAAGGCGTATATGATGAAATTTAAATAATTGTTTGGTTAGGTTATCAATTCTGTATATTTACAAATTTTGAATGAAGAATTTATTATATAGAAATTTACATTATCAAAAGCATAGCATATGAACTATTATAATGTATAAGTTCCTATGCTTTTTTGATTTCAAGCATTTTATAATTCAAATAAGTATGGTTTTTTTAGTGGAATCAAGCCATTATCAATATAAAATTATAAATTGAAAATAAAAAAATTTTTTTACTAAACTGCTCTTAAATTATAAAAATATATGTGTTGAATACAGTATGAAAATGGTACAAATAGATTTATTTTCTAAAAAGTCTTCTTTAGAAGGCTCATTTTTTATGTGCTTTTTAGATTAGAAATAATAAAATTGGAAGAGCTATTTTTGCGTGTCGAGGTGTAAGACACTTCATTTTTGTTAGTTGAGAAATCTTTACATAGTTATCTTTTGACGGTGATTCTACGACAAAAAGTGTTATAACCTTTATTGAAAGCGTTTTTTTAAATTATTATACTTGGAAAGAGATAAGAAAGAGGAGGTGAATACAGATGAAATTGGATCAGCGATGTATAGAGATTATTGATATTTTGCTTATGCAAGATGGTTACATGAATATAGCAAAGATTGCCGAACAAGTAGAAACTAATGAGAGAAACGTACGTTATAGTTTGAGCAAAATTGATAGATTCATGGAAGAAAATAAGCTTGAACCTTTGACTAGACATCCGCGTAAAGGAGTATTTTTAGTTGAAAAGAAAAGTATTCGTCCAATATTGTCTATATTTAAACAGCGTATGACGCCAAAAAAATATCAGTATTCACAAGAAGAAATCCAGAATTTTTTGAAGCTGAAAATGTTAATTTCAGAAGAGGTCATTCCAACCGCTTATTTTGAAGAAGTCCTTTTTCTTTCTCGAACAACAATCTTAAATCATATAAGAGCTATTGAAGGGGAGGTTTTTCTAGAAGATTTAAACTTAGAGCATAAAAAAAGAAAAGGTCACTATATCACTGGTGATACATTATTGAAGTGCATTACTTTTGCTAAGATACTGATTCGCAGCATTAATATTAGAGAATTTTATAATTTTATTAATGATGACAGGATTGTTTCGAAACATGGTGAATTGTTTTTTTATAATTTATTTGAATATGAGTATTTACAGAGAGCAGTTGAAATCAGTCATCGGCTGGAGACTAATTTAAATAGAGGCATGGATGACCAAACATATCTCACACTTTTAGCTTTGTTATTTAAAATTGTTACTAAAGTAGAAGGAGACTTTGAAAATATATCAAATGCATTATCTAAAATAGAGCCAAAATACAAAAACAGCTTAAAAATCCTACTTAATAGTGTTATGCAATCAGACAGTAAGAATCAGGAAGAGGAAATTGAATTATTTACAAGAGAACTCTGCAAAAAAGTAGGAGAGGTATATAAAGTAGATTTCTTTAAGGGAAATAGTAAGTTTTTAGAGCAAATTAAGAATCATGTCATATTCATGGTAAAAAGATTACGAGAAAATATAACAATTGAAAACCCCATATTTGAACAATTTATGAAAACTAATCATGAAATATTTCTTGTGACGTCCCAAATTTGCAAAGAATTAGAGCCGATTATTAAAGTAACTGTGAGCAATCAGGAAATTTCCTTTCTTGCCATCTATTTTTTTTCTGAAATGGAGAAGTTCAAAACAAATCAAAAGACAAAACCGGCTATTCTTATTGTGTGTGTAGAAGGAACAGCCGTGGCAAGTATGATAGGAGCGCAAATAAAGAAAATGTTCGAATTCGAACGAATTGATACCATGCCACTTAGATTACTTGATAAGGAAACGATAGAAAAATATGATTATGTGCTGAGTACGGTAAATATTCCAGATATTCGTTCCGAAAAAATTCTGCGTATTAATAGTTACCTTTATTTGGATGATATCAAATTACTTCAAAAGCATTTACAGCTGAAAATGAAAGTTCAATCCATTCAACCGTTAAATAAATTTAGCAAAATCATACAGCTTATGATGGATAATGGCCATATTACTAATCTAAGCAAACTGGAATCGGATTTACTAGAGGTACTCACTAATGATGAATACGAAGCCAGTAGAGAAGTTGTTCCCGATTTTATTTTTTCACCAGAAACAGTTGTTTATGGTGAAAAGGCAAATACATGGCGGCAAGCAATTGCACTTGGTACTGACAATTTAATAGCAATGGATTGTATTGAACCGAGATATTATGAAAATATTATGAAAAGCATTAGAAAATATGGTTCTTATATGACGGTCGCACCTGGTGTAGTTTTAGCACATGCAGGGCCGGAAGATGGTGTATTACAGGATAGTTTAGGAGTAACTGTTTTAAATAAAGGTGTTTCTTTCTATGACCGATATAATGTCCCCGTACAAGTCATTTTTACCATGGCTTTCCAATCGAAAGAGGCATATCTGTTAGTAGAGAGACTTGCGCAACTAGCACTGAATTCAGAAAAAATTCGCTTGCTTACAGAAGCAAGGTCCAAACAGGAAATCTATCAGCTTGTAAAAGCAACAATTGTATAAAAAAGGTGGAGTTTAATGAATACTGAACAAGTTTCTTTCAAAATTATTTCATTAGCAGGAGATGCATTTTCAACGTTGATTGAAGCCTTACAGATGGCGAAAAAAGGTAACTTTCAACAAGTAGAAGTATTAATTAATACAGCAAAAAAACAAGTAAATGAGGCTCATGATGTACAAACTAACTTAATTGTTAAAGAGGCACAAGGAGAAACTGCTGATTTTTCGGTTTTACTCATTCATGCTCAAGATACATTAATGAATACCATTTTAATGATGACACTGGTGGAAGAAATGATATCTATGTATGTAGATTTAAAAAAACAAATTGAAAATAAAGGTGGAGCAGAATATGAATATTGATAGATTGTATATTTTATTGGTTTGTAATCTAGGTGCTTCAACAGGGGTAATGGTAACCAAAATGAAAGAAATTGCAGTGAAAAGTGAAAAATTAAAAAACGTTGATATTCGGATTGAGGCGCATCCAGCTGGAGAGATACAGGAATATATAGAGGATTTCGATGTAATTATGGTAGGTCCACAAATTAAGCATAAATTTGCTGAACTTAAAAAGCTAGCTGATGAAGTGGAGAAACCTATTCAAGTTATTGATACTCAAGATTACGGAACTGTTAATGGCGGGAATATTTTGAAAGATGCTATTATCATGAAATTAGAGTCTGCTGAAAAATAGGGGGATATCTATATGTCGAGAAGTGGAAAAAATCGAAAAATGGATGGCTTTATATCCTTTATGGAGAAGCATTTTGAGCCAATTGCAGCAAGAATAGAAAAACAACGCCATGTAGCATCAATTAAGAATGGGATGATCGCGCTTATCTCAGTACTGATTATCGGTTCTTTTTCCTTAATAATCTCATCAATTGGAAATATGTTTCCTGAAGGAACAGCAATAAAGAACTTTTTTGTAGATTACAATGATATGCTGCAATTGCCATTCCAGTTTACATTTGGATTATTATCAATATACTGTGCCGTCACAATTTCATATAATCATGCAAAACAGATGAAAGTTCCTGTTTTGCACGGTGTAATAGCTGGGGTATTGGTGACATTAATTTTAAATACGAAAATAATTGATGGAAGTTTAGATACACAGTTTCTGGATTCAAGAGGTTTGTTTATCGCAATTTTTGCCTCATTAGTTACGGTTGAAGTGTTAAATGTATTTATGAAAAATAATATTACGATTCGATTAAAAGGATTGCCCGAAGGGATTTCCGCAACATTTGAATCGATTATTCCTATGGTAGTTGTTTTATTTGTTGCAGTATTTCTAAGTGCAGGTGTACAAAGTGTGACCAATGGGCAAATCATTCCTGAAGCATTTACAACCATGCTGGCGCCCGCAATTAATAGTATTGATACACCTTATGCAGTTTTCCTGATTTGTTTTTTAGAAATGCTATTCTGGTTTATTGGATTGAATGGTTATGCAATTTTGATTGGTTTTGTATTGCCGTTTATGACTCAATACCTTGGACGAAATGCCGCTGCTTTTGCAGCTGGAGAACCGATTCCACATGTGTTTGCACCAAACTTTTGGGATTATTTCATGGGTTTTTCCGGATCAGGGATTACTGGAGCTTTAGTAATCCTAGCATTATTTAGTAAATCTCAAAAAATTAAAGCGGTAGGAAAAGCTTCGGCTGTTCCAGCAATTTTTACCATATCAGAGCCGGTCGTTTTTGGTTTGCCAATATGCTTTAATCCTTATTTGTTTATCCCATTTGTCATGGGGACTCCTATTCTAGCAGTTTGTCAATGGTTCATATTTCATTGGGGGATAGTTCGGCCGCCAGTGGTCAATGTAGGCGGAACACCAATTCCGTTTGCTCAATATTTAGCAACGATGGACTGGAAAGCTGTTATTCTTAGTTTTGTCGTGTTAGCGGCAGCTGTTTGTATGTATTATCCGTTTTTCAAAATGTATGAACGCAGTGCAATGAAAGAGGAAAGGATTCTTAACGAAAGAGAAAAAGCACATCAAGAGCTTGATTTGGATTTTTAAAACTAGCTACTTAAATTTAATTGATAATATTACCTTATTTAATTTAGAAAATACCTTAAAGTTTATGAAAACTGTAATTTCTAGTGTTTCTAAAATTGAAGGAATCAAATTATTATTTCATAAGGCAGTATAAGTAAAAAAGGAGATTACTAATATGAATATTAAGAAGTTTCTTACAACTGAATTAATGGCGGAAGCAGCAGGGAAACATATTATTGAAATAGTAAAAAAGAAACCTGATAGTTTACTATGCTTTGCTGGAGGAGATACCCCGCTTATGACTTTAAACTATTTAGCAGAAGCAGCTAATCAGGGAGAAGTTGATTTTGGGAAATGCTCGTTTGTCAGTCTTGATGAATGGGTTGGTCTTGGTAAAGAAACGAATGGAAGTTGTAAGCAAACACTATTTGATCATTTTTTTGATCGTATCCCAAATATAGATGATTCACAAATTTGTTTTTTTGATGGTTTGGCTATAGACATGGACGCAGAATGTAAAAGAGTAGACCACTTTGTTGCGAAGCATGAAGGGATTGATTTTATGCTGTTAGGAATTGGGATGAACGGACATATTGGTTTCAACGAACCTGGTGTAAGAGTGGATACATATTGCCACGTCATCGATCTTGACCCAGTAACTAAGAAGGTTTCAGTAAAATATTTTGATGAAGAAATGAATGTAACACGAGGGATTTCACTTGGTATTCAACATATTACGGAGGCTGCTGAAGTAATGTTAATGGCAAATGGTGAAAAGAAAGCAGACATAGTGGAGCTGACAATCAATACAGAACCAACTGCGGATATCCCGTCTACTCTTGTTAAGAATTCAAAACATGCTGTACTGTACATCGATGATGCAGCTGCCAGCAAACTATAATGAAAGAAGAAGGGACGTAATCAGATGAAATATATAGATATTCAAGGGAAAAAAGATGGGAAAAATATTACCATTAGTGTTTCTAATCTATTGATGGGTTCAGGAGATTTCCTGAGACCGGATAATATGGATTTTGCTGCCCCAGTACTGGATAAATTTATTGAAATAGGTGGAAATTCATTTGATACAGCAAGGCAATATCGACATAGTGAGAAAACGTTAGCAAGTTGGATGAAGTTGCGGAGGAATAGAGATAGTCTAGTTATTCATACGAAAGCGTGTCACCCGACACGTGAAAATCCAGATGTGGCTAGAGTGACTCCAGAGGCAATTGAAGACGATCTTTATACCAGTTTGGAAACACTAGATACAGATCATGTCGAACTATTCGCTTTGCACCGAGATGACCCAACTAAGGAAGTTGGTCCTATTATGGAAAGTCTTCATAAGCAGGTTGAAAAGGGTCTGGTCTATGCCATTGGTGCATCAAATTGGGAAATAGCACGAATTATTGAAGCTAATAAATATGCGGCAGAGCATAAGTTAACGCCTTTTACTTTTAATAGTCCAAACTTAAGTCTTGCTAAAGTGAATCGCCCTCGTTGGGAAAATTGTGTGTCTGCAAATGATGAGATGATACGTTGGCATCAAAACTCAAATACACCTTTATTAGCTTGGTCGTCTCAAGCGGGTGGATTTTTCTCTGGTCGATTTACACCGGATATTAAAGATGATGTAGAGATGGTCGAAGTTTATTATAGTGAAGCCAACTGGGAACGATATCGACGTGCGGAAGAGTTAGCAGACAAAAAAAAGGTAACACCTATTCAAATTTCTCTTGCTTATGTATTGTGTCAGACATTCCCGACAGCGGCGGTTATTGGACCAGAAAATAGTAACGAATTATTGTCCTCTTACGATGCAACGAAAATTTTATTAACGGATGATGAAGTTCGTTGGCTTGATTTAAAAGAATAGAACTTAATTTAAGTTAAGACTAAATAATCCTTTATAGAAAAAATGAGGTGACTAAATTGAAAGATATTCGCAATAAGTTTGCTGTGGAATTATATTCATTCAGACGTGAGCTTGAAGTGGATTTCGGTGGAACTATACGAGAGCTGCGAAAAATGGGATGGCAAGCTGTTCAGATAGATGGACTTCGCGGTAATAGTGCAGAACATATTGCTGCAGTACTTAAAGAGACAGAAATGAGAGTAGCTGGAATGCATGTCTCACTTGACAGAATGCTTAATGATACAGATAAAGTAATATATGAAGGATTATTGTTTGGTACAAAAGATATTTTTTGCAATTCGTTACCTGAAGAATTACAAAATGAAGAAGGATATAGATATGTAAAGAGTTCATTGCTTGATTTGGCTATGCGACTCAATAGTCTAGGATTTCGAGTGGGCTATCACAACCATGAATTTGAATTTTTATCAAAAGTTGACAATCGTACTGCCTATAATTATTTGATGATGCCTGAGGGAAACTGTTTTATTTATCCTGAAGTAGATACGTACTGGGTTCAATATGCTGAAATTGATCCGCTGTCTGTGATTAAACGATTTCCAGAAAAAATGCCTATCTTGCACTTGAAAGATATAAAATCAGATAAGAGATTAACTTACCCTGAATCTTTAGCTGAGATTGGAACGGGTATTATTGACTTTGTTCCAATATTACAATGGGGTGAGGCGAATGGTACGGAATGGTATGTAGTAGAACAAGATCGCAGTTTTTTAGATGGCGGGATGATGGAAAGCTATCAAATTAGTTTTAATAATTTACTTGAATTACAGGAACAACTGTAAATAATTCTTTTAGAAGGTTTATACAAAAAAGTATAACTTCTCAATTTTAATGAATTGAAGGGTTCGACAAAATAGAAAGAAACGTTTCAAATGTATTAATAATAAAAAGCGTATGAACTAAGTGTATCGTTACTTAAGTTCATACGCTTTTTAAATGGAATGGATATTATTTAATCAATATTGTCTCCATAATACAAAAGATAGGCATCAAATTATAAATATTTATCCTCTTCCTTGATTTAGACTGAAAAATATAACAATAAATTCACAAGAAGATAATAGTAACTTATTGCAATCATTCACAGGTTGCATTATATTTCCAAAAATAATGCAAGCGCTTTAATGAAAAGAATATATCAATAAAAAGCAAACATGTGATAGGACGCCTATTATCTACAAGGAGGATGAAAAAATGAAACTCTGCTATAACCAAGCAACTACATTAGAGAATTCAAACCTTGCCAAGGATCTCGAATACTGTGAGAAGCATGGCTATGACTATATCGAGATCCGCACAATGGATAAATTGCCGGAATACTTGCGAGACCATTCGATGGAAGAATTACAAGATTATTTCCAAAACCATCATATTAAACCAATCGCTTTAAATGCGTTGGTATATTTCAATAACCGCGAGGACGAGGAACAAGTCATCGAAGAATTTAAAACGATGGTGGATAACGCCAATGAGCTGGGAGCTGCTTATGTGGTCGTGGTGCCATTAGTAACTGATCAGGCGCTTCTTAAGGAAGATATTAAAGTGAGTGCAGTCAGTATGTTGAACCAATTCGCGGACATAGCAGAAGCGCAAGATGTGAAGGTGGCATTGGAATTTGTTGGGCATCCGGAATGTACAATTAATACCTTTGAACAGGCTTATGATATTATTGATACGGTAGACAGAAAAAGTGTTGGTTTAGTTTTTGACTGTTTTCACTTTCATGCAATGAATTCAGATTTTGAATTTCTGAAGAAGGCGGATGGAGAGAAAATCTTTATTTTACATATCGATGATACAGAGGATTACCCTGTCGGAGTACTTCGAGACGAACATCGTGTCTGGCCTGGGGAAGGTGTCATTGATCTGGAGAAGTTGCTGCAGACAGTAAAAGAGATTGGTTATAAAGAAGATCTTGTCTCTGTTGAATTGTTCCGTCCGGAGTATTATCAAATGCCAGCGGAGGAAGTGATTCGAAAAGCAAAAGAAACGACACTGGAATCTATCGCAGCTAGTATTCATTCATAGATTAGAGGAGGAGGACACATGGTTCAAAAAGTGCAGATTGCAAAAACAGATTTAGTTGTTAACCCGATAGGATTAGGAACCAATGCAGTTGGAGGTCATAACCTATACCCGAATCTGAAGGATGAACAAGGAATGGATATGGTTCGGGATGCCATCAATCACGGCGTAGATTTTTTAGATACTGCTTTTATTTATGGACCGGGTTATTCGGAAGAGTTAGTAGGAAAAGTCGTGAAAGACATGGGCAAGCGTCAAGAAGTAGTCATCGCCACAAAGGCTGCTCATAAGTTTGTAGATGGAGAGGTGCAGTTTGATAATTCTCCGGCATTTTTAAAGCAAGCTGTTGATGATGCGTTAAAGCGTATACAAACAGATTATATTGATTTATTTTATATTCATAATCCCGATGAAAATACGCCTAAAGATGAGGCGGTTGGTGCATTGAAAGAATTGAAGGATGCAGGAAAAATCCGTTCTATCGGTGTTTCCAATTTTTCATTGGATCAGTTAAAAGAGGCAAACAAAGACGGATATGTGGATGTCGTCCAAGATTTATATAATTTGATCCAAAGAGATGCGGAGCAAACATTTTTTGATTATACGAAAGAAAATGACATCTCCTTTATTCCATTCTTTCCGCTTGCTTCTGGGTTGCTCGCTGGCAAATACGATGAAAATACGACGTTCCCAGAAGGGGGTTTACGCAATGGTTTTGACCATTTTCAGGGAGAGTCCTTCCGGAAGAATCTTGCCAGGGTGGAGAAGCTGCGAGAGATTGCTGCAGCTAAACAGGTGGAAATTCCTCATTTAATATTAGCTTGGTATTTGGCTAATGATGCCATTGATGTTGTTATTCCTGGAGCAAAGAACGGCTCGCAAGTGCAAAATAACCTGCAAACATTAGATGTTGCTATTTCAGATGAAGAGTATAAAGCAATCAGCGATATTTTTGCTTTGTAAGCTGCTGCATGAAATGAATGGCTGTTACTTATTATTTAGGTGACAGCCTCTGTTTATTCTTACACAAAGGGATAAAAAGCTTGTTATCAATATAAATTGGAATACTTCTATATATGCTTGACACCGATTGATTCCGGGTGCTGTTAAAAAGCTTCTTGTCTTTTTAGAAAATGCGTTAGAGCTTTTTAACTTCATGGGAAAGGTTGTATAAAAGGATGAAAAATCTATTTGAAGGAAAAAAAGATTTAAATAAATATGTTACTTCTATTTCGATATATGGAGCTGAGTTTCGAGTTTATTATTGGGGAGGATGGCAGCGTCATTTTGGCACAAAAGCGCATGTACACAGTTTTTTTGAGGTGTCTTATGTACTTGGCGGAACTGGAGAATACCAGGAAAGGGATGTTAGTTACCCGCTGGCTCCGCACTCTCTTATTTTGACGCGGCCTAATCAGGAACATAAAATATCCAGTGTACAAGGAATGTATTATTTATATTTTGCATTTGAATTAAAAGAAAGTGATTCAGCTAAGAAATGGAGACATTATATACAAGATTTGCAGCAAGAGGTGCAGCCTGTCATCCATTCGCAAGAAGAAGCGATACATGCTTATTTATGGAAAGCACTCTATCAGTCTGCGATAGAAGTAGAACATAGATGGAAAGAAGATATGCTTAAACAGCTTGCTTCTAATTTACTGCCTGCTATATTCGACTCCTTTTACCCATTACCTGAACAGGAATCCAGTTTAAAAGATAATGATGATGATTTTGATGAAAGAAAAATTTTAGTTTATCGAGTTAATCTTTATATAAAGGACAATCTGCAAAAAAATCTTAAAATATCAGAGGTCGCAGATGACTTCTATGTTTCGAAGCGCCATTTGTCCCGGTTGATCAGAGAGGAGACGGGCAAGACATTTACAGAGATTTTACAGGAAGAGCGTCTGAGTTTAGCTACGGAATATTTACGAGGAACCAAGATGTCGATTAAAGATATCGCTACGGCTTGTGGATTTTCCAGCCTGCATTATTTTACAAAAGTATTTACGCAGATTATACGAACTCCTCCAGCGAAATATAGAAAGATATATCAAGGGACGGTGGAATCTGAATTTAAGGAAAGCTAAATAAGGTAAATACAAAATCTTCCCTAAAACAATATATACATGTATTAAAAAACTCTTTCCTAATATAAAAGCTGGGAAAGAGTTTTTTAATGAAATGAATGCTTCAAATATATTTTGATTTAAAAAAAGCTGTCCTATATTTCTTTTGTATATGGAAGAAATAATTAACGATTTTCTTTTTACCGGCGAAATACATCCTACCAATGCCAAATATTTCTTTACTAAGTCTGAACTGCCCTCCCCAGCCATGTCCTGAAAATGCAAAAAAATGGCTGAATTATGCAAATACAATTTAAATATCTTTCTCTATAATATACCAATAGATATGATTACTTCATGGGTATATTTTGATTATTTATTAATTATTTTTGAAATAGTAATCGATTTCAAAAAATGTAATATACGCTGTACAAAAGGAATGCATCACTTATCATTGGAAAGCTATGATTATTTCTGTTTCTATAAGTCTTTAAAAACAGAAGGGTATCCATTTGTTTGTGAGTAGAGCGAGCTTCATTCTTCTATAAAAAGAAAACGCATTCAATATGTTGAATAAGTGATGCTTCTAAAAAGTAATCGGTATGTTAATCCAATAAAGGAAGGGCAGGTAACTTTTATGGTTTTAAGAATAGGTGTTATCGGAACAGGAGCAATTGGGCAGGATCATATTCATAGAATTACACACTCTCTGACAGGAGGAGAGATTGTCGCTGTAACCGATGTAAATAGTGAACAGGCACATGCGGTTGTGGAACGCGAAAGTCTGCAGGCGAAAGTGTACGATAATGGTCATGATTTGATTCAAGCGGATGAAGTAGATGCAACCATTGTCACATCTTGGGGGCCAACTCACGAAGAGTTTGTGTTAGCTTCGATTGCAGTTGGAAAACCTGTATTTTGTGAAAAGCCGCTTGCGACAACAGCGGAGGGGTGTAAGCGAATCGTAGAAGCTGAAATGGAATATGGGAAACAGCTGGTGCAGGTAGGTTTTATGAGACGGTATGATAAAGGATATCGTACATTGAAACAGGCTGTCGATAATAACAAGGTTGGTGAACCGTTGATGCTGCATTGTGCACACAGAGCACCTTCTGTTACGAATTTTAGCGGTGATATGGCAATTACGGATTCGTTTGTGCATGAAATTGATGTGTTGAGATGGCTGATTCAGGATGATTATGTTTCTACACAGGTTATCCAGCCAAGAAGAACAACCCTTGCTGAAGAAGGGTTGCAAGACCCGATTATTATATTATTAGAAACGAAAAAAGGAATACGAATCGATACGGAGATTTTTGTTAATTGTCAATATGGATATGATATCCAATGTCAGGTTGTCGGGGAGACGGGCATAGCTAATTTGCCGGAACCGCCTAGCCTTCAAATGCGCAGTCAAGCCAAGCTTTCCACTGATATTCTAGTAAATTGGAAAGAACGCTTTATCGAAGCATATGATGTTGAATTACAAGAGTGGATCAATTCTACGGTCAACGGTGAGGTGCATGGTCCGTCAGCATGGGATGGTTATGTTGTAGCAGTGACAACGGATGCAAGTATTGAAGCGAAACAAACAGGAAAAATCGTTCCAATAGAAATGCCTGAACAGCCAGCTTTTTATCAAGAGGCTAAAGCAGAACATACTGTTTAAAGGTGATGAAACAAAAATAGTATCAGACAAACTTTTTAAAGGAGATGAATAGAATGCGTTTAGCTTATGATCCATCACATTATCGTGATAATACGAACTTAAGGGATACGATTGAGAATGTTGCCCGGTTAGGTTATGAGTATGTGGAGCTTTCCCCGCGGGAGGATTTTATCTGGTTCAATCAATATCCGAAAGTCGATAAGCAGTTAATCAAAGATTTAAAGAGATATTGCTCCGATGCCGGCGTGAAAATTTCATCGGTACTTCCTGTTCAACAATGGTCTTCTCCCGTAGAAGAAGTAAGAGAAGCAGCAGTTAGAAATTGGAAGCGTTGTATCGAAATTACCTCTGAATTAGGTGTCGATTTGATGAATACAGAATTTGCTGGAGATAAAACACGTCCGACAGACAGTGAAGCAGCGTTCGTGAAATCAATGGATAAATTGATGCCTCTTTTTGAAAAAGAAGGAATCAGGTTAAATATCCAATCGCATCCACATGATTTTATTGAACTGAATACGGAAGCAGTCCGGATGATTCGTGCATTAGATAAAGATTGGATCAAGCTGGTCTATTCTGTCCCGCATGCTTTCTTCTATGATGATGGGATTGGAGATGTAGAACAGCATCTAGAGGAGGCAGGCGACTTGCTTGACCATGTACTCATTGCAGACACGCTGAATCATAAAGCCGCGTTTGGACTGCGTTATATTATCAATCCTCCCGGTGCAAATGTAACGATTCATCAGCACTTAAATCCTGGCGAGGGTGAAATCAATTTTGATGCATTATATAAGAAATTAAGAGAAATGAAGTTTGCTGGTATCGTGACAAATGCAGTATTTGCTTATCCGGATCGACCGGAGTGGTCCAATGAATTAACGTTGAAATCTATTAAAGAAGGCCTAAACCTTTAACTATTTAAAACTGCTGGGCAGAAAATTATGCATCGTTAAAAATGTAATTTCAGAATCTGTCAGAAACGCGAATATTTTCTTACGCAAAACAATAGAAACGAAGGAACTTGGTTAGTTTCGAAGTAATTGTTAAGTATGAAAGACGGTACATTAAAACAGCTAGAATTAGTCTGACACGATACAAAAGGAGGGAGAATCGGATAGTTATGTTAAATAATAATCGTTCATATATTGTATTTGTTGCAATGGTAGCTTCTTTAGGGGGACTTCTTTTCGGTTATGATACGGCTGTTATTGCTGGGGCAGAGCAATCTATACAATTGTATCTGATTGATAGCCTGGGGTTGGGGTCGTTAGTTCATGGATTTACAGTATCCAGTGCATTGATAGGATGTATTTTAGGTGCATTACTTTCTGGGTTATTATCCAATAAAATAGGACGGCGTAATACACTGGTTATTGCAGCTATATTATTCTTTCTATCAGCATTGGGTTCAGCTTATCCGGAATTAATCTTCTTCACAATGGGTGAGCCGAGTCATGCATTATTGGCTACTTTTAATTTTTATAGAATAATTGGCGGCGTCGGGGTTGGATTAGCTTCAGCGATAGCCCCAGTTTATATTAGTGAAATGAGCCCTGCGAATATTAGAGGGAAGATGGTAATTATCTATAATATGGCTGTTGTATTTGGCCAAACCGTTGTATATATTGTCAACTGGGGAATTGCTAATGGTCAAACCGCGGCATGGATAAATGATACAGGCTGGCGGCTTATGTTTGCTTCCGAACTAATTCCAGCAGCGCTTTTCTTTATTCTACTATTATTTATTCCAGAAACACCTAGGTATCTGGCTTTAAATCATGACTATGATAAAGCTTATAATATATTGGAGAAATTAAATGGTTCTAAGCAAACTGCAAGGGAAACACTTCAAGATATAAAAACATCGTTAGAAACGAAAACGGAAAAGGTTGGACTATTATATTACGGTAAACGCGTTTTAATTGTTGGGATGACAATTGCGATGTTGTGTCAGTTTATAGGTATAAATATCATTCTGTATTATGCGCCGCGTATTTTTGAAAGCCTTGGTGTGGGTCAATCAACAGCAATGCTGCAAACAATACTTGTTGGAGCTATAGGTATTGTCGTTTCATTTATTGCTATCTGGCTTATTGAAAGACAAGGAAGAAAATTTTTGTTGATGTTTGGTGCTGCGGGATGTGCCATTTGCTTAAGTGCAGTAGCTATCCTTTTCTTTGTAGGAATCGAAGGAGTCAGTACATTAATATTTATTCTAGGGTTTGTTGCTATATTCCAGATGACTTGGGGACCTGTTGCCTGGGTAATGGTTTCAGAGATTTTTCCTAATAAAATCAGAGGACAGGCTGTTGCGATTGCAGTAATGTTATTATGGACTGCTAACTGGATAGCTTCTACTACATTCCCGCCGTTAAATGATATGTTTGGTCCTGGAGCATTTCTAATTTATGGGCTGATAAGTACGTTTGCTTTCTTCTTCATGTGGAAATTTGTTCCTGAGACGAAGAATAAATCGTTAGAAGAAATCGAAGAAATATGGACTGGTAAGAAAAGTGATGACTTAAAAAATAAAATAAATTAAATATTAAAAATTTATAAAAAGTATAGGAGAGTGTAAAAATGATCAATGGAGAAAATAAGATTACTAGACCATTACGCTGGGGAATGGTTGGCGGCGGAAGAACAGGACAAGTAGGGTACAAACATCGTACAGGCGCATTAAGAGATAAGACATATGATTTAGTTGCTGGAGCTTTTGATATTAACGCAGAACGAGGAAAAGATTTTGGAGTGAATCTGGGAGTGGATAGTGATCGCTGCTATCCGGACTACCAGACAATGTTTGCTGAAGAATCTAATCTGGATGATGGGATAGAAGTTATCTCTATTGCAACACCAAATGGCACGCATTATGAAATTACCATGGCAGCTTTGAATGCCGGTCTTCATGTAATTTGTGAAAAGCCGTTAGTTTTTACTACAAAAGAAGCAGTGGAAATCAAACAATTGGCGGAAGAAAAAGGTTTAATTGTTGGAGTAACTTATGGTTTTTCAGGAAATGTCATGCTCCTGCAAATGCGTGCCATGATTGAACAGGGGAAAATTGGAGACATTCATTTAGTAGATTTACAGTATACACATGGTTATGCTGCGACCGTTGATGGAGATAAGAAGAATGCAGCGCAAAAATGGCGTGTTGATCCAAAAATTGCCGGGCCAAGCTTTGTTCTCGGGGATCTTTCCACGCATACGTACTACATGTCACAGTTGATTATGCCGGAAATGAAAATCAAAAAGCTATTATGTGACCGCCAAAGCTTTGTAGGAAGCCGCTACCCATTAGAAGATAACGCTTATGTATTAATGCATTATGAGAATGGTGCAGTTGGAAGAATGTGGACATCTGCTGTGGATGCAGGATGTATGGATGGCCAGCGCATCCGCATTGTTGGTTCGAAAGCGAGTTTAGAGTGGTGGGATAGTAAACCCAATGAATTGCGTTATGAGGTACAAGGGGAACCAATCCAAACATTGGTGAGGGGAACAGAATATCTAGATGAGTTAACGAGCGAATATGAACGTTTAGGCACCCTGCATCAAGAAGGATTATCCGATGCCTGGGCAAATATTTATCTAAGAATTGCCGTAGCTATTGACGCAAAAAACCGTGGCGATGAAGCAACATTAGATAAACTTATTTACCCTGATATTGATGCTGGTATTGCTGGTGTTCAGTGGATTGAAAATTGTGTGCGTTCCGCTGATAATGGGTCTGTTTGGGTTGAATATGAAACAGAAGAAAGTGTACATGCATAATTAATAATAGTCATGAAAAATGAAGAAGCGCATACGAGTAATAGATTTTCATTTGAGTTAGAAAGATGAAGTATCGCATTTACCTTATGCGACAAGCTGTTTAGGCTATTTTAACTTAAAAAAATATTAGATAATGCATAGTGATACAGGAATGGATGCTGATGAAACGGGAAGCAGGTGGCTGGTTACCTGCTTCCCGTTTCCATTTGAAAGGGGATAATAGATAATGATGAAATTAGCGTTATGTACGGATGTGTTGGGCGATTTATCTTTTACGGATATGTTGGACAAGGTGAAGGAGTATGGAATAGAAGCAGTAGAAATGACTGCAGGCGGCTGGTCTCCTTGTCCGCATGTTCCTACAAATGAATTATTGGAAGATGAAAAGAAATTAGAGGAATTTAAACGGGAATTAAAGCAACGCAATATTGAAATTGCAGCATTGAATTGCTCTGGTAATCCTCTTTGCCCTGGAGAATTAGGAGAAAAGCATACGAAAACAGCATATCAGACGGTTGAGTTAGCTGAAAAGCTTGGTGTGAAAAAAATTGTAATGATGAGCGGGTTGCCTGGTGGCGGTCCGGAAGATAAATTCCCCAATTGGATTACTTCTACTGTTTCGTGGCCTGAATACATGCCTTCTGTATTAGAATATCAATGGAATGAAGTTGCTATTCCCTGGTGGAAGGAATTTGCCGACTATGCTCAAAAGCATGGAATAGAGAAGATTGCATTAGAAGCATTCCCCAGCCAATTAGTTTATAGTGCTTCCACTTTGTTAAAATTAAGGGAAGCGGTTGGAGATATCATTGGGATTAACTTGGATCCTTCCCACTTATTTATCATGGGTGCTGATCCAATTGCAGCTATTCGTCCGCTAGAAGGAGCTATTTATCATGTTCATGGAAAGGATGCCCGGATTGAGAGCAGATTAGCTGATGTAAATGGTCTATTAGAATCGCTTCCGGTAACAGCAACAAAGGACAGAACCTGGAATTATGTAGCCGTGGGCTGTGGTCATGATCAGCAATGGTGGAAGGAATTTTTCTCTAATCTAAGTATGGTAGGCTATGAAGGGTATGTTTCATTGGAAATGGAAGATTTAACGATGAGTGTGGATGCTGGTCTGCGTACGTCAATTGATTCTTTGGAAGCAACATTAATAAAATAAAAATTATGTACGTTTACTAAAGTTGGATAAACATGCCATTCAAGACCTGCAAAATAGTATAGGTATCTGATTACAATCAAAAGAGCTGATTCTTAGAAATCGAGTTGAAAAACTGGATGGATAAGACAGCTTTTTACACGTTAGAAAAGCATTCCTGTGATGAAGTGGAATGGGGGTTGGAAAAAAAGGCCATTGATATGATATAAGGTAACCACACCGATTAGCAAAAAATGAGCCTTTAAAATAACTAAAGTAAGTATTTATGAATTATAAAAAAGGAAAAGATATATTTTTAAAAAATCACCAAATTTATTAGTGGTCTGCAAACTATTAAAATCCATATGGAAAGTAGGCTATCCATGACAAAAGCAATGAACAGGAACAAAAATTTATTTATGCTGGTATCGTTTTTATTATGGTTTCCGCAATTTATGTATGTTCCAACCTTATCTCCGTATATGGAGCATACAGAAATTCCATATTCCTTTATCGGAATTATTCTGGGAAGTTACGGATTGGCCCAATTATTATTCAGACTGCCAATTGGGATAACATCCGACATGATAAAACTGCGAAAACCATTTATCCTGTTTGGTATGTTCATCAGCATGCTCAGCTGTTTTATATTTCTAACGATGGATGGGGCTGGATGGTTATTGTTTGCACGTGCGCTGGCCGGACTTGCAGCTGCATCATGGGTTGCTTTTACCGTTTTATATCCTATTTATTTTTCAGAGAATAAGGTTCATGTAGCAATGGGAAGTATTTCTTTTATTGTCGTGCTGGCTCAATTTCTTGGAATGAGCTTTAGCGGCTATATTGTTGAGGAATGGGGATGGAAGGCACCATTTTGGATTGGCAGTGTGTTCAGTGTGATTGGATGGGGGCTGGCTTTCTTTATTTATGAACCAAAAAATAAGAAAGTCTCCGAGCCCATTAAGCTAAAGGGATTAATACATATTATCCGCGAACCGTCGCTATTAAAAGTGTCTCTGTTATCCATATTGGCTCATAGTATTATTTTCTCGACTATGTTTGGCTTTACATCAACTTTTGCGTTACAGACAGGTTTTGAAGCGAGTGAGATTACCTGGATTGTAGCTGCTTTTATGGTACCGCATGCGATTGCAACGCTTTTTATGGGGAACGTGATTATTCCTCGCTTAGGAGAGGGGAAGTCCTTGGTGGCTGCCTTTTTGCTGGTGACGATAGCTACCTTGCTTATTCCGTTCGCACAGCTGAAGAGTATCTTTCTGGTTATCCAGGGATTGCAGGGCTTTTCCTTAGGAATGATTTTTCCACTGCTGCTGGGGATGTCTATCCAATCGATTAAACCTGCCAAAAGAGCAACAGCCATGGGGGCGTATCAATCTATCTACGCAATAGGTATATTTGTTGGTCCATTTTTATCAGGAATGGTTAATTCCCAGTTTGGTATCGCATCTGGATTCTATTTTGCTGGCGGATTAGGGATGATAGCGACGCTGCTTGTCGCTATTTGGTATAGGGGAAAGATATTTACTCGTCTTTTACTAAAAAATAAAAATACAAAGAAACATCATGCGATTTAAGATCACTAGTGCTATATGATTGGAGGCGGAAGGAATCATGACAATAAACATTTCAGGTGCGCCATGCTGCTGGGGCGTAGATGATCCTAAGAACCCTTACCTTCCAGATTGGAAAGACGTTTTAAAAGAAGCGCATCTGGCCGGATTTACAGGGGTTGAGACAGGTCCGTACGGTTATTTACCCCTTGATACAAGTGTTTTAAAAGAAGAACTGGAAAAAAATGAACTTACGATTGTAGCAGGGACTATCTTTGATGATCTTGTCTCCGAGGCCAATCTGCCTAATCTGCTTCAACAAGTAGAGGCTATTTGTTCTTTAATCACGCAGATGCCGCAAGAACAAGCGGGAGACAATCAAAAGTTTAAGACACCTTATCTGATTGTGATTGATTGGGGCCATGATGAAAGAGATTATGCAGCAGGCCACCCTGATCAGGCGCAGAGATTATCAAATAAGGCATGGGGTAATATGATCTCTCATATTACCCAAATTGCAAAGAAAGCTGCGCAAGAATACGGTGTTCGTGCAGTGGTGCATCCACATGCCGGTGGGTACATTGAATTTTCGGATGAAATATTGAAACTGACAGAGGACATTCCGTATGAAGTAGCCGGTCTTTGTTTAGATACAGGACATTTACTTTATTCAAAAATGGATCCGATAGAATGGCTGGAAAAGCTTTATCATCGTGTAGACTATATTCATTTTAAAGACATTGATATAGATGTCTACCGACAAGTCATGAATAAAAAAATCCGTTTTTTTGATGCCTGTGCGGAAAATGTAATGTGTCCTATAGGTGAAGGTGTTATTGATTATAAAGAAATATATGAGTTATTAGCTGTAAAATTAAAATATGAAGGGTTTATCACGATCGAGCAGGAGCGTGATCCTCGAAATGCAGGCAGCAGTTTAGCCGATGTGAAAAAAAGTGTCGCATTTTTAGAAGAGCTTGGGTTTAATAAATAAGTTCAAGCTTTCCAATGTAATTGTAATAAAGCGTATGAATAAGGCCACCCAGCCCAGCTTTATACGCTTTTTACAGTAATTTATCACACCGTGTCAAATTACTTTACACTTCTTCATTTTCTCATAGATTTTTAGATGATATTCATGTAAAATAAATACAATTACTGTAATTGTATTTTTGTGAAAAAACAGACAATTGAAAAGGGGGAGATGTGGAAGTGGAAAGCATACAGGCAATAGTGGATACGGTTAATGGTATCGTCTGGGGGCCGATTACGCTCGTACTGATTGTAGGAACGGGAATATTTTTAACATTGCGTCTGGGATTTTTACAAGTAAGAGATTTACCTTATGCGCTTAAATTAACATTCTCTAAAAGTAAAAATAAAGACAAAAACGAAAAAGGAGATATTTCTCATTTCCAATCATTGATGATTGCTATGGCGGCGACACTGGGAATTGGTAATATGACTGGAGTTGCTTCAGCTGTGCTCCTTGGCGGTGTTGGTGCGCTATTTTGGATGTGGCTGGCGGCATTTTTTGGGATGGCCACAAAATATGGTGAAGCTATCTTAGCTGTTAAATACCGTACCGTCAATCATAAAGGGGAAATATCAGGCGGTCCAATGTATTATATTGAAAAGGGATTGGGCTGGAAATGGTTAGCTGTTTTGTTTGCGCTGTTTGGCTTTTTAGCATCCTTTGGAATTGGAAATATGACGCAATCGAATACTGTTGCCGGTTCCTTACAAGCTACTTTTAATATTAACCCATGGGTTACGGGAATCATCTTGATGGCGCTCACTGCATTAGTTTTGCTTGGCGGAGTGAGAGGCATTGGAAGAGTAACTGCTATCTTTGTCCCATTTCTGGCTTTGTTTTATATAGCTGGCGGACTGATTATTGTTATTTTAAATATTACGGAAGTTCCTGCGGCGTTTGCAGTTATTTTTGAGGCTGCATTTAATCCGGAAGCTGTCGGCGGGGGAGCTATCGGTTTAGCGATTCGATACGGGATTGCCCGCGGGGTGTTCTCCAATGAAGCGGGTCTTGGTTCAGCGCCAATTGCGGCAGCGGCAGCGAAGACGGATTATCCAGGGCGGCAGGCGTTAGTATCGATGACAGGAACATTTCTGGATACGATCGTGGTTTGTACGATTACCGGACTTGTTGTGGTGATGAGCGGGCTGCATTTGCAATTTGGAGCAGATGCAGCACCTGTCATTACAGGAGAAGCTTTTGACTTTTTCTTGCCTGGATTAGGTAATTATATTGTTGTATTCGGCCTTATTTTCTTTGCTTATTCCACTATTCTGGGCTGGTCCTATTATGGGGAGAAATGCTTCGGTTATATTTTTGGAGATCGAAATACAATCTATTATAAAATCATTTTCTGTCTGGTTATCCTGTTTGGTGCGGTTCAATCTGTGCAGTTAGTATGGGATCTTGCGGATATATTCAATGGATTAATGGCAGTGCCCAACTTGATTGCGCTCTGTTTATTATCCGGCGTGATTGTATCTGAAACAAATAAATTTAGAGAAGTACGGAGAAAGGAAAAAGAGGAGGAGAGGAAGCAGAAGCTGGCTGGTTAATGATTGCTGTAATAAATGATAAAGTTACAGTAATTTTCTATCGGACATATAAAGGAAATAATTGAGGGGAAATCAATTCGTATAAAAAGTGACTTCTTTGCATCCATGGAAGTCACTTTTTAGGTTTCTCAATAATTGAATTTAATTGCAGCTATAGGATTTATTCGTTCTAAAAGGTTGTCTTCAGGATTTCCAAATAATATCACTTCTCCAGTAACAAGAGTCCCGTTTACAAGAGGACAGCTATGTAAGCCAAGCTGAGCTGTTCTTTTTAATCTGTTTTATTTATTATAAAATACCTTTAGAAATAATAGATGCTCCTATCCTCATATAACAGGAGTATCTCAGTAAAAGTTATTCTTTTTATTTTATTATACCGTTGTATATCCTATATTATTTCACCAAATTTCACCTGAAAACATATTAAAATAGGCGGATATATCTTTTTTTATATACAAACAAATCTCATGATTTTAAAAGATAAATTAGAATAATTTGCATATTATAATTTTATATGTTTAAATAGATTCTACTTTAAGTTATTTTTCCTACAGTTCTCTATAGATGTGGCTGATGAAAATAACATTGTGAATTTTAACGTATTTTTCAATCATACAAGTTCATTTATAGAATCAAAAATTTCATATTTCTATAATCACTAGGGGAGCGATTTTTATCGCTGAGAAAGGAAACTTGACTCTTATAACCTGATTTAGTTAAGACTAACGTAGGGAAGTGATGACTTACTTAAGTAGATAATAATCTAGTTATGTATTCATTTCCCATTCATCTGTATTCGTTGAATGGGTTTTTTAATGCTTATGTCATAAATTCAATAAAAGAGATACCAATTTAATAAGAATGTAGGGGGACCAGTGTTGCTGGTTGAGATACTATCCGTAAGATATAGACCCTTAGAACCTGATCTGGTTGAGACCAGCGTAGGGAACATGCAAAGTAATTTCTATCATAAGGAAATGTATGTACCCTGGGCTTCATGTCTGGGGTATTTTTTATTTGGAAGGAGGGATGCATTTTCGATTAGCTGATGATTGCTTTTAAGACATAATAATACACTCTTTGTTAGAAAGAAGGTAGAGAACGAAGGATGAGAGAACAAAATAAAAAAATAGCTCTTCAGTTTCAAAACGTAAATTTCTATTACAAAAATGATGCAGGGAAAATTCCTATATTAAAAAATATGAATCTTTCTATTGCGGATGGTGAATTTGTAAGCATTATCGGTGCAAGTGGGTCCGGCAAGTCGACAATTTTCCGTCTAATTGTCGGATTGGAGGAACTGAAAAGCGGAACTATCTATTTAAACGAGGATCCAGTAACCAATCGTTCTGGAAAAGTTGGTTATATGCCTCAACAGGATTTATTGATGCCATGGCGGACTGTTCAACAAAATGCAGCTCTTCCATTGGAACTGCAAAAGGAAAATCATCTCGATAGAAGAACTGTTCAAAACTTGCTGGAGGCCTTTGGGTTAAAAGGATACGAGAATAAATACCCTCATGAATTATCTGGGGGGATGCGGCAACGGGTTTCCTTTTTAAGAGCCACGTTATCCGGATCTAATGTGTTGTTGTTGGACGAACCTTTTTCAGCCTTAGATGCAATGACCAGGTTATATATGCAGGAATGGTTATTAGAACAATGGGAACAACAGCAATCTACTATTTTGTTTATAACACATGATATTTCAGAAGCATTATTTTTGTCTGACCGCATTTTCGTCATTACGGATACCCCATTTACAACATTAAAAGAAATTAAAGTACCTTTAGAACGTCCAAGACGACAATACGATTTAGATAAAGAGGAAGTGACGGAGCTAAAAAATGATTTACTAGATCAGTTTCGGATGAGGGTGTAATGCATGAAAAATTATCTTTATTCTATTATTTTAATCACAATCTTTTTGCTTATATGGGAAGCGGGAGCGGGGTTTGTCGCTACATCATTTATTTTGCCAGCGCCAACCGAAATCGTGAAGAAGCTATGGGAATTAAAAACAGAGCTCTTGTTGCATCATCTTCCTATGACGCTTGCTGTTATTATCATTGGTCTTGGGATTTCATTGGTACTGGGAGTTGCTTTAGCAATAAGCATGAATCTATCTAAAACATTACAACAAGCGATTTATCCTATTTTAATTGCATCACAAACTATTCCTATTATTGCATTGGCGCCCATTTTTGTACTTTGGTTCGGTTATTCCATCTGGAGTAAAGTTATCGTTACAATTATCATTACCTTTTTTCCAATTACCGTCAGTACTTTCGATGGTTTTCGATCAACAAGTAAAGAGCTGAAAGAATTATTTCAAACATTAGGTGCATCTAAAAGTGCTCTTTTTTTCAAATTAGAAGTCCCATCCGCACTGCCTTCTTTTTTTTCAGGGCTAAAAGTAGCGGTGCCAATGAGCGTGATTGGAGCGGCAATTGGAGAGTGGCTGGGTGCACAAGCTGGTTTAGGGTATTTTAGTCGTCGGATGATGACACAGTTTAATGGAGCGGGTGTATTTGCTCCGATTGTCCTTCTTTCTTTGATTGGAATTTTATTGTTTATTACTGTTGTTTTATTAGAAAAATATATATTGAAATGGAGAAGATCTTAATATGAAAAAATTATCAATAATAGTTGGTATTCTAATAATCTTTATTAGTTTAAGTGCTTGTGGAAATGAAAAGGAAGAATCTATAGCAGAGGATAATAAAAACGTAAAAGAAACAAATACCGTTTCTATTATGCTTGATTGGTACCCGAATGCTGTACATAGTTATCTATACGTAGCAGAAGAGAAAGGGTATTTTGAAGAAGAGGGAATCGATGTTGATATTCAATTTCCAGCAAATCCGACAGATCCGCTGTCACTTGCAGCTTCAGGCAATGTGACGATGGGATTATATTACCAGCCTGATGTGATTGCAGCAAGAGCAAATGAAAATATCCCTGTTAAATCCGTGGCTGCTATTGTTCGGGAGCCATTAAATCACATTGTTTACCATTCCGATGATCCGGTAAATTCTCCGAAAGATTTAGAAGGGAAGCAGGTAGGGTATCCTGGAATTCCTGTTAATGAAGCAATTGTTCAAACAATTGTTGAACATGACGGTGGAGATTATGAAAAAGTAGATATGCTGAATGTGGAATTTGAATTGGGTTCTTCTCTTATTTCTGAGCAGGTTGATGCTGTAAGTGGTATGTATGTAAACCATGAAGTGCCAGTTCTGCGCAGTGAAGGCTATGATATTGATTTTATTAATCCAGTAGATTACGGGGTTCCTCACTTTTATGAAATTGTCGCTGTTACCAGTGACGAGACATGGGAAGAGGAACAGAAAAATATTGAAGCATTTTGGCGGGCTGCACGAAAAGGATATGATTTCATGATTGAAAATGAAGAAGAGGCACTGCAAATCCTGCTTGATCACCAGGATGAAGGAAACTTTCCCTTAGAAAAAGAAATAGAAACAGAAAGCTTGTCTATTCTCTTACCAAAAATGGAATCAGAGCAAGGTTTTGGATCACAAGAAAAAGCTTCATGGGAAGAAACAGCAAAATGGTTAAAGGAATATGGAGTAATTAAAGAAATTCCAAACATCGATGATATATTTATCAATATTGAATAATAATATCCTAAATGGCAATAGGAAATGTAACACTTTATATGAAGTCATTATATAGGGCTGGAATGGAATTTCTTGATAAGGTTGCCTAGATTACCTCATCAAAAAATTCTGCGAAAAGGTATTTTCAGTCAATTTTCGAACTGCGTAATGTACGGTATTAGAATATACGTTCATTGTGTGTCCTTTTTTTGACGAATCTCCTAATTAGCCCATTATGCCGACGATGATCAACGCTTTTTCCGTGCAGTTTTTTATGGTTTCGGTGTTTTTCTTTTTATTGGAACGATGAAAATATCAATTTTCGCTGGCTTCTTCAAGGATATGCAGCTCCTGATCATTCGACCAGCTTACAATGTCCAAGCCGCTGTAGACGCAGAATTTATCGTGGGAATAGATGTCTTTTCCGATCGTAACGACACAGCTACGTTGATTCCGATGCTTCAATATTTAAAGGAAAACCTCCCTTTCACGTATCGTCATATTGTTGCGGATTCTGGATATGAAAGCGAAGAAAATTATGTCTATTTAAAGAAGCAAAAGCAGACGGGCTATACCAAGCTGCAAAATCATGAACGCAAGAAAAAAGCTTCTTTCAAAAAAGGATATCAAACATCGGGAAAACATGGCTTACGACAAAAATACAGATACCCTACACCTGTGCCAATGATCGGAAGTTACAAGTCATTAGAAACTATACACGAACTTCACAGACAGGCTACGAATC
The DNA here is from genome assembly GCF_053839645.1 of Oceanobacillus sp. M60. NCBI lineage: Bacteria > Bacillati > Bacillota > Bacilli > Caryophanales > Bacillaceae > Oceanobacillus > Oceanobacillus sp. M60. The sequence continues at coordinate 451,401 of NZ_JBSSNH010000001.1, read as the reverse complement.
TCAAGTAACGGTCTACGAATGTGAAGACTGTTCCGATTGTCCGCTTAAAGAAAAATGTACGAAAGCGAAAGGGAATTGTCAACTGCATGTAGCTAAGGAATTTCTGGCTTACCGAGAAACAGCACAAGAAAATATTCTAACAGAAGCAGGCAAGCTGTACCGTATGAATCGTTCCCATTCAGGTGGAAGGAACATTCGGCATACTGAAGGAAGATTATCAACTGAAGAAGTTTCGTACGAGAGGAACAGGCAATGTACAAAATGAGCTTTTGATTCTAGCATTTGGTTATAATTTCAATAAAATATATAAGAAAATCCAAGCTAATCGCCTGGATCTTTATTATCACCCATTAAAGACAGCTTAAAAATTATTAAAAGGCGAAGCTTATTTAAGTACGTCAAAAAAACGAACAATTTTCTTTTTACCGCCAAAAATAAGATAGCGAATCTCAAAAGGAGCTGTCGCAAAATGCGTATCATGCATTTTGCGACAGCTCCAATTTAAAAGTTAAAGTCATCTCATATTAACGAAGCTCACTCAATTCAACCGTACGATTCTCTTTCCAGGAAAGTTTCGCAGCTTTTGCTAACAGCTCAGCCTGTAGCCCGTCCTCGAATTTTGCCACGACGGGTTTATCTTCTAAAATAGATTGGGCAAAATCATGGATTTCCGCGATGTATCCTTCATTATAACGCTCAAGGAAGAAATACATTGGCTTGTCCTCGGTAACCGCAGCATTTGTGCTTACTTTTACATTGGTCGGCTTCTGATTTTCTACCTGGACCATGCCGTTATTGCCGAATACTTCGATACGCTGGTCATAGCCGTATACTGCTTGGCGGCTGTTATCAATTACTCCCAGAGAATCATCTGCAAAGGTGAGGGTGATAATGGCTGTATCTACATCATCATTGCGTGAAAAACGATCATCTACCAGAGAAGACGCTTTTACGGTAATGTTTTTCACATCTTGACCGGATAAGTAACGAATCATATCGAAATCATGGATCGCCATATCGATAAATAGGCCGCCGGAGCGTTTTACATATTCTTCTGGCGGAGCTTCCGGATCACGGGAAGTGATTTTAATAACATGCGGTGTACCAATATCACCATTGCGGACAACATCATGTGCTTTTCTGAAATGTGTATCGAAACGGCGGTTAAAACCTACTTGGAATTTGACGCCTGTTTCTTTAATCACTTCCAAGGTTTCTTTTGTTTTTTCAATATCAAAGCTGATTGGCTTTTCGCAGAAAATATGCTTGTTATTCTTTGCTGCTTTTGTAATAAAATCAATATGGGTATCCGTGCTTGAGCAGATAAAAACAGCATCGATTTCTGGGTCATTAAGAATATCATCTGCATTCTGTGTGATAACAGGAACAGCCTTTAAATAATCGATATCCTTCAAGTGATCGGTGTATACATCAGAAATTGCTTTTAACTGGTATTTATCGGATAGCAGAATATTTTTAGCATGCAGCTGTCCGATACGTCCAGCGCCAATGATGCCTACAACTACTTTTGTCATTGTCATTCCTCCAAGTCTGTAACTGTCTATGTGAAGCGACAGTTGTTCTGATAATATGGACTTATGCTTTATTGGAAGAACCAAATAAACGCATTTTTTCTATTACTACTCTTTCAATTGCATTCATCCCTGTTGTCATAATTTCCGGGATCTTATGGGAATCTGGATGCTGCTCCAGGTAGTCACGTACTGCTTTTGTCCATGCTTGATTGCATTCGGTATTTACATTGATTTTGGCATGCCCGTATTCAATGGCTTTTACAATTTGGTGGGCAGGAATACCAGAACCGCCATGCAGAGCCAGAGGAACCTCATTCAGGTTGTCAGAGATTTCCTGCATTAAATCAAATGCCAGCTTTGGTTCACCCTGATAAACGCCATGAACCGATCCAAGCGCGGCTGCAAGCAGATCTACTCCGGTTTCTTCTACAAGCCGATAACACTCGTTTGGGTCCGCGTATTTGATGCCTGAAGTGATGCCATCCTCTGTACCGCCAACAGAACCGATTTCTGCTTCCACAGAGACATGCTGTTTATTTGCATAGTCGACAACCTCTTTGGTGTTGGCGATATTTTCTTCCAAAGGCAGCTTCGAGCCATCATACATAACAGAGCTGTAGCCTGCATCAACAGCTTCTTTACAGCGTTCTACCGATAAACCATGGTCGAGGTGCAGAACGACAGGTACGGTAATTCCCATTTCTTCTACCATTTTTTTGGTAGTGGCAGCAATCAATTTAAATCCGCCAAGGTAGTCTACGATACGATCCGTGGAAGCTAAAATAACGGGAGATTTTTCTTTTTCTGCTGCGCGTAATGTGGCTTCTGCCCATTGAAAGGTATTGATATTAAATTGGCCGACAGCATACTGGTTTTTCTTTGCTTCAGGCATCAGCTCTTTTAATGATACAAATGTCATTCTTTCACCTCCATTCTTTTTATAATTAAATATGCCGTACATTTCATGAAGAGGTTCACTCTAACATACTGCTTTTAAAGTGAACATCCTCATTTAGTTTGTGACTTTTTCGTTCAATACGTTTTCGTTAATATACTTGCGGGCCTTTAAAGCATATTCAAGCGGATGCGCAATTTCCGGATCCTGCTCTGCTTCAATCACAATCCAGCCCTGGTAGTTATTTTCCAGCAGCTTGTCATATACTTTTTTAAAGTCGATACCGCCATCGCCAGGTACCGTAAACATTCCGGCAAGAAAGGCAGAGCGGAAGGATAGACCGTCCTTTTCGCTCGTTTTCATGATATTGTCCCGAATATCTTTAAAATGCAAATGTTTAATCCGGTCGATGTGCTTCTCTAATAACGGCATGTATGCTTTATCAGAGGCGTAAATGTGACCTGTATCGTAAAGCAAGTGAACCAGTCCCGGGTCGGTATTTTTCATCAAGCGGTCGACTTCTGCCAACGTCTGTACGCCGGTTCCGAGATGGTGATGATATACAAGCTTTAAGCCGTAACTGTCAGCGACTTCGCCGAGTACGTTCAAGCCTTCTGTAAGCTGATTCCATTCTTCATCTGAAAAAGTGGGCTTATCAGCAAAAACATTTTTAGGTAAGCCTTGAATACTGTAGGTTTGTTCGGATACAACAGCAACCGCAGCATCCACTTCTTTTAAATAAGCGCAGTGCTCACGGAATGCTTCCGATGCTTTCTCCACGCCATCTTGAATAATAAAACTGGAGAACCATTGTCCGGCAATCTTTAAGTTGCGGAGCTTTATTTCTTTTTTTAATGTTTTCGCATCAGGGAAGAAACCGCCGACTTCTGTGCCTTCAAATCCGGCAACAACGATATCGCTCAATAGATGCGATAGGGTATTGTCTTTTCCGATTTCCGGCATATCGTCATTTCGCCAGCCGATTGGTGCTATTCCCCAATGGATATCCTGTTTTCCCATCATTCATCACATCCAGCTTCCATTAATATTGTCTTGCATTATCGAGAATTTGTTGTCTTTCTGCGGCAGCTTTTTGTACACTTTCCTTTTCGGAAACTTCTGCTACTCCAACATTCCACCAGCTACCATCGTAGCCGTCTGTCATTGTTTTTGGCAGCACTTTTATTTCAATCAGCGTGGATACCGTTTGTTTTTTAGCATCTTCCACAGCTGCTGTTAAATCTTTTAGGTTATTGACAGAATAGGTTTTTAAGCCATATCCTTCTCCGATTTTAGCGTAATCAATGTTCATGATTTCGTTATTCGCATTACGGAATTCTGTTCCTGTGCTTCCATTTCCGTGATCCATTTGTAAGTTATTGATGCATCCAAACCCGGAATTATCGAATAGCAGCAGGTTGATTTTTTTATCATATTGAAGAGCTGTTACAATTTCAGAGTGAAGCATTAAGAAGCTTCCGTCTCCTACAACTGCATACGATTCCTGTTCAGGCTTCGCTAATTTAGCTCCCAGTGCTCCTGCGATTTCGTATCCCATACAAGAGTAGCCATATTCTAAATGGAACGTGTTTGCCACATTGGCATTCCAAATCCGCTGCATATCTCCTGGCAGTGATCCTGCGGAAGAAATCACAATAGCATCGCTGTCAACCACATCATTGACTCTAATTAATGCTTCCGTTTGTGTTAATTCTGTTTTTAGCGCATCTGCATAATCATTTAAAATCTCTTGATTGAAATGATCCGCGATTTCAGGTTTAAAATCATTGCGATTGAATTCTGTTGCAGCTAAGCGATTGCGCTCATTTTCCCACTCTTGTTTCAGGGAAGCTGTTTCTTCTCCATAGCTTGATTGGTAATCGCCAATATTTTTATTGATTGATTGCAATGCTGCTTTGGCGTCAGCCACCACTTGGAAACCGTCAAATTTATAAGCCTGCCCGCGGTTTACATTGATATTTAAAAATGTTGTCTTGTCAAAGTCAAACAACGTTCTGGATGACGTTGTGAAATCTGTATATCTTGTACCGATTCCGATAATCAAGTCGGCGTTCATCACTGCTTTGTTCGCAGCGGAGGTACCTAAAATACCATTTCCGCCAAGATTATTCGGATGAGTAAACTCCACGGTTGATTTCCCGGCATGTGTTTCTACGATGGGAATATTTGCTTTTTCAGACAGTGCTACTAATTCCTCTCTTGCCTCTGAATATTTAGCACCGCCGCCGACTAACAGTACCGGGCGTTTGCTTTGTTTAATGGCTGCAATTGCTCCGTCTAATTCACGCTGCGTCGGTAATTTACGGTCTACATAGTGAACGCGTTTATTGAAAAAGTTGACTGGATAATCATATGCCATCGCTTCTACATCCTGAGGTAAGCAAATCGTTGCTGGTCCAGTTGTTGCCGGATTCGTTAATACTTCAAATGCTCGGATTAACGCACTCATCAACTGTTCCGGACGATCAATACGGTCCCAATATCTTGAAACAGCTTTGAATGCTTCGTTGGTTGTTAAATCTGTACTGTGTTCATGCTCTAATTGCTGCAGTACAGGGTCGGGCTGTCTGGTGGCAAATGTATCTGCCGGTAAGAATAGCACCGGGATATTATTTGCAAAAGCAGTTCCAGCTGCTGTTACCATATTCGCTGAGCCTGGTCCTGCAGATGCGGACACAGCAAAAATCTTTTGACGGAGATTTTGTCTGGCAAAAGCTGTTGCTGCATGTGCCATTCCTTGTTCATTCTTTCCTTGATAGCTTTTTAGACGTCCAGGATTATTTTCAAGTGCTTCTCCTAAGCCTAAAACATTTCCATGGCCATAAATATGGAAAACACCTTCTACAAAAGGCGTTTCTACGCCGTCTACAGAAATATATTGCTGATTCAAAAACTTTACCAATGCTTGTGCAGTAGTTAAACGGATTTTTTCACCCATTTTATTCAACCTACCTTTCGTATCTAAATTTAAGAACGCTCGCGAATAAGCTGTTCAATTTCTTCTACAGTCGGCATCGCTTCGGAAGAACTGTGCTTGCTGACAACGATGGAAGCAGATGCACTGCCGAATTTCAATGCAGTTTCATAGTCTTTTCCTGTAACAAGTGCGTAAAGAAATGCAGATGCATAGGAATCGCCTGCGCCAAATGTTTTTAACACTTTTGTTTTGTATGCCTGTCCGCGGTGAACGGTACCATCTGGCTCATAGGCATAGGAACCGTCGACACCATGCTTGATGACAACAAGCTCGGTATTATGCTGGAATAAGTGCTGGACTGTTTTTTCATTGTCGCCTTCTGAATCCAGGTTTTCCATCACATCGTATTCGTCACGCGTACCGATAACGACATCGGAAAGCTCTGCAACGAGAGAGTAATATACTGCTGTTTCCTCAGCAGATTTCCATGTATATGGACGGTGATCTAATTCAAAGATAACTTTGACATCATTCTTTTTTGCATATTGAACTGCTTGCAATACCGCTTCACGAGAAGGGCTCTGTGCCAGTGCGGTACCGGAAACAAGAAGGATTTTCGCTTTTTTTATATAATCTTCGCTTACTTCGGTGGAATCTAAATAAAGATCCGCTACTTGATCACGATACATTAAAATGCTGCATTCTTCCGGGCTTAGAATTTCTGTGAAAGTAAGTCCGGATTTATGTCCTTCTGTATCGTAAACGATATGAGAGGTGTCAATCCCTTTTTCCTCCATGTATTGTTTGATAAAGTTTCCGTGCTGGTCTTCTGAGATTTTGCCGATAAATCCAGCTTTCAGCCCTAATTTTGAACTGCCAATAGCAATATTTGCCGGAGAACCGCCAACGTATTTTGTGAAAGTCATTGTTTCTTCCATCGGACGGTTGTATTCGTTTGCATTCAAGTCAATCGCAGCGCGGCCAATCGCAATAATATCGTATTCTCTATCTTGATTAAATGTAAGTGCCATGCATTTCGCTCCTTTTTCATTACGGTTTATTTTCATAGGAGAATCGCCCTCGCCTCTTTCTATAAGAATAGAGGAGAGGGGGACGATTCAAAAATGATTAGTCTCGATCAATAATCCATTCATGATCTTTTTCGTTATGGAATTTCCAGATGCGTTCCGGCCCGGCCATGACATTTAAATAGTAAGAGGCATAGCCGTCTGGCACGCCTACTGGATGGTAGCCTTTAGGAACAAGAACAACATTGGCATTTTCTACAGCCATGGTCTCATCTAAAGAACGGTCCTCTGTATATACACGCTGGAAAACAAACCCTTGCGGCGGGTCCATTTCGTGATAATAGCTTTCTTCTAAGAAGGACTCGTTTGGAAGATTGTCCTGGTCATGCTTATGCGGAGGGTAGCTGGACCAGTTAGCTGTTTCTGTAAACACTTCTACAACAAGCAAGCTGTTTGCGGAAGGATCAGAGTCCGGTAAAATATTGTGTACTTGCCGTTTATTATTATATTTTCCGCGATGCTCTACGCCGTTATCCTCTGCTTTAATCAGTTTGGTCGGCAGCTCTTTATCAGATGGAGCAAAGCATAATGCTACACGAGCTTTCGTGTTAGCTGTAATGGTAACTGTTTTATTATGGGAAACATAAACACTGTCTGTCGGTTTACGTTCAAATACGCTTTCGCGGGTACCAATATCAGAGAAGCTTCGATAGCCATCTGTGACGGTGATTTTTCCTGTTAATGCGACAACACAAAGCTCTAAGTTCGTCAGCTTTTCGTCATAGCTGGTATTTGGTTCTAAATCTACTACTTTAAAACCGACATAATGAAGGTCGGAATTTTCTTCTGTCACTTCATGAACAAGTGTTACGCCGTCTGCTAATTTGTTATTTTCAGGTTTTCTTAATAAATGACTCATAAAGAACTCCTTTCGATATGGAATGAGGCTGGGACTGGAGTAACAAGTCCAGCCTCATCTTTTATTTAAAATCTAGTAATCTGCTTTAATGCATTATGAAAAATCTGGTTCAGGGTAACGAGCGGTTACTACTTTTTTACGTGTATAGAAATCGACACTGTCTTTTCCATTTGCATGCAATGTACCGTAGAAAGAAGACTTCCATCCGGAGAATGGGAAGAATGCCATCGGTGCTGGTACACCTAAGTTGATTCCTAACATACCTGCATCGATGTTTTCACGGAAATAGCGTACAGATAATGCGCTTGTAGTGAATAGGCAAGCACCGTTAGCGAATTCAGATTGGTTAGCGAATTCCACTGCTTCTTTTAGGTTTTTCACACGTACGACAGATAACACTGGAGCAAAAATCTCATCCTTCCATATTGTCATATCTTGAGATACGCCATCAAAAATCGTTGGTCCGACAAAGTAGCCATCCTCATTTTGTTCGTTACGTCCGTCGCGAACTAACGTAGCGCCTTCTTCGATTCCTTTTTCGATATAACCCAGTGTACGTTGTTTTGCTTCGTCGCGGATAACCGGTCCTAAGAAGACACCTTCATCCAGGCCATTACCCATTTTGATGTTGTCAGATGCTTCTTTTAATTTTGCGATAAATTCATCTGCAACGGAATCTTCTACAGTTACCACCGCACAAGCCATACAGCGTTCTCCGGCAGAACCGAATGCAGCGCTGATTACTTCTTTTGTAGCTAGGTCTAAGTCAGCATCTGCTAATACCGTAGAGTGGTTTTTCGCGCCAGTTAATGCTTGAACACGTTTTAAATTCTCACTTCCGCGCTTGTATACATATTCTCCAACTGGCTTAGAGCCTACGAAGGATACTGCTTTTACAGTAGGGTGGTCTAAAATGCCATTCACCACATCATGTGCACCATTTACAATACTGAATACACCCTTAGGAAGACCGGCTTCATCCAGTAATTCTGCAAGTCTGGCTGCAAGAATAGGTGTTTTTTCTGATGGCTTTAAGATAAAGGAGTTACCTAAAGCAATTGCCATTGGGAACATCCAGCAAGGGACCATCATTGGGAAGTTAAATGGCGCAATTCCGCCGACAACTCCTACAGGGTAACGATAGTTGGTAGCTTCTACATCGGTTGCAATTGTTGCAAGAGAATCTCCCATCATTAATGTCGGTGCACCAGCAGCGAATTCTACGTTTTCAATACCGCGTCCAACTTCACCTAGTGCTTCGCTAACACTTTTTCCGTTTTCCTGGGTAATTAATTTTGCTAATTCTTCTTTATGCTCTTCTAATAGATTTTGATATTTAAATAGAATGCGGGCACGTTTGGCTACAGATACTTTTTTCCATTTTTCTTGAGCAGCCTGAGCTGCCTGCACAGCATCTTCAAAATCCTCTGGAGTAGAGATTGGCACTTGTGCTAATACTTCTTTTGTTGCTGGATTATAAACATCTTCATACTTATCTGTTTTACTTTCGACCCATTCACCATTGATAAAGTTCTTTAGTTTTTTAGACATTAGGATATGTCCTCCTTTAATATAGTAGATTTATATTTTATTCTCTGAAAAATTTAGAGAAAATAGATAACTTAGTTGAAAAATGCTAGAGGTCACCGGTTAAAAATTGTGCCTTGCCAAATCCAAAGCTCCATTCTCCGGCGCCATTCGTGACAAAGGTAATCATGACATCCTTTGGATCTACCTGACATTGCTGCTCTAACCTTTCTGTCAGAAGCTGATAAAAGTCTTTCTTCATCTTGTCCGTCCGCTGTGTACTGATGACGGTAAAAAGGATGACGTTATCACTTCTCTCAAAGCCGAGCCCGGTATCCTTCATAATCATTTCGTAGGGTTCATGCTGTGTTACAACTTGGTAACGATCACCCTCAGGGACATGAAACGCTTCCAAAACAACTTGATGCGCTGCATCCAAAATTTGTTTGATTTCCTCCGGTTCTCGACCTTTGATTAAATCAACTTTAATTAGGGGCATCTCTACACTCCTTCATTTTGATTTGCAATAACAAGCTCGACATTATAATTCTTACAATAGTCGATATACGCTTGACCAGGGCGTTGATCTGTAATCAGATAATCCAGCTGGTTCAGATTGCAATAAGTAGTTAAAGCGACTTTATCGAATTTTTGATGATCAACTAACAACAGCTTCTGCTCGATTTGTTCCGCTATATAAGATTTCAATTCGCTTTCCACAGGAATAGAGCTCGTTACGCCATTTTTGATAGAAATCGCAGTAGCAGCTAAAAATGCTTTGTTAATATTATAATTCTTTAGAATTTCCTGTGCCTGAATCGTTGTAAACGACTGCGTTCTGCGGTTAAGCGCGCCTCCCAAACTATAAACAGTAAGGTTTTCATAAGGCATCGTTCTCAGGATGAAATCAATATTATTCGTTACAATCGTGATTTGTTTGTCCTGAATATATTTAATGAGCTCTAATACGGTTGTTCCCGTATCTATAAAAATAATGTCCCCATCTTGAATATAGTTGGCAGCCTGTTCCGCAATCCTTTGTTTATTTGGCAGATTCTTTGTCTGCCGGTAAGTGAAGGAGGTTAAAGGCTTGGTGATATCTTTGTTTTGCTGTTTTTTTTCAGCAGGCTGATTAACAGCTGCTCCGCCATGAACCTTAACAATGTCACCGGTCTTACATAACTCCTGCACATCATTACGGATAGTATTTTTAGAAACTGCAAATTTATCAACGAGTTCATCATAAGAAGCTCTTTGCTTGAACGTAATATATTCTTGTAATGCAGCGATACGCTTCGATTTGATGTTGATCACCTCTTTTCTTACATCGAGTATAACACAAGGAATCCAAAAAGTTAACAAGAAATGACCAAAAGTTTATAATTTATTTGAGCATTTTATTGTTTTGTTGATGTGACGGTGTTTTTGGATGCGTTTTCTTTTAGAAGGATGGGTAAGTTAATGTTTATTGAGATATTTGCTCTGCAGAAGAGCAGTAGATTGTGTTTATGAAATTTGTTAGAACAAAAATGACATACTGAAATAGAAAGATAGACTTTGGTTTGTCTTCTTTTTGGGCATTAGAAGAGCTAATACGAGTTTTTTGCTAATAATAAAGGTGAAAAAAGGGAAAGTGTTTTCCTGTATAGTTTGTTTTATTTCTAATTTATTTTGTATAAATTAATATTGACATGAATTGAAAGCCTGTTTATAATCATCGTCATAAGGAAAACACTTTCCTAAAGAAGGGGTGAATTTTTATGAAAACATTAAATATAGGATTGATAGGTGCTGGAAGAATGGGGGCGTTTCATGGCCAAACAATTGCGCAGCGTATTCCTGGGGCGAAATTGTATGCGATTGCAGACCCATTTCCACAATCTGCTGAAAACGTATTACAACATATTGGAGAAGAAGCTAAAATTTATACAAATCCGTTAGATTTAATTCAAGATTCTGAAGTAGATGCCATTGTGATAGTTTCTCCAGCAAGAACACATTCGGAAAATGTTATTCAAGCGATTGAACATGGAAAGCCCGTTTTCTGTGAAAAGCCAATGGCAGTTTCGATAGAAGAGATGAAAGCGATCAAAAAAGCTGCAAAGAAAAATCCTGTACCGGTCCAAGTTGGTTTTAATCGTCGTTTTGAAAAGGGTTTTGAACAAGCGCATCAAGAAATTGTTGATGGACAGCTAGGGGACGTACAGCTGCTTCGTTCAAATACGAGAGATCCAGAGCTTTCTGGTCCAGAAAAGAAACCGGAATGGACGATATTTTTAGAAACATTGATTCATGATTTTGATACGTTGATGTACTTAAATCCAGGAGCGAAACCGGTAGAGGTATATGCGAAAGCAGATGCGCTTATCCGGCCGGATTTGAAGGAAAACGGATTATTGGATACTTCTGTGGTGACGATAACGTTTGATAATGGATGTATTGCGGTAGCGGATGCCAGCTTTCAGGCTAAATATGGATACGATGTACGTGCGGAAGTATTTGGTTCGGAAGGAATGATTACGTTAGGAGATATCAAAACATCCAGCATGCAAAAATTTAATACAGCTGGAGCAAGCTACCAAACTACCAGATATGATCAGGATCTTTTATTTGATGCATATGTTGATGAATTAAAGCATTTTGTGAAAGCGGTACAAAATGAAGAAGTAACGCCAAAAGTATCTATTGAAAATGCAGAATGGGCATTGTATTTGGCGCTGGCAAGTATTGAGTCTGTGAAAACAGGACTTCCTGTAAAAGTAGAAGATGTTATTTCATTACAGTTAAAGGAGGAAGCAATGTAATGAGAGAATATGGGCTATGCTTATGGACATTTGGAGATGTAGATACACAGAGAAAGATAAAGCTTGCGGAAGAGATTGGTGTAGATGGTGTTGAAGTGCAAGGAAACTTAGAGGATGACCCTGCGGAAATAAAAGAATTACTGAAAGAATATAACTTAAAGGCTTTATCTGTGACACCGGATAATGTTGATATTTCAAGTATTGATGAAAAAGTCAGAGTGGATGCTGTTAATTACTTTCTGGAATTATTAATCTGGGCTAAAGAGCTGGGAGCAGGTAGAATTTGTCTTCATGGTGAAGTTGGGAAAATAACAGGTTCAGGTAACTCGGATAAAGACTGGGAATTGCTTGTGAAAAGTACAAAGCAAATAGTAGAAAAAGCAGAAGAACTCGAAATGCCTATTGTTTATGAGGTGCTTAATCGTTATGAAAATCATCAAATAGTCACGTCAAAAGAAGCAAAAAAATTGATAGATGAGGTTCAAAGTAAATATCTTACTATTTTATTAGATGCTTATCATATGAATATTGAAGAAAGCTCATCTGTTCAAGCGTTGAAGGATGCCGGAGAAAATTTGGGCGTTTATCATATTGCTGACTCCAATAGACAAGCTATTGGTAATGGACATGCAAATTTAAAAGAACAGGTAGCTGTTTTAGGAGAAATCGGTTATACAGGTCCTGTGATTATGGAAATGACAGCTGCCGGACCTAATCCTTTTACTCCTGTGAAAGAAGGAGACTACTTAGGTGTTATTACAGCATATTATCGTGCGTCATTAAAACAGTTAAAAGAATGGGAGAAATACTAAGGTTTCAGCGCTTTTAAGGCGCTGTTTCCTTCATATGAATGACAACGCTTTCCGGGAAGGTATTTAAAAAGGGGAAGAGGGGTAAATACATGAAGAAAAATACAAGATATATTGTTACATTAACATTGATTGCCGCTTTAGGAGGATTATTGTTTGGTTATGACACAGCTGTTATTTCTGGAGCTGAGCAATCCTTGCAAGTGTATTTTATGGAGAGTCTCGGCCTAGGGACATTCGCACATGGATTAACCGTTTCCAGTGCGTTAATTGGTTGTATTGTCGGAGGGTTAATCAGCGGATTTCTTTCTAACAGAATTGGACGCAAAAACTCCCTGTTAGTAGCTGCTGTATTATTCTTCGTTTCTGCTCTGTTATCGGCTTATCCTGAATTTCTATTCTTTACGAAAGATAACCAGACAATGGGACTTTTCATTATGTTTAATTTTTATCGTATTATCGGTGGAATCGGCGTAGGTTTAGCGTCGGGACTTGGACCTTTATACATTAGTGAAACATCTCCCGCGAATATTAGAGGGAAATTGGTAACATTAAATAATTTAGCGATTATATTCGGGATGTCTTTTGTGTATTTTGTTAACTGGAGAATCGCAGCGGGGCAGGAATTAAGCTGGATTCATGATGTAGGCTGGAGGTATATGTTTGCTTCAGAAGCAATACCAGCCCTGTTATTCTTTGGATTGTTATTCCTTGTTCCGGAAACACCAAGGTATTTAATCTCTAAAAATAAAGATCAAGAAGCACTGACAATACTTGAAAAAGTGAATAACTCGAAGGAAAAGGCAAACGCAATTTATCAAGAAATCAAACAAACCGTTGATGTAAAAAATGTTCGAGTGTTTTCTTATGGGAAATTAGTTGTCATTGTTGGTATTTTATTAGCTGCATTTCAACAATTTGTAGGCATCAATGTTATCTTATATTATGCTCCAAGAATTTTTGCGGAAATGGGTGCGAGTTCAGATGGATCGATGTTTCAAACGGTAATCATCGGAATTGTTAACTTTATCTTTGTATTAATTGCAATGCTGTTAGTTGACAGAGTTGGAAGAAGATTATTAATGATTGTAGGTTCCGTTGGTATGGCTGTAGGAATGTTTGGTGTTGCTGCACTAGCATATCTTGATCAAATGGGGATTGGCGCACTTATCTTTATCTTGATTTTTGTGGCATTCTATAATCTATCATTTGGTCCGTTGATGTGGGTATTAGCCTCAGAACTGTTCCCTAATAAGGTAAGAGGCCAGATTATGGCAATCACTGTTGTGGCAAACTGGGGTTCGAATCTGTTGATATCTTCTACGTTCCCGTCTTTATTAGAATTTGGGGCAGGATTTGCTTATACTTTCTATGGCATTATGTGTGTACTCGCGCTATTGTTTGTTCTAAAGCTTGTCCCTGAGACAAAAGGGAAAACATTAGAAGAAATTGAAAAGTATTGGGAAGATAAACAGGCGAACTCGCAGCAGAACAAAGCTGTGTAGGGAAACAAGATAGAATGGAAAAAAAAGCTTGGTGTAGTTTGCGACTATATCAGGCTTTTTTAGCAGGTAAGAAAGTATAAACTTTCTTACTGCATAAGTGTAACTAAGGTTGTCACCTAAAGGCCTGGTGACAACCAAGTTTTCTAATGATTTTAAAGAATAGTGAAATAAGAACCGTTTTACATCTATGGCGTACTCAGGTTGTTTACTGTAGAATTAAAGTTACTTAATGATAAGAAAACGATACATGATAAGAAAGTAGGGAAATGTTCTTGAAAGAGAAGCGACCGACAATTTATGATGTAGCTAAAGAGGCTGGAGTTTCTATTTCCACCGTTTCTAAAGTAATGAACGGCACGGGCAGTATTGCAGATAAAACGAAGAAAAAAGTAGAGGCAAGTATACAGAAGCTAAGTTATCAGCCAATTGCTGCACCTGCATTGCAGAAAAGGCTGCAAACAATTGGATTATTAATTCCATCTATCGCTGATCCTTTTTCTGCAGAAATTGCCAGGAAAATTGAAGATAATGGACGCAAATATGGGTTCAGCTTAATTGTTTGCAGTACAGATAATAATCTTGTTAAAGAAAAAGAGTATATTGCTATTCTTCGTAAAAAATATGTAGATGGTATTATTATTGCGACCGGCTTGAAAAATGCGAAGGCGTTACAGGAGTTGAAAAACAGTAATATTCCTATTGCGCTTTTATCCCGGGAAGTTCCTTCGCTGCCTTTGAATACAGTTTTAGTAAATGATTATTTAGGAGCTTATGAAGCAACCTCTTATTTAATAAAAAAAGGTCATCAGCGGATTGCGATGATAACAGAGGATATGTATTTTTCATCTGTAAAGGCAAGGGTAGACGGGTATAAGCAGGCGTTGGAGGATGAGCAAATGGAAGCGAGCAAATCACTTATTTCAATAGATAATTCCAGCTTTATGGATGCTTCGCAGTCAGCTGGGAAGCTGGTTAACATGCAAGAGCCGCCAACGGCAATTTTTGCATCTACAGAACCTTTGGCAATTGGTGCCATGCAAGGAGTTCGGGAAGCAGGTCTGATGATTCCTGATGATGTATCTATTGTTGGTTTTGATAATTCTATTCTGGCTCAAATGTGCTACCCTCAGTTAACAACTGTTGCACAACCGACGGAGGAGATGGCTGAAAAAATTGTTCAGCTCTTAGTAGAGGAAATAAATGGAACGGAAAAAGTGAAGCAGCGAATCGTATTAGCTCCGAGATTAGTGATTCGGGGGACAGTGGGGGAAGGTCGGCAGTAATAAATTCTTAGAAGGAGAATGCTATATGATGAAAGCGCAGCGGGTAACTGCAATACTTGAATATGTGAAAGAAAAAGAATCTGTATCACTTGATGAACTTGTAGATCGATTTGGGGTTTCTAAAAATACAATCCGACGGGACATTCAGGAGCTTGTAGATGAAGAACAATTGGTGAAGGTTTACGGCGGGGTGTCTATTTCAAAACCGCTGACCGTTCCGTATCAAGACCGGAAAGTTAAGCAATTCCATGAAAAACAAAAGCTTGCAAAATTAGCAGCGGAATTTATTGAGGATGGGGATATTATATTTCTTGATTCAGGAACCACTACCGTAGAATTGCTTGATTTTATCAAGTATAAAAATATTACTATTGTGACCAACAATCTCGATTTCACATTGGATGCCAGTGCTTATCCCAATTTAAACATTTATTCAACAGGCGGGGTTTTCGAGCGTTCTACAAGATCTTACGTCGGAACAGAAAGCGCAGAAGTAATCCAAAAATATAATTTTAATAAAGCTTTTATGGCTTCGACAGGACTTTCACTGGATAAAGGAATAACGAATTCATCTCCTTTAGAAACACAAGTAAAGGCAAAAGTAATCCAAAAAAGTGAGCAAGTATTTATTCTTGTAGACCATACAAAATTTGATAAGTATGCATTGACTACCTATTGTAATTTTGATGACATTGATTATTTAATAACGGATCAGGAACCTCCGAAAGCATATATAACACATAGTGAACAAAATCAATATGAAGTAATTTATCCAAATTGATTTTGTAATACTCTTCATAAAAAATGATTGTATGCAGAAAAATTGCATTCTTAGGGTAAACTCTTTAATATAAAATAAAACTTCACACTGTGAAAGGGTGCACAATCATCAAGAAATTTCTATTTCCATATTTTAATTGCACGAATCAGTGTGACGAATATAACTAAAAAAGAGGTGTAACGGATGGAAAAAGTGATTGTAGTATGTGAAGCAGGGATCACAACCAGTTTATTAGTAAAAAAATTAAATGAACTTGCGCAAGAAAAAGGGCAAGGTATCGATATTCAATCTAAAAGTCTGGAAGAAGGCTTGGATTACGTGAAAGAGCATAATATAGATGTTGTATTATTAGGGCCCCAAATTCATCATAGCGCTGAGAATTACGAAGCATCAACAAATGCAAAAGTCGCTAAAATTTCAGTGAAAGACTATAACAGCATGAATGTTTACAGCATTTTTGAACAGATAAGAGAGGCGTAACAATGGCGATCGATATAGAAGTATTTATGCCTTTGATTACAGAAGCTTCTCAAGCAAAAACGTTAGCTTATCAGGCATTAGGTCTTGCAAAAGAACAAGATATAAAAGGATATGAAGCAGGCATCGCTGATGCTAAAAAGCATTTGATAGCTGCTCATAAAAAACAGACGGAGCTTTTGCAACTGAACAGCCGTGAGCAGCAGACAGATATCAATATTTATGTCATTCATGCGATGGATCATGTGACAAATGCTCAAATGATTTGTGATATGGCGCAGGAATTAGCAGAGCTTCATTTAAAAAAATAAATCATAGAAAAAGATTATCCTGTAATTGGTATATGCCATTACAGGATTTTTTTATGAAAAAAAGAGGTGTCCAGCGAATTTAAACATGCAGATACTAATCAATTGATTACAAAAGATAACAATAAATTAATCATAAATTGATAGAAACTTGACTAAATATTAATTTTTATAATAGTATATAACATAGTAACAACGTAAGTGAACATATCTATAAGTTTAACAAAGGAGAATTTCAAATGAAAACGCTTAAAATTGGTGTTGCAGGATTAGGAAGACTAGGACTGATTCATGCAGAAAATATCTATAATCTAAAAGGAGTCGAATTGACAGCGGTTTCTAATTTAGATGAGGAAGTAAATAAACAGGTAAAGGAAAAATATAAAGTCCCAAATGTTTACACAAATTATGAGGAAATGCTGGAACAAACGGAGTTAGATGCTGTTTGCATTGTTACACCTTCTGGATTCCATACAGAGCATATTCGTTTAGCATTGAAGAAGAATTTGCATATTTTTTGTGAAAAGCCAATTGGTTTAGAAGTAGAAGATATCAAGCAAACGATAGATGAAATTGAGAAAAGTGACCGCATTTTTCACTTAGGATTTATGAGAAGATTTGATGAAGATTATCTATATGCGAAAGAAATGATAGATAGCGGACAAATTGGAGATATTTCGTTAATTCGTTCCTATAGTATTGATCCAATCCAAGGGTTAGACAGCTTTGTCAACTTTGCTAAGAAGAGTCCAAGCGGCGGGCTGTTCCTGGATATGAGCGTCCATGATATTGATGTGATCAGATGGCTGACCAAATCAGAAATTTCGACTGTTTGGGCAACAGGAACGAATAAAGCTGCGCCGGAATTGAATGAGCTGAATGAATTGGAATTAGGAACAGTTACTATGAAATTGGGCAATGATGTAACCGCTTTGCTGGTGGCTGGCCGTACAGCTTCCCATGGTTACCATGTAGAAACAGAAATTATTGGAACCAAAGGCATGCTGCGGATTGCTGCATCTCCTGAAAAAAATAAAGTAGCTGTATTTAATGAGCATGGTGCAATCCGCCCATCCTCGCAGCATTTTCCTGAACGATTTGCAGAAGCGTATGTAAATGAATTAAAGGACTTTGTCCGCTGCATTCGTGAAAATCAGCAGCCTGAAGTAACTGCTCTTGATGGGTTACGCGGAACAGAGGTAGCGTTAGCATGCCAAGAATCATTTGACGGGAATAAATTGGTGGATATTCACTATTAAAGGACCATGCATATCATTTTAGGGGGAGAATAAAATGAATTTATTTAGTATTATCAGTTTTGTTGCTGTGTTGGTATTGATTTATCTCTATGCTTTTTATCGTACAAGAAGTATCGATAAAAAAGATTCAGAGGGTTACTTTTTAGGCGGGCGTTCCCTTGTCGGAACAACGGTTGGGATGACCATCATTATGACTAACCTATCGACAGAACAGCTGGTAGGACAAAATGGTCAAGCCTATGTAGCTGGTATGGAAGTGATGGCTTGGGAAGTAACTGCCTCCGTTGCTATCGTTATGTTAGCGTGGGTATTTTTACCAAAATATTTCAAATATGGTGTCAATACAATTTCTGACTTTATTGAAATTCGGTATGATACATTTACCAAAAGAATTGTATCTATTTTGTTTATATTTACTTACATTGTCAGCTTTATGCCCGTGGTTTTATACTCTGGAGCTTTGATTTTTAATGATTTATTTGGAATTGAGCAGCACTTGGGAGTCAGCAGAATAACAGCTGTGATTATTATCTCAACAGTTATTGGTTTAGTTGGGGTAACCTATTTATTTGTCGGCGGACTCTCCCTGATTGCTCATAGTGATTCACTATATGGCATCGGCTTACTTCTTGGCGGTCTGACCATTACGGTGTTAGGCATCATCGCACTTGGTGAAAATAGCTTCTTCGCTGGTCTGGATAACTTTTTAACAAGCCATCCAGAAAAATTAAATGCTTGGGGTGCACTGGACTCGCCAATTGTACCGTGGCCAACATTATTTTTAGGAATGTTGTTCAATAACTTGTATTTCTGGTGTACAAACCAAATGATTGTTCAAAAAGCACTAGCCGCGAAAAGCTTAAAAGAAGCGCAAAAAGGCGCTATGATTGTCGGGTTCTTTAAAATTTCCGGCATGTTTTTCTTAGTTATTCCTGGTGTTATCGCCTACAATATGTTTGGTGATGGCATGCAGATGGATCTTGCTTACCCTGCATTAGTAGCAGAAGTGTTACCAAACTGGGCTGCCGGTCTGTTTGGGGCAGTAGTGTTTGGAGCAATTATGAGTTCTTTCGTTGGATCGTTAAGTGCAACGGTTACTTTGTTCAGCTTAGACTTTTATAAACCGGTAATTAATAAACAAGCAACAAACCGTCAAATCGCAAAAGCAGGAAGAGTTTTAACGATTGTCATTGGTGTTATTGTTGTTCTTGTTGCACCATTAATCTCTTTATTCCCGCAAGGATTATATGCAGTTATCCAAGAGTTTAACGGGTTGTATAGTATGCCGCTTTTAGCAATTATTCTAGTCGGCTTTTATTCTAAAAAAACATCTGCAACCGGTGCAAAGATTACATTGATTTTCCACATTGTTGTATATGCATTGTCTAAAGTTGTTATTCCGGATATTCATTATCTATATGTTTGGAGTGTCCTGTTTTTAGTAGATTTAGCTATTCTATATTTCTATAGCCAAAAGAAACCATCTCAGGAAGATTTCCAATTCGACAAATATACAAACAAAGTCGATATCACTCCTTGGAAGCATGTTAGATGGGTTGGTATTCTGATTCTGGTTGTTGTTGTCGCATCCTATATTGTCTTTTCTCCACTTGTATTAGCTAATTAATATATTTAGAAAGCAAACATCCATGTTAAAGATGTTTGCTTTCTTTTGTGTTGATTAACTATTTTTACAATACTGCCTTTTTATCAGTGCTATTATCTTCCCAAATATGCTCTAACTCTTCCAATGTTTTTCCTTTCGTCTCCGGAACATACTTCCAAATAAAGATAACAGCAAGCACACTCAATGCACCGTAAATCGAGAATGTCATTCCGCCTAATACATCATGGATTGGCGGGAACGTGGAAGAAATCGTTAAGTTGGCAATCCAGTGTAATGCAGTTGCGATAGATACAGCTTGTCCGCGAATGCGGTTCGGGAATATCTCGGATACAACAATCCATGTGACTGTACCCCAGGTTAACTGGAAGCTCGCTACATATAACAGCATGAAGATCAATGTTGAAATGCCAAAGACTTCAAAGTATGCCAGGATAGCAACCATAAATAAGTTAAAGGCACAAAGTATGGAACCGCCGATGAGCATCGGTTTTCTTCCTATGCTGTCTACTAGAAGAATCGCTGTTGCCATAAAGACTACGTTCACAATACCTACAATTACCGTTTGCAGCATCGAGGCGGATTGTTCTGCTCCCAGCTCTGCAAAAATACGCGGTGCATAATAGAGAATAACATTGATTCCAATCAGCTGCTGAAAGATAGCGACCATAATCCCGACAAACAAGACAAGTTTGCCGTACGTAAAGATGCTGATTTTTTTAGCTGATTCAAAGCGGACGGATTCTTTGATATCTGCTAATATAGCCTGTGCTTTTTCCTTTGATCCATTTACTTTCTCTAGTACAATGGCTGCTTTATCGTATTCCTGCTTCAATGCCAGATATCTTGGGGTTTCTGGTACGGATAATAGTAATATGAAAAAGAGCAGAGCAGGTACTAACTCCGAAGCAAACATATATCTCCAGCCAAAGTCATCAATCCAAGCAAGTGATTGACCAGAAGCAATATTTAAGTTAACGATATAAACAATCAGGGCACCGATTCCGATGGATAGGGTATACAATGCTACATATTTACCGCGGCTCTGCTTTGGTGTTAATTCACTGATGTAAACTGGCGCAATGGCTGATCCGATTCCAACGCCAACTCCCCCGATAACACGATAGATGTTAAACATGAATAATAGGCCGAGTGTCGGATCATCCTTTGTGAAAAACAGAATTTCTGGATACGCACTGGTGAAAGCGGATACAGAAAATAGTAATGCTGCTAAGATCAAGGTCTTTTTTCTGCCGATCTTATTTGCTAGAAATCCAGAAATGAATCCGCCAATCACGCAACCGATCAAGGCACTGGATACCGTAAAACCATGTGTGAAGGAACCTAGACCCAGCGGCTCAATCAAGTATTTTTGTACGGATTGCTCTGCCCCGGAAATAACTGCTGTATCATATCCAAATAAGAATCCTGCTAATGCGATAATCGGCACGACGGTGAGAATATAGCGGTTATTATTTTTTGGTTTACTCATTTTATTTCCTCCCATTTTTAATACCATAATAGCTATTAAATGAGAGATACCATGAAGTAATTCTTCATGATATCTCTTTTTCCTGAGATTGTTTTCTCTCTATTTGGTCACTGCCTTTTCTTAATCAGTCCGTCTACATAATCATACGTTCTTTTCGCAATCGGATAAGGCTTATCAAATGGGGCAGGGTACATATCCTGCTCAACAACTGCCCATCCATCAAAATCAATATCCTTCAAGACATCGATAAAGGCTTCAAAATCAACGACCCCTTTTTCCGGCTCGCACATAATATCCTCACTGACTGCTTTGGCAAAGGACCAGTTTTCCTTTTGCATTTTTTCTCTTACTTTCAAATCACAGCTTTTAATATGCAGGTAGGGGATACGTTTGTGGTGCTTGCGCATAAATGCAACTGCATCCCCGTCTGTATACGCATGATGTCCTGTGTCCAGACAAAGCTTCACATCACTGTCCTGCAGCAATCTTTCAATTTGTTCTTCTGTTTCGATATGGCTTTGCGCATGCGGGTGGAAAACAACCTCTAAGTCATATTTGCTTTTTGCATGATTTTTGATTTTATCTACATGGTTGACGAACTGCTTCCATTCTGCATCATTTAATTCTGGTGAGCGGACAAGCTCTCCGGTAAATAAATCCGTATAGCAATCATCGATTAGCACAACATATTCTGCTGTTGGAAATTTCAATTGCAGCTCGCTCATTTTATCCAGCTGCTGGATCAGTTCATCCGTACTTGTTTCAGATGTTAAATCACATACCAGCGTGGTTGCTACTAAGTCTAATTGACGCTTGTCCAGCTCTGCTTTTAATTTGCTGTACTCATTTGGCAAATAGCCCCATGGACCAAGCTCCAGACCGCTGTAGCCGGCGTCGGCCATTTCGTCTAAGCAGCGCTCCCACGGTGTTTGTTTATCATTTTCCGGAAACCATACTCCCCATGAATCTGGCGCGGAACCTAATTTAATATTCATACGTAATTCCTCCTGGCATATATTGTTACCGTAGTGTAACGATCCGATTGGTTTAACTGTTATTCAGTGGGGGATAGGACTTCTGATGAATGAAGCTTCATTTTATCACGGAGAACCGTCCGAAAAACCCCCACTGAGTGTAGTTACGTTTTATACTTGAACTGTATTTTTTACTTGAACCCAATTTTTCTGTTCTGCTGATTTTAAAATAGCACTTACGGTTTGATCGATTTTCGCCCCGAATTCAAAATCACATGTGTATGGTTTGTTTTTCGTTACAGCAGATAGTAATTCATGCGCCTCCAATATTTTCATGTCATTGTAATTGATGGAGATTCCAGCAGCTGGATGGAATGCGCTGTACCCTTTGTGCTCCGGGTTTAATAGAACGGTGCGGAAGCCGCGGTCTGCCTCATTATCAGAAGTGAAGTAAACATTCACTTCATTCATTCTTTCCAGCGTATAGTGAACAGACCCTTTTGTACCCTGAATTTCATAAGCTAAATGATTTTTACGGCCGGAAGCAATTCTGCTGGAAGAAATCGTTCCAATTGCACCGTTTTCATAATTGGTTAAGAAAGAGATAACATCTTCATTTTCTACCTCTTGTAATTCCTCCGAACCGGCTTGAGCCGGGCGTTCTTTGATAACGGTTTGGGAGATTGCATTGACACTTTCCATATCTCCTAAAATATATTGAGATATACTTAGTAAGTGAGAGCCAAGATCTCCTAAAGCACCGGAACCGGAGAATTTATTGATATGTCTCCAGGTGATTGGAAGCGATTCATCTAATAAACCATCCTGGTCATATGTTCCAGTGAATTTAACAATCTTGCCTAGTTTCCCGGCTTCCACGAGTTCTTTAACATAAGCGTTCGCAGGATTCATTACATTATTATAGCCAACATAGTTAACGACACCTTTTTCTTTGGCAAGCTCTGCTAGTTCAACCGATTGTTCTGCTGTCAGTGTTAATGGTTTTTCACAATAAGTATGTTTTCCATTCTCTAAAGCAGCTTTAGCAATGTCGTAGTGAAAAGCGTTTGGCGTTGCAATGTCAACTATATCAACATTTTCATCTGTGACAATATCCTGCCAGTCGGTGGTATATCTTGAGAACCCAAGCTGATTGCAGGCTGCCTGTGCCGCTTCCACGTTTACGTCCGATACCACTTCAAATACAGGTTTTCCATATTCAGGCCCGAAAGCCATTAAAGCGTTTACAAATGAGTTGCTGTGAGCTTTTCCCATCCATCCTGCACCGACTAATCCAATTCTTACATCCATATTAAATACCTCCTAGGTAACTTTTTGTTAAGTTTTTATTAACTCTGTTTCTAACTAGAATACTATTATAGATTTTTAGACAAGTCATTAGTTAATATTGCTTTAAAATTTAAGAATCTTGCTCTTTGGTATTTTGGTGTTTTATTTGATATACTTTATAAAATAGTTTTCCAAACAGCCGTGGGCTGTAGTAAGTATGCTGAATCTAAGGAGCTATGCATATGCAAATTGAAGATAAAGGAACCGTAGAGCCATCGAAAATGTATTTTGCAATGACCAATGAATTTGCAAAAAAAGCACTTTATTATGTGATCAACTCCGGCAGGTTTTATTGCAATACAAATTATCAAATTAGAAGAGAAACACTGGACAGCTTCCTGTTTATTTATGTCAAAGAGGGGAAGCTGGCAATTCAATATGACGGGCGCTCTTTTGTTGTTCAGAGCAATTCCTTTGTGTTTTTAGATTGTCATCAACCGCATATGTACAGAGCCATTGAAAATAGAACGGTATTTGACTGGTTCCATTTTTCTGGGAATGCTAGCAAAGCATACTTTGAGCTGCTTTATGCGAAAAATGGCTGTGTGTATAAGCTTTATGAGCAGCATATTTTGCTGAATTTGATGGAGAGAATTATAAAAATGACGGAAGAAGATAATGTGGAGGAGCATCTCGCTTCGATTTATATTCAACAGATTTTATATGAGCTGAATCAGTATTCTAATCCATCCGATCAGCAGATGGAACATAAAATAAAACAGGCGATTGCTTATATGGAGGATGCTTTTCAAAAGGATATCAAGCTGGAGGACATTGCGAGCTATGTATACTTAAGTCCATATTATTTTTCAAGAGTATTTAAAAAATCGGTGGACAGCTCGCCGATTCAATATTTGATTAACTATCGGGTGAATCATGCGAAAAAGCTGCTGCATCATACCGATTTATCCATCGAAGAAATTGCAGCGGAATGTGGTTTTAATAGTGCTTCTCATTTTATAACAACATTTAAGAAAAATGTGGATATGTCTCCAAAGCAATTTAGAGCTATCTTTTTTTAAGGGAAAATGTATTGCAGTAACGTATGACTACTGCAATACTTACATAAAAGTGTTATACTATTTAAAAATAATGTGGCACAATTTGAAGGGAGATTCTGAGGGTGGATACAAAATACCTTGATTTATTAGCGGAGAAATTTGATAGGGAAGAAAAGGTAGTTACCGAGCTTATCAATTTAGAATCGATTATGGATCTGCCGAAGGGAACAGAGCATTTTGTAAGTGATTTACACGGGGAGTACCAAGCCTTCCAGCATGTTTTACGGAATGGCTCCGGAAAGGTAAGAGAGAAGATAAATGATATTTTCAAAGATACCTTATCAGAGGAAGACATTAATGATTTTGCAGCGCTTGTCTATTATCCAGAAGATAAGCTGAAGCTCATTAGGCATCAATTCAATTCAAAGCAGGCATTGGAAGAATGGTATGCAGAAAAAATCCAGCATATGATTCACCTGATTGCCTATGCGTCCTCTAAATATACGCGTTCCAAGCTGCGTAAGGCGCTGCCGGAACAGTTTGTTTTTATTGTGGAAGAGCTATTATATAAAACAGATGAATATACAAATAAGAGACCTTATTATGAAAAAATTATTGAAAAAATCATCTCGCTTGGCCAGGCCGAAAAGCTGATTATCGGCTTATCGTATACAACGCAGCGTCTGGTTGTTGATCACCTGCATGTGGTTGGAGACATCTATGATCGTGGGCCGGAGCCGGATAAAATTATGGATACACTGATTGACCATCATTCGGTAGATATACAATGGGGCAATCATGATGTTCTGTGGATCGGTGCGTATGCTGGCTCCAAAGTATGTTTGGCGAATATTATCCGGATTTGTGCCCGCTACGATAATCTCGATATCATAGAAGATGCTTATGGCATTAACCTGCGGCCGTTACTTACGTTAGCAGAAAGATATTACGATGATAATCCGGCATTTCGTCCGAAAAAAAATCCAGATCAGAACAACTCGGATCAGGAAAGACTGCAGATTACCAAGATTCATCAGGCGATTGCTATGATTCAATTTAAATTGGAAAGTCCGATTATTAAACGCCGGCCTTTTTTCAATATGGAAGAAAGACTTGTATTGGAGAAAACCGATTACGAGAAGCAGGAAATCACCGTTTATGGAAAAACGTATTCGCTGGAAAATACATGTTTTGCTACCGTGGATCCTGCTGATCCTGCCAAGCTATTGCCGGAAGAGGAAGAAATCATTGACAAACTGCTGCTCTCTGTACAACAATCAGAGAAGCTGAAAAGACATATGAATTTCTTAATGAAAAAAGGAAACCTATATCTTAAATATAATGGCAATCTGTTGATTCATGGCTGTATGCCTGTCGATGAAAATGGGGATATGGAACCGATGGTGATTGAAGGAAAAGCATATAAAGGGAGAGAGCTGCTGGATAAATTTGAAACCTATTTGCGTCATTCTTTTGCAGATAAAGAAACAACGGATGATTTAGCGACAGATATGGTTTGGTATTTATGGACAGGAGAATATTCCTCTCTCTTTGGAAAACGGGCAATGACGACGTTTGAGCGTTATTTTATTTCCGATAAGGCATCCCATAAAGAAGAAAAAAATCCTTATTATTATTTGCGTGAAAATGTAGAAATGTGCCAGAAAGTACTGGAAGAATTTGATTTGGATCCGGAACAAGGGCATATTATTAATGGACATACACCGGTAAAGGAAATTGATGGGGAGAACCCAATCAAAGCAGACGGGAAAATGATTGTCATCGACGGCGGATTTTCCAAAGCCTATCAATCTACCACGGGGATTGCCGGCTATACTTTATTGTATAATTCATTTGGAATGCAGCTCGTCGCCCACCAGCATTTTAATTCAAAAGAGGATGTTGTTTTAAATGGAGCGGATGTTTTATCTGTCCGCCGGGTCGTAGACAAAGAGCTGGAGCGGAAGAAGGTTCGGGAAACGAACATCGGAGCTAAGCTGCAGGATGAAATTGACATGCTGAATCAGCTGATGGATTATCGTTATATTAATTGAGGAATGAGATAAACGGGTTATCTGAATGTCATTATTTAGATAACCCGTTTTTTATAAGGATGCAAGGTTGTCAGAGTATTGACTTTCTTCCCGGCAAATTTCTTTAATGGAAATACTGATAAAAAATTTATGGTGGTAAGAAAAATAGACGCTGCCTCCATAGATAGAGGCAGCGTCTATTTAAATAACTCAATAAATTATTTTGTTGCGGGTTCTTTATTCGATTCAAAGGAAATCTTTTCGTTCTTCCCTGCAATGGTTCCGAGAAAAGCGATAATCAGAGCTGCAGTCATTAAAATAATAAACGGCACCGTCCAGCCTCCCGTTTTGTCAGCAATGGTTCCAAGGAAAAGCGGTCCTGTAGAAGCGACAATATATCCTACAGATTGGGCCATGCCGGACAATTGCGCAGATTCCATAGCAGAATTAGTACGCAGGACAAAGAACATCATGGCTAAGCTGAACGCCGTCCCGGCACCAACACCTGTTAATACAAGAAAGACAATAATTAAATGGGATGAAGTGAAAAGCGTTCCCAACAAACCAAAGAAAAATAATAATCCGGCGCTGCAGCCAAGCAGCCGCTGATTCTGCATCCTTCCGGCAATAATTGGTGCAATAAATGTTGTTGGGATCAGTCCGATTTGATAAATGGCAATTAACCATCCGGCTTCACTTTCCCCAAACCCTTTCGAAATAAAGATATCCGGAAGCCACGTAAATAAACTGTATGGTATCAGTGATTGCAGTCCCATAAAAAAGGTGACGGCCCAGGCAATCTTTGATTTGAAGATAGCTTTCGATGGCTGGCTTTTGACGTCGACAAACACTTTTTTGCCAGATGAGCGTCTGGCAGGCAGCCGCAGTAATAAGACGAGGACAGCGGCTGCGGATAGGAGGCTCCATATTTGCATCGCATGTCGCCAATCGAATCCGGATATGGAAGCAATCGGTACGGAAATACCAGAGGCAAGTGCTCCGAATGCATTCATTGAAACAGAATAAATCCCAGTCATCAGCCCCATGCGATAAGGAAAAGTAGACTTAATCAACCCTGGCATCAGGATGTTTCCAACTGCGATTGCCATTCCAGTTAAAATTGTGCCAAAAAGCAACAACTCCATTCCGCCATTTGCCCGAATAAATACACCGATGGACAGGAAAACCATCGCAATCAATAGTGTTATTTCCATTCCAAGTTTGCCAGATATTCTTGGGACAAAGGGAGAGAACAAGCCAAAAGCAAGTAATGGCAGCGTGTTTACCAGTCCAATCATGGCATTGGAAGCTTCCAGTTCTCCGCGGAAAAGTGGAATAAGCGGACCAACAGACGTGATTGGTGAACGCAATGTGGCTGCAATCAATAAAATTGCCAAGAGTAATAAAACGATATAGTATCTTTTTGCAAAAGATTTTTTTGATAAATGCATAATAAATAGGCTTCCTTTATAATGTATTTAAAAACATACAGAGAATCATTCTATCAAAAGAGATTAGTAAATGTAAAGAGATGCTTTTCGTCTGTACAGTATATTTATATAGAACAGCAGATAAAGCGTTTATGCGTAAAAAGAAACATGGCTCAAGGAACCATGCTTCTTTTCTGCTGCAAAAAACTTAGAAAGAAATCAAATTTAATTATCTTATCTTGTTTTCCGAGTAAATTATCCTCCAAAAAATAAATCAAATACATTGCTCGCTGTAGAACTTTCTGTATTGTAAAATTCGGAGTAACCGCAATCCTGACAATAGACAACCGTAAATCGATTATGCTGCACATCAAACACCTTGGATAAACCTGAACCGGTCATGGATACATCCTTTTTATCTGCATTTCGGCTTCCGCATTTCATACAGCCTTCACCTGTTCTCAATTTCATCACCTCTTCAATAAATTTATACGTATAAAGCTATTCCTTGGTTTCACCTCCTTTAAACGTACTTTATTACCGGAAAAATAAAAATATTTGCTATAATTAGAGTCTGACTTAGAATGTTTCTAACTATTGTACGGCAAGCGAAAAGTAATGAGTAAAGCGATTAAGGGAGGGGCAGGATGGTTTTGATTAGAAAAGCAGATGTTACGGATGCAGGCGCAATTGGTAAAGTAAGTGTAGAAAGCTGGCAGACAACTTATCGGGGAATTATGGCAGATAGGGTTTTAAAACGATTATCAGTGGAAGATAGGGTAGAAAATTGGAAAGATACCATTCAAGCTGATGAAAGCACTACATTTGTAGCTGTAGATACGGAGGAACAGATTGGCGGATTCTTGAATATAGCGGTAAAGGAATCAGCTGATTCAGCCCGTATCGGTGAAATTACAGCCGTTTACTTGCTGGAAAACTGGCAAGGGCAAGGAATAGGGAAAATGCTATTATTAACTGGCTTTACATGTTTTGTAGAGCAGTCTATCTATACTGTCCGAGTTGAAGTTCTGTCGGAAAATGACAGCCGTTTGTTCTATGAACAGTTCGGTGCAGAAATGATTGAAAAAAAGAATATTCAAATTGCTGATGACGTGCTTGATTTACTTGTATATGAATGGAAGGATATCAGTAGTATTGTGAAAATGAATTAGCCGTTGTGTTTGGCTGTGAGATGTATGAAATGACTAAAAATAAAGGTAGGGATGGAGAGGGAAAACGATGAATAATATCATACAAGATTTGACGGAATGGATAAACAGGCAGGAAAAACATATCATTATCGGTATTACAGGGCACGGAGGAGCCGGGAAGACGACATTTGCAGACCAATTGAAGCAAGTTTTCTGCCAGGATGCAAATTTGATATGTACAGATCCGTATATCGTCCATTCAGCGCTTCGAAGAGACACTCAAATTACGTATACTTTTCAAAATGAAGTCCGTACGGCTAAGATGACGGCCTGCCATCCTTTGGCTCATTATACAGAAGCGTTGGAACGTGATATACAAATGACGCTTGCAGGTATGAAATGGAGCACAATCGATAGAGATTATCTACCGAGTAAATTAATCGATCCAAATAAAAAACTTACTATTTTTGAAGGGATGAGTGTGGCATTTATAAACCCTGATTATTTAGATTTGCAAATTTACCTTTATACGGATGGACAGACCGAATTAACCCGTCGTTCCAGTCGGGATACTACGGAACGAAATCGAAATCTGGAGAATATACAAAAATCACATCAGGAAAGAAGAATACAATACAGCCATTTTATGCATCCATTGAAAGAGAAGGCAGATATTATTCTTTTTACGGATAAACAAGGGATGCATATAGAGAAACAGCAATTATCAATCGAATAATCAAAGCTTATTTTATTGGGAAGGGGCTTTATTTATGGAAATAAAGGAATTAACAACAGAACAAGCATGGCGGGAGGCGTATAAGGTAATGCGTCAATTGCGAGTGCATCTTGATGAATCCGGCTATCTGGAACTTGTAAAAGAAGCAGTGGAGGTAGATCGTTACCATTTAGCCGCTTTGTACGAAGGAATGAAAATGGTTGCTGTTGTCGGGTTTAAACCAATGACCACACTGTATTATGGCAGATTTGTATGGGTATGTGATTTAGTAACAGATGAACATAGTCGTTCGAAGGGGTATGGAGAACAGCTCTTGAAATTTGTCCATCAATGGGCAGAGCAACATAATTTTTCATCTGTTGCTTTATCGTCAGGCTTGCAGCGTCAGGATGCACATCGGTTTTATCAAAAAAGAATGGGGTATTCGAAGGTGAGTTATGTTTTTAAAAAAGAGCTTTAATGATAGAGCATGTCCTTATCACGTTATACATTTTTCACCTGCAAAATAGTTGAGTTTGAAATCGAGAAGCGTATAATAAATAATATTAAAAAAAGTACAGGTTATTCCATGTGAAATGTGGGAACCTAAACACATTGGAATTTAGGGTAACAAAATGTATGACGAAGAAAGGAACATTGGATGAAGAAAGCACAATCGAAAAAAACAAGAAAGGCAATGCTTTTTTCAAGAGGATTGATTATTATCATCGGCGGGTTCATTACTGCGTATGGACTAGAAGCTGTATTGATACCTAATAATGTTTCTGATGGCGGTGTAACCGGGTTAAGTATTGTCGGTTCGCAGTGGACCGGATTGCCATTAGGAATCCTGATTGCTATTTTAAACATTCCCTTTATTTACTTAGGATATAAACAAATCGGCAAGAGTTTTGCAATCTTCTCTATCCTCGGTATTGCTTCTTTGGCTATAAGCACCAGCCTGATGCATCATATTCCAACTATTATTGAAATCGAAGGAGATACCCTGCTTGTCACTGTTGTCGGCGGGATCATTATTGGATTTGGCATGGGACTGGCACTACGTAATGGAGGAGCGTTGGATGGGATTGATATGCTTGCTGTATTATTATCCCGAAAGCTGCCTTTTGGAACGAGTGACTTAATATTATTTCTGAATTTATTTGTATTTATCGTAGTGTCCACGGTGTTTGGATTAAGAGGGGCCCTGATGTCCGGTATTGCTTATTACATAGCTTCCAAGGTCATTCATATTATTGAAGAAGGATTAAGCAGTACAAAAGCAGTTTATATCATTACCGAGCATGCAGATGAGATGATGAAAGAAATTGGCGACCGGCTGGGACGTGCCTGTACATTACAGCATGTAGAAGGCGGCTACTCCAAAAAGGAATTTAAACAAATTAAATGTGTGATTACACGACTGGAAGAAAGTAAAATGAAAGAAACGATTCAAGATATCGATGCCACTTCATTTGTAACTGTCTATGATGTGTCAGAAGTACGCGGCGGTAATTTTAAATAAAGCATCGACTTCTCTTAAATCAAAAAAGGCAGCCAATGAATCCATTTCATTGGCTGCCTTTTGATTAGTATAGGGTGAAAAAGCTTATTGTACGAAGGGGTACACGATAGCTTATGATTTTGCTCTGAATATATCCGCAACTGCATGAAATACCTCAACACCTTGATAAGTGAAAACGGACAATGCAGTCAGTGAAAAGAACCCAATAACAATTAATCTGAAAATCATCATAGTTTTTGCCTCCTCTTTTAATTTTTAATTTTTTTATTAAAAGAGGCTTAAACCACGAAATTGGATTGATAGAAAACAGGTGTCAGCAGCTGTTTCGTACGGTTGACCCGCACAATCGTAGTGAATAAACAGAGACTGCCTAATAAGAATAAGGTAATGACTAAACCTGGACTTGCTATAAATGATTTATCTTGCTGGTCATTTCCGCCAACGCCTAAATCAGGTGACGATTGGGAATCAATCAGTATTTCATGATCGGTGAGAACGTAGCTGTGATGTACACCTGGGAATAATTGTGTCATTGGCAAAAGGATAATCATTAAAGCAATCATCAAATATCTATTCAACATCTACGCCCCCTTCCGTATGATAAATATATTTTTTGATTCGATTTCTTAAAGCGAAAGAATTAATTATACCAATAATGAAGAATAAATTCAATATAATGTCTACATGTTTTAGAATTAATTTGTATTATATGCTTATTTTTCGGGTGTGTCTATACTTTTTGAACATTTTATGAATTTTTCTCCATGAAATTAACATTCCTTTTTTTTACGGAATTTAAACATCTGCTTAGAGATATAAAGCCGTGCGTGTTTGGAACTTCTCTCTATGATATGAGATATTTACAAGATTCATTCAAACCGATTCAAAAACCGCTGAAATATTTTTAAAATTTCTTATTGACATGGAATTCAAATAGATATATAGTTATCTACAACAAATAAATAGCAATACATTTTCTTATCCAGAGAGGTGGAGGGACTGGCCCTTCGAAGCCTCGGCAACAGACTTATAAAAGAACTGTGCCAATTCCAGTAGCGTTAGCTAGCAGATAAGAAGAGACATTGATATCGTACTCAAAACCTCTTCTTTCTGAAAGAAGAGGTTTTTTCGTGTCTATATCGACTTATCCGCAGCGAACCAAATAATTAAAAGCTTACAGGAGGAATGGAACGATGGCGAAAAGAAGTTTGGAAGAGCGATTAAAGCAAGGAACAGTTATTGCAGGGGAAGGATATTTATTTGAATTGGAGCGCAGAGGGTATTTGCAGGCGGGCTCCTTTGTACCCGAAGTAGCGCTGGATAACCCGGAAACGCTAAAGGCAGTTTATCGTGATTACATGAAAGCAGGTTCCGATGTAGTGCTTGCCTTTACATACAACGCACACCGAGAAAAAATGCGCATTATCGGTAAAGAGGACTTATTAGAGCCTCTAAATAGAAATGCTATTAAATTAGCGAAGGAAGTAGCAAAGGAACATCCGACAGAGGAAGCTCTGGTTGCAGGAAATATATCGAACACCAATATTTTTAATCCGGAAGATCAGGAATCCAAGGATAAAGTCAGAGCGATGTTTAATGAAATGGTTTCATGGTGTAAGGATGAGGATGTTGACTATATTAACGGAGAAACTTTTTATTACCATGAAGAAGCATTGATTGCTTTAGAGGAAATTAAAAAATATGATTTACCGGCAGTTATTACCTTGGGATTAATGGGTGAAAACATTTTACGTGATGGTTACACAGTGGAAGAGTCATGTAAGATTTTAGAGGATAACGGCGCCTTGGTTGTTGGGATGAACTGTTTCCGGGGGCCGGACACGATGCAGCCGTATTTAGAAAAGATTCGTGACAAAGTAGACGGGTATGTTGGAGCACTGCCGATTCCATACCGGACAACAGAAGAGAATCCAACCTTCTTTAACTTGCCGGATGGAGGGTGCAGCTGTCATTTACCAACGGAAACAACCTTCCCGACTTCTCTGGATCCGCTATATCATAACCGCTATGAGCTGGCAGAATGGGCGAAACAAGCACATAGCATCGGCGTGAATTATATCGGTTTATGCTGTGGAGCTTCACCGGCAATGCTGCGTGCGGTTGCGGAAGCTGTCGGCATCGAAACAATTAATTCAATTTATTCTCCAGATATGCATAAACACTTTTTATTTGGTGAAGATGAAACATTGCAGGATCATATCACAGATTACAAAACAAAAGCGTAAAACAATATATTGGGAGGCGGCTTATCATGACAGTTACCAAAGAAAATGAAATCTTACACGCGTTAGAAACACTAAAATCAAAAACATGGGTAGATTTAACACATACATTCGGTCCTAATTCGCCGCATTTTGCCGCATTTAAAGATGCCGAGTTTGAAACATTATATACGCATGATGACGGGTTTTTCGCACAGCAGTTCAGTGTTTCCGGACAATATGGCACACATATTGATGCACCTATTCATTTTGTTCGTGATCAGCGCTATTTAGAGGAGCTGGATTTAAAAGAAGTTGTCCTCCCAATCGTTGTGATTGATAAATCAGAAGCAGCCGGAGAAAACCATAATTATATTTTAACGGTGGAGGACATTTTAGCTTTTGAAGAGGTGCATGGAAAGGTTGAAGCGGGTACATTTGTCGCGTTACGGACAGATTGGAGCAAGCGCTGGCCGGATAAAGGTGCATTTGAGAATAAGGATGAGAATGGAGACAGTCATTTACCCGGATGGGGGCTCGATGCTCTGAAGTTCTTATTTGAAGAAAGACAGATTAAAGCAGTGGGTCATGAAACGTTTGACACGGATGCGGCTGTGGATGCCAGAAAAAATGGTTCATTGATCGGCGAGTATTATGTATTAGAGCAGGATACTTTTCAAGTAGAGCTGCTGACGAATCTGGATCAATTGCCGGCAAAAGGAGCTGTGATTTTCAATATTAGTCCCAAGCCTGAAAAAGCAAGCGGTTTTCCAGTTCGATCGTTTGCCATTTTGCCATAATAAATACTATCTACCAAAAAGGGAGAAGGAATAACATGACAAAAACAGCAGTGAAAGCACCATTTCGTGCAGACCATGTCGGAAGTTTATTGCGGCCGGAACGGATTCATCAAGCTAGAAAGAACTTTCAAGAAGGAGCTATTTCCAAAGCGGATCTTCATCAGATTGAAACAGAAGAAATCAAACGTATCGTAGATAAGCAGATTGAAGTCGGCTTAAGCGCTGTTACGGACGGGGAATTCAGACGCCGCTTTTGGCATACGGATTTTCAAGAGCATCTAAACGGTGTGGAAGGATATGTGCCGGATACAGGATTTCAATTTGTTGGAGAAGAAACAGAACGCTATAATGTGCGTGTCACAGGAAAGGTTTCCTTTAATCCGGATCACCCGCATGTTAAGGAGTTTGTGGAATTCAAAGAAATCGTCGGAGACCGTGCGATTGCCAAACAAACGATTCCAAGTCCGAATCAATTATTTGGGAAAGGAATTGTAAATCCCGAGGTTTATCCAAGTATTGCAGAATATGCAGAGGATGTCATCCAAACCTATCGTGATGCAATCAAAGCTTTTTATGATGCGGGATGCCGCTACCTTCAGCTGGATGATGTGTATATTGCGGGGTTAAATGTAGAGAATTTCCCGACAACGGAAGATGGAAAGGACCGTCAGTATTTTATTGACTTGGCACTGTATGTACTAAACAGCGTGTTGGAAGACAAACCAGAAGATTTGACGATTACCACGCATCTTTGTCGTGGAAATTATCGTTCGAAATGGGCATTTGAAGGAAGCTATGCAAAAATAGCCCCTACTTTATTTGCCAAAGAAAAAGTAGATGGTTTCTTCTTGGAATATGATGATGACCGCTCTGGCGGTTTTGAACCGCTGGATTACATTCCAAATGGCGGACCGCGTGTAGTATTGGGTGTATTTACTTCAAAGCATGGGGAATTAGAAGATAAAGCAAATATTAAAGCAAGAATTGAAGAAGCGTCGCAGTATGTTCCAAAAGATCAGCTATGCATCAGCCCGCAATGCGGCTTTGCATCGACCCATCATGGGAATCTGTTAACAGAGGAAGAGCAATGGAACAAGCTGAAATATATCGTGGATACGGCTAAAGAAATATGGGGAGAATAAAAAACACGTTTATAAAGAAAAATGCGTTATCACATTGTATGGAAAATAAATAAACAACCAAACAGGCTGAGGGAGATTGGAACCCTTGAGCCTGTTTTTTCATGCCAACCAAGCACAACTTAATAGATATAAAGATAGAAATAGTGCTAGAATAGGGGTAACTGGAAAAATAGTTCGAAAGTGGGGAAATGACTTTGACAGAGATTTGTATGATACGCCACGGAGAAACAAATTGGAATAAAGAAAAAAGAATTCAAGGCAAGACAGATATCCCTTTAAATGAAACGGGAAAATCGCAAGCGGGAGTTTGCTGCGCGGCTGCAATGCAATTTGAACCGACTGTATTAATTACCAGTCCCTTAGCTCGTGCAAAGGTAACAGCAGAAATTATTAATCAGAAACTGCAGCTGCCGCTTCATGAAATGAGGGCTTTTGTAGAGCGGTCTTATGGAGATGCGGAGGGGATGACGATAGAGGATAGAAATCGTTATTTCCCTGATCGTGAGGCTATCCCGAATGTGGAGACGTTTGAAGATTTAAAGCAGAGAGGGATAAAAGGATTAGAGGAAGTGTGCGTGAGATATCCGGACGAACGTGTTCTTATCGTTTCCCATGGCGCATTAATCAATAGTCTGTTGTCTGTGATTTCAAAAGGAGAGCTGGGTACAGGGGTTACCTTTCTCCAAAATACATCGATTACAAAATTTACTTGTGAAAAAGGGGAATGGCGTGTGGTTGATTATAATAATACAGACCATCTTACGCCTGTAAATGAGTAATCATTGCGATAAAAAACGTATCAATTTAAATTAGAGAGATGTTCAAAAAAGGGGGGATATGGATGAAAATGAATTTTGTGAAGGTAGAGGTGCTGATTGCAGAGGAATATATCAGCAGTTTGCGGGAGCAGCTTCATGAACATGGGTTTCTGCACTACGGCAATCAGGATAACGTACTTTCTTATACAAAATACAATCACTATTCCCGTCCTTTGGAGTTAGCTTCTTTGGAAATGGCTTTGCCGATAGAAAGCGAATTTTTTCAAACTCTCTATAAGGCGGAGTTTCGTTGTATGATTCACCAGATTGAAAAGGTAAAGAAAATCATCCATGATATCCACCCGAGTGATTATCCTGTTATGTATTTTATTCCTATCCTTGAGTAGTTAAAAGCAGCCATATCTAGATCAGATACGGCTGCTTTTTATATACATTTAATGCTTTCAATGCTGACCTCTATTATCTATACACAATTCCGCCATCTGTGATAATAGCTTGTCCGGTAATATAGTCGGAATCATCTGAAGCTAAGAAGGATACAAGGTTAGCGACATCCTCCGGCTCTTGAGAACGACCTAAGGAGATGCCGTCAACAAATTGCTTATAAGCGTCTCCACGTTCCATATTGTCATAGTATTTCACCATTTCTTCATCGATACGATCCCACATTGCTGTACCTGCAACACCTGGGCAGTATGCATTGACACGAATGTTATATGGTGCAAGCTCTTTTGAAGCGGAATGCGTGAAAGAACGGACCGCGTGTTTAGTTGCAGAGTAAGTACCCAGCATTTCATAGGATTCATGCCCGGCGATACTGCATGCATTAATGACTTTCCCTTTTGTATCCTGTTTAATAAATTGATCCGCAGCAGCCTGTGTACCAAATACTGTACCATTTACGTTTACTGAAAATGTTTTATTCAGCTGATTTTCGTCAATTTCAAGGAATGGAGAAACAACATCAACTCCAGCATTGTTCACAAAAACATCCAGCTGTCCAAAAGCATCTACAGCTTCTTTGACAAGATTAAATTGGTCCTCTCGTTTAGACACATCTCCGACAACGGCAATGGAATCTACACCGGCATCTTTAAATTCTTTTAATGTACTGTCCAGCATCTCTTTATTAATATCATGCAGAACGATTTTGAAACCATCTTCACCAAGACGTTTTGCGATACCTTTTCCTAAACCGCCTGCAGAACCTGTAATAATTGCCACTTTTGACATAGAAAAGACCTCCAAATAAATTTACTTTAAATAATTAGATGTAGTTTTTTGCATCTAGTTATACTATTCCTCTTTTAAGGAGTTTAAAACATGCATAATTAGAAAAAGTTTTTGGGAAATCTTTAGAAAGATGTTTCCTTTTAAGAGGTAATTTTTCAGTGATTATTTATACACCTAAAATGTAACGATAAATTGAAGTTTAAAAGCTGCAAACTTTGAAATAATAAAACAAAAGCGTATGCTTAAGGTAGAAAGAAAAGGAGGAAGTAAGTATGACAACATTAGCAGGTAAAGTTGCAATTGTAACTGGAGGCGCTTCAGGAATTGGCTATGCGATGGTACAGAACTTGCTGGAAGCTGGGGCAAAAGTAGGTGTAGCGGATTTAAATGAAGAAAAGCTGAAAGAGCTGGAACAGCAGCATAAAGGGGAGCTGCTTGGTGTCGTCACCAATGTAACCAAAGAAGAGGATATTAAAAACCTTGTTAACAAGACGGTAGAAGCATTTGGCGGATTGGATATAGCTTTTAATGTAGCTGGTGCATCGAAATCAGGAGCAATTATTGATCAGCCGGAGGAGGATTGGAATTTCACTGTTGACTTGTGTTTAAAAGGTGTCTTCCTATCTTTAAAACATGAAGCAAAATATATGAAAGAGCATGGCGGTGGAGCAATTGTCAATGTTTCATCTTTAAACGCGCATGTTCCAATGCATTACGGAGCAGCTTATTCCTCTGCGAAAGCTGGTGTGGAGATGCTTACAAAAAATGCTGCGCTTGAAATGTCCAAGCACAATATTCGTGTCAATGCCATTCTGCCTGGGCTTGTATCGACGCCGTTAACCTCCGGCTTAACAGACGTTGATGCAATCAATGAAGCTTATTTGGAGCGTATCCCAATGGAAAGAGCCGGGGACCCGAAAGAAATAGCAGGTCCAGCGTTGTTCCTTGTCAGCGAGGAAGCCTCCTACGTGAATGGAGCCAGCTTACTTGTAGATGGTGGCTGGGCAGTGACAGGTTATCCGGATTTAAGCAAATTTATCACGGAGAACCGTCCGTAAAACTCCCGCCTCAAAATAAAGCGTAAAAATAAATTTATTTAGGCGGGAGATAACGGACGCTAACTCCCTGAATCACTCGACTAACACTCAGTGGGGAACTAAGGAAACAGAGTAAGTTCGCGACGTCTGCGCTAGCACATCCTGGGACTGCGATTACTCGCCCCATCGGAAACATTTGTGCGTCGAAAAACTCCCACTGAGTGAAGTTTCGTTTTATGTAACCAAAGCTGTTATTTTGAAAATGGGTTATCACCCAGCCTTTAAATAACAACCTCAGTTACACTTATACAGAGGTAAGTTTAAACTTACCTCTGTATAAAAATAGAAACAAAAGAGCTGCTCGTTTTACCCTTACATTAATTTTCAAGCGATTTTCGGAGTTCGCTTACGTCCTTAAGCTCGAGACCTGTTAATTCGGATATTTCTTCATCTGAATAGTTCCTGTCTAAAAGCTTTTTGGCAAAATTCCGTTCCGCTTCCTCCATCCCTTTTTCTAAGCCCTTTTTTGTCGCCTCTTCCTCGATTTCTCTAAACAGTCTTCCAAACGTCGGGGTATCTCTCAATTTTTCCATTCCCATGAATTTTCCTTCCTCCTTTTCGTTTTCTGCGATTGGTAATGATTCATACAGCTTTTCCTGTAATTCCGCTGGGACCTGCAGGATATAATCGATAAAATACAATAGGGCTGACAGATAGGTGTCACGGTGCGAATATTTTTCGAGTGCCATACTGATAAGCTGCTGTTTAAATTGGAACTTTTCTTCGTCGTCTTTCTTTGTTCTGCCGGCGTTTTCACTAACATAGATTCCTGCAAGTACCGCTAAAGCGAATGGATTATCAGATTTTTTCAGCTTCTCCTTATCTTTTCCGTAAAAACGATAGACATTGTATAAATAAGTTAATTCTGTTCCGTAGAAAGAATAACGAAACGTATCTTCATAATGCTGATGACTTGCATCCGTCAAGAGGGCGATGGAATAAATCGGATGCTTATATTTGTCATAGATTCGATAAAAGTACTTAAACATGCGTTCAGCAAAGTCTTGCTCTCCAATAGCCTGCACTTCAATATGGACGAAGACGTATTTTTCTTCCCCGTTCTTCAGCGTCACTTTGGCTAACCTATCTGAATATTTTCTGCCTTTTCTTGAATTAATTACAAATTGAAGAAGTTCTATATTCGGGAAATCTGCTCCTTTTTCAAAATCAATTTCCGGGTATAACTCGGGTGCGAAAAATTCCATAAATTCTTGAAACAGTTCTTCAATCAAATTTTTCCAAAGCCCGTCATAATCCGTATCCTTTGCATCGTAGCTGTCGGTATTTTCTTTTACTGTGGTTATCATTATTTTATCACACCCCCAGGTAATATTAAATTTGCTTTTAATCATAGCGGCTATGAGTGGGGGATGCAAAACGGTAAAATAGGATTTCCTGCGTGAAAATCTGCTGTATAAATGACGTTTTAACTTAGGTTTGTGCCTTTTTCAATGACAACAGGATGTTCATATTGCATTTTTTATGTTTTTTTATACAGAACGAAAAATGATCATTTAAGGCTCTTCACCAAAATCTATGGGTGACATAGTAGATATAAATTTGCTGTAAGCGACCGCTACGGAAATACACTACGCTTTCCATGGGCCCCAAGCTCATCTCCTTTAAAGAAGACTTGCTGATTGGCAAGCCGTCAGGCGCAGACAGAAGCATAGTCGCACTTATGCCCTGCGGGTAGAAAAAAAGAAGTTCGCTTTTTTTCTGCGGGGTCTTCCCACTGGGACTGGGACAGCGATTACTCGTCCCATCGAAGAGCTTTTGCGATTACTCGCCCCACCGAAGACCATTGCGCTTTCCCATAGGAGTCTCCGTGTATTTTCTCCGCTAGCTAGTTGCTTTTATCACATTTAATTATATTTTCCAACCATAGATTTTGGTGTTGATCCTTATTTAATCGTTTGTTCTTGGTGTGAAAATGGACAAGTTTCGATGTTATCGTACAATGGAAGAAGCTTAGTGAAAGTGTTTGACTTTCCCTGAATTCAACAAGGCTTACTTATTTCCGTAATAATTCTTGCCATTTCATCCGGTGACTCCTTCATTCCATTTTCCAGCCAGTATTCAATTACCGTAATACTCCCGCTGATAGAATAGATTGTCATATACTTTGCAGCGGTTTCGCTCATTTTATGTTCTGGTCCGTTAAAGTCATTCATAATATGCGTTTGTGCGGCGAACATGACTTTATGTGTGAATCTTTTATTGCCGTGTTCGCTGAACAGAATCCGAAAATGCTCATGACGGCTGTACACATATTTGAGTAAATAATTTAACATCGCCAGCGCTTCTTTTTCCTGCGTGTAGTCATACTGAAGCAGTGCCTGATTTAATTCATCGATAATTTCGTCCTCAATATTGGTCAGTAAATCATATTGATCGGCATAGTGGCTGTAAAATGTGGAACGGTTGATATCAGCCTGCTCACAAATTTCTTTAATTGTAATCGAAGAAATTGGTTTTTCTTTTAAAAGCTCCATCAGCCCATTTTTAAGAGCCATCCTTGTATAACGTTTTCTGCGATCTAGTTTTTGTGCCATGATAAATAAACTCCTTTTATGAACAAAATATGAAATTCTATCTGTTATCCAACAGATAATGATTATTTGTTGCGAAACGTACATATTTTAAACAACTGTTTGTTGTCTAACTGACAGTGTGTAGTTATAATAATAGATTATATGAATGAAATCAGCAAGGTAATGGGGAATGACAGTGGCAAATTTAATTATTCGTTTTAAAAAGACAGTGGTAACACTTTTTATCATACTTATGATCCTTTCTTTAGCGGGGATTCTGTTTGTTGATGTGAATTACAATATGCAGGATTATTTACCGGATGATGCAGAATCTACGCAGGCTTTAGAGGTGATGGAGGAGGAATTTTCAAGCGGTATTGCAAATGCCAGGGTCATGATAGGAGATGTCTCGATTCAGGAAGCGATGGAGTATAAACATGCTCTGGAAGAGATAAATGGGATTACAGAGGTTCTCTGGCTGGATGATGTTGTTGATATTCGGACACCGATTGAAGTAACTGACACGGATACAGTGGAGACATACTATAAGGATGAAAATGCCCTTTTTTCTGTCACGATTGCCAATGAAAAAGAGGTAGAGGCCACCAATGCTATTTATGACTTGATTGGTGAGGGAAATGCCGTTTCCGGGGAGGCTGTCAATACAGCAACAGAACAGGAAATGACAGGGACAGAGAGCATGTACGCGGCGGCCTTGCTTGTTCCAATTATTATCATTATTCTTATCTTGTCTACCAGCTCATGGGTGGAGCCGGTATTTTTCCTGACAGCCATTGGGGTATCTGTATTAATTAACCTGGGGACGAACATATTTATCGGCGAGATTTCTTTTGTTACCCAAGCGGTTGCACCAATATTGCAGCTTGCAGTCTCCTTGGATTATGCTATTTTTCTTCTGCATAGCTTTCAGGATTACAGGAATAAAAATTACAAACCGGAAGAAGCAATGAAATCAGCTATTAAAGAATCATGGCCGGTTATCAGCACAAGTGCTTTTACAACTATTTTTGGCTTTATGGCATTGATGTTTATGCGTTTTGAGATTGGTTCCGATCTGGGGTTGAACTTAGTTAAAGGAATTATTTTAAGCTTTATCAGTGTGATTGTCTTTCTGCCAGCCTTTACACTTGTGTTTTATCGCTGGATTGACCGGACGCAGCATCGTGCGTTTGTTCCGACTCGTTTTGAGGGAGTCGGGAAGAAGCTCTTGAAATTAAGACTTCCTGTTCTTATTCTGGTGCTGCTGCTTCTTGTTCCCAGCTTTATGGCGCAGAGCAGCACGACCTTTACCTACGGGATGGGAGAACCGCCGGAGGATACCCGGCTAGGAACTGATGTGAGACAGATTGAAGAAGTTTTTGGAGAATCGACTTCCGTTGTGTTGCTTATTCCTAATAATGATATAGGGAAAGAGGAGGAAATGGTTCAGGTCCTGGACAATGTAAATCATGTTTCCTCGGTTATCAGCTATGCAACCATGGTCGGCAGTGTTATTCCGCAGGACTTTTTAGAGGAAGAGGCGACAGAGCAATTTCTTTCCGATCATTACAGCCGGATTATTATTAATACGGAAGCTGGAACAGAAGGAGACCTTCCTTTTGCAGTGATAGAAGATATACGGGAAATTGCTTCCGCTTATTATGGAGAGGAGGCGCTGACCTTAGGTGAAAGTGCGTCTCTGTATGATATGAAGAATATTGTGTCCCAGGATAATCAGCTTGTAAATATTTTAACCATTCTTGGGGTAGGGATTGTGATTTTGGTTAATTTCCGATCGATTTCTTTCCCGATTATTTTACTACTGGTTATCCAAGCAGCCGTATGGATAAACTTAGCTATTCCTTATTTTACAGGAACACCGCTTGTCTTTATCGGTTATTTAATTGTCAGTACGGTTCAGCTGGCAGCAACGGTGGATTATGCCATATTATTAACGGAGACATATAAAAATTACAGAAGATATATGCCGAAATGGAAGGCAATAAAAATGACATTGGATGATAAGATTTTCTCCATTGCTGTTTCTGCATCGATTCTATCCATCGTCGGATTTGTTTTATGGATGACATCATCTAATCCGGTTGTCGGGTCTATCGGCTTGCTGCTGGGGAGAGGTGCGCTCTTGGCATTTATTCTGGTTATCACCTTACTGCCTGCATTGCTTGTATATGGGGATACATTGCTTCAAAAGACATCATTAGGAATGAAGTTTCGCAAGGAGGAAAAACATGAGGACAACAATTAAATGGATCTGGCTCGCTTTAGCTCTGTTCTTTATTCCGTTTATGAATACAGCTCTTGCAGAGGGGGCTTCTGAGGATTCTGCGTCTGAGGGAGATGCGGAAATTGAGGAAAAGAACGAGGTTATTTATGCGAATTTAGAAGCAGGCGGCGCATTAGAAAATATCTATGTCGTAAATGCGTTTGAATTGAATAAATCAGGTGTTATTGAGGATTTCGGAAACTATGAATCTATCAAGAATTTAACAGATACGAGTGAAATAGAACAGGACGGAGATACAATCCGTATGGACGCGGCTTCAGATACGTTTTATTATCAAGGAGACCTTTCCAAAGAGCTGCCCTGGAAATTCACCATCTCCTATTATTTAGACGGGGAAGAAGTAGATCCGCAAACGGTTATTGGGGAATCCGGACAGGTAGAAATCGAAATAAAGGTAGAAGAGAATGCAGAAACAGAAACTGCTTTCTTTGATAACTATATGCTGCAAATATCACAGGCGCTGAATACCGATTACTTTTATAATATTGAAGCGGAGGATGCAACGATAGCCAATGCCGGGAAAAATAGGCAGGTGGCATTTACGGTGATGCCGGGAGAAGAAGAGACGCTGACGATTCAAGCAGATACCGATCAATTTGAATTAGAAGGAATGGAAATCTCCGGCCTGCCGTCTTCTGTTTCTGTAGACGGTCCGGATACAGATGCGCTCACAG
Source organism: Oceanobacillus sp. M60 (assembly GCF_053839645.1). NCBI lineage: Bacteria > Bacillati > Bacillota > Bacilli > Caryophanales > Bacillaceae > Oceanobacillus > Oceanobacillus sp. M60. Next base: position 407,252 of record NZ_JBSSNH010000001.1, on the reverse strand, counting down.
AGGAGTTTCAGAGCTTAACCGATGCCATTGGTGAAATCAACCAGGGAGTAGGTGAGCTTGGTGATGGAATCAGCGGGCTGTCTGGCGGATTAAGTGAATTAGAGAATGGGTCTTCTGAATTTCAGAACGGTTTAAATGAGTTAAATAATTCCAGCGGTGAATTAACAGGTGCATCGGAAGAAATCAATAATGCTTTTCAAACCGTACAGGAAGAAGTTGGCCAAATTACAGGGATAGATGGAATAGAGCAGTTAAGCGGGATGACAGAAGCTGCATCAGATATGGCTGCAGGAATGGAAGCATTGGCTGACGAATTAGATTCGCTGTCAACAGGCTATGGAGATGCGAAAGAAGCATTGCAGACAGCTATGGAGGGCATCCCAGAAGCCACCTTAACAGAAGAGGATTTTCAAGCATTATATGATAGTGAAGCAGTAGATCCGGCGGTTGTTGATGAATTAGTTGGCACCTATGAAGCTGCCCAAGGTGCATTAGCTGTCTACTATGAATCCGTAGAATCATTTGATGCGGTGGAGCCGGCATTATCTGAATTTCAAACTTCTGCCAGTGACATTGCCAGCAATATCCGTACGTTTTCCGATGAATTAGAGCAATCTGTCGGCCAAATTGATATCGATGAAGGACTGGATGAATTTATTACAAGTGTAGATACCATGGCTGAAAATTATAATCAGTTCCATGAAGGTCTGGTTTCTTATACCAATGGCGTAAATGAGCTCAGTACTTCCTATGCTGATATTCATAATGGAATTAGTGAATCGGCATCCGGTTCCAATGAACTTGCGAACGGAGCAGATGAATTACAGGATGGAACCAGTGAATTATATGATGCCACTGAAAGTATCCCTGATGAGATGCAGGAAGAAATTGATGAGATGATTTCACAATATGATAAATCTGATTTTGATCCTGTATCCTTCGTATCGGGAGAAAATGATGAGATCACAAATTCTGTTCAATTTGTGATTCAAACAGACAGTATTCAGCCGGAAGAGGATACCGAAGAGACAGAAGAAGAGGAAGAGAACGAAGGGTTTTGGGATAGGTTATTGAATTTGTTTTAAGAGGATTTCAATATTTTAATGATAAAGAAACCGCATGAAATGACTCATGCGGTTTTTTCCTTCCGCTGCAACAGAACAGCTGCAATGACAATCATCCCTTTAAATGCATCCCGCAGTAATGGAGGAACCCCGAAGAGATTGAGCAGGTTGTTCAGCACAGCAATAATCAACATTCCATAAACCGTTCCGAGGATAAATCCTCTTCCGCCCATCATACTTGTACCTCCGACAACAGCGGCAGCGATAGCGTCCATTTCCATTCCCCGTCCTGAACCGGCAAAATCCATCGAGCCGATTCGAGAAACTTGAATGATTGCAGCAATGGCTACAAGTATTCCGGAAAGCGCATAAACCCGGTACTTAACCTGCTTCACGTTAATTCCGGATAGTCTGGCAGCTCTTTCATTGGAGCCAACCGCAATAATCTGCCGGCCAAAGATGGTGCGCTTGGAAATATAATACATAACAGCAGCAATCAAAATCCAGTAGATGATGGGCATAATCATATAGTTCCCGATTTTGAAATTGGCAATTTGTAAAAATTCTGGCGGTACACGCGGTGCAGCTCCTTGCATGAAATGCTGTGTGACACTGCGGAAGACCATCATCGCTCCTAAGGTGGCTATAAAAGGAGGAACCATTCCCCGTGTAACAGTTACGCCAATTAAGGAACCAAGCAAATATCCAAAAAGAATCACAACAATGATTGTAATGAAAATAGCTGTCCAGCCTGTGATTCCAATCGCATTAAAAAAACCGTTTGCTCCAATATCAAGCAATGTCATTGTCAATGCGCCAGTTGCTACAAGCGTTGCACCAACAGCTAAATCGATTCCGCCTGTCATAATAACAAACGTCATTCCCAGTGCGACAATTGCTACACTGGCATTGTTTCGTAAAATATTGATCCAGTTATTAGTCCAAGACGTAAACCATTCTCCAAATGAAGGATAATCAAAGCCTAATACAATCGTTTGTAAGATAACCATTACGATGAACGCAATAAAAATACTAAACAATGGACTAGTAGACCATCGATTCTTGAACCAAAGGATAAACTGGTGAAAGTAATTGATATTTTTCTCTGTCAAAAGGTACACCCCTTTTCGATCCCGGATAAAAAGAAGCTGCAACCTGCGGGATACCTGTTACTTATCGCCTAAGTGATGGCGGACAGTCCATTAAGACGTTGAAATAAAAGCATCTCCGCCTGTAGCCAGCTCCATTATTGCTTGTTCGTTCATTGCTTCTCCTTTTAATTCTCCTTGCAGCTGTCCGTGGTACATGACATACGTCCGATTGCAAAGCCTTAATATTTCATTTGCTTCACTGGAAAGAATAATAACCCCAATCCCTTCATCAGCTAAACGAAGGATAATATCATAGATATCTTCCTTCGCTCCAACATCTACCCCTTGTGTCGGGTTATCTAAAATCAAAATACGGGGATCTGTGGAAAGCCATTTAGCTAAAACGACCTTCTGCTGATTTCCTCCAGAGAGATTCAGAATACTGTTTGAGGAATCAGTCATCCGTATCTTCAGCTGTTTTTGAAGTGCAGCCAGCTTCTCTTGATGGATGGAATGCTGGATGATTCCCCATTTGGCATGTCTCTTCCAAGAAGCAATGGCGCTATTTTCGAGAATGTTCATATCTTTAATAATGGCGTTTTCCTTTCTGTTTCTTGGAAGGTAGGCAATTCCGTTTTTAACAGCGTCCATCGTGGTATGGATATTAATTTCTTTGCCGTAAAGGAACAGCTTGCCCGATGAAATATCATTTGCGCCAAAAATGGATTGAAACAGCTCACTGCGTCCGTCCCCTAAAAGACCGGTGAATCCGACAACCTCTCTCTGATGAATGGAAAAAGTAATATCGGAAAAAGCAGCATTATACGTAAATTTTTCTGCACGCAGGATTTCTTCACCGCGGTCACGCTGCTGGACCAGTTGATCTGTCCGGACATCATAGCCGACCATAAAGCGGGCAAGCTCCTTTGTGGTTACATCACTGACCTGTCCTTCAGAAACAAGCCTGCCATCCCGGAGTACGGCATATGTGTCACAAGCCTCAATGACTTCTTTTAACTTATGAGAGATAAAAATAATGCCAACCTGTTGATCGCGTAAACGCCGCATCATCGTAAATACACGTTCGATTTCAGAATCGGTAAGCGATGTTGTTGGTTCATCCATGATAATGACAGAAGCATTCATCGAAATCGCGCGACAGATTTCAATAATTTGTTTATAGGAAGAATCTAACTCTTTGACCAGCATGCGGGGGTCAAGGTCTACATGCATGCGTTCAAATATCTCCTTTGTTTCTTGAATCATTTTTTGATGCTGTACGCGCTTGAATCCCTTTTTATAATCTCTTTCTAAAAACATATTTTCATAGATGGGCAGATCATTAATTAAGTTCAGCTCCTGATGGATAAAAGAAATTCCCATATTAATAGATTGCTCCGGACCGGTCAGATTTACCTCGGCCCCGTTTATATAAAGCTTGCCTTTATCAGGCTGATGAATACCGCCTAAGATGTTCATCAGGGTTGATTTCCCCGCTCCATTTTCTCCAAGCAATGCACAAATTTCTCCTGCTTTAATAGAAAGGGAAACGTCTTTTAGAACATGATTTTTGCCAAAGGACTTTTGGATATTTCTTAACTCCACAAGCATGTCATCACCTCTGAGAAATGGATGGAAAGGGAGCAGACTTTCCTGCTCCCCTCTGCTTAATATGGTGAATTTTCATCTAAGAATTCTTCGTAGTTATCCCGGTCAACGACAGTAGTTGGAATGATGGTTTCTTCCTCCACGTCTTCTCCGTTGAGCACGTCTATCGCAATGTCAACAGCATCTTTTACCATAACAGGGCTGTATAATGCGGATTGAATCCAGATATCTTCGTTTTCTGGCATCATTTCAAAATATTCCTGCATGCCACCGCCGCCTGTGACGACTTGAATGTCTGTTCTTCCAGCTTCTTGAATAGCTTGTAAGACACCGACAGAGGTTTCATCATCAATCGAATAAACGGCATCAATATCCTCAACAGAAGTCAGAACATCAGCGAAGTCAGCTAAACCATCCTCTCTGGTGAATTCTGTTGCATACGTCATCAGATTCATATCTGGAGCAATTTCTGCCATGGTTTCCTCGAAGCCTTTGGTCCGTAACTCGGATACAGAACCGGACGAAGGCACTTCCAGTACAACAACATTCCCTTCCTCACCAATTTTATCTACAATGTAATTCGCTCCCTGGATACCCATATCTTCATTATCGCCTGCAACACGGTAAACTCCTTCTACATCAATCGCGATGTCAAAGTTAACCACGGTTATACCACTGTCAATGGCATTTTGAATCGGGACTTCCATGCCCTCCCATTGAGGAAAAGCAACAATGGCGTCAGCTCCCCATGTCATTAAATCATCTAATTGGGAAGTCATTTGTTCCGCGTTACTGCTGGTTTGAATTTGATAATCTACTTGATCTCCTAATTCTTTTACGCGTTCTTCAGCGTGGTAAGCAACTGCCGCAACCCAGCCATGCGTCACTTCTGGCGCAAGTATGCCAATTTTATAGTGTTCTTCAGTGTCCTCGCTGCCATTTCCGCTGTCCGCATTATTCTCCTCTGAAGCCTTACCAGAATCATTTCCACCGCCGCAAGCAGCCAACAAAAGCATGAGGACAGCAATCATTAAAAAGCCAAAACTTTTTTTCTTCATCGTATTGTAAACCTCCCCGATTTTTAGTGAATCTTATAAAATAGACTGGCTCTGCACAGAATAACCGTTTGCAATTAGCATACGAGGTAATGATGGAAATAAATAAAATAGATGGGGAAAACGCCTCCTTTCCTTCCTATGAGAGATAAATCAGCTGCTTTCATGAAATCCATTACATCCTTTCCTCGTTTTGCTGGAGAATTTCTTCAAGCAGTCGTAATGATTTTAATGCATCTTCTCCGCTGACAATGGGCTTTTTTTCTTCTTGAATGCAATGGATAAAGGCATCGATTACGCCGGAGTTTGTTTGATTCGTATTGGTTTGAATTCCTTCTAATGCATAGTAAATGTTTTCACCGTTTTTCTTTTCAATAAGAAGTGGATAGTGTTTATCCTGGTATATTTTCATAATTCCTTCCTGGCAGTAAATCGTTGTAGAGTTATTTTCTTCCCCGTAATAGGTCCAAGAGAAAGTGGCAGTACCGATGCTTCCTCCAGCAGTTTTTAAAATACAGACGACATTGTCATTTACTTCGATAGGCTGACCGTTTTCATCTGTTTTATCTAAGGTGGCCGTATAGGAATGGAGATTTGTAATATCGTCATCCAACAGATAGAAGAGCAGGTCCAGCTTATGAATGCCTAAATCTCCTGCAGCCCCTGAATGAGAACGGTCTTTTTTAAAAAACCAGGTTTCTTTTGATTTGGTTGCTCCCCAATCTTCGGGGCCGCTGTGCCCAAAGGTTGTCTGAAAGGAGAGAATCTCGCCAAGCTCTTTCGCTCGAAGGATTTCACGTGCTTTTTGATGTGCTTTTGTAAAGCGTTGGTTGTGGTCCACCATTAATAGCTTTCCGGTTTCCTTCGCAGTACGTACCATTTTTTCTGCCTGTTCCACAGTGGCGGAAATTGGTTTTTCACAAAGAACATGCTTACCGGCTTGTAAAGCTTTTGTTGTATGAAAATAATGTGCTTCATTGGAAGAGCAATCACTAATGGCATCAATGGTCGAATCTTGAAGCAATGCCTCCAGTGACGAAGCGGTTCTGCCGCCAAATAATTGCTTCATTTCCTCTGCGCGTTCAGGATTTCTGTCATAGAAAACAATCTCTTTTACGGATGGATTGGCTCTATACTCGGGAGCATGCCTGAAGCGTGTAATCGAGCCGCAGCCAATAATTCCTACTTTCATTTAGATCCCTCCTAACCCAATGTTGATTCTCGAATAATCAACTCATAATCCATGATGACATTTTCAACAGGCAGCCCTTGAATCCGGTCAATGACCATTTTTGCGGAACGATAGCCCATTTGATATTTTGGCTGAGAAACTGTTGTCAGGGCAGGTGTGGTCATACTGGAAAAAGCAATATTGTCAAATCCGATAATCGCCATCTCTTGAGGGACCTTAATGCCCTGAGCATGTAATTCTTTGATAGCGCCAATCGCTAAAGTGTCTGAAATAATAAATACAGCAGTTGGCCGGTTTTTAGAACGCAGCATTCGCCGCATGGCTTCTACACCGTCCTGGAAGCTGAGTCCGTCAGTGTAATGGATCCATTCGTCACAAATAGGCAATTGAAATTCGTTTAAGGCCTTCTCAAATCCGATGCGCCGCTGCTTTGCATAGAGCAGATTTTCATTGAAATTGATCAAGCCGATTTTTTTATTTCCCATCGTAATCAGATACTTTACCGCGCGATAAGCAGCCTCTGTATTATCAATTGCAATATAAGGGATATTGGCATCTTCATAATAATCACTGCAAAGCACGATAGAATGGGACTCAGAAAGCTCTTTCAGCTTATCAACATGAACGGTAGGATTCATGGAAATAATACCGTCCGCCAATTTATTACGAACCATATGAAGAAAGATATCTTCCCGCTGCAGGTTATCATCTGTTTCGCAAAGCAGAATATTATAGTTGTTTTCTATGGCATAATCCTCAATCCCATTAATGATTTCTGTGTAATAAGGGTTTGAGAACGTGTGAATAAGAACAAGAAGTAATCTGCTTTCCGAGTTTCGTAAATTCCTGCCAAGCATACTGGGAGCATAATTTAACTCCCGAATGGCTTTTTCAACCTTGTGTCGCGTTTTCTCAGAGACCTTGGATGTGTTATTTAGAACACGCGAAACCGTAGCAATGGAAACACCTGCCTGTTTTGCAACCTGATGTATATTTGCCATGGCACAACCTCTTTCAGAACAAATAATGTACAGTCGATGTAGAATTGAAAAGAATGAAGAAGTTCTGATGTAAACGTTTTCTGTAAGCTATAGAATTAATATGCGAAGGTTTATAAATACATTCTAAAAAATTTGGAAGAGCAGCTTATTTTTGTGAAAATACTCCTTTTTAGCGATGAAGATTCAAAAAGTGCAGGATAATTCTAAATATGAATGTGGAAATTGCTTGAAAGATGTAATGGATTTCATGATAATGGGCTATGAAAAAAGGGTTGGGGAAAATTACATAAAATATAAAATAACTGGTATATATAGAATTATTAGTAGATGAGTGAATAAACTTTTTTACTTTTAAATAGACTTTGTCCCTTGAAGTTTGTTAATTGACTCCATTATAAAAGTGGATTATTAAAAATATAATTATAATATTTTCCATATTTTAATTTTTAAATAAGAAATTTGTTATAATATACATAAGTGCTTTCGAATGTTTGTTTAGTAAAGAAGGAGGATATGTAGTGAAAAGGTATATTTTCTGGAGTCTCTGTTTAGTATTGGTTATTATAACGGGATGCAGTAATAAAGCAGAAGAAGCAGAAGCTGTAAAACCGGAAATTGAAATTCCTCCAAATGAAATAGAGTCTGAGGAATCGATAAGTAAAATAATGACAACAGATAAAAAAATAGCTTTAACGTTTAATGGAATGGCAGATGAAGAAACGATGACTAGTCTTTTGGAAAGATTGAATCAGCTTCAAATTCATGCCACTTTTTTTGTTCAGGGGGTAAAGATAGCTGAGGAACCAGAAATAGCAGAAATGATTTTAGAAAATGGACATACGATTCAAAATAACACTTTAAATCATATATTAGTTGAACCGATAGATTATGAAGAAGCTTATACGGAATTATATTTGACTAATAAAGTAATCCAAGAAAACTTAGATATTACTCCACAATTTGCAAGAAGCCGTTCTGGAGACACTTCCCCTTTTTTTGAAAGTGCTGCTGCACAGCTAGATATGCAGGTAGTTACTAATACAATCAATCCAAGGGACGGGGACATGCAAAGTGCAGAAGAAATTGCTGAATATGTGAGGGGTTTTATGAACAGAGGAGCCATTATTCAACTGAATACTTATCTGAATCCAGAGATTATTGATGCTGTTTCTTTAATTAAAAAAGATGCCGAAGAAGCGGGATATGAATTAACAACTTTGGAAGCCGTTGTGGAATCGGCTTATACTAATCCAAATAAGGAAATTGAAACAAATAAGTTAGCTGTTAATCAAGATTACGATCAGGCTTCCCCTCAGGTTATTGAAAACTTTCAAACCGATGAACAAGAAGTTGTTCTAACTTTCGATGACTGGGCAGGTGATGAAACGTTATCAATAATATTAGATATTCTAGATGATTATCAGATAAAGGCAACATTTTTTGTTATTGGAAAGGGAGTAGAAGCAAATCCTCAACTTGCACGTTTAATTATAGATAGAGGACATGAAGTGGCAAGCCATTCCTACAATCACCTTGTTGTAACAGAAATGAATTCCCTTGAATTACAGGAGGATTTAGTGAAGGCGGATCAAGTTATATCTAATGCGTTACAAGAAAAACCGAAGAATTATTTTCGCCCTGCCCAAGGGCTTTTAGATGATTCATCAGCAAATACAATTGCTGCAACCGGAATAGATTATATTGTCCTTTATGACATTGCTTCTCTCGATTGGGATTTGAACAGATCAGAAGACGAGATTTATAAACGTGTTGTAGATAATGTAGAATCCGGAAGTATTATTGGAATGCACATTTCAGATGAATCACATACAATCCGGGTGCTGCCTAGAATTATTGAAAATATACTAATGCGTGGATACACATTTAAGACTGTTTCGGAAATGATTGGAGATTGAAAAATTGGAAAGTAGGGGAGGGAGCTGTGTGAACAGCTACATTCATCAATGAAGAAAAAAGAAATATTAACAAATCCAAAAAAAGACCGTAGAATATTATCAAACGTTCCTGATCCAGATGGAATCAGGTTAAATCTAGATCGCCGTGGTTCAGATACAGAAATTGCAGAGCAAGATACGAATAAATTATATAAAGCAAGAATGGATGGACAACGTTATATAGCGGAATTTCCAGTAGTGATGAGAATAGGTAGAAAAAAGAAGACTTCAAACTGTGTAGATATATCTAACACCGGAATTTTAGTTCAACTGCCGAGCAGCACTGAAGATCTTGGTCTACAAAAAGGGGAACAAATAAAGTTAAAATTTCAAATACCCTCAGGTGCCATGCCTGAAGGGTTTGAAATGAGGGTGAATATTAAAGCAAAGCTTGTCCGGCAATTTCAAGAAGAAGAAAACAAAAAGGAACATTATTATGCTTTTGAATTTTTACAATCAATGGAAAGCTATCATCGGAGTAGGAGATGGGGGTTATCCATTGCTGTAGCCAGCATTCTTTTATTCTTCATGGCGCTAGTTGTTATGCTTATGCGTGCTGAAAGTATCATATATTTTCAGTTTAATAAAATTCTCTACGCATATAGCTTAGTAGCCGCAACATTTTTGCTATCTAGATATATTTTCGGAATGTTATATCGAAATGTTAAAGTAAACCCGGATTTTGAACCCGGAGTCTCAATTATCATTCCTGTATTCAATGAAGAAGAATGGATTCAGCGGACAATTACAACTTGTTTTGATCAGACATACCCTATTGATAAATTAGAAGTAATTATTGTTGATGATCAATCATCTGACCGTTCTATGGAAGAAATACGTAAAATAGTTTCTAAGATGTATCAAGAAGGGAAAAGATTTAAAACAAAGAACCGTTTAAAATTTGTTCAACTTCCGGAAAACGGTGGAAAAAGAGAGGCTCTTGTAGAAGGAGTAAAGATAGCAAAGCATGAACTAGTAGCTTTTGTTGACTCGGACAGCTTTTTGGAGCCAAATGCAATTCGAAACATTGTGCAGCCATTTCAAGATCCTAAAATGGGTGGCGTGGCAGGAAGAACCGAAGTAGAGAATAAATTCACTAATACGCTGACTAAATTACAAACCGTCAGATATTATATTGCATTTCGAATCATGAAGGCGGCAGAAGCAACCTTTGACTGTGTTACTTGCTTGTCAGGCCCCTTATCTTGCTATCGTAAAGAATTAGTTTTAAAGCATGCAGATGCTTGGTTAGACCAGCGCTTTTTAGGGCATCCTGCAACATTTGGAGACGACCGGAGCATGACTAATTTGATTTTGGAAACGCATCGAACAAGCTATCAGGATAGAGCAGTTTGTTCTACCATTGTTCCTTCAGAATTTAGCATGTTTTTAAAACAACAGATGCGCTGGAAAAGATCATGGCTGAGAGAAACATTAAGGGCGATGACCTTTATCTTTAAAAAAGAGCCATTTATGGTGCTGTTTTTCATAGTAGGCTTTATTGTTCCAGTATTAGCACCTATTATTGTGCTCTACAATCTTGTATATGTTCCGGTTGTTTATGGAGTATTCCCATTAACCTTCATAATTGGATTACTAGTGATGGCACTTATGCTTAGCTTTGCACACCTTCTTTTTCGACGAAGTAAACTGTGGTTTTTTGGTTTTGTGTTTGTCATGTACTATGAGTTTATTTTACTTTGGCAAATGCCAGTTGCATGGGTTACCTTCTGGAAATCGACATGGGGGACAAGAGATACGCCACAAGACGTATCAGCTAGGGAAAAGAAATTAGAAAAAAAACAAAAAAAAGCCCAATAATATAATGTGTCAAAGCCTAATGATAGATGGCAGTTATATACCGCCAAAAGTAAATAACTTTAGGGAGGTTGGCATATGCCGTCCCAATCAAATAAGAATAAATTGAATGTGCGAAGAAAAAATACGTTTAAACTGATTAAATCTTTATTTCAGTTTGTGGTAATTAGTTTACTTGCCGTTCTGTTGATACGTACACTTTTTATTACGGAAAGGTATGAAACTTTGTCTTCTGACACTATGGTAAATGAAGAAGGTTTTCTAGCTATCTCATATTTTGGAGTAGATCGAAGCGGCTCTACACAGCATGTATCAAAAGAACAATTAGAGAAACAACTGACAGTTTTAAAAGAACAGGGCTTTGAAACGATTTCTCAGCAGCAAATTCTAGAGTATTATCATGAGGGAAAACTTTTGCCAGAAAAGGCATTGTATCTATCGTTTGAAGACGGGCGGACAGATTCAAGTATTTTTTCTCAATCTTTATTGGAGGAACTGAATTATAAAGCAACGATGTATACCTACGCCAATAAATTTGAAGAGCGAGATACAAAGTTTTTAAAACCGAACGATTTAAAAACAATGATGAGAAGCGGCTACTGGGAACTTGGTACAAATGGTTATCAATTATCCTATATCAATACATTTAATGAGAATGGAGAGTCTTTGGGAGAATTAGATAATATACCAATTCCTGACCACCCAGATATTGAATATTATAATCATTACTTAATGGACTATCTTCGAGATGAATATATGATTCCAAAAGAGACGCGTAGAGAAATGGAAGAGAGAATTTTGAATCAGTATAATAAAATGCATGAATCTTATACGGAACATTTTAATGAAATTCCGAATGCTTATGCAATCATGCACGCGAATTCAATGTACAATAATATGGATCAATCTGTAGAATCAATCAATGAGAAAATGATAACAGATAATTTTTCTCTTCATTTTAACCGTGATTTAACCTCTTTCAATGGTCCAAAAACAGATATATATAATCTAAATCGACTGCAAGTAGCTCCTTGGTGGTCGACTAACCATCTTTTAATGAAAATACAAGAGGATTATGACTGGGGTATTCAATTTGAAAACGGTGATGAATCTATTGCAAACCTGTGGTCAATAAATGGTGGAGTTGGAGAATTTGTTGGAGAGAAGATTATATTAACTTCTCAACCGGAAAAAGAGGTAGTGGCTACTTTAAAAGAAGTATTACCTGAATCTTATCGTATTTCTATGAACCTTGAAGGGAATGTAATGGGAGAACAGACTTTTTATTTGTCTAATGACAATAAAGAGCTGAAATTTAGTTTAGAACAAAATAAACTATATATTTATCAGCGGAAATCAGATAAAGAAGAGGTACTGTTTGAAACAGATTTAAGCGGGATTAAATGGAATCAAGATGACTATGCATTTAATAAAGCCATGGTTTATACGTACGAAGACACACAACAAGGGTCTCGAGTAGATGATGATGAATATCCAGTTACTTTGCAGAATAATCGCCAAATAGTATTGGATGTTAATGAGCAGGAAATTACTGTTGAGATTGATGGGAAAAATATGATGCAGATAGATTGGATAAACGAAGAAGGCTTAACACAATTTGCAGTTGGCGGTAAAATTGTAGATTTAAATACGCAGCATCAACAAAATACTGATACTATCTATGATTCGGTTGTTAATATGCTTCAAATAACTTCTGAAGATGATATAATTTATCAGGTTATACCGCCAGTAGAAAAAAAGCTGAAAAGAGATATAAAATATAAAACAGATGAGATAATCGACTTTTTCATAGAATATCTATAAATATAAATTTCAACTCGTGTTCTGTCGAATGCCAAATAGTTTAATAGTTTTTTAAAGGAGGGGTATGTATTTGCCGCTAAGAAACATAATTGTTGTTATAATTTTCATATTTATTATAGGAGGGTGTTCAGCAGCTGAGGAGGAAAAAGCTACACCTATGTTAAAACCGAGTGAAGGGGTAGATGACATTTCAGTTAAAACCTCTATTTGGATAGTAGACTGGGATGCTGAAAAGAGTCTGGATGATGTAAGTTCCTCTCTTTCAAATGTAGATAACATTATATTATTTGGAAATTATTTTGATGAAAATGAAAAGCTCTTTACTACACTAGAAGGCCAATATTTAATTGATGAATTACTGCAACAGCCGATAAGAGCGAATAAGCAGGTATATCTTTCACTGGTGAACGATCAGTTTTTAGAAGATGGCTCTACCATTCCAAAAAGTCCGGACCTTATAAAAAATTTGATGCAAAGTGAAGAAACGCGAAAAAAACATATAGAAGAAATTATGAACTATGCGGTAAGTATGCCTATAGATGGTGTCGAAATTGATTATGAAAAAATACCTGAGGAAAATATATCTTCATACTTGCAATTTTTAGAAGAATTATCAGAGCAACTCTCAGGAAAAGGATTAGCGTTAAGAGTGGTGCTTGAACCATCGTTCCCTGTTGAACAATATACTTTACCAGAGCATATAGATTATTCCATAATGACATATAACTTATATGGAATGCACAGTGGACCCGGCCCCAAAACTGATATAAATTTTTTAAAAAGTATAGCTGACATGTATTCAAATCAAGCAGCAAGTGTAGAATTTGCATTGTCTACAGGAGGTTTCAGTTGGAAAGATGATCACGTTACTTCCCTAACTGAAAATGAAGTAGAAGATTTGATTAGTATAAATAATGTAACACCGGTAAGAGATCATGCGAGCGGTGCCCTAACCTTTATTTATGAAGAGGAAAAAAAAGAGGTGGAAGTATGGTATGCAGATGCTGAAACACTGACTGAATGGGCGAAAATATTGGCTGAGGAAGGAGAATATTATACTTTTTCTTTTTGGAGAGCCGGGGGGTTAAGTGAAGATACACTAAGAAGAATTAATCATCTTGAAGAAGTTTTAACTCAAATAAATAAAGAAGAAGCTTGATTACTAACTCTAAAAAAATTATTTAGAATAGATGAAAATAAGTAGAATCATAGCTGGAGAAAAGCGTTTTTGACTTAGCCTTGAAAGATTGTATTTTATTGTTTTTTTGTTACTCGATGAAAATTTTTGATAAGGGATGGAATAGTTGTAAGCTTAGCTACTGAATAGATACTCAGGAGAACAATTCAATTTTTGTAAAAATAAAATAGCTTGGTTATAATACGCAGAATGATGATATCTAACTAAAACTTTTGACAAATTCAATATAGTGTAACATTGGATATTAGTAGGGTTTAGTTTTACAATTTTGGGTTTATTTATAAATAGAATAAAGGGAGTGCTTCTACAACAATGGAGCACTCTCTCTTTCATTTTGATAAAATTTATAATTTTATCTTGTCATCAATAGAATTATAAAGTAGTATGTATAAGTAAGGTCATCTGATGACCTTACTTATACATACCTAATGAAAGCGTTTTATAAGAGCGGCAAGGGGGGATTCGTTTGTATTTATTATTAGCTTTAAGTGCAATCATTGCGCCGTTTGTGTTTTTAGTTCTGTTACGTATGCCGGCAATGAAGGGGATGTCGTTAAGCGCAGCAATCGTTATTGCAATAGCTATGATTTTTTGGGGGATGGAAGGAAATGTTATTCTATCATCGATTTTTCAAGGGGCCCATAAAACATTAACGATTCTATGGATTTTATTTGGGGCATTAGTTTTACTGGATACACTTCGCAAAACAGGAGCAGTGGACAGAATCAATCAAGGTTTTCAGAGCATTTCTGAAGATATGCGTGTTCAGGTTGTCATTGTTGCTTTTTTATTTGGCGGAGTGATTGAAGGGGCAGCCGGGTTCGGAACTCCGGCAATGGTTACAGCTCCATTAATGGTAGCTTTAGGATTTCGTCCGATTGTTGCTGCGACATTGGCGTTGATTGCAGACAGCACACAGGTGGCTTTTGGAGCTGTAGGGACACCTTTGGCAGTAGGGTTAAGTAATATTCCGGGGGCAGATGCGGAGTTCTTTAATGCAATTGGAGTGCGGATAACCACGTTAGATATATTCGCCGGATCATTTATACCGTTTATTGTCATTGTTATTATGACTTTATTTTTTGGTAAAAAAAGAGGGTTTAAGTATGCCTTGCCGATGCTTCCGTGGACCATTCTTATAGGGTTTACTTATACGTTGTCTGCTTTATTCTATGCTTCGGTATTTGGTCAGGAATTTATCTCTATTTTAGCATCTTTAACTGGATTGGTAGTAGCAACAATCACAGCTAAAAAAGGCTGGCTGTTACCAAAAACGACATGGAAAGAGGCGCTGCGCCCTGGTTTTGAAGTAAAAACGGAGAAGTCAAAGATGAGCATAGGGGCGGCTTGGACACCTTATGTTATTGTCGTTGCCTTGTTGTTAATGACCAGGATTATACCTTGGCTGCAGGAGTTCACACAGACAGCCATTGATTTCTCTTGGACAACTATTTTTGGTGTAGAAGGTGTGGACTCTGCCTGGGAGTTTTTATATTCGCCAGGAACAATTCTAACATTTGCGGCAGTTTTATCTGTATTTGTTCATCGAAAATCAATTGGCACGTTTTTTAGTGCATCCAAGGATTCTCTGATGACGATGCGGTCAACCGCGATTGCTTTAGTGGCAACGTTAGCGATGGTGCATGTGTTTACAAATTCGGGAATAAATACAGAAGATTTAATCAGCATGCCGCAGTATATCGCCGTAAGCATGGCGGAGCATTTAGGGTTTATGTGGATGTTTGTCGCACCCTTTTTAGGAGAGTTAGGATCGTTTATTACTGGAAGTGCGACGGTTTCTACATTAACTTTCTCACCTATTCAATACAGCGTAGCAAATCAATTGGGTTTAGATATAAATACGGTTTTAGCTGCCCAAACAATGGGAGCTGGAGCGGGAAATATGATTTGTGTGCATAATGTCGTTGCAGCAAGCGCGGTCGTTGGCTTGAGCGGTAAAGAAGGGGATATTATTCGGAAAACGCTGATTCCGGCCGTTGTCTATGGATTGATGATTGGATTGGCTGGGTTTATTGCTATTCAATTCTTCGACTGATAAGCTGATGGGCTTTAAAAACCTCTGGGAATGAATTAAAATAGATTCACGTACTAGAGGAGTTGACATGATGGAATATAAGCGTATAAAAACCGAAAAAATATATGAGCAAGTAGCAGATTCCTTAATTGGCATGATTAAGGATGGAAGGTTGAAGTCAGGAGACAAGCTGGATTCTGTAGAGCAGTTGGCAAAAAGCTTTGGCGTCGGCCGTTCCGCAATCAGAGAGGCGCTCAGCGGACTCCGTTCCATGGGGCTGGTCGAAATGCGGCAGGGAGAAGGCACCTACGTAAAAGCGTTTGATGCAGAGCTTTTCACCTTGCCTGTAAGCACGGCATTTTTAATGAAACAGAATGACGTTAAAGAATTGTATCAGGTCCGCAAAATTTTAGAAGTCGGCACTGCCGCATATGCTGCAGAAAGCTATACGGACAAAGACCTTGAGAAAATGGAAGCGGCGTTACAGCTGATGGCAGATGCGAAAGGGAATGATCAGCTTTCTGAGCAGGCAGACACCGATTTTCATCTGGCTGTTGCTCAGGCAACGCAGATGAATTTATTGATTCATTTAATGGGCAGTGTTTCCGAATTAATGTCAGAGACGATTCGGGAAGCACGTCGGATATTATTATATACAGAAGACCGGTCACATATTTTATATGAAGAGCATGAACGTATTTATCAAGCAATCAAAAATAGGCAGGCGGATCAGGCAAGAGAAAAAATGTATGAGCATTTGGAGAATGTAGAGCAGTTGCTGTTTCAGGAGCTTGATAAAAATTAAGTACCTCGTTCATGTCCGGTATCAATAGAAGAGGTGGAAAAAATGAAAGTATCTTTGTTCATTACATGTGTAAGTGATATTGTTTTTGCAGATGTAGGTAAGAATACGGTGGAATTATTAGAGCGGCTGGGCTGTGAAGTAGATTTCCCGGCAGCTCAAACCTGCTGCGGGCAGCCCGCATATAACAGCGGTTACTTGAGTGAAGCGAAAAAAGCAATGAAGCAGATGATAAAGGCCTTTAAAGATTCGGAGTATGTGGTCGGCCCGTCTGGTTCATGTGTCGGGATGCTGCGAGAATATCCGAACGTATTCAAGGGAGACCCGGAGTGGGAACAGCCGGCGATTGAGCTGGCTAGTAAATCCTATGAAGTAACCCAGTTTATCGTGGATGTATTAGGGATCACTGATGTCGGTTCTACCTTTGAGGGAAGGGTAACCTATCATCCATCCTGTCATATGACCCGTATTTTAGGAGTAAAGGAAGCGCCCACCAAGCTGCTTCAAAATGTCAAAGGAATTGACTTTGTTGAGCTGCCGGTGAAAGAGGACTGCTGCGGGTTTGGCGGTACATTTGCTGTGAAAAATGCAGATATATCCGCAGAAATGGTAAAAGAAAAATCCCGGCACGTCTCGGAAACAGAAGCAGAGTACCTTGTCGGCGGAGATATGGGCTGTCTGATGAATATTGGCGGACGTATGCGCAGGGAAGGTAAACATGTAAAAGTCATGCATATCACAGAAATTTTAAATACACATGTCAAAGAACAAGAAGGAGTAACCGTATGAGCATAAAAATTAGCGAAACTCCTTATAAAGAACGGATTGGAAAAGGGATTGACAATGATTTTATGCGGCAGGCCGTTTCTTCTGCACAAGGAAGGTTCCGAAATGGCCGCCTGACGCAGGCGGAAGAGCTCGGCAATTGGGAAGATTGGCGCCGACTTGGAGAGGAAATACGGTCCCATACATTAGAAAACATTGATTATTATTTATATCAGCTCAGTGAGGAAGTGGAAAAACGCGGCGGCAATGTCTTTTTTGCGGAGACGGCAGAAGAAGCAAATGCCTATATTGAAAATGTCGTCAAAAAGAAAAACGCGAAAAAAGTCGTGAAAACCAAATCCATGGTTACCGAAGAAATTGGTTTAAATAAAACATTAGAGGAAACCGGAGCAGAGGTAGTCGAATCGGATTTAGGGGAATGGATTCTGCAATTAGATGAAGATCCTCCATCCCATATTGTCACCCCGGCTTTGCATAAAAATAGGCAGCAAATCAAAGATACCTTTCAAAATAAAAAAGGCTATGATAAATCAGATACTCCCGAGGAACTGGCTTCCTTTGCCAGAGAACAGCTGAGGCAGGATTTCTTAACCGCAGATGTCGGGATTACCGGATGTAACTTTGCGATTGCAGAATCTGGTTCTGTTACATTGGTAACCAATGAAGGGAATGCGGAAATGGTTACTTCCCTTCCTGATACACAAATCAGTGTCATGGGGATGGAGAGACTTGTTCCAACCTGGGAGGACATGGAAGTATTAGTCAGCCTATTGACACGAGCTGCTGTCGGGCAGAAGCTGACCAGTTATATCACAACCATTACAGGAACGCGCTTAGAAGAGGAAATCGACGGCCCGGATGATTATCATCTGGTAATTGTGGATAATGGGCGTTCTAAAATCCTGGGAACAGAATTTCAGTCTGCACTTCATTGTATCCGCTGTGCAGCTTGTATTAATGTGTGTCCGGTATATCGTCATGTCGGCGGTCATGCGTATAACTCGATTTATCCGGGACCGATTGGAGCTGTATTAACCCCGCTGCTTGACGGCTACGAGGATCATAAAGAATTGCCGTATGCATCCTCTTTATGTGCTGCTTGTACGGAAGCCTGCCCGGTAAAAATTCCGTTACATGAACAGTTAATCCGTCATCGTGAAATTATTGTAGAAGAAGAGAAAAAATCTCCTGCTTCTGAAAAAATCATGATGAAAGGTTTTGCGCAATGGGCATCGAATCCGGCGGCGTATAAATTAAGTACAAAAGTTGCTAGAAGCGCATTAAAACCGTGGATAAAAGAGGAATACGTTGAAAATGGTCCGGGACCATTAAAAGAATGGACGGATGTCCGAGATTTTCCGGCACCGGGGAAACAATCCTTCCGCAGCTGGTGGAATAAACGTCAGAAGGGAGGAGAGGCATAATGGCTATTCAAAACCGTGACTCCTTTTTAAGCAATCTTGCCGCAAACCTGGGACGTCCGCAAAGAAGAGAAGGTGTAAGCCGGCCGGAGTACAGTGTTCAGCCGCAGCATGAGGTTTTTAAAGATTATTCTGCCGAAGAGCTGATTGGAGTGCTAAAGGAGCATTGTAAGGTGATCCATACCGATTTTGTCCGGACAGATAAAAGCGATTTGCAAGCAACACTGAAAAGAGTATTAGATGGATATGAGGCAGCTTCGATTATTGCATCGAATGATAAGCGTAACCAGGAGTATGGACTGGATAAGGCTTATGAGGAATTTTCAAAAGAGGTCGATGTCCATATCTGGGATGCAAGCCTTGGTAAGGAAAACCAAGTGATTGCCGAAAGAACAGATGTCGGTATTTCCTTTAGTGATATCACGCTTGCTGAATCAGGAACAGTCGCATTGATGACGAATAAAGATAATGGCAGATCCATCAGCTTAATGCCGAAATGCTATGTTGCCATTATCCCTAAAGAAACAATTGTGCCCAGGATGACACAGGCATCAGGTAAGATTCATCAGGATAATGAAAAAGGCATTGCTCCTCCTTCAAGTGTTTGTTTTGTAACAGGTCCGAGTAACAGTGCTGATATTGAAATGAATCTGATTGTTGGTGTGCATGGACCGGTAAAGGTAACGTATATTGTAGTAGATTAATATAGCTTTTATGGCAGCTTTTTTATTAAAACAGCCGCTTCTGTCAAAAAAACATCTCTTCTGTTAAGCGTTTTTTAATCGCGCGGAACGGAAAGGTGTTTTTTTTGTGATTACTAAGCTGGAAGAGTTATATTTATCAAGAATAATAAGAATTACCATTACAAAAATCAGAAAAAACGTTATAATTAGGATAAAGTAGTCCTGTCTAAATACCTAAATATAGTATGGGTTTTTATTTTGGGAGGACTCTTTTGTTTGGATATAATTATTTTCGTCTCCCCTTTAACAGAGGAGAAAACAGACGCTGGCACCATGATAGATATAACACATAGAAAAGTTCGGTAAAAATAGTGGTAAGAAATAGGATTCGTTTATTAGTTCTAAAAATAATACAAAAATTGGTTTTTGGTTGGATTGAATGTTTCCTTGTATGACTACATAGAATGAAATGAATTGAAGGATGAACATGATCTATTTAAAGTAACGGAGAAAAGGGGGATTTATTATGAGCAACGAAGCATATACAGAATTTTGGAATGGCCAATTACTTGAACTGGTAACATCAGAGGGAAAAACATACTATACACAGCTCATTCGCAATGAGTCTGAGCTGCTGATTCAAAGACCTGTCAATAAACAGAATGTACCTATGCTGATTGAAAACGGCATGATGGTTACAGTCTGTTTTCATGATGATAAAAAAGGGCTCTGTAACTTCTCTTCCCAATTACATCTTCAGCAAAACGGAAAAATCGCCATTACGAACCCCTCTTTAGATGCAATTAAAGTAGTGCAAAGAAGGCAATTTTTCCGTGTGAAAGTCATGCTGGATATGGATTTGACACTGCCTTCTGCAGAAGATGCAAATCCGAACGAAGAGGAAGCCGAAGGGGAAAGTATAACCGTTACTACCCACGATATAAGCGGCGGGGGAGCTGCTTTTCTGACGCAGTCTAAAATCGTTGAAATAGGCGATAAGGTCGAAGGAACATTGTATTTGAAAACAAAGGATACCCAGCAGAAAATTGTATTCAAAGGCAGTGTTGTGAATGTGATAAAACAATCGAATAGCATGTATAAAAATGCGCTGCAATTTATTGATATGCGAGAAGGAACCAGGTCACATATTGTGAAATTCTGTATTGCTAAACAAATTGAGATTCGCAATAAAACCAAGGGATAAATGACGGATTGGAATATCTGGAAAGAGATAATGATTACTTTAATTTGAATTTTTTTTATAAAAAAGGAGGAATTTTTAATTTTCATGTCGAATGTATAGCAAAGGGTATAAGGAGGTAGAGGTATGTCGAATAAAGTTGGATCTATTAATCAGGAGCTAGATGTGTATATTGCACAAAAGGAAGATATGAAAGCTATACTCCGCCTGCTAAAGGGTGTAACAACATGGCTGAAGAAAAGCCGTTTAAAGCAGTGGGAATTCCTTGATCAGGATGAGGAAGATCCGGAAGTAAGACAGTCTGTTGAAGATGGAGCTACCTTTGTTGTTAAAGAAGGCGATGAGATTATTGCTACGTTCACACTAAATGAAATGCAGACCCCTTGGGATAAAAACATTTGGGGACAATCCAGCGAAGATGCGTTTTATATGCACCGCTTGTCCGTAGACTATGATCATATTGGACGCGGCTTAGGAAGACCTATTGTCGAATGGATGGAAGCATATACGAAGACGCAGGGAATGCGCCGGATTCGTTTAGACTGTGTAGAAAGCAATAAGAAACTAAACCAAATTTATAAAAACTTTGGCTATGATTATAAGGGCACAAATCATGATCATTGCAGGTATGAAAAGATTTTATAATTTGTAACCGTTGTTTTCCATCCTCATTACTTTCTTCTTGGATTTCATAAGAATCAATTAACTTCAATATATTTAATCTGGCGGTACACCTTATCTATTTTTAGATTTGTATAAGGTTGCTGTCAGGTACATAATTTTCAAGAATAAAGCATGTTTTTAAATAGATATGCTTTTTTTTCGTTATATAGACGATTATAATATACAGGGTGGAAAGGAAGTGACACGTTGAAACAAAACAAATATGATGATAAATCATTTTTTCAAGCATATGCGGAAATGGACCGGTCGAAACAAGGGCTGGAAGGAGCCGGTGAATGGCATATATTAAAAGAAATGCTGCCGGATTTCCAGGGAAAAAATGTCTTAGATTTAGGTTGTGGATTTGGCTGGCATAGTCGTTATGCACGGGAGAAGGGCGCAGCATCTGTGACAGGAACAGATATATCTGAACGGATGCTTGCGCATGCAGAGGAACTGACCAATGATTCAGGGATTGTATATCTGCATCAAGCTATAGAGGACATCGATTTTTCTAAAAGCTCGATGGATACTGTTATCAGCTCGCTTGCCCTGCATTATATTAAGTCCTTTTCCAGTGTATGTGAAAAAGTGCATACGATATTGAAGCCAGGCGGAAGCTTTGTGTTTTCTGTGGAGCATCCCATTTTTACGGCAAGAAAAGAACAGGACTGGATATATGATCAAACGAGTAAGAATCCATTATATTGGCCAGTGGATAATTATCAAATAGAAGGAAAAAGAGAAGCATCTTTTTTAAATGAAACAGTCATAAAATATCATCGTCCGATGTCTGTTTTTATGAACGATTTAATCCAAACAGGATTTGAGATTTTACGTGTGGAAGAGTCAGTACCTTCAAAGGAAATGCTTGAGAGGGAGCCGGCGATGAAGCATGAATGGCGCAGACCGATGTTTTTGATGATTGCTGCGGAGAAGAAAGCAAAGCAGAGCGTATAAAGAATAGTTGGGTATAGTGTAATGAAATATGGATGAAGAAGATATTTGTCAATGTCTTCTTTTTTTGGGTTCCATTTTTCATTTATGGTCATATGCTGATAGGAGATTAAGGAAAGGCAGGGAACAGACCCATATGTATTATCACCCTATTTACCAGCAGCAAATGGATCGAATGGATTCGAATGGAAACCAAGGACATCCGTATGATGAACAGACAGCTAATATCATAGAGGAAACCTTACAGCGAGAGGCATCAGCACTACCAATGTATTTTCAAATAGCAGATCAGTTTAGAAATGACGCATCGGCACAAGGACTTGTGTATGCTGTCCAATCCAGAAATCAAATCGCTACAGGTCTGGAGCAGGTTTATCACTATTTTACCGGGAAACAGCTAGATAGGAGACAGTCAGAGCATCATCAGGAGAGAAATAATCATATCGAGGACGTGTATGATCATGCCAGGCAGGGCTATGAAGAAAACTATCATAAAAGCGGGCAAGTAAATGAACCGTATTCCCGGCAGCTGCTTTATCAGCTCGCGATGACAGATTACCAAATTGCAAGCCATTTAGCCGGATATTTAGAAAATAATCAAGGGAATACAATAGCTTCCAGAGTTACTGATCATGGCGGAAATCCTTTCGTGATTGATATTGAAAACGCAGCGGAAGACAATACGAATTACCGGACTGCTTTGTGGACAGGAGAACATCTGCAGGTTACATTAATGAGCATCCCGGCAGGAGGAGATATTGGCTTAGAGGTCCATCCGGATACCGATCAATTTATACGGATTGAAGAAGGAAGCGGAACGGTACAGATGGGAAATCGGCAGGATAATCTGACAATTAGACAGCAGGTGGAAGAAGACAGTGCGATAATGGTTCCTGCTGGCACATGGCATAATATTACGAATACAGGGGATGAAGCTATAAAGCTTTATACGATTTATGCCCCGCCTCATCATCCGTTTGGCACGGTGGAAGCTACAAAAGAAGAGGCGATGCAGGCGGAAGGTTAGAGCTGGTGTCTTCGTAAGCCTGCTAATTTTTTAAACTTAGAAGGTCGTTCTTTTCAAAGAGCGGCTTTCTATTTTTTGCATTCTAGAGAAAGAGCTTAGTTCTATTGTACCTGTTGACGACATGTATTCCTTGTTAGAATTCCCAGTATATTCAAAAATAGTGGAAGGAGTACATGAATGGAGGTTTACATAAGTAGAAGTACCGGTTTATTGGGCGGACTGTCCAGTGTAAAGGTAAAAGTGAATGGGGAATTTCAGGGCAAACTAAAAAACAATGATATTACTGTTGCCATCTTCGAGGGAGATACAGCGGAAATTGCTGTTAATCAATCCTTTCTCCGGAGCAAACCTCTGACGGTAAGTGATGGAGATAACGTAGAAGTGACTGCAAATCCGAAATGTGTTCCTATTTATATCGTTGGAATCTTTGCTATTATACTGGGCATAATATCGAAGGTTCCCGGTTTTCATGTGGTTGGATTGATTTGTATTTTCATCATCCTCATCGTGTCTTCCAATTGGTTTATCATGACGAAAAAATAGAATGAAAGCAGACGTCCATGGAGGCATATTCGTCTGCTTTCATTTATTTTAGGTGCTGCAGTATATATTAGCCTGCGTATCAACCAATCCAAAAGGCGGACAGCCAGGCGATAAACGGAATTGTTCCTAAAGCGAGTATGGTAGAAAATACCGATGTAACGACAGCTTCCTGCTCTTTATCCGTATAGCGGGAAAAGAGAACCGCAGAAAGCATAAAGGTTGGCATGCAAGCAAGGATGACTAAGATATTTTTGAGTAATGTCTCCAGTGGCAAGAAGGACAGAATAATCATCACCATGATTGGAAGAATAAGCAATTTCCACACCAAAGGCATCCATAATTCACGAAAAAATAACGGCTGCTTGCTGCGGAAAAGGTCTGGCAGACTAAAACCGACATAGAGCATCGCCATGGGAGCCGCCAGTGCAGAGAGCATGCTGGCTAAATCTTTAAATAAAACAGGGGCTCCCCAGCCGTTGAAGGCAAAAATAAGCCCGAAGCTGATAGCTATTAACGGCATATTCACGAGCGCCTTTAAGTGTCTCCATTCAAAATGATTATTGTTTTGCAATAGATAGATTCCCAGCGAAAAGACAACAACGTCCAGTCCTGCATCAAAAATAGCAGCAAGCAGCCCGCCGGTTGGACCGAAGATGGCAGCACATAACGGAATGCCGATAAAACCGGAATTTCCAATAGCCGCAAGTAAAGCAAGCTGCTTTGATTTTGTCATGGAAAAGCCGATAATTTTTCCAAACAAAAAGCAAATACCGACAGCCAAAACGTTAAAACTGACACTGCAAATAAACATCAGAATAACCTGATGCAATACATCGTCTGTTAAATCGGTATTGAAGACGCCGTTTAAAATAATAAATGGAACGGCGACATTGATAATTACGCTCATGAACAGCTGTTTTGCTTCATATGTAATCGTGTTTTTAAGAGCTACCAAGGCTCCAATAAATAAAATAAGCCCCATCATTATGACGGTCAATATGACAGTGGTGACATCCATTTTAATCTCCTTTGAATCTGAAAAGTTGGTATACTTAAATTCAGTGTATAATTCTTAATACTAGAAGAATCACAAGAAAGAAACAAGCTTATTTTATCAAAAGAGGAAGTGAAAATATGATTCGTCTATTGCATAGCGGGGAAGCATTGCCTATGAACTTATTATTGCTTGCGGATCCATCAGAAAGGCTGATCCGTGATTATACTACCAGAGGAGCTTGCTATGTGCTGGAGAAAGAGGAAAAGGTGGTTGGTGTATACGTTCTTCTGCCGACCAGACCAGATACCGCGGAGCTAGTCAATGTTGCTGTGGAGGAAGCTTGTCATGGACAAGGTTTGGGAAAGAAACTGGTCTTGCATGCGATTCAGACAGCGAAACAGCAAGGGTACCGTACGATAGAAATTGGAACAGGGAACTCAGGAGTTGCGCAGCTGGCACTATATCAAAAATGCGGATTCCGGATGGTTTCCATTGACCGTAATTTCTTTTTGCGGCATTATGAAGAGCCGATTTTTGAAAATGGGATACAGGTCATCGATATGGTACGTCTGGAAATGGACTTGGAGCAGTGAAAAAGATGCCAAACGCTGTTCCAACGCGTTTGGCATCTTTTGATATTAGTATAATTTTTTCATTTCGAATTGCTGAAAGACTGCTTGCTGCGGTATAGGATAGATTTCTTTGCCGGCAATCGAATTAATGATTTTTTGATTTCGCAATACCGATAAACCTAAGTTTGTTGCACTGGAACCATGAGAATGTTCAATATTGGTCAACGTATATATTTGATTTTTACGGGAGTCTTTAAAAACAAGCCGATAATCCGCAGTTACACGAAATCTTTTTTCATCCTCCCACTCTATGTATTCATAGAAGTTCTCGAGCCAATCAGGAAGATGCGGCTTATATCCAGTTGCCAGAATTACTTTATCCGCCGGGTAAGTAAATTTTTCTCCTTTTTGCCATTGTTCACATTGCAGGCTATAGGCTCTGTTTTGAGAATTGTCGCCGGGCTCCATCGTGTTTACTGCTGTGTTTGTTTGAATCGTGATTTGCTGTAAAGGCGATTCGATGGAACGGTTATAAAGCAGCTCATAAATTTTTTCTAAGAGTTTAGGATCGACGCCGTTTCGGATAGTGCTTAAATTTTCAAGCGACTCCATCCTGTCTCTTAACGGCAGGTTATAAAAGTAATCAACATACTCTGGAGAGAATACCTCCTTTCCGAGTCCTGTATCCTCTTTTTGAAAAATTCCGCTGGAACGGGTAAACCAGGTTAAATCATAAGCCCCTTCTTTTTGGTCTTGTAACAAATCATAGAACACCTCTGAAGCGCTTTGACCAGAACCGACGACCGTAATGGAATTCCCCTGCTTTAAGGTGTTTTTAAGATACATGTAACGGCTGGTATGTGTGATATCCTCTTCTGGAAAGCCCTGCAGCGCTTCTGGAATATTCGGGATGCTGCCCGTCCCTAAAATAATATGTTTTGCATAATAGCTTCGTTCACTTTCATCTTCTGTAGATCGGGCTGTAACCTTATAACAAGATTCATCCGGCATAGCTGATACATCCGTTACACGCTGTCCGAACTGACAGTTATCTAGTCTGGAAGAGACCCATTTACAATAAGTATTGTACTCTTCTCTTGGGATGGTGAAACGGTTAAAAAAGTAAAATTGATATATCCGATTATGCTCATGGAGATAATTTAAATAAGAAAAACGATTGGTCGGGTCTGCTAAAGTTACCAGATCTGCAATAAAAGGTGTCTGCAGGTCCATCCCCTCAATCAACATTCCAGGATGCCAGTCAAAAGAAGCTTCCTGTTCCAAAAATAAGATGTCTGCATCCTGAAGATCATTTGTTAAAGCAGCAAGACTTAAGTTAAATGGACCAATTCCAATACCGACTGCATCGTATACTTTGTTCATTGTCGTTCCTCCGATTGTATTTTTTAATTTGAATGATTTATATCGCTTTGGTACGTAAGAAATAATTATGCTTTGTTGAGAGGACTGTTACATAAAAAGCTTGTTAAAGAAAAGCAGCTTACTATCTTTTTTCCCCTATCCCCATGAAAATAAACGCTGAGGCTTCTCATCAAATTCTCATTTTTCTCTAAGGACATTATAAGCAGTCATCAAGTAAACTGGTAATTGTTAAGAAATTAAGGAGGTTTTTACCAATGAAGACAATTTTACTATCAACGGCAGCAGGAGCATTACTGTTTAGTGGAATCTACGCTAATACCGGAGAAGCGGAAGAAGTCACAGCAGATAAGGAAGCAGTGACTATGGAAGAGCAAACAGGTGCAAATACGCAGGAAGAAATGGATATTATCCAGGATCAAATTCCATCTGGAAATGAATCTGTCCAAGTAGTGGAGGATAACCCGCATAAGCGTATTCTATTTATTGGTGATGACGCTAATCAGAAAAAATACAAAACAATTTTTATCAAAGAAACAAGCCGTTTAAAGATTATTGACTTAAATGGCGGACAAATTTTTAATGAAATCATCTAAAATAAGGTAAGATAAACCCATCTCAAATTGATCGAGATGGGTTTTTAAATAAGTAAAAAAGGTATTGACCTTGACGCTGCGTAAATCTCTATACTAAAAAATGAAAGGAGGGCAAACGAGATGAAATACACCATCAAACAAGTAGCTGACATGTCTGGTATCAGCACACGCACACTCCGGTATTATGATCAAATTGATTTATTAAAGCCGGCGGAGCATTCGGATGCAGGATATCGTCTCTATGAAGACAAGGAATTAAATCGGTTGCAGCAGATTCTTCTTTATCGTTCCTTAGGGATGAAGCTGGAGCAGATTCAATCTGTATTAGATAATCCTGCATTTCATACGCTCACTGCCTTGGAAGAGCATCAGCAAAAATTAGAGGATGAAAAAGAAAAGATAAACCGATTGTTAGCTACCGTGAAAAAAACAATTCAACATACAAAGGGAGAGATTACGATGACAGCGGAAGAAAAATTTGAAGGATTTAAGAAAGAACGCCTGGAAGAGAATGAACGGTTATATGGCGAAGAAATCAGAGAAAAATATGGAGAGGAAACAATAGAAAAATCGAATAAAAAATTTATGAACCTCAGTGAGACAGATTTTCAGGAAATGCAGCGGATAGAAGATGAATTATTTAGGAAGCTGGAGCAGCTGGCAGAGACGAAGGATTTAGATACACCAGAAGCAAAGGAAGTGTATGAACTTCATAAAGAATGGCTGCTGTATTCTTGGCCGAATTATTCCGTTGAGGCTCATAAAGGCTTGGTACAAATGTATATGGCAGATGAACGATTTGCGAAATATTATAATAATCGTGCGAAAAAAGAGGTTGTTTCTCTCTTGCATGATGCAGTAGTTAAATATGCAGCGGATTGATTCTGCTGAAAAAAATCGGGGAAGCGTTTTCCCGATTTTTTTATATACATGAATCTTTTCTGGTGCTCTTGCGTAAATACTATAAAACGAAACGTTATTCTGTGAGAATTTTTGGTTTTTTCTCACAGAAAGTAGATGAGTGATTCAGAGGCTGTTCATCTCCCGTCAGAATAAATTGATTTCTACTCTGTATTTTGAGGCGGGAATTTTACGGACGATTCCTCGTGATAAAAGGTATTTACAAAAAGGAGATAAGCCATGCAAGAAGCACTTTTAACCTACCAGTGGGAATTATTTATCGCAGCGGAGATTCTTTCTGTTGTTATGCTCTTATTATTTGGATTAACGAGATACTTGCTGAATCAGAAAAAGTTAAGCGTCATCTTCATCAGTTTATTTTTAGCTTTGTTTATTTTTGAAGCAGGGCTGGCTCTCTACATTTATCAAATCACCGGAGAAATCAGCACTTTCCAGATTATCGTTATGCTTTTTGTGCTCTATGCCTGTACTTTTGGTATCGCAGATTTTAAACGTCTTGACCGCTGGATGCGGCAAACGATTGGTAAGTGGCGCGGTGTTTCCTTATTAACGGAAAAAGATATGCAGGTAATGGAGCGCCAGCAGGATACAAAATATATTGCCCGTAAAAATCGTATGAGTGCAATGATTCATCTGGTTATTTTTATCATTGTACAAGCAGTGTTGTGGATTTATGGACTGGGTGGGACAGCAGGAATTGTGGATTATTTAACGGATTTGACTTGGGTGGAAGTGGATGATTATCGGCAGTCCCCGTATGCCAGTGAAACAGCGTTTAGCATGTCCAAGCTTTGGGGGCTTATCTTTATCGTTGATTTTATTTATTCCTGGTCGTATACCTTTTTCCCGAAAAAAACGAAAGCATAATTAAAAAAGCTGGAGAGAATGAAGCAGGATCTTATGAAGGGGCCATTCTTTTCAGCTTTTGTTATGGAAAATAAGTCTGGAGCTTCAACAGTTGACATCGGTATTCTTTTAGCTATAATATTTAGTAATTATAAAATTACAAATTACTGATAATGATATCCATTGGAGGTGAAAAATGATGGTGGAGGAGAAATCAAAGTATATTACACCAGACGGTTATACGAGTGATATTGCCGTATTTACCATTGTTTCAGAGAATGCTGAACCCAGGGAACAACGCAAAAAAGAGCCGCCTCAAAAAAGATTAAAGCTTTTATTAATCAAACGGGCTAAAATGAATGCAGAGGGAAAACCTAATATTGAACCCGACAAATGGGCGTTGCCCGGAGGGTTTGTGGATGCGGAAAAAAGGGAAACTGCTTTACAGGCAGCAACGAGAGAATTAAAGGAAGAAACAGGCGTAGAAAATGTATTCTTAAAGCATTTCGGCACGTACGATGCATGGGGAAGAGACCCGCGCGGCTGGATTATATCCAATGCGCATTATGCCATTGTACCGGAATTTCAGCTTGAAAAACGAGAAGCGGCGGATGATGCAGCGGAAGTTGGGTTGTTCTCATTGGATGAGATAGGTGAGCTTGCATTAGCGTTCGATCACGAACAAATAATTGCAGATGCTGTATCCTTAATTGAATGGGATATGCTTCATTCCACCATTGCTAAAAACTTTCTGCCTAATGAATTTACTTTATCTGAATTACAGCGTGTACTGATGACGGTATCCAATCATTCCAGAATCACAAACACATCTGTATTTTTTGGAAAAGCTCCCAAATTACCTTTTTTAGAAAAAGTTGTCGATCAGCATGGAAACTTAAAGAAAACGGAACGGAATTCATTCAGGCCGTCCCAGTTATATCAATTTAACGATTATGTTGTTTTCTCAACTATTTGGTAATAAAATAGAAGACGTATAAAACGAAACTTCATTCCGTGAGAGCTTTGCTTTTCTCTCACTGGATCAGGCGGAGTTGTTCAGAAAATGAGGTCTCGCCTAAGCAGATTTAATTATTCCCCTTCTACTTGGAGGAGGGAGATTTACGGACAGTCATCCGTGATAAACCACAGGAGGAAATCGGAAATGAATTATATAGATGACAGCTTAATGCTGCATACAGATCTTTATCAAATAAACATGGCTGAAACGTATTGGTATGATGATGTACATCAGCGTAATGCTGTGTTTGATTTATACTTTCGCAAGCTCCCTTTTGGAAACGGCTATGGCGTATATGCCGGTTTAGAAAGAATTATCGAGTATTTACATAATTTCCGCTTCAGTGAATCGGATTTAACCTATTTACAGGAACTCGGCTATAAAGAAGATTTTCTCGATTATTTGCGTCAGCTTCGTTTTACCGGATCGTTGAAATCCATGCATGAAGGAGAGGTTGTTTTTGCGAATGAGCCGATTATCCGTGTGGAGGCGCCGTTAGCAGAAGCACAATTATTAGAGACTGCTTTATTAAACATTGTGAACTACCAAACACTGATTGCGACGAAAGCTTCGCGCATCAGGCAGCTGGTCAGAGATAACCCGGTGATGGAATTTGGAACACGCAGAGCACAGGAGATGGATGCAGCCGTGTGGGGAACGCGAGCGGCGTATATTGGCGGATTCAATGCAACCAGTAATGTCCGGGCAGGCAAGCTATTTGGAATCCCTGTATCCGGAACACATGCCCATTCGATGGTTCAGGCTTATCGAGATGAATATACCGCCTTTAAAAAATATGCAGAGCGTCATCGTGAATGTGTCTTTTTAGTAGATACATACGATACACTCAATTCGGGCGTGCCGAATGCGATTAAAGTTGCTCAAGAATTAGAGGATACTATTGATTTTAAAGGGATCCGGATTGACAGCGGCGACCTAGCTTATTTGTCGAAGGAAGCCAGAAGAATGATGGATGAGGCTGGATTCAAGGATGCAAAAATTTACGTCTCCAATGACTTAGATGAATATACCATCGCCAGTCTGCAAGCTCAGCATGCGAAAATCGATGTATGGGGAATCGGCACAAAATTGATTACGGCATATGACCAACCTGCGCTGGGAGCGGTTTATAAACTTGTATCGATTGAGGATGAGCATGGAGAAATGGTAGATACCATTAAATTGTCCGGAAACCCGGAAAAGATGACCACACCAGGCAAGAAAAAAGTGTATCGGATTATTAATAAGGGAAACCACCATACAGAAGGGGACTACCTGACATTAGAGGATGAAGATCCGAATCAGGAAGAGGAAATTATGCTTTTCCACCCGATTCATACGTATTATAAAAAAATGGTTTCTAATTTTGACGCAGTAAACCTGCATCTTGATATTGCTGTCGACGGTGACCTTGTCTATGAATGTCCAAGTCTTCTCCAAGTACAGAATTACGCAAAGAGCCAGCTTCAGCTTTTCTGGGATGAATATAAGCGGACAAACTATCCGGCTGAATATCCAGTCGATTTAAGTATCAAACTATGGAATAGTAAGATGGAGCATATTGAAAATGTGAAGAAACAGCTAAAACAAGATTAGAATCATTGATTTTATCGGAATACGGA
Source organism: Oceanobacillus sp. M60 (assembly GCF_053839645.1). Classification (NCBI taxonomy): domain Bacteria; kingdom Bacillati; phylum Bacillota; class Bacilli; order Caryophanales; family Bacillaceae; genus Oceanobacillus; species Oceanobacillus sp. M60. The sequence continues at coordinate 375,376 of NZ_JBSSNH010000001.1, read as the reverse complement.
TAAACTTTCTGTTTTTTTACCGCAGTGAAATGTTTGTATGCCAAGTGAAAGCTGCTGGTTTGCTAAGAATAAGTGAATTCGACGTTTTCGAATAAAGGAGTGTTTAGGAATGAGTGAATTACAGCAATCCGTTATCAACGCATTACATGTAAAGCCAGAAATCGACCCGAAGGAAGAAATTCGTCTCCGTATTGATTTTATGAAGGAATATTTGCAGAAATTTAGTTTTGCCAATGGCTTTGTCCTTGGAATATCGGGGGGACAGGATTCTACCTTGCTTTCGAAACTGGCTCAATTGGCAATAGATGAATTGAATCAGGAAGAGGAAGGAGAAACGTATCAATTTATTGGTGTGGAGCTTCCATATGGAAAGCAAGGCGATGCAGATGATGTAGCAGATGCGATTGAATTTATTCAGCCTTCGAAAGTGCTGACAGTTAATATTAAGGAAGCAGTAGATGCAAGTGAAAAAGCATTGCGTGCTGGAGGAGTCGTTATCAGCGATTTTCTAAAAGGGAATGAAAAAGCAAGAGAACGCATGAAGGCGCAATATAGCATCGCAGGGGTGCATAACTGCTTTGTATTAGGAACCGATCACGCCGCAGAAGCAATTACCGGGTTCTTCACCAAGCATGGAGACGGAGCTTGTGATCTGGCACCCCTGGAAGGGTTAAATAAGCGTCAGGGAAAACAACTGCTGAAAGCGTTAGGCTGTCCGGAGCATCTCTATTTGAAAAAACCGACTGCAGATTTAGAGGATGACCGTCCGGCCTTAGCTGATGAAGAAGCATTAGGTGTTACGTATGAAGAAGTGGATGATTATTTAGAAGGAAAAGAAATATCTCAAGAAGCAAGAGAAGTTATTGAAGGCCACTATATCAAAACGATGCATAAGCGGGAGCCGATTGCTTCTATTTATAATGATTGGTGGAAATAAGAATTGCAGAGGGCGGATGAATGATTCGTCCTTTTTTCTTTTTTAATAAAGAAGTGGCTTTTGTTATAAGGGAGAGGAAGGGTGATGAAGCAGTGAAGTATGTTATCGGTGTGGATTTAGGGACCAGTGCGGTAAAGTTGCTTTTGGTCAATCAGAAGGGAAAAGTAGTTCAAGAGGTATCGAAGGAATATCCATTGATGCAGGAAAAAGCAGGGTATAGTGAACAAAATCCGGAAGACTGGGTAGAGCAGGCAATAGCCGGCCTGACGGAGCTGACAGATCGATTTTCTGGGAATTTATCTGATATTGAAGGAATCAGCTTTTCCGGGCAAATGCATGGTCTTGTTTTAGTGGATGATAGTCACGAGGTAATCCGCCCGGCTATTTTATGGAACGATACGCGCACTACTGCAGAATGCCGGGAAATTACAACGTGTGTTGGAGAGGATACGCTTTTAGAAATACCAAAAAATATGGCCTTAGAAGGTTTTACATTAACTAAAATTTTATGGGTTAGAAAGCATGAGCCTGAAAATTACGCAAAAGCAAAGCTGTTTTTATTGCCGAAGGATTATTTGCGTTTTCGCCTGACTGGTCAATTACATATGGATTATTCAGATGCTGCAGGCACCCTTTTATTAGATATAAAGAAGCGCTCATGGAGCAAGGAAATCTGTGAAGCCTTAGATATTCATCCTGATTTGTGTCCGCAGCTGGTTCCTTCTCATGAAATGGTTGGGAGCTTCAAGAGAGAAATAGCAGAAAAAACCGGTTTGTCAGAAGAAATGAAAGTGTTTGCAGGAGGAGCTGATAATGCTTGTGGAGCGATTGGTTCCGGTATATTGGAAGAAGGAAAAACGATGGTCAGTATCGGTACTTCCGGTGTTGTTGTCTCCTATGAAGCGAATGGAGATAAATCGTTTGAAGGAAAAGTGCATTACATGAACCATGCTGCTCCAGATGCTTATTATACGATGGGGGTGACACTTTCTGCAGGTCACAGTTTATCCTGGTTTAAGAACACCTTTGCAAAAGAACGGACGTTTGACGACCTTATAAAGGAAGCAAAGGATGTACCGGCAGGAGCAAACGGACTTTTATTCACACCTTATCTTGCTGGAGAACGTACACCCCATGTGGACGCCTCCATACGCGGCAGCTTTATTGGCATGGACAGCTCACATGAGCGCAAGCATTTTACCAGAGCAGTAATTGAAGGAATTACATTTTCTTTAAATGAATCGGTAGAAATTTTCCGGGAGCATGGAAAAGTGATTGATAAGGTTATCGCCATTGGCGGCGGAGCCAAAAGTGAGCTATGGCTGCAAATTCAGGCAGATGTATTCGATGCTGCAGTAATAAAGCCGAATAGTGAGCAAGGACCGGGAATGGGAGCGGCGATGCTGGCAGCTTATGGAGCAGGGTGGTTTGAAACACTGCAGGAATGTGCTTCTGTTTTTCTGGAGGATGCAAAAAGGGTGGAGCCTATTCCGGAAAATGTAGAGAAGTATAAGGAATTGTTTAAACTGTATAAGTCTGTTTATGGTTCTACGAGACAAGTAAATAAGGATTTAATGCAATACCGGAATAGCGGTAAAGCATAGTCACCTATCACACCTTCCTCTCTAGATGAATAATCTGTAACGATACGTTAAAGAGGAAGGCGGAGGGGCATGGATACTTTATTTACACTAGCGTATGAAATTGGTTCGCTTTATATTATTGTCGCCATCGGGTGGATAATCAGACGTAAGGGACTGATTTCTGAACAGGGTCAGCGTTCATTCACGACCTTATTATTATATATTGCTTTACCTTGTCTAATAATTAGTTCTATGCATATGCCCTTCCAATATGAACAAGCTTATGGCGCCCTTATTATGTTCGTCCTTTCCATCTATATCATGGGAGGGACCCTTTTTGTAAGCAGGTTTATCACGAAAAAACTAACGCTGCCGGTGAACCGAAGCGCTGTATTCGAAAATGTAATTTTATTTGGGAATCAAGGGTTTATCGGCATGGTGATTATCCTGCAGCTATTTGGGCAGGAGGGAGTCCTGTTCGCTTCGGTATTTAATCTGATTTATTATGTCCTGATGTGGACATATGCGATTTATATTATGAATCCAGAAGGACTTCCTGTTTCCAAAACGATGTTTATCTTAAAAAATCCCGGCTTTTTAGCAACGATAGCTGGTTTTATCTTATTTATTTTCCCTGTTCAGTTTCCGGCTTTTATCATGGATCCTATAGCTACTATTGGGCAAATGACAGTACCTTTATCCATGATTATGATTGGCATGATGATTTCCACCGTAACGTATGCCAAAGTCCTTGCCTATATGAAGGATATTTTTGTTTATATTGCTGTAATGATTCGATTGTTTATTTATCCCATTGTCTTTTTTTTGCCATTGCTGTTATTTAAGCTTCCATTTGAATTATTTATGATAGCATGTTTGCTTTCCGCGACGCCGAGTCCGGCAACAATAAGTATGTACGCACAAGTATATGGGGGAGATATGGAATTTTCGGCGGTAGTTGTCTTTTTCTCTACACTTCTTTCGGTTGTCAGTATTCCGATTGTTTATTTGGTGTTTTTGATTTTCACCGCAAGTTAACTGGCTGTGAGCCTTCTAAATCAGTAATACAAGGAGAACCAATGTAGGCTAAGGCGTGGGATAAAAAGTTAGTAAAAACTTCTGGGAAACAAGGTGCACTTTATTCAGAAAATGAATGTTAACACACGGTTCAGGACAACTTAAAATTTCAATCCCATGTTGGGATAGATTTTTTAACTTATGGATTTTAATTAAAATTATCCTTACTCTAGTTCTACAATAGAAAAAGCTTGAAGAGAAAATATTTCATTCTCTACAAGCTAGGTTTAAAAAGAATCTGCTTTTTATTCATTTCGATAAGTCATCAGTTCGGAATTGATTTCATTAGTAGATGGATAGATGCATCGATACTGTTGAAAGAGTGCTCGATATTTTTTTACATTTTCTTGAATAGGTTCAAAAGTGATTTGTCTCTCTAAAAATGTATCCGCACACTCTTTTAATGTTGAAAACCACCCAACACCAGAAGCAGCCAGCATTGCAGCACCCATACCAGGGCCTTGTTCGCTGTTTAACTTGATAACTTTGGTGTCAAATATATCCGCTTGTATTTGTAACCATGTATGACTCTTCGCGCCGCCACCAATTGAGATGATTGTATCTATCCTTTTTCCGTTTTCTCGAAATATCTCTATAGATTCATTCAAAGAAAAAGTTATTCCTTCAATTACTGCTCTTGCGAAGTGTTTCATTTCATGACTACTATCAATGCCGATAAAGCTACCTCTTATCGTTGAATCAATATAAGGTGTCCTTTCGCCAACGAGAAATGGAGCAAAGAGCAGTCCATTTGCTCCAACAGGAACAGCATCCGCTTCTTTCATTAAAAAATCAAAATCTTTTTCTTTAGCAAAAGTGTTCTTAAACCAAGAAAAACTATGCCCGGCTGCTAATGTCACTCCCATTGTATAATAAGCATCTGGAGCAGCATGGTTAAAGTAATGAACTTTTCCATCAAAGTTTTTCTTCTCGCTTTCCTCATAGGAAAGGACTACCCCGGAAGTTCCTATACTAACCATTGTTTTCCCTTCTTCTAATATCCCTGCACCAATGGCCCCGCAAGCATTATCTGCCCCTCCTGCAAAGACTTTTGTATGTTCGCTTAATCCAGTCATGTCAGCAAAGGAACTTGAGATGGTTCCAATATTTTCATCCGCTGTGACAAGTGGAGGGCATAAGTTGCTATCAACATCTAATGCATGACAAATATCTTTACTCCATTCTTGATTTTCAATATCCAAAAGAAGTGTACCGGCAGCATCGGAATAATCCATATGCAATTTTTCTGTGATACGAAAGCGAAGATAATCTTTTGGTAAAACAAAAAGTGATGCTTTCCTATAATGGTCAGGTTCATTCTTTTTTACCCACAGTAGTTTTGGAAGAGTAAATCCTTCTAAAGCGATATTCTTTGTTGTTTGCAAAAGTTTATCATGACCTATACGTTTCATGATTTCTTTGCACTCTTTTGTGGTTCGTGTGTCATTCCATAAAATAGCTGGACGGATAACCTTTTTATGCCGGTCTAATAAAACCAGACCGTGCATTTGACCGGAAAAACTAATTCCTTCAATATCTTTTACGTCTCCATCAAATTGTTCCAGTAAAGTTTGTAAGCCAGAGATGGTTTGTTGTACCCAATCTTCGGGATCTTGTTCGCTATATCCAGATTTTTCTTGAGCTAAAGGATATGCTTTTGATATTTCTTTTATAACATTGCCATCAATGTTTACTAATAAAAGTTTTACTGCACTGGTTCCTAAATCTATTCCAATGACATATTTCATATCTTTTTTATTTACCCTCCTTTTAGTCATGCGTGATTAAGTCTCAATTATCCGTTATTTATCAATCTTCAATAACAGGCAATCGTTTAATCGCAGGATCAGTAAATATATCATTTTCGTCTGTGCTTTTTGTTGAAAATTCTGTTATAACAGCGCCTTCATGCCCGGATGCAAACCAATGTGATGTGTTTGGATAAATTGTATATTGATCACCAGGGTGAAGAATAATTTCGTTCCAAACGGTAAATGTATCTTGTTTGTCTTGAGGAACTTGTATCTTAGGGTTTTTTGTTTTTTTGCCATCCAGATAAAGGTAAACGGTTCCAAAACGACACCGAAATGTTTCTTCTTTGCCTTCTGTATCTCCTATAGGCGGGTGACGATGCTCTGGACAAATTTGATAAGGTAATAAAACTAAATCTTTTGCACAGACTCGTTCTGTGTTCACATACTCTATAAGTTGTAGACCTAATTCTTTGATTCTACCTAGTCCAAAATCTGCAACCTCTATCTGATTTTTTTCTTGAGAATTTAATGTAATATTACACTTTCTAAAATAATTTAAAACCTCACTGCGAATTTCCTCATATTCTTGTCGACTCACCATCTAAATCATTCCTTTCTATACATATTTTTTAATATTATACAGAAAAAATAATACAAACTGAATGATGATAATAAAGATTCTTTTAACGAAAACTCAACTATAATGTCTATATTTCAGCTGTATAACCGTTAAATACAATAGTTAAGTAACCAATAAAGGGATTATAGAATCAAAAAATATGTAATCTCCATGTATAAATATAGCTGCTAATTTTATGAAGGAATATATAAATCAGTTCCAATCTGAATTTTCGTTAAAATTACTTGAATTCTCGATATTGTAAACAGATAATTACTATCTTATGATAAACATGTAATTGAAAGTGCTTACAAAAATTGAAAGGAGTTTTTTAAAATGGTTACAAAGATGACAGTACCTAAAATGGATTTAGTAGAACATGATGGTCCGGGGACACAAATGTGTGCTGTGATGACTGATAAGAAAAAAATAGAGGTAAAAAGAGCAAAGATACCGGAACCTGCGGAAGGAGAAGTAAGAATAAAAATTAAGTGGGTTGGTATTTGTGGAAGTGATGTAGAAGTTTTTAGAGGAAATAGAGAGCCAGAATTTGTTACGTATCCTACTAGACTAGGACATGAGGTTGCTGGAGTGATTGATAAAGTTGGTAACAACATTCTTGGCTTGAAAGAAGGGGATCATGTTGCTTTAAGATATGTATGGGGAGCATTTGCAGAATATGTTTGTTGTGAACCATTTTCAGTGAAAGTTCTTCCTAAAGATTTGCCGCTTATTGAAGGTTCGTTAATTGAAGTTATTCCAGCGTTAATTTCAGCTGCAGAGAATGCAAATATTTCTCCTAATAAGAATGTATTAATTATGGGACAAGGTGTAAGCGGTTTAGCATTAACTCAAGTAATTAAATTATATAGCCCTAAAAATCTAGTAGTAACTGATTTATTTGATGAAAAATTAGAATTAGCAAAAAAATATGGAGCAACACATACGTATAAACTCCCTAGTTCAGATTCAAAAACAATGGATATTGTAGGAGATGATTTCCCAGAAGGGTTTGATATTGTTATTCCTTGTTTATTAGAAGGCTCTGGTATGGTAGATGCTATTGATGCAGCTGCACAAAATGGAAGAATTGTGATGTATGGATGCATCGGAACATGCCATGCACCAATTGATTTCTTTAAAATGCATAAGAAAAGATTAGATATTTATTCTACGGAACCTAAGCGGGATATTGATAATAGAAGATACTTTGAGCAAGGTTTACAGCTTGTTTTAGATGGGTTAGTAAATACAGAAGAAACGATAACGCATATTTATCCTTTAAAAAGAGTGGATGAAGCTTTTGAAACGAGAAATACGCACAAAGCGGATACGATTCATGTCATGATAGATTGTGATCCAGAAACGGATGAAAAGAATGCATAACGATTGTTTCTATTGTACAAAAAATGAAGAGTTGAAAGACTTAATGATTGAGATAAAATCTCTGGAAGTCTCTACATTATATCTCAATAGAGATCAAACACATACAGGTAGATGCATCCTCGCCTTTAATCAACATAAGAAAGAAATTTATGAATTAACAGAACAAGAAAGAAAGTTCTTTATGGAAGATATATCTACGAGTGCAAGAGCATTAAAAAATGCTTTTGCACCAAAAAAAATTAATTATGGTATTTACGGTGATCTTGTTTCTCATCTTCACATGCATATTGTTCCTAAATATGAGAATGGGGTAAATTGGGGAGATGCTTTTGTAAATAGTCCGAAACAAAAAGATTTTATCAATAATGAAGCATATCAAGAGATTGTTAGCGAAATAAAATACAATTTATGAAAGGAAGATATGTATGTTTAAAATAAAATCCATTCTTGTAGGTTTGTTCATTCTATTAATATCTATGGTTTTAATAGCTTGTTCGTCTGGAGACGCCGACGGAGAAGAATCGAGTGGAGATGAAATCACGTTGCGTTTGTCAGAGACACAAGTAAATGATTATCCAGATGCTGTTGCAATTTATGACTTTGCTGATCGAGTAGCTGAGTTGTCTAATGGAGCAATAACAATTGATGTCTATACAGGGGGGCAGCTAGGGGATGAAGTGACAACAATTGAACAAACACAAACTGGAATTATTGATATAGGTAGAGCTAATGCAGGACCAATTTCACAGTTTGCAGATGAATTTGGTATTTTCAGTTTCCCGTTCCTATTTGATAGTAGAGAACATTTATGGGATGCGCTGGATTTTTCTTTAAGAGACACGTTATTTAATAGTTTAGAAGAAGCAAATCTCGTTGGGCTCGCTTTTTACGATGCAGGAGCAAGAAACTTTTATACGACAGATCCTGTAGAAAACTTGGATGATCTAAAAGGAAAATCGATTCGAGTAATGCAAAATGATATATTAATTGAAGCATTTAATGAATTAGATGTTTCTCCAACACCGTTGGCTGCATCTGAAGTATATAGTGGGATACAGACAGGTGTTGTAGATGGTGGAGAAAATAATATTAACACTTATGTAGCAGATGGACATTATGAGATTGCAGAAAATTTCACGCTATCTGAACATTTACGTATACCTGGTGTTCTATTTATGAGCAAGGATTCATGGGATACATTATCTGAAGAACAGCAAGAGATTATTGCACAAGCAGCGTTGGAATCAGAAGAAGTTCAAATGGAAGAATTTGATGCATATACAGAAGAAGCAGAGGACATTGCAGTAGAAGCAGGTAATAATATTATCGAATTGTCTGAGAAAGATAGAGAACAATTTAGAGAGAATGTACAAGAATTGTATAATGCTTATGAAGAACAGTATGGTGATATGTTTACAGACATTGAAAGTGCGAGATAACTAACGATAGAAGGAGAAGAATTAAAAATTAACTTCTCCCTTTCTATCAAATTGAAAGAGGGACAACATATGTTTAGCATTTTAAATAAAATAAAAAAAGCTATTGAGTTTATTGTGTGTGTATTCTTAGTTTTGATGACGATTATTATTTTTTATCAAGTCGTTGTCCGTTTCGGATTTAATTATACCCCGCCATGGGTTCAACCTTTATCACTGATGTTAATGGTTTGGATTGGATTTATTGGAATAGCAATTGGAATAGTAGACAACTCACATATAAGAGTAAATTTAATCGTGGAAAAGTTCCCGGAAAAAATACAAAAAGTGATTGTATTTTTTCAAAGAATTCTTGCATTATTATTTGGGATTTTTATGCTTTTTGAAGGATATAAATTTTCCGGTGAAATGCAGAATTCGATGATTTCGGGACTAAATGTATCATCCGCTATGTTGTATGTATCGATGCCAGTTGCTGGAGTAATTGTCGTTGTATATATCATTATTGAATTGGTTTCTAAGAAAAACAAGAGACCTACCCCATTAAAGAAGGTGACATAAATGGTTTTATTGACGTTAATCGGGTTATTTCTAGTTTTATTAATATTTGGTGTTCCAGTAGCTTTGGCGATGGGAATAACTTCTATCGTCGTTACGTTGCAAATGGATATTTCTTTATCCATTTTAATCCAGCAAATGGTAGCCGGAGTAAATAGTTTCCCACTTCTAGCAATACCTTTTTTCATCTTGGCAGGAGAAATTATGAATGTTGGTGGAATTACAGACCGTCTTATTCGATTAGCAGATACAGTTGTCGGACGCTTTCGTGGCGGTCTGGGAATGGCCAATGTGGGTTCTAGTATGTTATTTGGTGGAGTATCAGGATCAGCCTTAGCGGATGCTTCTGCCAGTAGCTCCATTCTTGTGCCAATGATGAAAAAGAAAGGATACCATACAGATTATTCTGTTGCTGTCACAGTAGCATCTTCCACACAGGGTATTGTTATTCCACCAAGCCATAATATGATTATTTATGCACTTGCTGCAGGTGGTGGTATTTCGATATCATCTTTATTCTTGGCAGGTGTTATACCGGGAATCCTATTAGGTTTAGGATTAATTTTTGTGGCCTACATTATTGCAGTAAAAAGAAATTATCCAAAAGAAACTGCTTCTACATTTAAACAGTTTATCATGGCATTTATTCATGGGGTCCCAGCGATTATAACGGGTGTTATTATTATTGGCGGGATTGTGACAGGAATTTTTACAGTTACAGAATCAGCAGCCATTGCCGTTATTTATGCTTTTTTAATCAGTTTTGTATTTAATCGGGAAAACCGTATTTCTTTAATGATTCCCGTATTATTAAGAACATTTAAAACGCTTGCATTGGTTCTTTTTCTAATAGCAACGTCCAGCGGGTTTGCATGGTTATTAGCATTACTGCGTGTTCCGACAATGTTATCAGAATTTTTATTATCACTGACTAAGAGCCCGATAATGATTACATTAATTATATTATTAATCTTGATCCTGTTAGGAATGATATTGGATGTAGCACCAATTATATTAATTACAACACCAATTCTTTTGCCAATTGCTCATGATATAGGAATAGATTCCATTCACTATGGAATTATGATGATGATTTGTATGGCTATTGGTCTTGTATCGCCTCCCGTTGGTGGAGCACTTTTTGTTGGTAGTTCTGTTGCAAATATTCCTGTTGAAAAAGTGGTTAAAGCCTTAGTGCCGTTTTATATAGTCATGTTTGTGATATTACTTATAGTCGCTTTTATACCACAACTTACATTATTTATACCAAGTTTATTAAATTAATTTAGTTTATTTTTCATCAATGATATCTGGTTGCTGTGATAAAGACAAATAGAAACTATCGTCAAGTACAATGTCTTTACCAACTACCGTCCGGGTTTGGTTGCGGTAGTCAGAGGGAGATGTACCTTCAATAGAGTTGAATAGCCTTGAGAAATAGGGGATTGATAGACCAATTCTTTCAGCTATTTCACTAATTGGTAAACTGCTCAACTCCAAAAATTCTTTCGCTTTTTCAATACGTAAATGTTGTAAATATTTCATTGGCGTAACGTTAAACTTTTTCTTAAACAAATCAATAATATAATGAGGATGATATCCAAACTCTTTGGAAATATCGTCTAGGGAAATAGATTCGTGTAAATTCTGTAGTATATAATTTTGTATTGGAAAATCCGTATGGAATTCAATGCTTATCTGATTTGTTACTTCAGATGTTTGCTGTTGAGAATGATTCTTTTGTATAAGTGATACTAAAAAATCTTTAAAAAGCATATCTACTCGAAAGGAAGTTAGATTGCAATCATTATGTTCTTTAAAAAGGGATGTTTTAAAAAGTTCTTTAATTTTGGAATAATCATTTAAAAAATAGGGGAATGGAACCTTACTATTTGTAATAAAATTGTACAATTTAGAATCGGTGATGGAGAATTTAATATCAATGGTAGATGAAGGTTCTTGAAAATAAAAGCTATGTTCATCATCAGGAAACATTAAATATACATTTTGAGGGAGTAATTCATATTCTTGATTGTTTAAAATAATTTTGCCATTTCCATCAATAACGAATAATAGTTGAAAAATATCATTATGAGTATGCATAGCCACGCCTGTTTTTTTCTCATAATCAATTCTGGAAATCCATAATACATTTAACTGGTCATCTCTTAACATAGAAGTAATCCCCTTTATGAAGAATATTAAATTAAATTATAGTATTTAGGTCAGATTGTTACAACTATTATTCTCAATTAATGGATAGGATAGCTTTTTGAAATGTGATATATATCAAATAATATTTTGACATGAGTAGTCCCTTTTAAACTGTGCCTTCATGTGTTTTCAAAAGAAAAAAGGTCTTTTCTCTACTATTGAGGAAGACCTCTATTCTTGTTATGTCACCTTAAAACTCTTCATATACAGTCGGAGCTTGAGCTTTCAAACGCCTAGCTTAATTCAAAGTCATAGATAAAGATATTTTCCTTTTGGTGAATTGGTGACGGTGATTTAGGGATTGTCATTTCTCCAAGTAGATAGTGTAGCGGAGAATAGTTTGTGAGATTGCTATGTGATGTTTTTCGTCAATTTTTTGTAATGTTTTATACTGCTGGGGTCGTTTGCTCTGGATAAAGGACGCTAAGATTCTGTTATAACCCGATAATCCGTATTCCATTTCAATTGCTCTGCCTGATTGAATCGCGGATGTAATTCAATTTGGTTCAGTTCAGCAAAATCCCAGTTTCTTTTTCAAGCCATTCTAAATGCTCTAGTAAGAAATTGCATACACCAATGGAATGGTTATAACCTAATTTCTATTCTCCAATCAATGCTTGCCAGGCTTCCAGATAGTTACTCTGAATGGTATTTGACCAGTGAATCAAGTATATAAATTATAATAATCCAAATTAGCGTGGAATAAGGATTCTTGAATCGTAACAATGTTATCATCATAATGATGGTAACATCCAAGAGAGTGCGGAATGACAAGGACACAAACAAGAAGTGTTTTTAGACTGGCTTGGTGAAGTTCGATGCAATTTTGCAATACGTCCTTTAATGTTTTAAGGGAATATACATCAGTATTTCAGTGCAAACTCTTTTTTATAGAAATAGTAGGGCACTGTGAAAAAAGTGTATGAGTACCTGAGAGACCCACTGTATTAGCTGTGGGTCTCTCAGAAAGTAATCTTTAAAAGACTGGAGAAATAGTTCTAAATGCATCTTTATCAAAATGACTACATTTCATTCAAAACTCCAAATTAAAACTGGATATATAAATAAAATAGATTTTCACGGTGTAAATCTTTTTGCTTCACTATCTTCAGGATAATCCAATTGATTCGGATTATAGCTTATTAACTCAATCAGCATGCCCCATGGTGCACGGCCATAAACAAATTCTCCAGATCCGTTTTCTACATCCCCTAATAGCTCGCCAGGTTCTGTTAATAATTCGCCGCCTGCTTCCACAAAAGCGTCAGCTGACTGCTGGATATCATCAACATAGAATGCAACGTGCTGGACTCCAAAATCAGAGGCAATAACAGGTTCTCTTTGTTCGGTATCTTTAAAATGAAAAAGCTCTATGTTGGAACCATTGTCAAAAGAAAGAATCCGTATATGGATCACCTTCGCCCCATTTTTCAGACCTAACGTTTTTTCAACAGCTTCTCCCTGCTGCGGTTCGTCGCCTAATTTCTTATTATCGTAAGCAATTTTTGCATGGAAAGCTTTTTTGAAAAATGTTGTTGCTTCTTCAATATCTGGTACTGTAATTCCTATATGGTCAATACCGCGTGTCAAATTTGCCATGAGTTAGCCACTCCTTTATGAAATGAATAAATGGAAGTAAGAAATAAAAAGAGCTGCCGTACAATCGATTACCTCATTGCACAACAGCCTCCTTTCGTATAAGTGATTTCTTTATTTACAGGTGAAACTTGTCTTCTATTTTTTAATCTTTTAAAACTCTTCATAAACAGCCGGGTCTTGATCCTTCAAACGCCCATCTGTCTTGGTAAAATTGTTGATTATCGTCATCTCTTCATTACTTAATTCAAAGTCAAATATAGAAATATTTTCCTTCTGGCGGACTGGTGACGCTGATTTAGGGATTGCCACCGCTCCCAGCTGATAGTGCCAGCGGAGAATAATTTGTGAGATTGTTTTGTGATGCTTTTCAGCAATTTTTTGTAAGGTTTCATCCTGCAGGAGGTCGCTTGCTCTGGATAAAGGGCTCCAGGATTCTGTTACAATCTGATGGTCCGTATCCCATTTCAACTGCTCTGCCTGATTGAATCGCGGATGTAATTCAATTTGGTTCACAGTCGGCAAAATCCCTGTTTCTTTTTCAAGCCGCTCTAAATGTTCTGGTAAGAAGTTGCACACACCGATGGAACGGATATAACCAAATTTCTGTGCATCAATTAACGCTTGCCAGGCTTCCACATAGTTATCCTGAATGGGATTTGGCCAGTGAATCAAGTATAAATCATAATAATCCAGATTAGCGCGGAATAAGGATTCTTGAATCGTAACAATGGCATCATCATAATGATGATAACGTCCGGGAAGCTTTGATGTGATAACTAATTCTTCACGTGGTACGGAGCTACGACGTACGGCTTCTCCAACGGTAGCTTCATTTTCATAGTTGTACGCTGTATCGATCAAGCGGTAGCCATTTGTGATTGCCGTATTGATTGCTTGTGCGCCTTGCTGTCCTTTCAGCTTGTACGTACCAAAGCCGACAGCAGGAATTTGAACACCGTCATGTAATGTGATTTCTGGAATTTGATATGTCATCTGTATATACTCTCCCTTCGCTTATACTTAAAATCCTACCTGTCTGCTCCGGAAAATTCAAACAATTTGTCTTTACCGTTCAATCGTTTCCATCTATGTATTCGGCGGCGTTTGGTTTAAAGCATCCTGGCCAAATCGATGATAATAATCAAAGCTCCCAGCAAAAATAGAGAGAAGGCCATCCATTCTAAACGATGAAAACCTTTTAAAGCCACTCTTTTATCTGGTGCCTTCGGGTTAAAATAAGCCCAGCAATACATTCCCAAATACTTTCTGGGTATTACACCGTCTGTTGCAGTAAAAGTATCAATAGAGGTAACATAATACAGTTCGTCATTATATTCCAGTAAAACTCTATAATTGTAGGCGACGATGCTATAGCGGCCTTTCGCACCGCGGTTATATCCTACAATTTTTCCTTCTACTAATTCACCAGTTAAAACACTCTTTAATTTTAAGAAAATAACAAACAAAGCTGCAATGCAAAGCAATAAACCAATAAAAGCCAACGATTTCCCATCCTTTTTTCGTTTATTATAAATAGTATTTATCTGGTATTATTGCATTTTTCACCTGTTTTGAACAATATAAAATTTTATCCGGTAACCACTTTTTATCCGTTGTTTTTAAAATTTCTCCTTAAAGAAAAAACTCCTACCTGATAAAGGTAAGAGAAGGTGGAGATACATTTCATCTGCTTTAGAATCTAACTTACATGCATTCCTGCAGATTCGTTGATATTTGCCAGGTAATCCCGAATTTATCTTGCACCTGTCCATAAGCAGGGCTCCAATGTGTCTCTTGAAGCGGCATAAGCACCTTGCCTCCTTGCTGCAATTTCTCAAATGTATCTTTAGATTTGCCGGCGTCTTCTAATGTAACACAAACGTGGACCTGTGAACCCGTCTCAAGGGGCTGCCCTGGAAAAGTATCAGACAGCATAAAATACGTATTTCCTATTTGTATCTGGGCATGCAGGATACGGTTCTTTGCTTCAACCGGAAGAGCAAATTCCGGATTCTCAGGCAGGTCGCCAAATGTTTGTACCCCTAATACTTCAGCATCCAGTGCTTCTTTATAAAAATCGATTGCTTCTTTTCCGGTACCATCCATTGTTATATAAGCGTATACTCCTGCAGGCATCGTATTCTCCTCCTAGGTCTGTTTAATCATATAGGCAGTAAGGTTTTTTAATTTTTCATTCTCAAACGTATACCAGTCATTAAAATAATAAGTGACAGACCCATCTTCATCTGTAAACTGCATTTCACCCTCCACAACAGCTGTATTTCCTTCAATGAGTGTTCGGTAAACCTTATAGACATCTGCCTTATAACCGCGCATCGGCTCCATTTTTTCAATAAAAGCTGCTTTTCCTTCACTAATACCTTGACCAACTTCATTCATGATAATATCGTCTGCGGCTGCTTCAAAAATAAAATCAACTTCTCCGTTGGCGAAAGCAGTGTTAAACTTTTCCATTAATTGCCTAGTAACGGTCAATTTTCTTCACTCCTTTTCTCTTTTTTTTAGTATAGCAGCAGTTGTTTACACTGATTTCTTCTCGATTGCTCCATTTAAAATAATTTAATGTGAAATCGGTGACTGCTGCAGGAAATGTTTCATGAGTAATGGTAACGAAATAAGGATGGGCGGGTCTGTAATTTCCGGTTTTCTCATAATCAGGCGGGTTTCGGGCAGTGAACGTTTTCCATCAATACTGATGGGATAGGGATGGCGTGCACGTAATGTTTCTTGCGGGATAAGAATCTTTTTGGAATCCATTTCCCATGAAATAGCCGTTGCCATCAGAAAATAGGTGCCAACAGGAATATTCGTTAAATGAAAAGAATGAGAATGTATTAATAAGGTGCCGCGGACTGGCAGTCCTTCTGGAATCGGCTTTGGAAATAGCCCCGCCAGAATAATACCGTTGAATGGTTCATCTGTCTGAATCGATCCAGATAATTGGCGGGTAGAAGCAGTATGCATGGATGGAGGCTCCCATTTATTTTGCTTTAAATCAGTCATATATGCTTCCGGGTGCTGAAGAGAAGCACGAAAGGAGGCAGGTGTCATTCCAATACTTTTGGTAAAGCGTGTTGTAAAGGTACCGAGGCTTTGCTGGCCGATTTCAAGACCGATATCCCGGATAGGAAAAGCGGTGTCTAATAATAATGTCTTGGCAAGCTGCAAGCGTAAACTGGAAATAAAGTACATCGGTGATACGCCGATCTGCCGTTTAAACATACGGGAAAAATGAAATGGACTGTAAGCTGCTTCATCAGCAAGAACGTTGAGTGAGAGGTCCTGATCTAAATTCTGCTGAATAAATACAATGGAATCCTGAATGGTCTTATTTGGTGTCAGCATTTTTAAAAGCCTCCTTCTATTCTGAGTATAGCTGAAAATAAGAGAATATCTATACTAATATTAGAATTTTAAATTATTTTAAATGGTTAATCTAAATTTAATAAATTTCACAATGGATCCTGAACTGTGAAACAATACACTGGGAAAAGTTTGCATGGAGCACAAAAATTCTATATAATGAATATAATTTATGAGAGAAATGGAGGTGTAGAGATGTTTTTAGGGCTTGAGAAATCGTGCGGAGACTGGATGGAATTCTTATATTACTGCCGTGCGAAATTTGCGCTATTTGCTGCCTGCGGGATACGTCTGTCCTTTTTTAGCAATTTAATAGCAAATACGAAAGCAAAAAAGCATCTCTGCATCGGATAAAGTACGGTTATGTGAAATAAAGTGACGTCTGAAAGCACACAGAGAGGTACGCTCTTTGTGTGCTTTTTGCTGTCTTTATCTTCGGCAGAGAAGGTAAAGGGGAATAAATAATGATTTGTCAAATGAATCAGGTTAAGAAAATGTACGGAGGAAATATCATATTTGAAGATTTAACATTGGAAGTAAAAGAAAAGGAGCGAATCGGAATTGTCGGCAGGAATGGAGGCGGCAAGACGACACTGTTACGGTTAATGGCAGGAATTACAAAGCAGGACGAAGGAAATATTCATTGGAAAAAAGCGACGACCATCGGTTATTTAGAACAGATACCTCATCCGGGGGAAGGCATCAGTGTATTTGAAGTGCTAAAACAGTCTAATGAGGAAATAGTAGCTTTGGAAAAACAAATGAAGCATCTGGAGCAGGCGATGCAGAGCCCGGAATCAGAACAGGATATGACTGCAGCTATTAAGGCATATGGTGAAGCGCAGGAACGATTCACTGTGCTTGGCGGATATGAATTAGAAGCAAATATTGATCGGATTACGACGGGCTTGCACATTCATGATTTATTACAAATGCCTTTTGACCAAATCAGCGGCGGTGAAAAAACAAAGGTTGGCTTAGCGAAGATTCTTCTTCAGAATCCAGATTTACTATTACTGGATGAACCGACAAACCATTTAGACCTGCAGGCAGTGGAATGGCTTGGTGAATTTTTAAATAACTATAAGGGAACTGTGGTTGTCATCTCCCATGACCGCTATTTTCTCGATGAAGTCGTGGAGCGGATTTTAGATTTAGAGGATGGAGAGCTGGCTGTGTATCATACGAATTTCTCCGGTTATGTGAAGGAAAAGGAAGAGCGCCTGCTCCGGGAGTTTCAGGCCTATGAAGAACAACAGAAGAAAATTAAGAAAATGAAGGAAGCTATTAAGCGTTTGAAGGAGTGGGCGAACCGGGCCAATCCGCCCAATGAAGGACTGCATAAGCGGGCAAAAAATATGGAACGCGCGCTGGAGCGAATGGAAAAAATAGATAAGCCGGGGCTAAACCGAAAAAAGATGCAAATGGAATTAGACAGCTCGGGTCGAAGCGGTAAAGATGTAGTTGTGATGACCGATGTGCGGAAGCAATTTGGAGAAAAACTGCTTTTTAATTATGTATCTATGCATATTCGTTATCAGGATCGTGTTGCCATTATTGGGGAAAATGGGACAGGAAAATCAACGCTGATTCAGCTGATGCTCGGTAATGTATCTCCAGATAGTGGAGAAGTCATGATTGGCAGCAATGTGAAATTTGGTTACCTGTCACAGCATGTATTTCATGATATTGACCCGAATCAGACGGTGCTTGAAACCTTTCGTGAAGCAATTTCCGTTACGGAGGGAAAGGCAAGACATATTCTGGCAAAGTTTCTTTTTTACGGAGAGCATGTTTTTCGTAAAGTTACACAATTGAGCGGCGGTGAAAAAATGCGTCTGCGCTTAGCACAGCTGATGCATCAGGACATCAATACGCTTATACTGGATGAACCGACGAACCATTTAGATATTGATTCCAGAGAAGTATTAGAGGAGACGTTGGAAGGGTTTGGAGGAAGTCTGATTGCTGTCAGCCATGACCGCTACTTTTTAGATAAACAATTTGATTATCTGTATTGGATAGAAAACAAACAAATATCAACGTATCTGGGGAATTATTCTTGGGCAAAGAAAAAGCGGAAAGAACAATTATCGGAAAAGCAAGAAACGGTCTTTTCCTCTGACAAAAAAACAGATAAAAAAATGAAAAAATCGTATAGAACCATAGAAGACCCGTCAATAATGATAGAGAAGCTGGAACAGCATATTGAAGCGTTAGAAGCGGAAATTTATGCGATAGAGCTGCGTATGGCAGGAATAGCTGATGCAGAAGAACTGCAAAGGTTACAAGAGCAGAAGGAAAATAAAGATAGTGAAAGACAACACGCCTATGAAAAGCTGGTAGTTTTAGAGAATGGGGATTAAGGCATGATGGCATTCATCAACCAATTCGGTGAATGCCTTTGATAAGATGAGGATGGGACTGGGATTACTCGCCCATCAAAAAACTTTTGCGTTTTATTCGCCTCCATGAAAAACGTTTACTAAAATTTTAACGTATCTAAATATGCAAAAAATGGTGAGCTGGGTAGAGATTCCTGTCAGTTTTTGCGATATAATAGGAGTAACTTAGAAATATGGGGAAAAGAGAAGGTGCTGCATTGAAATCCGTTAACGATAAAATAGATTTATTTAAACGTTTTTTCTTAAATAACCGCTTCGTTGTGTTTTTAGTCATTTTATTGTTGATTGGCTTAAACATACTTATTTTCACGCATATTTCCTTTGTATTCACACCATTTGTTGTACTTTTAAAAACCGTATTGCTGCCGATTATTTTATCAGCAATTTTATATTATTTATTAAATCCAATCGTTAATTATTTAGAAAAGAAAAATGTGAAGCGGATTTATTCTATCTTTATGCTGTATCTGGTTATTACTGGAATTTTAACGATTTTAATCATTTCTGTCTTTCCTTTTTTAAGAGAGCAGATTACAAGTTTCATAACAAGCCTGCCGCCGTTTATTTCAGATATTGAAAAAATGGTAAATAATTTTATTGGCGGGAATTTCATTAATCAATTTCAATTAGTAGAATATATTGATCTGCAAGGATTTGCTACACAGTTATCTGACCGTTCACTTGATTTAGTGAACAGCGCCTTTTCCAATATTGGCAGTGTAATCGGTGCCGTCACAGAGATTGTTTTAGCAATTGTCACGCTGCCATTCATCTTATTTTATCTATTGAAGGACGGGGAAAAGCTGCCACACTATTTTCTTGAATTTTTACCAGTCTCCATGAGAAAACCGACCTACGTGATTTTGAAAGAAATGAATCATCAAATCAGCAGTTTTATTCGCGGACAAATTATTGTTGCTTTCTGTATAGGTGTACTGATGTATATCGGATTTACCATCATTGGATTGGAATACGCGCCGGTGTTGGCGTTAATTGCTGCTTTTACAAATGTTGTTCCTTACCTCGGACCAGCAATTGCGATTACTCCAGCATTGATTGTTGCAGTTGTGACTTCTCCATTTATGGTAATCAAGCTGATTATTGTATGGACCATTGTACAGCTTATTGAAGGGAAATTTATTTCCCCGCAGATTATGGGAAGAAATCTCCGTGTGCATCCGATTACGATTATCTTTATTATTCTGACGGCTGGGAATTTATTTGGTGTCGTTGGTATTCTGTTAGCTGTCCCCGGCTACGCACTTCTTAAAGTATTTGTGACGCATGCCTTTGAGTTCTTTAAAATCCGCAGTCATTTATATGAAGCCGATTTGGAGTCAGACAATCGGGATGAAAAAGAGTAGCTGAAGGCAGTAATTTGCGTCAATTAAGAAATCTACAGGTATTGATGAATATAGAAATAAAAGTAAAAAACGTTCTTGCCTTTCTTCAAGGAAAGCAGGAGCGTTTTTAATTTATTGAATTAGGGTAAAATGAAAAGGAATACAAGTCTGTTGCTTAAAGGTTTCATAAAATGTGAATGGTTATTAAATTATAGGGAATCCTTATGAAATAAGATATTATACAGAAATGTATGATAGGAAGACGGAAAAGACCAATCAAAAGCGATTTACTTGGGACAAATGACGATAGCGTTTAATTAACATAATGATGATGCCTGCCAAATATAAAAATTGAAATTATTGACAGCGTTTTAATTTTGTTATAAGGTATTGGATGACAAGTTAAGGATTGTGTCGGAGATAAAGTTCACACAGTAAATCGTTTTTTCGTGAGAGAAGGGACGGTTGTATCTGTGTGGACTTTTTTATTTGTCATTTTTACTTCATACTTGTTGAAAATCAATAGAACATTCTATTTAACAAGGGGGATATAAACATGTCTGAATTTGCAGCTGAGTTGCTTGGGACAATGATTCTAATCATTTTAGGGGCAGGAGTTGTCGCTGGCACAGAATTAAAAAAATCGAAAGCTGCAGGCGCCGGCTGGGTATTGGTTACAATAGGCTGGGGTTTAGGTGTGACGATGGGAGTCTATGCGGCAGGGAATATCTCCGATGCCCATTTAAATCCTGCGGTAACATTAGGATTTGCTGCAATTGGCGAATTTCCTTGGGCAAAGGTGCCGGCATATATATCTGGTCAAATACTCGGAGCTATTATCGGCGCAATGATTGTTTACTTTCAGTATCTTCCACATTGGAGAGAAACGGAAGATAAAGGGGCGAAGCTGGGAGTATTTGCGACAGGTCCAGCTGTGAGAAGCTATCCATCCAATTTAGTAAGTGAGATAATCGGGACATTTGTTTTGGTTATGGGCTTATTATTTATTGGTGCAAACGAATTCACAGAAGGATTAAATCCGGCAGTTGTTGGTTTACTAATTGTTGCGATTGGGATGTCTCTGGGAGGACCGACCGGTTATGCAATCAACCCGGCCAGAGATTTGGGTCCAAGAATTGCACATGCTATTTTACCGATTACAGGCAAAGGCGGATCGGATTGGAGTTATTCACCGATACCTGTGATTGGTCCGATTATCGGTGGTGTATACGGTGCCATTTTCTATCATGCTTTTTTTGATGGAAATATGGGTGCAAGCTTTTGGATCATGTCTGCTGTAGTAGCCATTATTCTGGCAACAGCTTTTGTAACTGAACAGCATCGAGATAAGCATGCTGTCTCATAAATAAGAATAGAAGATAGCATTTTAGGGTATGCAATAAATGGAATCACTACGCCTGAACTTTTGGAACAGGTGAATTTTAAATGAATAAACGGAGGAAACAGGGATGGCAGAGAAATATATTCTTTCAATTGATCAAGGAACAACGAGTTCGCGTGCGATCTTATTTGATAATAAAGGGGCAATTATCGATACCGCACAAAAAGAATTTGAACAGTACTTTGAAAAACCAGGCTGGGTAGAGCATGATGCCAATGAGATTTGGACATCTGTATTAGGCTGTATCGCAGAAGTCTTAAATAAAACAGGTGTTGAAGCGAATCAAATAGAGGGGATTGGAATTACCAATCAGCGTGAGACCGCAATCGTGTGGGACAAAAACACGAAACGTCCAATTTATAAAGCGATTGTCTGGCAATCCCGTCAGACAGAGCCTATATGTAAGGAGTTAAGAGAACAAGGCTATGAGGACACATTCCGGGAGAAGACAGGACTCCTGATTGATCCGTATTTTTCAGGAACCAAGGTTAAATGGATTCTGGATAATGTAGAAGGTGCAAGAGAAAAAGCGGAGGCAGGAGACTTGTTATTTGGAACAGTTGATTCGTGGCTTATTTATAAGTTTTCAGGCGGACAAACTCATGTGACAGACTATTCTAATGCTGCCAGAACACTGATGTTTAATATCCATGATTTAGAATGGGACGAAGAACTGCTAGACATTTTAGATGTACCGAAATCGATGCTTCCAGAAGTACGTCCATCTTCTGAGGAATATACAAAAACCGTATCCTATCATTTCTTTGGTGAGGAAGTTCCGATTGCCGGCATTGCCGGTGATCAGCAGGCTGCTTTATTTGGGCAGGCTTGTTTTGAACAGGGAATGGCAAAAAATACGTATGGGACCGGCGGCTTCTTGCTAATGAATACAGGAGAAAAACCAGTTGAATCAAAAAATGGATTATTAACAACCATTGCCTGGGGCGTTGATGGAAAAGTAACCTATGCGTTAGAAGGAAGTATTTTTGTAGCTGGCTCTGCTATTCAATGGCTGCGGGACGGTTTAAGAATGATTGAATCAAGTCCGGAAAGTGAAGATTTTGCAACACGGGTCAAAACAACAGATGGTGTTTATGTCGTACCTGCTTTTGTTGGTTTAGGAACGCCATATTGGGATAGTGAAGCTCGCGGATCCGTATTTGGCTTGACAAGAGGAACAAAAAAAGAGCACTTTATCCGCGCGACATTAGAGTCACTGGCTTATCAGACCAGAGATGTGATGGAAGCGATGGCGACAGATTCAGATATTGAATTAAAAACCCTGCGCGTAGACGGAGGAGCTGTGAAAAATGATTTCTTAATGCAGTTCCAAAGCGATATTTTGGACGTCACTGTAGAACGCCCTGAAATTCAGGAGACAACCGCGCTTGGCTCCGCTTATCTGGCTGGGTTAGCTGTCGGCTTCTGGGAAAGCCAGGAGGAAATCGCGAAGCAATGGAAAGTAGAGAAAACATTCGAGGATAAAATGGATAATAATGAAAGTGAAAAATTATATAAAGGATGGCAAAAAGCTGTCGAGGCGACAAGAGTGTTTAAGCTGGAAGAATAGTTGCTGATGCAGGCAAAAGTAAGCGTAAGTGCTAATCGGCTCAGCAGAATATACTGCTGAGCTGCGGCCTTGCGAGATTATACGGATATAACCGTAATCACATTAACTTCCCCACAAAAGTTCAATCAATAAGAACATGAAACCTTTATTTCATCGTCTAAATCAGAAGGATGGAATCACCGTATTCCCACTATTGTATAATTCGTAACAAACGCCGGAATGACTAACTCTCCTGTAAAAATCCCCGAAAATTTAAGTATTTAACACGAGATATAATCATTAATTTGAGACCACGAGATTTCAGGAATCGTTTTGCTTGTAATGGTGTTTCATTTTTTTACAGCTTGAAAAAAAGAAATGTGAGGGCCAGGAGAATTCCTGGTCTTTTTCTATGGTTGAAAAAAGTATAAAAAGATGGTTTAATACGTGTATATTGTTTATATCGTATATATACACTGATAGAGGAAGTGTTCTAATGAAAAAAACGTCAAAACATAAAGCACTGGGCGACTGGTTAAATACTGTAGGTGTTTTGATTGGAATACAAATCTTGCTTGTTATTTTTGATGGGGCAGGATGGAGCCCGAATTTGCGTGATGATAATTCGCTTTTGATGCGAATTCGGGACAGTATCATGGAGTCAGCATGGTTTACCGATATTTTCAACTTTTACACATCTGATATCTATAATTTTATTACCCTTCTTAGTATAGTTATCATAGTGATGCAGACGGTTTTTCTGCTTTTTTCAAGTGTGTTGAAAAGAGACTGATTCATCATCATTTTTACTTATCCTGCAGCGAATAAAATTACTCTCTCCCAAATTTTCTAAATGAAACGACGTTCTTGGAGCTTAGCATTACGAGATTATCCAATACTTTTTGTATTGTGTATAATGAAGATATACAATCAGAAAAATGAGGTATAGACATGCAAATTATCATATCAAACAGCTCTAAAGAGCCGATTTATGAGCAGATATTAAAGCAAATTCAAACAGCAATTCTTTCAGGTGAACTGGCAGAAGGCGATGCATTGCCCTCCATCAGACAGCTGGCTAAGGATTTAAAAATAAGTGTTATTACAACAAAGCGGGCTTATGAAGAGTTGGAGAAGTCAGGGTTCATCTATTCCATTGTCGGAAAAGGTTCGTTTGTAGCGGAGCAAAATTTAGATGTTATCCGGGAGAAGAAATTAAGAGTGATTGAAGAGCAGCTGAGTGCGGTTATTTCGAATAGTAAGGAAATCGGATTGCCTTATGAAGAACTGCAGGAATTATTAAAGCTGTTGTATGAGGAGTGATGGGGATGGAAAATGTGATAGAGCTCCATGATGTTTCTAAATCGTTGAAAGCATTTACGATAGATCATATGGATTTACAAATAAAGCAAGGATATGTAACTGGATTTATTGGGGCAAATGGCGCCGGCAAATCAACGACAATGAAGCTCATTATGAATCTGCTGCAGCCGGATAATGGGGAAGTGAGCGTATTTGGACTGGATTATGCCAGCCATGAAAAAGAAATAAAAGATCGCATCGGTTTTGTTTACGACAGCAATATCTTTTATGAATCCTTGAACCTGAAGGATATCAGCAGGATTGTGGCACCTGCATACAAGCATTGGAACCAAAAGCAATTTAAAGCGTACGTGAACCAGTTTGAACTTCCTTTAAATAAGCCAATGAAGAAATTCTCCAAAGGAATGCAGATGAAAGCTTCCATTGCAATGGCTCTTTCGCATGATGCGGAGTTGATTGTTATGGACGAGCCGACAGCAGGACTGGATCCGACATCTCGCAGGGAGCTATTAGATATTTTTCAGGAAGTAATGATAGACGGGAAAAGAACGATTCTCTTCTCGACACATATCACCAGCGATCTGGACCGGATTGCTGATTATATAGTTTTGATTGATGAAGGAGAAATTCTTTTTGATAAACCAGTTTATGAGCTGCAAGAACAATATGCGGTAGTGAAGGGAAGCACCGAATTGCTAGACGCAGATACGGAAGCTTATTTTATAAAAATAGAACGTTCTCCAAACGGTTTTCAGGCGTTGACAAAGGACGTAGCAACTGTAAAAGAAGTGTTTGGCAAGCATGTTGTGATTGAAGAAGCATCCTTAGAAGAAATCATGTTCTATATGAAAGGAGCAGACCACCCGTATGACTAATTTAATTAGAAGAGATTTGATTATACAGAAATCTCAGCTATATTTATTTATTCCATGTATTCTTTTCTTTATTTTTGCAGGAACCCATTTACCTGCCTTTTTCATTTTTGTATTTGCGGGATTTTTCATTCCGATAAATGCCTACTCATATGATGAAAAGGTAGAAACCAACATTTTGTTGAATTCATTACCGTATACACGCACGCAAATTATTGCTTCTAGGTATATTGGTGCGATTTTTTATATGGCAGTATCTATCGGCATAGCAATTGTCCTTTTTTCATTGTTTAATCGTGCTTTTACATGGGCGGATATTGGAATTGGGATAGGGATTACACTTACTTTGTTTGCAATTGCGTTTCCGTTGTTCTATCTATTGAAGCCGGGACATATTGGAACGGCGATTGTGATAGGATTTGTTTTGGTGGTTGTTTTAAGCCAGGTGACAATGACATTTTTAGAAGAGCATCTGACTTCCATTGTTCAATTTCTCTCCAGTGCGTCCACCCCTGCGCTTTATATAAGCAGTGCGGGTATCATTATCATGTTATATGCAGCTTCTTGGCTATTTAGCCAAATGATTTATCAGCGGAAAGCTTTTTAAAAATTATAGTAAATCTTGAAGAGATACGGATTAGAGATCTTAAGCATAAAGCTGAGGTCTTTTTTTTTGCACTTTAGAAAAGTATAAAATTTTAGCGAAGAAGAATTTCGACATAGTAAAAATTTTTAGGTACCAAGTATAAGCGTAACTAAGGCAATCTTACGCCTTTTAGGCTTGGCTTGCCAAGTTTTCTTTATGGAAAAATCATTTTAACAGTTGAAAAGATAATAAAAAGATGGTTTAATATTGTATATAGTGTAAATATAGTATATACACAATATTAGTTATCATATAAGAATTATCTAAAGGGGAATTCGAATGACGGAGAAGGCTGAAAAAACAAAGGGAACAGGGAAACAAACGTTAATAACTATAGGAGGTTCTCTCCTTGCCCAAATTATTTTTATGCTTTTGGATGGAACTGGCTGGGAGCCGAAGGTTCGTGATACAGATTTCATCAACCGAATCTTAAACGCGAAGTTATTTACGGAGTATTTCCATTTTTATGATTATCCATTTTTTAATTTCGCCACTTTTCTGTGTTTGATTTCGGTAATTTTATGTGTGTTTGCGGATATCTGGAGTTTTATTTTTAAGAAAAGTAAATAAAGAAATGATCCTGAAAGCAGAAGTTCATGGATAGGAATGAATCGGATTAAGTTATTACGAATTTTAATGAAGGGGTGAAAAATATGAAAAATGTAGTAGAATTCAAAGGGGTAACCAAACACTTTAAAGATTTTTCTTTAGAAGATGTTCATTTGCAAATCAGACAAGGTTGTGTAACTGGTTTTATCGGAGCCAACGGAGCTGGGAAGTCAACAACGATGAAGCTGATGATGAATTTGTTAAAGGCTGATGCAGGAGACATCAATGTATTTGGACTGGATTATGCCAGCAACGAAAAAGAAATCAAGGAGCGGATGGGCTTTGTCTATGACAGCAATGTGTTTTACGAAAGTTTAAATTTAAAAGATATCCGGCGGATTGTTGCACCAGCTTATAAAAATTGGAATGATAAGCAGTTTTTCGATTATATCAAGAAGTTTGAATTGCCTTTAAATAAAGGAATGAAAACCTTCTCCAAAGGGATGCAGATGAAAGCTTCGTTGGCAATGGCATTATCGCATGATGCCGAATTTATTATGATGGATGAGCCGACTGCAGGGTTAGATCCCGTTTTCCGGAGAGAGCTTTTGGATATCTTGCAGGAGATCATGGAAGATGGAAGAAGAACATTATTCTTTTCTACGCATATCACGAGTGATTTAGAGCGGATTGCCGATTATATTACGTTTATTCAAAAGGGAAAAATTCTGTTTAATGATTCCATAGAAGATGTACAGAATCGTTATGCTTTAGTTAAAGGAAGTATGGATGTCATCAATCGGGATGTAGAAAAAATGTTTATCAAGATAGAGCGTTCCTCCTATGGATTCACAGCTTTAACAAATGATGTAGCTGGAGTGAAGGCGGTACTTGGAGATCGTGTTGCTATGGAACCTGCTACTGTAGAAGATATTATGTTCTATGCAAAAGGAGCGGAGAAGCAAAATGTTTAACCTGATAAAAAAAGATGTTTTTATACAGAAAACGCAAATAGGCTTTCTTGTTCCCCTTATTATGATCTTTGCTATTTTCATTAAGGATATACACCCATCGTTTATTTTCCTGATGGCGGCTGTTTTTATTCCTTTGAATGCATATATCTTTGATCATCAATCTAAAACAAATATTCTTCTTAACTCTTTGCCATACACAAGAAAAGAAATCGTTGCTGCCAGATATATTGGGGCAATTGTATATATGATTCTATCCATTATTCTGGCAGGAGTTATTCTATATGTACTTCAGTTTGACTATACCATGAGAGATATGGCAATTGCTGCTGGGTTATTCTGTCTCATTGCGGCCTTTGCTTTTCCATTATTTTATTTCTTAAAGGCAGAGTATATTTTTATAGCGGCTTTTATTGGATTTATTGCTTCAACCATTATGTTACCGCCAGTTTTTCGGTTTTTAGCAGAACACCTTACAACCATTACGGATTTTATAACAAGTTTATCAACCTCTACACTTTATCTTAGCGGTGCAGCTATTGCCATTAGTTTATATCTGATATCCTGGGTAGTCAGCCAATTTATTTATCAGCGAAAAGTATTCTGATACCTTGTACATTATCAATAAACTTGAAAGAATGGAGTCATGAATATGCTTAATTTGATAAAAAAGGATTTAATTATACAAAAATGGGAGCTGCTTGTATCTGTTGCTATAGTTGTTTTTTATGCCATCTTTGCCAGACAGCTCAGTCCATTTTTTATTTTTTTGGTGGCGAGTATTTTTTTGCCGCTCAATGCTTATATAAATGAAGAAAAGACAAAAATAAATATATTATGGAACTCGCTTCCATACACAAGAAAAGAGATTGTTACTGCAAAATATCTTGGAGCAGTGCTATTTATGATTTTATCAATCGGAGCAGCTGGTATCATTCTATATATCTTTAATTATAACTATACAATAAGGGATATGGCGATTGGTGCGGGGTTATTCTTCATTTTTGCTGCTTTCACTTTTCCGTTATTTTATATACTGAGGCCTGGTTATATAGGAACCGCAATTATGATTGGATTTCTCGTATTTTCATTTGCCTTATCCTTTATTGTACCCTTTGTGACCGAAAATTTCACAGTAATCATTCAATTTCTAGCAGGCTTTTCAACATTAACACTTTATCTTAGCGGTGCAATTATCGCCATCAGTTTATATATCTTGTCATGGACAGTCAGCCAATTTATTTACCAGCGAAAAGTATTTTAACGAATGTATTTAAGATGATGTTTGTAGGGTTCAGGATGGACGTGAAAAAGCAGGCTCAAGCCCAAGGCTTAGCCTGCTTTCTAAAACCATTAATCATCTACTTCTACGTGCAGCTGTTCTCCTGACTCTGCGTCAATATAAACATCTACTTCTTGGGACCCCATATCTTCAAAATTGATTTCATATACCGGGCTGCCGTTTTCAAATTCTAAGGACCAGCCTCTTGCGGTTATGCCTTCTGTTTCGGAAGCTTCGGAAGCTATAGATAGTGCTTCTTCAGCAGTGATATAATCGCCGAGTACTAATTCGTTATACTGTTCATCTGATTCTATTTGTTCCCTTTCTTCTGCTATAACATCACCACTTTGATCGATTTCAGCAGAGTATTCCATCGAATCATCATAACCATCTATATCATAAACAAGCTCTCCATTTTCTTCATCCAACTGAATAGAAGAAAGACTTGAACCAGGGAAATGTTCAAGAAAGGCGTCCATAGCATCTTCCGCGCTTAACGACACACTTGTTAAGTCTAAATCATCCTTATTCTCTGTTGTGTCAGTGTTGTCATTCGTATCTGTGTTTTCGTTTTCCCCTTCTGAATTTGTATCCTCATTATTATCTTCTGCGGTCTCATTTGAGTTTGAATCATTTGCTGCATTATCTTCTGTGTTGCTGTCATCACTTGTCCCGCAGGCTGCTAAAGTAATGGAAAGAAGCAGTGTCAGGCATAGAAGTAACATTTTTTTCATGAATATTCACCCTTTCCAATCTCTGTAAAAGAAATTTATTTAAAATCATAATACCCATTTTAAAAATAATCAAACCACAAATATAAAAAAGTATGTATAAATATTTTTCTATAAGCGATGCAGGTTACTCTTACAGAAAGTGAGAAGGATAGTTTTTAATCAAGAACTCTTTCATTTCCTCAGCTGTTTTCTTTTGCAAAGCAGGCACAATATCATCAGCTAGTATTTTTCTGCGTGAACTGCTGGAAAAACCGATGTCCAACAGCTTATTAATATCCTCATCATTCATATAGAATTTTACTTTTAGGCATGTATATCCTTGTTCCTCAATAAGCGTAGCAATCCGGTTGGAAAAAGTAAGAACGTAGTCATAATCAAGTTTAGCTAATTCATGTAATTCGTTAATGTGTAGTATTTTAACAATTTTAATATCTAAAAAATGGTTTAGGGAAGCTCCAAAAAAATCTGCTTTTTCGATGGAAGAATTCGTAACAACGATAATTCTTTTTGTGTTTCTACCCAAGATTTTATTTTCATTAATATGTTTTCGGAAAATAAGCGTGAGTGTTGCTATCTGATCTGAAGATAATTGAAGCTCATTGGAAATAAATGAATCTTGTTCAATTAAATGATATAAATTTGGAAATTTCTCTGCAGTTTGATCCAGCTTATTATCATAAAAATCAAAGTGATAATCGGAACGCAGTATACATTTAAAGATGAACTGGTATATTTCTTGGAATAATTCATGGTACGAATATATATCTGTAATAATAGTTGATTGAATGCCGGAAACAAATTGTATTATTTTTTCTTCCAGCCACCGGATTTGAATAGATACGTTATTTTCCCTGTTCATGGTATCCAAAGAGAATAATATATGATTCATAACCTGATTCTCCGTTGAATGCTCAACCAATTTAAATGGTGACGAGAAGGTCAGGCTTGTATGAACTTTTTTATTTTCATAGTAACCTAGATGATTTCTATAAAGTGCAATCATTACATATAGAAAAATAAACTTCTTAGAAGGATAAGATAATTCTATATTCTGTTGATGGATTATATTTTCAATCATATTTTTAACTTGGCTGTGAATAAAATTTGTTTCGGTTAAAACGTATTCTGAAATTAATACTTCCATTGGATTATTAGCTTGCCGAAGATATAACGTATTATTCTCATCCAGCTCAAATAGTTTGACTAAAATTTTTGTGCCTTCTATACGAATTAGGGTTTCTTGACCAGTAATACGAATCCCTTTTTTACGAACAATTTCTTTGGAAAGCCCTGCTTGTTTTAGTTGATTTGTCAAATGACGGTTATCTTTTTTCTTGGTGCTCATACTTAATCCTAAATGCTGATATAATCTGGAGGTATTGACAACTTCTTTTAAAAGGGATTGCACAATAATAAAAGATAATCGCTCCTTTTGTGATGGGACATATTCATAAAAAGGAATATTTTGAACGATTTGGATATATTCTTTATACGTCATCTTACTTTGAATCTTGTGGTTTTTAGGGACAAGCTGCTGATGCTTGGCTAAATAGGCATTAATTAAATCAATTCTTCTATAAATACTTCCCTCGCTTCGATTGAAAGCTTTTGTATTTGATAAATCAATCTCACCATGCTCTTGAAGGTGATTAAGTAATTTTAAATCAAGTGAGTCCATAGTTCCTTTCCTCCTCATGAAGTATCTTCAAAAAGTATATTGGTTCTTTCTTCTTTTAAAAGCACAGGTGAAAGTTAATTAGGCCTGTCCATTTTAAAATGAGGGGTAATTTTTTGAATAGATTTCTATTGAAAAACTTCCTTGTTATACCCCTGATATAATTCTACACTTAGTTTAAGAAATAAGGAAGGAAGAGAAGGTATGAAATTAAATAACGTTAAAGATACAATTCAAAAGTTTGGAAGATCTTTGTTATTACCGATTGGTGTAATGGCACCTGTTGGGATGCTTATGGGGATTTGTGGAGCTTTAGGACAGGATTATATGATTGAGAGATTACCTTTTTTAGATAATACGGTGGTCCAAACAGCTATTCATAGTTTGCAGGATATTACAGCAATTATTTTTGAAAATATACCGCTTCTCTTTGCTATGGGTGTCGCATACGGGATGTCGAAGAATGAAAAAGGAATCGCTGTATTTGCCTCTGTATTAGGTTATTTAACCATGCTTGTTGTAATGAATGTATATCTGACAGTGACAGGCACACTAGCTGAAGATCCCGAAACGATGTCGCAAGTAGGACAAGGCGTCGTATTAGGAATTCAAACCTTGCGAATTGATGCTTTTGGAGGGATAATCGCTGGTTTAATAGCTGCCAAAATTGCGGATCGCTTCTATAGATTAGAATTACCGCTGGCATTTGCTTTCTTTGGCGGAAAAAAATCTGTTCCAATCATTACATTTTTGGTGATGATTCCAGTCGGATTGATTATCCCTGTTATCTGGGGATTATTTACTCAATTTTTATTAAGTATTTCATTTATATTTATGAACCAGCATTTTGGCGTCGGCGCTTATTGGTTTGCGCATCGTGCATTAATTCCTTTTGGACTCCATCACGTACTTGCTTCTGTTGTTCGTTTTTCGGAAGCGGGAGGCGTTTACCTGATTGACGGTCAAAATTATATTGGTATTTTAAATGCTACAAATAAGATTTTATTTGATTTAGGTCCATCGCATGAAGCATGGGATCGCTTAATGCCTGATTTAGTAAAGTATTTGGCGTCTGGTCAGATGTTGATTACCTTGTTTAGGATTCCGGCCATCGGTTTAGCAATGTATCATACCTCTTTTGCATCAAATAAAACAATTGCTAAAGGAACTATTCTGACAGTCGTATTAACAGCATTCTTAGGGAATGTAACGGAACCGCTTGAGTTCTCATTCTTATTTATTGCTCCTTTGTTGTTTGTTGTTTATATCATATTAAGTGGTATTATGGCGTTACCATTAAACTTTCTAGATATTTCAATCGGCTACATCCGGGGTACGATATTTGACTTTGGTATATTTGGCTTATTGTATGAAGGAACGAATTGGTACCAGCTTGTTCTTTTAGGTATCGTAAACTTTATTGTATTCTATTTTGTTTTCCGGTTTGCGATTACAAAATGGAATTTAAAAACACCTGGACGTGAAGCAGAAATTAAAAATGTGAGTCTATTAAAAGAAAAACGATACCCTGAAATTGCGGGAATTGTTATTGAAGGACTTGGCGGAAAAGAAAATATTAAGAATGTAGACAATTGTGTTACCCGATTAAGAGTAGACTTATATGACGATGAAAAAGTTGACCTGGAAAGATTAAAAGATTCTGGTTCATCCGGCTCCTTTATGGCTCAAAAAAATCATATTCATGTCGTATTTGGACCACACGTTGAATTTGTCAGAAATGCAGTGGATGAAAAACTATATTCAAAATAAAGCATAAGGGAGCAGGAAGTATGAGAGCGTTATATGATTCCAAAACAAAAACAATGTATGATTACGGGATAAGAGAATTATTAGATTCCAACCAAAAGTATCAATCGTGGCTGGACGTTGAAGCAGCTTTAGCAACTGCTCAAGGAGAATTGGGCATCATTCCTCAAAGAGCAGCAAAAAATATTAATGAAGCAGCGCGAATAGAAAATATAGATTTAGAAGAGATGGAACGATTAAAAGAAAGTGTTGGACATGGCTTTGTACCCTTTTTAAAAGTTTTCATTAAAGCATGTCATGAAGAAAGCGGGAAGTACGTGCATTATGGGGTTACAACGCAAAATATTCAACAAACTGCACAGCTATTAGTTACATCAAAAATACATGATCGCGTAATGAACGTACTTGCTGATATTTTATCTCATTTAGGAGAATTGGCAGAAAAACATAAAAATACAGTAATGTCTGGACGTACACATGGAAGACATGCCATTCCCATTACGTACGGATACAAAGTTTCTGTGTGGATTAGTGAGACGATTGATTCGATAGAGAGATTATCCGAAGCGGCCAAACGGACGTTTCAAGTAATGATGGGTGGAGCTGTCGGTTCATTTAATACCTTTGGAGAAAAGGGGATAACACTGCAATCAGAAGTGGCTAAACTGTTAAATATGAATACCATGCCGGTACCGTCAAGAAATATAACGAGTCATAAAACGGAGTATATTCATGCGCTTGCTTTATTAGCAAATGGTTTTCATAAAATTGCTGAAGAAGTATATTCTACATCTATTGAAGAAATCGGAGAAGTTTCCGAAAGCTTTGAAAGTGGTACGATTGGTTCCAGCACGAT
The DNA here is from genome assembly GCF_053839645.1 of Oceanobacillus sp. M60. Lineage (NCBI taxonomy): Bacteria > Bacillati > Bacillota > Bacilli > Caryophanales > Bacillaceae > Oceanobacillus > Oceanobacillus sp. M60. Next base: position 341,455 of record NZ_JBSSNH010000001.1, on the reverse strand, counting down.
GCCGCATAAAATTAATCCCAAGCTGTCAAAAGGGATTATCGCTAACGCCCAAAAACTCTATACGCTTCCACAGCTTTGTTTAAATGCTGCTGCAAGGCCCTATGAAGCTGATAGCAGCCAGTATATGGTGTTTGATGCTGCACTGGAAGAAGCAATAGAATTAATTACAGAAGTGGTTTTACGGACAGAAGAATTGACGAAAAGGATTTCTGTTCATGTAAATAAAATGAAGGAAAATGCTTCTCTGAATAAAGGGTTAGATAATAGTGAATTTATTATGATGGAATTAGCAAAGAAGCTTGGAAAGGATAAAGCACATACGGTTGTTTACAACAAAGCGATACAAGTGCAGACAGAGGGAAGTTCATTTGTAGATGCTTTATTAGAAGATAAGGATGTAAACCAAATGTTTTCTAAGGATGAAATCAAAGGTATGCTGCTTCCGGAAAGGTATGTAGGTGCAGGAAACATTATTGCTGAAGAACAAGCTAAAAGAGCATTCCGTATCTCTGAAAAAATTAAAAAAGATTTACCAGAACAGGATGCTTGATGAAGAAAGAAAAGACTGTCCCTTTTTAGGAGTGTATGCAGTATGATTAAACTTGTTGCTGTTGATATGGATGGAACACTTTTAGATACGAATAAACAAATATCCAGTGCAAATAAAGGCGCTATTAAAGCTTGTATAGACCAGGGAATTAGAATCGTTCTGAGCACAGGCAGGCCTTTTAGCCATGTAGAACCATACGCGGATGAATTAAAACTGAATAATTTTTTTGTTACAGCAAATGGGGGACAAATATTAAATATGGAAAAAGAAGTGATTTCCCAGCACTTTCTTTCTGCCAATCATTTATTAAGACTTACTCACTTTTGTGAAACAAAAAAATTAAGGTATTGGGCATTAACTACGAAAGAACTCTTTAAAAATCAGTTTCCAGTCAATTATATGGATAAAAACTGGTTGAAATTTGGGATTCGGCTGGACACAGAGAAAGAAGCCGATCGTCTTCGCAAATATTTAACAGAAACGAATCTATATGAGGTCTCAAATACACTGCCAACGAATATTGAGTTAAATCCTTTAGGTATAAATAAAGCAACTGGTATTGAATTTGTTGGTAAACAAATTGGAATTGAGATGAATGAAGTCATGGCAATAGGAGATGCACTCAATGATGTCAAACTTATTAAAAAGGCTAAGCTGGGTATTGCGATGGGGAATGCTCAACCAAGTGTTAGAGAAATAGCAGACTTTGTAACAAAAGATCATAACAATGACGGTGTAGCATTTGCGTTGAATAAATATATTTTACATGATAATAAATTGTTTTAAAGAAATAAAATCAATATAAACTTAGGTGGGTGAGATTATGCTTGGAAAGCTTTTTAAAAAGAAAGGAAGTAACGAAATAGAATTATTTGCGCCTGTTGATGGAGAAATAGTTCCTTTAGAGGAAGTACCTGATCCGGTGTTTTCTGAACAAATGATGGGCGATGGAATTGCTATTAAACCATCTAATGGCAAGGTGGTATCGCCAGTTGACGGAGACATTGTACAAGTATTCCCGACGAAGCATGCGGTAGGAGTTAAGGCTGGAAATGGAGCAGAAATTTTAATCCATATTGGCTTAGAAACAGTGGCATTGGATGGAGAAGGATTTACCGTTCGCGTGAAGGAAGGAGATAAAGTGAAAAAAGGAGATCCCCTTGTTGATATAGATTTAGCAGTTGTAAGCGAAAAAGCTTCAAGTACTGTTACACCAATGCTAATTACAAATATGAATGATATCGAAACTTTAGATAAACAGGATGTGAAGCAAGTTCGAGCTAGTGAGGATGTAGTTATTACTATTAAATAAACGGATATACTAATAAGTTGATTTTGTTAGTACAAAAAAAGACAAGAGCATATAACCGGAAAAAGTAGCGGCTTTTCGCTTTGAAGTGGAAAGCTGCTGCTTTTTTATATTTCTTTTCAATTTTACTTCCAAATTCGAAATAATCGATTTTCGTATTTGTGTAGAAACGTTATAATAGAGAAAGAAGGAAGGGAATTATATGATATTTTTATTCCTGAGAACGATTGCAATTGGTCTCTTTGGAGCTGTTATCTTTACCGTAATTGGCCTGCCCCTGCCTTGGCTGCTTGGATCTATGATCGTGACACTATTATTCCAATTAAAATCATCCTGGAAAATCGTTTGGGATTCAACTTTTCGTAATATCGGACTGGTTATTGCCGGATATACGATTGGTTATGCTTTTACATTAGAAGCGCTGCAGGATATGGTAAATTATTTTCCAATGATGATTATTATTAACATTATCTTTTTACTTTTATTTATTGGTGTCAGTTTTGCAGTTTCAAAGTGGGCGAGGCTGGATATTGGAACAGCAATGGCTTGTTGTGCTCCGGGGGGATTGCAGCAGGTAATCGTCTTTGCGGAAGAGCAGAAAACCTTGAATATAACCGTAGTGACGTTTTATCAAGTCATTCGGCTGCTGGCGATTATTACATTGGTTCCGTTTATTGTTTCCAGTAATAATGGTGGTGCGGCCCCCGATAACACAACAGAAAGCTATTCATTGATTTTATTTGGTTTATTGATTCTATGCTACATAGTGGGAATGGCCTGCAAGCTGATCAAAGTACCTACCGCCTACTTATTAGGACCTGTTTTCTTTATCATGATATGCAATCTGTTGTCTATTCAGGTCCCAAGGATGCCTGAAAATTTACTGCATGTTGCCCAGCTGTTTATTGGGATTTATGTAGGCTTATTATTAGAACGGGATAAGCTGAGGAAAATGAAATCACATATTGTGTATGCGGTGGGTTCGTGTGTCATATTAATTAGCGTGGCTTTTTTAATTAGTGAATGGATGGCCCATTATTTTATGGATTTTGCGACCAGCTTTCTGAGCGTAGTTCCAGGCGGTGTAGATCAAATGGGGATTATCGCTGCTTCGATTCAGGCGGAAGTAACGGTGGTGACCTCGTTTCAGCTGTTTCGGATTTTATTTTTATCCATTATCATCATTCCATTTGTTAAATATATGGTGCGGCGGGATCAAATGAAGAAGGTAAGAGAGTAATGTAAGAGAGGTGTTTAAAGTGATTCAAATTGGCTTAACGGGATGGGGAGACCACGATTCTATTTATGCAGATGATACAAAAGCGCATGAAAAATTACAGGAATACAGCAGTCATTTTCCGGCGGTAGAATTAGACTCCTCCTTCTATGCGGTACAGCCGATTCGTAATATGGAAAAATGGGCGAGGGAGACGCCGGAGAATTTTCAATTTATCGTGAAAGCCTATCAGGGAATGACCGGGCATGATCGGGAGGAAAAGGATAACCCTTTTGAAACGAAGGCAGAAATGTTCCAAGCATTCAGGGAGTCGATTGTACCGCTGCAAAAAGCAGGAAAATTGGGAGCTGTGCTGTTTCAATTCCCGCCGTGGTTTGACTGTACACACGAGCATGTGCAATATTTACGCTATTGTAAAAAGGAAATGAAGGATATTCCTGTTGCTTTGGAGTTCAGACAGCAATCCTGGTATGAGGAAAGATTTCAGCAGCAAACCTTGCAATTTATGAAACAAGAAGGCTGGATTCATACTGTTGCAGATGAACCGCAGGCTGGTGAAAAGTCGGTTCCTTTTGTGCCTGTTGTGACAGTAAAAGATAAAGTCATTATCCGGCTGCACGGAAGAAACGTCCACGGCTGGAATTACTCGGGAAATGTGAATTGGCGGAAGGTCCGTTATTTATATGAATATAACGAGCAGGAATTAACAACGATAGCCGAAGAGGTAAAAAGGTTAGAAAAGCAATGTGAAGAGGTTATAGTATTGTTTAACAACAATTCTGGAAGACATGCAGCTGGAAACGCGAAGCAGCTGCAGCAGATGTTAGGAATTGAATTTGATGGACTGGCTTCACAGCAGCTGGGGCTGTTTTAATTAAATGTATGAAAGAGATAACCAAATTTATGAGGTTTCAACCACCATAGATTTGGTTATTTTTTGAGCTGCAACATATTGTACTTTATTACGAAACAAGAATTAACAAGAAAGAAATGCTTTTGGTTAAGTTAACAGAAACAGCCGCCTCTTTAAATTTTCAGAAAATAAGTATATAATAACCTTAACCTTAACCTTAAGACGAACGGAGGAAACTCATATGATTCGTTATATGGTATGAACATCTTAGCGGACTCCCTTTTAAAATCATAATTAAACAAAGATTTCAGGAGGGACAAAAAATGAATATAGAAAATAAGCGGAACAAACTGATGGAAGCGCAAAAGAAATATCATTTTTCAGGAGCGTTCTATGCTAAAAAACAGGCTGAAGTCATCACAGGAAGCAGCGGCTATAGAAATCGAGCTGAGAAACTAAAGAATCAGACAGATACACGATTTGGTATTGCCTCGGGGTGCAAATTGTTTACTGCAGTTGCTGTAGCTAAGCTGGTGGAAATGGGAAAAATAACTTTTGCGACAAAGCTGCATGATTGTGTAATGGAGGAGTTTCCTTATTTTGATAAGAATATTACCATTCACCATTTACTGACGCATACTTCTGGTGTGCCGGATTATTTTGATGAGGAAGAGATGGATGATTATGAGCAGCTGTGGGAGTATCTGCCAATGTATAAAGTCAGGTCGCCAAAAGATTTTCTCCCGCTTTTTCAACATAAAAGGATGCAGAAACATCCAGGTGATTCCTTTCAATATAATAATTCAGGCTATATTTTATTAGGCTTGATTGTAGAACAGGTTGCCGGCTGCAGTTTTTCTTCTTTTGTAGAGGAACATATTTTTAAAGCGGCAGACATGAGCGATTCAGGATATTTTGAAATGGATGATTTGCCGGAACGGACAGCATTAGGTTATATGGAAGACTCAGAGGGCAAATGGAAAACAAATATGTATTCCCTTCCGGCTAAGGGCGGCCCGGATGGGGGCGCATATGTTACTGTAGCTGATATGGCTAAGTTCTGGAAGGCTTTGAAGAGCTTTCAGCTGTTATCTGAAGAAATGACGAAGCAGGTGTGTCAGCCGCATGAATGTGTGTATGCAGAAGAAAACATCTTCTACGGCTACGCTGGTTATATGGAATTAGACGACAATAAAAACATTATAAAGCATATTCAAATGGGCTATGATCCGGGAGTCAATTTCCGGGCGGTTCATTATCCGTATGAGAAGAAGACGATGATTGTTTGTTCAAACGAATCCGAGGGAGCTTATGAGCTTTTAAAAGAGATGGAGCGCATCATATAAACAAAGAAAGAGGGATTAACCACAGCAGGTTGACCCCTCTTCTAGCGAAACAGTTTATTTCTGATCTTTTTTGCATATCTATGAAAAATACGGCTTTTATCAAGTTTTCGTTCTTTGGTTAAAGTTTGAAATGCAGCCTGCTTCTCTGTATAATCCGCCTGCATTTTATCTTCTGTTGCTATTTTCATTAAGTCGTGATGCGATATATACTGCTTCTGATTTTCCTGCTCGTCAGAAAGATAGCCTGCCCGTTTTAAAATACGGAAAGATTGTTTCACTTCTTCGGGCAATCCTGCAAATTCATCCCGCAAATCTAGACGCTCTCCTTTGCCCGGCAAATTATTGAATTCTCCATCATCCACTGCCTTTTTAATTTGCTCTTCTACAAAGTGATACATAAAGCTCCTCCTTATGCAATCTATCTTTAAGTATGCTGGATGAAAAAGAAAAGTTCAACTAAAGATTGTTATCGATATGGTTGATAATCTGCTGCACAGCCTGTTCCCCCTTAAGTTTCCAATCATATAAATCTGGTTTATGAAGATAAGCTTGAAATGAATCGAAATACCGAATGTCAGCGTGATGGATAATTTGAGGATTTCCAAATTCAATTTGAACAGGTGGCTGGTTATGTTCTTCTTGCAGCACCCGGTAGGGAAGATACAAATATAGTTTTCTCTCTGCCTGACTGGAAAGCAGCCCATTAAAATATCCGTGGTAGTTACTATTTTCTGCTATCGTAAATCCAAGCTCTTTTAAATACAGCTTTAATTTTAGGAAAACTCCTTGCTTACCCGGCAAATTCGTATGCAATGCGATCATTTTTAGTTTCTCCTTTTCCATTCTGTTATGACTAGTTTTGCCTTTGGGAAAGCGAAACATACGTTAATAAGAGACTATTCCATCTGTGGAAATTAAATAAATAAGGACTTGATTGAGGAACGTTTGTTCTGTGCACTTTATTTAGATAGCCATCTCAGAAACTCACCTTATCAAAATAAAAGGATGTGTTTTTTATGCCCCGAATATGTCTCCGAAAAGTATACTCCTCATCAGAAACACCCTCTCTGCATGTACAGGAAGAATCCAGGTCATACAACAAATATCAAAGAAGAAAAGAGCGGACTAACAAAGCACTGCATCGAATACCGGATATTCAATTAATGGATTTAAAAGTAGACTATGCTTTTAAACAACTATTTGGAAACGAAAAGAATAAGGATATCACTGTCGTCTTTCTCAATGCCATTTTAGCCAAATCAGGAAGCAGCCCGATTCAGCAGCTTTACTTTCAAAATATCGAAATCGGCGGCGAATATGAAGAGGACAAAAAGTCCAGTTTAGACCTCTTAATTAGGACGGAGAATAAAGAATAGGTCAACATAGAAATTCAAATCAATAATGCGTATAATATGATTAAAAGATCGCTGTATTATTGGTCGAGACTTTTTTCGGAACAGCTGAAAGAAGAGCAAAGCTATAAAGAATTGTACCCTGTTATTAGTATTAATATCATGCATTTTAACCTGCTGGATGAAACGGACGCCTTTCATAATATCTTTCGTTTATATGAGATGAAACAGAAATATCCATTAACCGATATGGTTGAATTTCATTTCTTGATAGATATCATTATAGAAGTGATTCTTTCGTCGGTCTACCGTTCCTAACAGCAGCAGCCAGCGCGTTAAGACATCTTCCCACTGGAGGAGATTGCGATGGTCGATAAAACGTTAAATGTTGCGATACGGGTCTGGGAAGATTTAAGCCGTACAGAAGAAGAACGGCGGGAATATGAAATCCGTTTGAAGCAAATTTTAGATGAGCAATCTAAGAAGCGGGATAGAGAGTTGTTAGAGCAGGAAATGAAAGAAATGAAAGAGCAAAGAGAAGAAATGAAAATGGAGAAAGAAGAGCTGAAAGCAGAGAATGAAGAAATAAAGGCGGAGAAAGAAGAAATAAAAGAACAGAGGAAAACAATGAAAGCGGAGAAAGAAGAAGCAGAACGCAAAAGGCTTGAAACGGAGTCCGCACTAAAGGAATCTGCAAAACAAATGGCACTCAAAATGTTAGAGCAGGGGATAAGCCAAACGGCTATTTTACAGGTGACGGGTTTAACTCTACAGCAATTTGAGGTTATTCAGCAGGAATTGGGAAATAAGAATAAATAGATTGTAACGTACTAGTATAAAACAACAAGGCACATGCTGATAAATGAAGAGACAGCATGTGCCTTTATGCTAAAAATGAAATCGCCGAACAATTTCATTTTTCATCGTTTTTTCCGAAAACAGTACCATACCAATCAGTGTCATCAAAGCATAGAGAGCTGTTGCAGCACTTGGCCATAATACAGTGGACCACGAACTTAAGAACAGAATAACAGGAAGGAAGCCGAGAATAACCATCGTAGTCATATAACCGATGTATTCACGCCACTTCATAGGTTTCCGCAGCACAATGATTGTTACAAGTAACGTTGCCAGCGTAACAAGAAACGGAATAACATAGTGAATGGACCATTTAGAGCTTCCGGAAGCTGCATCTAAAATAAATAGCATAACAGAGAGTGCAATAACTTGAAGAACCACCTTGGACCCAATGTGCGCTCTGGAAAGAATGGTATGATTTATGGTTAACAGACTGTATAGTACTGGGCTTAACACATATAAAAACCATAATTTATCCGGGTTAGTCAGTAAATTAATTAATATACTGGTACTGACAATAAAAATAGCAACAAATAAGACAAGCCGCTGCGCAAAACGGCGTCGTTTGACTTTGGTTTCATAAATAGGATAATATTCATTGTCTCCTGATTTCTGAGAAAGCTTATTCTTGCAGAGTGGACAATATTGCTGTTTTGTATAGGTATTGCAATTATTGCAATAATGTTGCATTGTTTTCACCTGCTGTCATTGGAATAGACCTCTATCTCCAGGTTATATGTCTTAGAAAGTTCTCTGAAAAAGGTACGAATAATATCCGCTTCTTTAATCATTCTGGAAAATGTGATTACAAGTTCATCGCCAACTGCAATCATCGCACCATTAATGGGACTTTTCTTGGTTGGATATAAAATGAGTTCCATATGTGAAATATGTGATTTCATTGATTCTGGAAGCTGTACTTTTCCGACGTTTGTCATCGTCATTGCTTTGGTACGCTCACTAAAGCTTCTATATCCATAACGTATGGCATGGTATTTTAACGGAAGCGGAATGAACCTTGCTGTCAGTCTAGTCTGCCATTTGACCCGGTCATTAATACTTTGCTGTAAGCTTTCTCTCCGTACTTTTTCCCGTAATTGCTTTGATATTTCTGTAATGATTTCTTCTAAAGTTGTTTTCTCTGTTACTGCCATCCCGATATTAACCACACCAAAAAAATTACGAAGTGTATTTGAAGGAAAAAGATTTCTTAAATTGACAGGAATGGCGATTTTTATTTCCTCCTGATAAGCACGGAATTTCAATCTCTCTTTATAAATAGCTGCAATAAGAAGTGCTGAAATAAACGCAGTAATAGTCGTTCCATGCGCTTTAGCAAGCTGGTGTACCTTTTCCGCACTCATTTTTCCGTGGACGGCAACTGTCTGATCAATTGCTCCGCCGCGAATTTGATAGGAAGGTGCTTCTTTAAATTTTTCGGGTTTTTCATCCGTAACATAATTCTGATAGCTGTCATCGCTTTCGTAATAGCTGGGTTCATCGTGAATATCAATTAATGTACTTGCATAGCTTACATCTTTCCCTAAATGAACGAGATACTGATAAACAAGTGCTTTAATAAATTCTAAAGCGCCAGTGCCATCTGTTACAGAATGAAAAAATTCCACAGCAATTCTTTTTTTATAATAAGTAACGCGCATTAAAAATCCATTTGTTTCCAATGGGTCAATGGGAGCGCATGGATATTGATTTTCATAATGCACAAAAAGCTTTTCTTTATTCTCCACAAGAAAATCCCAGAACACGCCTTTGCTGAGCTTTACAGCAAACATAGGCAGACGCTTAAGAACATCGTCGAGTGCGTGCTGAAGCTCATCAGGTTGTACGGGCTCCTTCATTACCGCAGCCATCCGAAAGACGGAAGAATTCGTCTGTTCAGACACAGCGTGAAACATTTTCCCCGCATTATCAAGTTTGTACCATTCATTCATCTTACGCACACCCCTGTTACGTACTGCTTTGCTTGTATATTGTTAATTTGAGTAAAAACCAATTCTTTTATTACAGAGAGCGTCCAAAAACTTCTGCCTTAAAATAAAGAGTGAATAAAATTATTTAGTCAGGAGATAAAGGCGCTAACTCCCTGAACCGCTCAACTAATCAATCAGTGGGAGAAAAACAAAAATACCTACTGTTTGAAGTGTGTTTATAAGCTTTATTTTTTACTTTAACAGATGACGCTCTTTTTTTATACTATGAAAAATATCGATATAAAAAAATGGAGTTAAGTTTTAAACACAAAAAATATTATATAGATGTTTTCACAACCCGCTCATTTACATTGTAGTAATATGATTATCTTGATGCACCTTATTTAATTCTGAAATTTTAGCAACAGAATCCGGATCTTTTTTTCCTAAGTCAATGATGAGTGATTCGATTAAAGCAATAGCAGGAATAATACTGTAGCGATTTTTACTCTGTCCGACTACTAAGTGTGCATCACTATCAGGAATAATAGGACATGTTTCGATATCGGTAATCAGAGCGATAGAGATGTCTTTATGGTTACGGCAGTATTTAACAAAATCAACGCTTTGTTTTGTGTAAGGAGACAAAGCAATTACAATTAATAAATCATTTTGGTGAAATTTTAAAGATTCATCATATAAGAAATCATTGTTGCCGCTTAATTGTGTTATATTGTCCCTGATTCCCCGAAGCATCAATTCAAAATAAAGCGCAATGGATACCGAGGTTCTCATGCCTAGAAAGTACAGCTTTTTTGATTGGAGGAGCATGTTTAGAAATTGAGTATATTGCTTTAAATCAAGCTCTCTTAACATGGATTCAATATCTTGTATGCTGCTATATCCAACCTTCATCATGGAGTTCTCTGATTCGTCTATTTCCTCTAATGATTTTTGTAAATGCCACCATGTATTTTTTTTATTATTGAAAGCATATTTGATGATGTCCTTTTTAAAATCTGGATATTTTTTATAACCAATTTTATCAATAAACCTTAGGATGGTTGTTGTCCCTACCTGGCTGTTTTTTGATAATTCATTAATCGTCATTGTTGATACATCATCTATATTCTGAATAACATATTTACACAGACTTTGCTGTTGACGGGGTAAATTATTCTGAATAGCTATTAATCTATCTTTTAAGTCCAAAGTTCATTCCTCCTTTGTAATTATAATTATACCAGTTTGGAGAATATATTATAATTAAGGAAAAATAATTCCTTTTTAAATATTTTGGTTTATTTTTTCCTAAATTAATGATATAGTGTTATAAAACAACATGAAAGGGGTTACAATATGGAGTTTAATGTTTGGGATATTTTAATCGACTTTGGTATCATTTCTGCACTATTGCTGGTTGGAACTTTTCTGAGAGCAAAAGTGGGAATATTTCAACGGTCGTTTATGCCTGCAAGTATTATTGCCGGAATCCTTGGTTTGCTTTTAGGAAGCCATGGATTGAATATATTGCCATTTTCAGAACTAATCAGCACGTATCCTTCTTTATTGATTGCAGTAGTATTTGCTGCGCTTCCTTTATCAACACCAAAATTTAAATGGTCAGATATGTTTGATAAAGTAGGAAGATTATGGTCTTATTCTCAGGTTATTATGCTTCTTATGTGGGGAGGGGGATTATTATTTGCATTAGCGTTATTAGTACCGATATTTGATGTGCTTAATGGATTTGGTTTGCTGCTTGCAGCAGGTTTTGTCGGAGGGCATGGCACCGCAGCCGCAATAGGAGAAGCCTTCCAGAGTCAGGGATGGGAAGAAGCTACTACATTAGCAATGACTTCAGCAACCATAGGAGCTATCTTAGCGATTGGAATAGGGTTGCTATTAATAAAATCTAATGCAAATAAAGGAAATACAAATTATATTAGCAGTTTTGATAAGCTTCCCAATGAATTGAAATCTGGTTTATTACCGAAAGATAAGCGAGATCCACTAGGAGAAAATACAGTATCAAGTATTTTAATTGATCCTTTTGCATTTCATCTGATTCTTGTTTTGATTGCTACTTCAATTGGGTATTATCTAAGCCAACTGGGCGAATCACTCTATGCAAGTTTATCCATTCCAGCATTTTCTCTTGCTTTTTTAGTCGGTCTATTACTGAGATATTTTTTAGAATGGATTAAAGCAGACGATTATGTTGATCATAAAATCATGAGCAGTATAGGGGGGAATGCAACTGATTTTCTAGTTGCATTTGGCATTGCATCTATCAACTTGACGGTAGTTGCTGATAATATTGTGCCATTTAGCATTCTTATTATATTTGGCATCATTCTCAGCTATATTTTTTATAAAGTTTTATCAAGGTATTATTTCCAGGAAAATTGGTTTGAAAAAGGAATTTTTACATTCGGGTGGATTACGGGGGCTGTTGCAACAGCAATTGCATTATTAAGAATCGTTGACCCAAAATTAAAAAGCAATACGTTAGATGAATTTGGGTTGGCGTATATACCAATAGCGCCAGTGGAAATCGCAATTATTACATTTTCACCGCTGCTTATATTAAATGGGCATCATTGGCTCTTTGTCGTGATTACGATAGTTATTAGTTTCGTGATATTAACAGTATCCTACTATAAAAAATGGATTATATTAAATTCAAAGGAGAGATCAAAGTGAGTGAGAAGGTAGAATTTTTATACTTACAGGAAGAAGAATTAATTGAGGCTGGTGTTCTTGATATGAAAGAATGTGTCAGCACCATTGAGGAAATGTTTCATCTTATAGGGAAAGGCGATTATATGCTGGGAGGACCAAACAGAAATGATCATGGTTTAATGCTTTGGTTTAATAAAGAGGAGCCATTTGAAAATATACCAAAAGCAGGTCCAGATCGAAGGTTTATGTCACTTATTTCCTATCTCGGAGGAGCATTCGATGTAATAGGTAATAAATGGTATGGCTCTAATGTTGAAAATATGGATAAAGAACTGCCGCGTTCCATTCATACTTTTACACTTAATGATAAAGAAACAGGAGCACCGCTGGCAATCATGGCGGGGAACTTAATCAGTTCTATGCGAACGGGTGCAGTGCCTGGAGTTATTTCAAAACATCTTGCTAAGAAAGACGCAAAAGTTTTAGGTGCTGTTGGAGGCGGTGCAATCAATCAGTCTTGTATCGAAGCAATAGCAAGTTCCGTTAGTACGCTTGAAAAGATTGTCCTTTTTGATATTAATTTAGAAAAAGGAAAACAAATTGCTGATAAATTGGAAAGGCAATTGAATCTTTTCGTTGAAGTAGTCGATGATTTGGATCACTGTATTCAGCAATCCGATATTGTAACTGTTGCTACATCTGGGAAAATTAAGCCAGAAATAAAGAAGGAAAGTATAAAGCCTGGGGCGCTTATCATTCTTACAGGAGCAGCAGATTTATCTCAAGAAGTTTACAATCAATCAAGAATCGTTTCAGATTTATGGTCTATGCATAAAAAATGGCTGGAAGATGGATTATCACATCCTGATGGTATAGCCAGCATTCGTGATTGGACGATGTCAGGTCAACTATTAGAGCTCATCCATAACGGTGAATTTGATGACAGCACGGTTGATGATATCGGGGATATTATTTCAGGTCAAAAGACGGGAAGAAATACAGAAGATGAAGTTATTATTTGTATGACTGGAGGTCTTCCTACAGAAGACGTTGCCTGGGCATATAAAGTATATCAAAATGCATTAAAGAACAATATTGGAACAGCGCTTCCGTTATGGGAGAGCTCCTATTTAACAAAATAAATTAGTTTTCCTGTTTTCATTGAATTCTGCAGCTAAATTGAATAATAGAAAAAATAATGGATTGCTATTCTGATTGATTATGAATAGCAATCCCATCTTTAACTTAAGACTTGAATAAGAAGTAACACCATCCACTGCCTGATGTTACTTCTTATTCTAAATATAGAAAACAAGGTAAACAGAAAAGGCTCCAAATACAATAATATAAAAAAGTATTTTAGCAAGTGTCGGCTTCTTGTAACAATCGTAAATTGCAGGTACAGTAATTAAAAAAAGTGCAATAATCATAGTTGCTGTATTTAAGAAAAAAGTAATTAAAATCCCTGCAATAATAAATAAAACCCCTGATATAATATTCTCTTTCCTATTTATCATAAGTCACCCCATATTCTCTATATCACGCTTAAATCAAGGTTATTTTCACACTGCCAATATCACGGTAGCTGGCAAGATATTCACCTGCTTCTGCTTCAAATGGCGAAATAAATGTTCCAGAAGAAACCACCATGCCTTTTTGCAAAGACAAGTTATGACTGGCTAATTTCTCCACAAGCCATTTAACCGCATTGACAGGATTATCTAATACCGCATCAGAGCATCCGGTATGTGTTGTTTTTCCATTATATTTTAAATCGAGATCAATTGCACCGAGCTTTTCTATGCTGGGAGAAGGAACAGGGCTGCCTGTAACTATTCTGCCTGTTGCTGTATTGTCAGATAGCAAATCCATTAATGAAAAATTCGGGAACCAGTTGATATATCTTGCATCTGGAATTTCAATTCCCGGAGCAACAGAAGTTTTTTCGATGATTTCCTGAACATCTGCGTTGTTTGAGATATCTTCATTGATGAAAAACATCAATTCAGGTTCAATCAAGGGAGAGAATAAATGGGATAGGGCATACTCAGCATCTCCCTGTAACACTTGTGATGTCAGAATGGTTCCGTAGGCAGGCTCGTGTGTATCAGCAATTGCCTGTGTTTCTTTGCTGGTCATACTGATTTTATAGCCCGCGACCGAATCACCCTCCTGAACACGTTTGTTAATAAACGCATGCTGCACTTGATATGCTTCGTCTTCGCTGATTGTATAGTTTTCACGAATAAATGAAACGGGCTTATGCGCCTCGTAAGCTGTTTCGATATGTGCTAAAATTTCGGGAATAACGCTCATGCTTAAAATCTCCTTATAGCTTTTTCATAATATTATATGATTATGATGAAAGAAAAGAGCGTCTCCGTCAAGAGGCCGCTCTGTATATATACTTAGTTATCAGCAGCAATTTTCAATGTGAGCTGCTTTACTTCTTCTATTGTCTTAGCTCCAGATAATGCCATCGATACAGCAACTTCTTGCGCAAGGTTAGCGAATATCTTCTGAACGCCTGCTTCTCCCTGAAGTGCAAGCGCGTAGGTATACGGACGCCCAAATAAAATCGCATCTGCGCCAAGCGCCAGGGCTTTGATGACATCTGCTCCCCGGCGGATGCCGCTATCAAGCAGCAAGGGGAAATCTGGACCAACAGCTTCGCGTATAGCTGGTAATGCTTCCAGACTTGGTATGATTCCGTCCATTTGTCTGCCGCCATGATTGGAGACAATAATCCCGTCTATTCCGGCTTTTATTGCTTGTTTTGCATCTTCAGGATGAAGGATGCCTTTTAGAAAAATTGGCAGCTTCGTACGTTGACGTAATGCCGTTATATTGTCCCAATGAAGGGATGGGTGATGAAGGTTTTCAATAATTGATTCAACTTCATCCTGTCCATCCTTTAAGCCTTCTTGAAATGCAGGATCCTGGACATAGTTTGCTTTTCCATACCCTTTTTTCAATGGGGAGTACTGATGCCTCATATCATCTTCACGCCACCCGAGAATCATAGTATCCACGGTGACCACTATCGCTTCATATCCGGCTTTTTCTGCGCGTTCTGCCATACTGTAGGAAATAGCATCATTATTGGACCAGTATAATTGAAACCATTTTGGTCCATGAGGAACAGCTTCCGAGACTTCTTCGATAGATCTTGCTGTAACAGTGCTTTGAATGTATGGAATATTCATCGAAGCCGCAACATTTGCAATGGCAAAGTCAGGTTCTTCATGAACCATTTTTAAATGTCCTATCGGAGCGACCATTAATGGGGAAGCATATTCTTTTCCTAAAATACGTATAGATGTGTCCACTTCGGAGACATTACGTAAAAACCTGGGAATAATCGAATATTTCTCAAAGGCTTCTCTGTTTTTTCTTAACGTTTCTTCCCCGCCGGCACCAGAGCGGATGTGGCCAAATACTTCTGCCGGCAGGGCATGCTTTGCTGCAGCTTCAAGCTGTGCAGTGCCAGTTGGAAAGGAATCTTGTATGGTTATATGCTCTAAGAAAGAGCCTTTCTTGGATGAGGTTGTCATATTTTTTCCTCCAATTAATCTTTTTTCAATCGTTCGGCGAGTCGGTTTCCAAGAGACTGAAGACCTTGAACGATAATAACGAGCATAATAACCGTAACGTACATGACGTCTGTTTCATAACGCAAGTGTCCAAATCGGTAAGCTAAGTCACCCAGGCCTCCAGCGCCGACTAATCCGGCCATAGCAGTTGCCCCGATAAGGCTGATTGTTGCGATGGTTAATGCAAGAACAATGGCTGGTCTCGCTTCACGCAGCATCACATTCCAAATAATTTGATGTGTCTTTACTCCCATCGCTCGATATGCTTCGATAACACCTTGGTTGACCTCTAACAGGGAGGATTCAATCAGTCTGGCGATATAAGGAGCTGCATTGACAACGAGCGGCACAATAACTCCTTTTACACCAATGGTTACACCTACAATCAATTTGGTGAAAGGAAGCATAAAGAATAAAAGAATAATAAATGGAATGGACCGGATGACGTTAATCAGCAGGTTTAAAGACTGATAAACAAACTTATTTTGCAAGGGTTGTCCCGGACGTGTCAAAACTAATAGAATAGCTAAAATAACGCCGATAATAACAGCGAAAAACAAAGAGATTAAAACCATTTGAAGAGTTTCTATTATGGCATCATAAAACTCTGAACCCCATTGATCAATAAATGCCTGCATGTTAATTCACCCCCAATTCTTCTACTTCTACGCCTTGTTCTTTTAAGAAGGAGAGAGAATGTTCTACTTGATGCTCACTGCCAATCAAATGAACGACAAGGTTGCCGACAATGCCATTTTTTAATTCGATAATATTGGCAGTCAGAATATTCGGCTCTACATAAAATTGCTGTGTTACCTTAGACAACAGCGGCTGACCTGTATTTTCACCAAGGAAGGTTAAACGAATTACTTTGCCTTCTAAATTCAATTCATCAATTAAACGATCCGATAATTTTCGTTGTGAAATGGTATTTAAGAACTTTTTAGTCGTCGGCTGTTTAGGTTTTGTAAATAGTTCTATCGTCGAACCTTGTTCAATGAGGTTTCCGTTTTCAATAACATAGACATAATCGCATATTTTTTGGATAACGTTCATTTCGTGCGTGATTAATAGTATTGTGATCCCAAGCTCTGCATTAATTTTTAATAATAGTTCGAGAATGGAATTTGTCGTTTCTGGGTCGAGTGCGCTGGTTGCCTCATCGCTCAGGAGGACCTGTGGCTCCTGTGACAGCGCCCTGGCAATAGCGACACGCTGCTTTTGACCGCCGGAAAGCTGGGAAGGATAAGCATCTTTTTTCTCAGATAAATCGACAATATCTAAGTATTTCATGACTCTTTCCTTAACCTCTGCCTTCGGTACGCCGAGTAATTTTAATGGAATCGCAATGTTATCATAGACACTGGCAGTCCTTAATAAATTAAAATGCTGAAAAATCATGCCGACCTTTTGTCTTGTTTGCCGGAGCTTTTCTTTTGACAGCTTCGTTAAGTCGGTTCCATCAATCCAAACCTTTCCTTTCGAAGGAGACTCCAGTAAATTGACACAGCGAATTAATGTACTTTTTCCTGCACCGCTGTAGCCGATTACGCCATGGATTTCTCCTTTATTGACAGAAATCGTCACATCGTCCAGTGCAGTAACATCCTTTCCTTTTTTGGAGGGGAAAACTTTTGTGACATTCTCTAATTTGATCATCTGCTGTTTTTCCTGCCTTTCTATCATTATGCTGCAGTTGATAGGTAATATTGTTTGCAGCTGTCTTGTCAGAATCGATACAATTTCTAAAAAAGAGCCTCTCTAGGGTAAGAGAGGCTCGAAAATGTAATCTTATTTTCTGCTCTCATCTTTCAAGACGGGTGTCTTGCTGGAATTAGCACCTTTTTTTAAGGTTGCCGAGCTTCAACGGGCCAGTCCCTCAGCTGCTCTGGATAAGAGGTGTGGTAGTAATTGAATTGTATTCTTTAAAAGTATCTTATTTTACAAGTTTCGTCAATATTTATTTTTGAAACAGCTGCAGTTTCTCAATACGTCGAATAGCTTCGCGAATACGATTCTCTTCTACGAGTAATCCGACGCGTATATAACCTTCTCCATTCTTTCCGAAACCATTCCCGGCTGCAACGGCTACATCCGCCTCTTGTAATAAATAATCAGCAAATGTTTCACTTGTAAATGCCGCTGGTACAGGGAGCCAGGCAAAGAAAGAGCCTTTCGGTGCAGTGACTTCCCAGCCGATACGTCTGCATTCTTCTATGAGAGCATCTCTGCGCTGTTCATAGCGTTCCACAAGCGAGGTGACACAGCTTTGGTCCCCTAATAATGCTTCCGCAGCTGCCTTTTGAATAGCTGGGAAAAGACTGACAAATAAATGGTCCTGCAGAATATTAATCGCTTCGATCATATCTTTGTTGCCAGCAGCAAAACCGACTCGCCAGCCGGCCATATTATAGGTTTTGGAAAGGGTGTACAGCTCAACGCCGACATCTTTCGCTCCTTTTGTCTGTAGGAAGCTTATTGGCTGATAGCCGTCGAAACCGATGGCTCCATAAGCGAAATCATGAACAACACCGATATCATTTTCCTTCGCTAACGCAACGGTATCTTCAAAAAATTCTTTCGTTGCGACACCTCCGGTCGGGTTGTTTGGATAGTTGAGATATAATAGCTTGGCAAGTTTCTTTTGTTCCGGCGTCAGGGCAGCATAATCTGGTAAAAAATTGTTTTCCTCTAATAATGGAAACGTGTCATAAGTAACGTCTGCTAATGAAACACTGGACAAATAATCTGGATATCCAGGGTCTGGCAAGAGCATTAATTCGCCTTCATCCATAACAGCTAAAGGGAGTTCTACCAAGCCAATTTTACTTCCGAACAAAATAGCAATTTCTGAAGCAGGATCTAAATCGACATTATATTCTCTTTTATAAAACTGTGCTGCAGCCCCTTTTAATTCATCGGTACCGCGGAAAGGGGAATATTTATGGGCAGCCGGATTTTCGGCGCTTTCCTGAAGTGTACGGATAATATGCGGCGGTGTCGGCTGATCCGGGTTGCCTTGTCCGAGATTGATAATATCTCTTCCTTCTTCCAGGGCTGCAGCGACTTTGCCGGCAAGGGATGCAAAAAATTGAGCAGGAAGCTTTTCTACACGACGGGATAACTTCATCATCTATCGACCTCTTTATACTAGTTTGTGAATTTTATAATTACATCTAATAGTATAAGTTTGCAGTGCGATTGTCTATAAAAAATATGAGAAAACAGCAAAACAAGGCAGGATGGGAATTTTTTCCGTGTCTCTTATTCATCCCTTTTTCCGTTGCATTTCATATGTGAAAGTAGTAAGATAGAAATCGTGTCAAATTATGTTAAATAATTAGATAATTCCAAGAATTATTTGGTTTGGAGGTAGGAGGAATAAAAATGAATACCAAACTGCGTATAGGAAATTATTTAGCAATTGCATTTATGTTATTTGCTTTATTTTTTGGAGCGGGGAACCTGATTTTCCCGGCACAGCTCGGACAATTATCAGGAGATAATATTACCCCGGCTACGATTGGCTTTTTAATCACTGGAGTAGGGTTGCCTTTTCTGGGTATTATGGCAATGGGCTTCTCTGGAAAAAATAATCTGCAGGAGCTTGCCAGCCGTGTCCATCCTGTTTATGGTCTTGGGTTTACGGCGTTACTTTACTTAACAATCGGACCATTCTTTGCAGCTCCAAGAACAGGAACAGTGGCTTATGAGGTTGGTATTGGTCCATATGTAAGCGAAGGATCTCAATCAACGGTTCTCTTGATTTTTACCGGAGTCTTTTTCTTAATTGCCCTGCTTGTCTCGTTATTTCCATCTAAAATTGTTGATAATATTGGGAAATTTTTAGCGCCAGTGTTGGTTGTTTTACTGCTTGTTTTATTGGCAGTTGCCCTCTTTAATCCGATGGGGACGATTCAGGCTCCAGAGGAAGCATACCAGACTTCCGCCTTTTTTATCGGATTTTTAGAAGGTTATAATACGATGGATGCTTTGGCAGCACTGGTATTTGGGATTATTATTATTAATGTTATCAAAGGGTTTGGAATTACAGATAATAATCAAATTCTCTCTGCGGTGACGAAGATAGGCTTAACTTCGACAGCACTGCTGGTTATCATCTATGTAGGAATCTCTTACCTGGGTGCAACAAGTGTGACAGAATTAGGTGTATTGGAAAATGGAGGGCCTGTGTTAAGCGGTGCTGCAGCGTATTACTTCGGTACATTTGGAACGATTTTGCTGGCTGCTATTATTATATTAGCTTGTTTGACCACTGCTATTGGTCTGATTACAGCAAATGCAGAGTATTTCCATACCTTGTTTCCGGCGATTGCTTATAAGCCATGGGTATTCTTCTTTTCCATTTTAACTTTTGTCATAGCTAACTTTGGTTTAGAAAATATTATTGCTTTTTCTACGCCGGTACTTATGTTCTTATATCCGCTGGCAATGGTATTAGTTTTGCTGACGTTCGTATCACCGTTTTTCAACCATTCACGTCTTGTCTACATCCCGACTATTGCAGTTACGTTCATATTTAGTATCATAGACGGTCTTGTAGCGCTTTATCAGTCATTAGAATTAGAGCTGCCTGGATGGTTAGATACGCTTATTGAGACACTAGGCGATACTCTTCCGCTTTATGCAGAAGGTTTGGGCTGGCTTTTGCCGGCAGTTATTGTCGCAGTCATTATGATTATTGTCTCGAAAGTAAAAAAATAAAATAAAACCTGGCTGTTGGATTTTTTTATCTAACAGCCAGGTTTTTTAATTATCATTTTTTCCTGCAATTCCGTAGAAAAACAACTTCATTAATTCTTCTGTCAGCGGAACGAGCTGTTCGATGGCATCTCCTTTTTGTAAATAATCGCTAAACATCTGAAGGTAGACGAAGATAGCTGTATCGCTGATAGCAGGATCAATAAAACCTTCATCCCTGCCCTGTTGAACGAGCTGCATCATTGCTGGAAGTGCCTTTTCCTGGTAGAGACGCTCGATAAAATTACCTGGTATTTTATATTGCTCCATCATATAATTGGAAAATTCTTCGTGTACATCATTTACGATTTGTGCTTCAGAGAAGATAAGCTGCTTCATCTTCTCTTCATACGATATCGGCTTTTCAATGAGTTTATGATATATTTCCCACATTTGATTCGTATAGTAGACAAGCACTTCATGCAATAATTTTTCCTTGCTATCAAAATAATTATAAATGGTTACCTGCGACACATTTGCTTCCTTTGCAATCTTTGAGATGGAAACCTTTTTGATGCCATTTTTTTTAAATAATGCTGCGCTTGTATTTAAAATCTTTTCTTTTTTGATTGATGTTCTGCGTTCAAATCCATCCATAGCCTGTCACCCCCGTAATTATCACAGTGTAACTGGATGGGACTGGGACTGCGGTTACTCGCCCCACCGAAAACCATTGCGATTACTCGTCCCATCGTATAGAGCTGTGTGTCGAAAAGCCCTCACTGAATAAGGTTTTACTTTATCATATCACATTTAGAAATGAAATATAAATATAATAATATTTCAAAACTTATTGACGTAAAATTATTTTATCTATATTATGAAATATATCAGGTTAAATATTTCAAAACTTTCAGGGGAGGATTTCTTATGACTGTACTGCAGCTGGACCGGGTATCAAAACGATTTGGTGATTTTCAAGCACTGGATCACGTGTCAATGGAATTAAGAGAAGGAGAAATTTATGGATTTATCGGACCGAATGGAGCGGGGAAGTCAACAACGATACGTATTTTATTAGGAATGTTAAAGGCAACAGAGGGGCGCGCAACCTTATTTGGGAAGGATGCATGGAAGGACGCTGCAGATATTCATAAACGCTGTGCCTATGTACCGGGAGATGTGTATGTATGGCCCAATTTAACGGGCGGAGAAGTGATTGATGTTTTACTGAAAATGAACGGGAGCTATTCTGAGAAAAAACGTGATGAATGGGTAGAACGATTTCAGTTTGACCCGACGAAGAAAGCAAGGTCTTATTCGAAGGGAAACCGGCAAAAAATTGCTCTGATAGCTGCCTTTGCTTCAGAAGCTGATTTATTTATCCTGGATGAGCCGACCTCGGGACTTGACCCTCTGATGGAGCATATTTTTCAGCAGGGTGTAAGAGAAATGAAAGAAGCAGGGAAGACAGTACTTTTATCCAGTCATATTTTATCGGAGGTCGAGAAGCTTTGTGATCGTGTTGCAATTATTCGCAAAGGAAAAATCATTGAAAGAGGTACACTGGATGATTTGCGTCATTTAACAAGAATGCAGATGCAGGTAGAAACCAGAGAAATTCCAGAAGGATTCGCAAATCTGTCCGGTGTACACCAGTTAGAAGAAGCAGAAGGACAAATTACTTTTCAGGCAGATACAGATCATATGGAGGAGATTATCAACTATTTAAATAAATATGGCGTACGGAAACTAGAAAGCACTCCGCCGACGCTGGAAGATTTATTTATGCGTCATTACGAGGGACGAAGCAGCGAGGAGAATGCGTGATGAGAAAACATATCAAAGGAACGGGGATATTGTTCCCTATTTTAATGAGACAGCATCGACTGCGGCTGCTGCTGTGGCTGTCTGGACTTGTTCTGGTAAGCTGCTCTGTAGCTTATGCGTACCCAGACCTGTATCCTGATCAGGCATCCAGAGAAGCTTATTCCATGACGATGGAAAATCCGGCCATGATTGCCATGCTTGGAATAGGGTATGATCATTACCAGAAGATTGGCAGCTTATTTGCGCTGGAGATGCTATTATTTTCTGCCATTGCGGTGGCTATTATGAATATTTTACTCATGTCGAAGCTGACAAGGGATGATGAGGAGAATGGCATCTTAGAGCTTGTTCAATCTCGATCTGTCGGACGTTTAAGCTATCTAACGGCTTCCTTTATGGTCATGCTGTCTGCGAATGTTTTATTCGTTATCCTGCTTGCGACAGCAATGGGCTTTATGCAGATAGACGGCTTTGGATTTTCTGGAGTTGTCCTTTATAGCAGTCTTTTGGGGAGCTTTGGACTGCTGTTTGGTACTATGACAGCATTCTTTGCTCATTTTTCGGTCACTTCAAGAGGAACTAGTATTTTGGGGTTTGGTGCGTTGTTTTTCTTCTATATTTTACGAGCTGTCGGGGATGTGGAAGCGGCGTTTTTATCTTGGATCAGTCCGCTTGGCTGGTTATCAAGAGCGTATGTTTTTGTGGACAATAACATCTTTCCAATCGGTTTATTGCTGGTAAGCAGTCTGGGACTAGGTATTATAGCATTTATACTGCAGGCAAAACGTGATATAGGGGATGGGTTATTACCTGAACGGGCAGGTTCAGTGCGTGCTTCTGCCTTTTTAAAAACAAAGGTCGGGCTGGTCATCCGCTTACAGAAAACAATGATTTTCATATGGACGATTGGCATCTTGCTGCTTCATATTGTTTTTGCGCTTATATTAGGAGATTTAGAAGCCTTCTTTTTAGAGAATGAAGCGATGCAAGCCTTTTTAACAGGCGAAGGAAATGTCATGGAGCAATTTATTGTTTTATTGATGGCTATCATGACATTATTTATTACGGCGCCGGTAATTATCAGTTTTTTGAGGCTGCGCGGAGAAGAAAAATCCAATCGGACAGAACTTGTATTCAGCAGGGCAGTGTCACGGATGCAGCTGCTGAGGGCTTATCTTGTTCCGGCTATTCTAATTGCGATTCTGCTGCCGATATTACAGGCGTTTGCATTATGGAGTGTGGGAACGGTTATCAGTGAGGACATGATGCCTCTTGGAGATGTCATGGGAGCTTCCGTTGTGTATATTCCAGCGGTTCTGCTTGTGTTAGGCTTGGCTGTTTTATTAATCGGCTGGCTTCCCAGAGCAACTTCACTTGTGTGGCTCTTCCTCGTTTACGGGTTTATCGTCATCTATTTAGGAGATATTTTAGAGCTTCCGGATTGGGTAAGAAATCTATCGGTCTATGAACATGTTCCAGTTTACCCCAGTGAGGAACTGTCTTATGCCTCTCTATTGATTCTCTCTGGAATAGGTGTATTATTGATATTTATTGGTGCATGGGGGTATAAGCGACGTGATATAGAAGGATAATAGATAGAAAAATCATGTCTGCAGAAAATTCATACAACGTTTAAATCCGGTATATAATGATAATTTAATGGAAAGTAACCTCTTTAACTCGATTGCCGTAAGGGGTTACTTTTTTTATTTGCAAAATAATAGAATGTGAAAAAGGAAATCAATATGCATTCGAAATGATGTGTACTGTCAAGAAAGAGAAAACCATAGGAAAAGGACATCTGCCGCCTTGAAAAAATAGTCAAGGACACTCTGTGGAAGAAGTTAGAGATAAGGACTTACAATCAATGATCAGATAAATGCAATGGGGATTATACAAGGCTAGTATGTTTATCGAAAAAGTGACATACTTATCTCTTTCCCCTTATAATAGAATGGCAGAGATAATTAGAAAAGCTTGAGACAGGGAGATTTGGTTAAAGCTGCCTATACACAATCTTTCCTGCAAGCTTTACATAACGAGGAGATCAACAATATGTTTCATTTTCATAAGCCAAATAATAAGAGAAATTTGGAACCTAAAGCAACATTGAGTTTAAAAAGCAAAATGATTATTCTGATTAGCCTGTTGATTTTGGGTATTTTTATTCTTCTTACTTGGTTTCTCCACTCGTTTATTTCTAACACCATTGAAGACCAGGTTGGGAAACGTGCGCTAAGCGTAGCTCAAAGTGTCGCTAATATACCAGAAATCAGTTCGGCCTTCGAGTTAAATCATCCTGCTTCAGTCATTCAGGAAATTGTTGCTCCGATTCAGGAAGAAACGGCTGCTGAATTTATTGTTGTGGGAAATAAGGAAGGAATCCGCTATTCCCATCCAGACCCAGGAAGAATCGGGGAAAAAATGATTGGCGGAGATAATGCTCGTGCTTTACAAGAAGGAGAAGCTTATGTATCTCAGAGCGAGGGATCACTTGGATTGTCTATTCGCGGAAAAGTGCCAGTAAGAGATGAGACAGGGAATATCATCGGCGTAGTATCCGTAGGCTTTCTAAATGAGGATGTCCAAAGCATTATAGCGAATCAGAGCAAGTCCCTGTGGCTTACCATGATAGGAATTGTTGTATTAGGTATTGCAGGTGCCATTTTTATTGCCCATCATATCAAAAAGCTATTATTCAATATGGAGCCAAAAGATATTTCTTATTTACTTTTGCAAAAGGAAGCAATATTGCAATCCACGCATGAAGGAATGATAGCGGTTGATCATAATGGAATGATAACGATGATAAACAAAGCAGCAAAACAAATCCTGTTTCGTGAGGATCAGCAGTTTGGGCATGTTTCTGGGAAATCAATTGATCAATTCATTCCCAATACGGGTTTATTTGAAGTATTGAAAAGCGGGAAGAGCCAGTACGACAAAGAAATGATATTTGGTGAATCCATTGTTTTAGTAAATCAAGTACCTGTCTATATGGAAGGGGAAATAGCTGGGGCGGTTTCTACTTTCCGGAAAAAAACGGAAATAGAGCATGTGACGCAGGAGCTTCAGCAAATTAAACAGTATGCAAATGCCCAGCGTGCTCAAACACATGAATTTTCCAATAGTTTATATACCATTCTCGGCTTGCTTCAATTAGGGGAGCGAGAAGAAGCCATCGATTTTATTAAAAAGAAAAGAAATATTCAAGAGAAGCAATCGCAAATCTTAACGAAGCATGCAGCCAATCCGGTAGTTCAGGGACTTTTACAAGGGAAAATCAATCAGGCGAATGAGCTTGGGGTGACTATTTCCATCCACCCGGACAGTCAACTCAATCATGTTTACGGCGGGGATAAACAGGAGACATTAATTACTGGAATTGGAAATATGCTTGAAAATGCGCTGGAAGCCGTAAAAGGTAATCAGGAGAAGGAGCGGCAGATTAATCTTTTTTTCACAGATATTGGGGACGATATTGTGGTAGAGGTGGATGATTCTGGTCAGGGTATATCAGAGGAGGCAGCTGCCCATATCTTTGAACAGGGGTATTCCACAAAAGGAGAGAAAAATCGTGGAATAGGATTAGCGTTGACACAGCATGCCGTCCAAAAGCAAGGCGGTCAAATCATGCTGGAAGAAGGAGAAATGGGCGGTGCCTGTTTTGTAATGATTATACCTAAAAATGGGGGCGACTCGGATGAAGGACAGCATACAGGTTCTTATTATTGAAGACGATTTTCGAATTGCTGAAATCAACCGGAGATATGTAGAGAGGATAGAAGGATATATGGTCCAGGAAGTAGTGAAAACAGGAGAAGAGGCGCTTGCTTTTCTTAAAAAGTGTACGTATCTTCCACAGCTGATTCTGCTTGATATATACATTCCTGATGTAAAAGGATTGAATCTGCTTTGGCAAATACGTCATCTCTATCATGAAATTGATTTGATTCCTGTTACTGCTGCTAATGAGACAGTAACCATTGAAGAAGCACTAAGGGGAGGTGCTTTTGATTATATTGTAAAACCTGTCGATGCGGAGCGTTTTGCGCAGTCCTTGGAGCGGTATAAGCAATATCGGAAATTTTTTTCTGCTAAAGAGACGTTAGGACAAATGGAAATTGACGCTTTTACAGGTGCTGCAGACGCCAGCTATCCATCTAATTTGAACAGCATTAATACGACTTTGCCTAAAGGAATTGATCCGATTACGTTGAATGATATTAAACAACTTTTGGAAGCAGATCAAGGGAATGGGATTACTGCCGTGGAACTGAGCAGTAAAATTGGAACGAGCAGGTCTACGGCACGCCGTTATTTGGAATACCTGGTATCTGCGAAAGAGGTCCAAACAACATTAAAATACGGTACTGTCGGCAGACCAGAACGAGAATATATACTTCGTGAAACTTATGAACAAAATGAATAATATAACAAATAAACAACTTATGAGAAGAAGGTTCCGCCTTCTTTTTTTTCATGCTATTTTATTTATTAATCGAAAAATTTGTTAACGCTTTCAAAAAAGGGCGTAACTAGCTAGTAATTACGAGGGATAATCAATAGTATGAAATAAGGGGAGATAGGGATGTTAAGCTTAATAGGATTTTTAACAATACTGGCAATTGTTATTTTATTGATTCGAGGTAAGGTTCAGCCGATTATTGCGATGGTATTAATACCTATTTTAGGTGCATTTATTGCAGGTTTTGGTTTAGGAGAAATTGGAGAATTTTTTAATGAAGGAATTGCTACTGTAATCGACGTTGCTGTTATGTTCATTTTTGCAATTCTTTTCTTCGGGGTGATGTCGGATGCTGGATTATTTGATCCATTAATTAATAAAATGGTTGCGATTTCCCGCGGGAATGTTATTGCCGTTAGTGTAGCTACTGTATTTATTGCAGCTGTTGCACAGTTGGATGGTTCTGGAGCGTCGACATTTCTCATTACGATTCCCGCACTGCTTCCGCTATATAAACGTTTGAACATGAATCCATATTTGCTGCTTCTTTTGATTGCAGGAAGTGCAGCCATCATGAACATGGTTCCGTGGGGAGGGCCTTTAGGGCGTTCTGCTTCTGTTTTAGGTATGAATATTACGGAATTATGGTATCCTCTTATACCAGTACAAATCATTGGAATGGTATTAATGATTGGTATAGCTATATTTCTTGGATTTAGGGAAAAAAAGAGAATTGAACGGCGCTTTGGGAAAATGGAGGCTGCTGCAGCACTGGAGAATATTGCAGAAAATATAGATATTGACAGCGCTGACGGGGAGAAAAGTTCCCCCAATAAAAATCCGAACGCGCGTCCCAAATTGCTTTGGATAAATACGATTATTACATTAGGTGTTATTGCACTGTTAGTAACTGGGATTATCCCGGCTGGACTTGCGTTTATGATTGGACTTGGTTTTGCATTACCAATCAATTATCCAAAAATGAATGATCAAACGGAGAGAATTAAAGCACATGCCTCAAGTGCTTTAACGATGGCAACGATTATTTTAGCTGCTGGAACATTTTTGGGGATTTTAACAGGGACAGGAATGATGGATGCTATAGCGGAAGATGGTGTGTCCATCATGCCGGAAGCCGTCGGGCCATATTTACATCTGATTATCGGCTTCCTAGGAGTACCTCTTGACTTGCTCACAAGTACAGATGCATATTATTTCGGAATACTTCCAGTTGTGGAACAGATTGCATCAGGTTTTGGCGTAGAATCCGTATCTACTGCATACGCGATGATTATTGGAAACATCGTAGGGACCTTTGTTAGTCCGCTTGCTCCTGCAGTTTGGCTGGCGCTTGGTTTGTCAGGTTTGGAAATGGGACGCCATATCAAATATTCTCTTCCTTGGTTGTG
Organism: Oceanobacillus sp. M60; assembly: GCF_053839645.1. Taxonomy (NCBI): domain Bacteria; kingdom Bacillati; phylum Bacillota; class Bacilli; order Caryophanales; family Bacillaceae; genus Oceanobacillus; species Oceanobacillus sp. M60. Next base: position 313,333 of record NZ_JBSSNH010000001.1, on the reverse strand, counting down.
GGGGTTAAGTATTGTTTTAGTAATTATTGCAGTATTCATGGGTGTTATTTAGGAAGGCACTATTTGACACTATATATAAAAGAGACAATCGCTTACCAGAGATTGTCTCTTTTATATGGGGAAGTTTGTGCCTCTTATTATTAGGTGAAACCGAATGACGTTGATTACGAAACAGAAGACGAAAAATTTTATCTGATTAATAAATTTTTTAAGCGATAAAGAAAGGGAATCGAAAGGGTTTAGTTTACTCAGAATGCAGGAATTGTTTAGTTATATACAATTCCTGCATTTTATAAATGGAGGAATCAAAATGGGAGGTTTAGCATGTCAGAACATATAATCAAAAAAGGAAAGGCGAACCTTTGGAAAGGGTACGAAGCAGCTGGAGGAACGTTATTTCTATCGGAAACAGAATTAACGCATCGTCCGCATGCTGTAAATATTCAATCCGGTGTCATCTCAATCGGTTTAGACGAGATTGAGCAGGTAGAAGCAACCGCAAATAAGCTTTTATTTATTCCTATCCCAAATGGCTTAACAGTCACCTTAAGGAATGGGGAGAGGTATCAATTTGTTGTTTTCGGCAGACGGAAATGGATAGATGAAATAGAATATACGATAAAGAATTTTGTTTGAATTTTGATCCGGATAGAATATTCAGGTTTTAAAGAATATATTTACTTTACCGCAGTCCCAGTCAGTTACACTGCGATAAAAAGTAAAGATTTCGCTATTTTGTTACATAATCTGCCAAAATCTTTTAATATTTTCATTTAATTTGTCATTTAGTATATAAATTTCTATCCAGAAGTAGTAAAATAAGAAAAATTAGAATGTTTATTTTCGATACAATCATTTTTAGAAGCAGTAGCTTGAAATAGTTAGAAAACTTAATTTGTTGAAAATTATTTCAGATAAGTGATGTGTCTGAGGCATTCCAGAATAAGCAAGGGAAGAGAGCTATTCTCTAATCTTTTAGTAAAAATCTTAGAAAGAAGGTAAGGAAATTGGCGGAATTGCGCAGCGATATGATAAAAAAAGGTGTGGATCGTGCACCGCATCGAAGCCTGCTACATGCTGCAGGAGTAAAAACAAGAGACTTAGGAAAACCATTTATTCTGGTGGTCAACTCTTATATAGACATTGTTCCAGGACATATTCACTTACAAGAATTCGGAAAAATTGTAAAAGAAGCAATTCGGGAAGCTGGCGGGATACCATTTGAAATGAATACGATTGGGGTAGATGATGGCATTGCGATGGGGCATATTGGAATGAGATATTCCCTGCCGAGCCGGGAGCTGATTGCCGATTCTGTGGAAACGGTGGCAAATGCGCACTGGTTTGACGGAATGGTGTGTATTCCCAACTGTGACAAAATTACACCGGGGATGCTGATGGGGTCTCTTCGTGTAAATATCCCATCTATTTTTGTCAGCGGCGGTCCGATGAAGGCTGGTACAGACAGTGCTGGTAATCCGCTTTCCCTGACTTCTGTTTTTGAAGGAGTAGGAGCCTATCAAGCTGGAAAAATTGATGAAGCAAGATTACTAGAGTTAGAGCAAAATGCATGTCCGACATGCGGCTCTTGTTCGGGAATGTTTACAGCGAATTCAATGAACTGTCTGGCAGAAGGAATTGGACTTGCGCTTCCAGGAAACGGGACAATTCTTGCTGTTGCAGAAGAACGTAAAGAGTTTGTAAAACGTTCTGCAAAACAATTAATGGAATTAATCAAGAAAGATATCAAACCGCGCGATATCGTAACGAAGGAAGCAATCGATAATGCCTTTGCATTAGATATGGCAATGGGCGGATCGACGAATACAGTATTGCACACATTGGCTTTGGCCCATGAGGCAGAAGTAGATTATCCGCTGGAACGTATTAATGAAATCGCAAATCGTGTGCCGCATTTGGCTAAGGTTGCTCCGGCATCAAATTATCATATTGAAGATGTTGACAGAGCGGGTGGAATCAGTGCAATTATTAATGAATTATTGAAAAAGCCAGGGGCATTTCATGGAGACAATTTAAGTGTATCTGCGAAAACAATCCGGGAAAACGTTCAGGATTCGGAAATTCTGGACACAGATGTTATTCATACATTAGATAACCCGCATTCCGAACGAGGTGGACTGGCCGTATTGTTTGGGAATCTGGCTCCAAATGGCTCTATCGTCAAAGTAGGCGCTATTGACCCAGAGGTAGGCGGGTATTTCAAAGGGCCGGCTGTCTGCTTTGATTCACAGGAAGAAGCATTAGAAGGAATTGAATCCGGCAAAGTAGAAGAAGGGCATGTTGTGGTAATACGTTATGAAGGCCCTAAAGGCGGTCCGGGAATGCCGGAAATGCTTGCGCCGACCTCACAGATTGTAGGACGGGGGCTTGGTGCGAAGGTTGGTTTAATTACTGACGGACGTTTCTCCGGCGCATCCAGAGGGATTTCTATCGGCCATATCTCACCAGAAGCTGCAGAAGGCGGTCCAATTGCCTTTGTAGAGGATGGAGATATAATTGAATTAGATCTCGAAAACCGTGAAATGAATTTACTTGTTTCGGATGAAGAATTTGAAAAACGCAAAGCAAATTGGAAAGGCTTTGAGCCAAAAGTGAAAAAAGGGTGGCTTGGCCGCTATTCTAAACTTGTCACTTCTGCGAACACTGGCGGAGTGATGGAAATATAATTGAAAATCTGCGTCACAGTTTAATCGCTGTGACGTTTTTTCTTGATAGGATGTTAACGATAAACGTCTAGTTTGAATAATATAAAGTGAAACTTCAATCAGTGGGGGTTTTCTTTTCATCCCCACTGATTGGGGTTGCGATTACCCGCCCCATCATAAAGAGTTGTTAGCTGAATGAATCGGGCCGTTACTGGCTGTTGGGTCTCCCACTTAGAATTTTCCAGTTCCTTCTATTCTTAAAGTGGAAGCCTTACAAAAGCCCTTCGATGAGGCAAGTAATCGCAATGGTTTTCGGTGGGGCGAGTAACCGCAGTCCCAGTCCCAGCCAGTTACACTGCGATAAATAACGGAAGATGATTTGAAGCGAGAGGTTGAGGGGAAATGGATGAAAAAAAGGATAATCATTCTAACCATTCAGATCAAGATATACAAGTTTCTTATAGCTTAAAATTAGCTTTGATTGGCGGTCTGTTAGCTACATTGGGTGATGCTATCAGCACCTATGCTGCCAGCTTGGCAATCGATGAATTTTTACAGGAATCGGAAGAGCAAAATGAGAAGGACCAGCAGCTGGAGGAAAGACTGGCTGCAATAGAAAGGAAATTAGATGCATTTCAGAACAAAACGGAATGAAAAATGAACGGTTAAAGAAGTTGGATGAGTAATAAATTTTCAGGCGAGCCATGTTTAATCAGGGAACAGTGTATAGAAAGCGGCAGCATCTCTTTTTTATTATTGATGACTGCACAAGTGAATGATTCGGAAGCTTTGTGACTACGATTTAAACAGCTGACAATTATTTAGCCGGGGACCTAAATAAGGGGGATAGGAGCGCCGCTTAAATAGCTGCTATTTGTCGTTGCCAATTATGTTCATTAGAATAGATTATTAAATAATCCCAAGGCAGGACGTTTAATATGGATAATAATCTGAAAGCGTTATTCGGTTCGTGGGAGGCTGCCATAGGCACCCTTCTTTCTGCTATAGCCAGTACGCCTTCCTCTAAACTGAATGAAACGCTGCAAACGAATTTGGATTTAGCAGGAAATGTCATGCAGGCTACAGGCAGTGCTTTAGCAGCCGACAGTGAAAAAAAGCTCACTTTAAACAAATTCGGAAACCAAGTTCAAGCGATTGGAAACTCCGTTGTGATTAGCGGGATAGTCATTTCATTTACTGAAGAAACAAAGAGAAAAGTAACCATCAAAGGTAATTTATTTCAAGCTGTCGGAAGCAGCATGGCTCTTCCTGATTTATTGGATACCACTGAGATAACTATGGATACGCTATATGAAATCTATGGAGCACTGCTTCAATCGATCGGAAATGCGTTACAGGGTTTGTCAGGCATGATTGAACTAAAAGGGGAGCGGGGAGAACATATTGATTTTGTTGGCAGCTGGATACAAACCATTGGCGCCTTTATCCAAGCTCTTGTACAAAGCAAAACATCATATATTGATTATGAAAAGTCATTTTCGGGTATGCACATCCAGCGCAGTAAATTTGAATTTCCGTTAAGGATGGAAACCTGAGAAGATACGTTGCTGTTTTATTAGCAGTGAACTAGTATAAAAGATAGAAAAGTTTAGTATGCTAAGAGAAAAGGAAATGAATATCAACGGATTTCTTATAAAAGGATGATGATAATGATTCCAGCACAACCAGCTATCACCCGAAAAAGTATTGTTATGTTATTACGTCTTGTTGCTGTTGTTTTTTCCAGTATAGCAGCTATTTTATCAACGGTATTGCCGCTTTTATTTTATACGGATTTGTCGGCCGGCGCTGTGATGACCGTTGCTTCCGTATTACTAATCGGCGCTGTATTTATTCATGGCATGCTGACTCACACCTTGAATGATATTGCAGATTATCAATCAGGCACAGATCAATACAGCCCCGGTGTACTTTCCGGAGGCAGCAGAGTGCTGCAGACAGGCACAATGTCTGTAGGAATGCTCAAGCAATTAGGTATTTGGATGACGATATTCTTATTGCTGATGGCTATCCTGTTTGCTTTTCTCGGCCTTACGGAATTTGCTGTATTAACCTTGGTCGGTATCTGGGGAGCAGTATCTTACTCACTAAAACCATTTCAGTTAGCCTACTATCCATTTGCAGGAGAATGGCTCAGTTTATTCCCAACTATGCTGATGCTGGGAATCGCTGCTCCTTGGATTTTACTCGGACAAGTTCCTGCCTGGACATGGCAAAATGCAATAATCAATGCAATCTGGTGTATGGCGTGGGTAATGGTTCATCATATTCCAGACCGGCATGCGGATAGAAAAGCAGTGCCCCTGAAGCAAACCTCTGTGGTGTGGGCAGAGAATAAGTTTGGAGCAAGCGGTGCTAAACTGCCTGCCATGCTTTATTTTATCTTGATTGGTTTGCTGCTTATTTGGACAGCTTTTACACGGCCGGCTGGAGCAATAGGAGCTGGCATTCTACTGACTTATGCAATTTATCTCGTGATAAAAATGGATATTGACGACGTAGAAAAAGTAACAAATGATGAGAAAAAGCTGCTTATTCTTGCTTTTGTAACCGCGATATGGCTGGGGAGCTTTGTTTAAAAGAAGGATTATATTTAGTCGCATGTTAAGAGCTGGACAAAAAATTCAGCTTTTAAGATGCGATTTTTTTACGGAAAAGTTTTTAAAACAAGAGTAAACCACTTCATCATAATAGTAGACTGTAAATACACTTCTTATATAAAAGTATTCAATAAATATTTCATTTGAAATAGGATGAATATTTCCATTTTATTAGTATAATGAAATATAGGGAGTGTTATGGAATGGAAAAGCGAAAGTACAATAAAAAAGATTTCTACTTTTGGAAAATCACCTTATGCTTAGCCGCAGCTTCTTTTTTTATATTTGCTAGTCTTTATGTGGTGCAGCCGTTAGCGCCCTTGTTTGTCAGAGATTTTAATGTGTCTGTGTCAGAAGCCACGTTACCTTTGTCTGTGAATGTGTTTGGATTGATTCTCGGCTTGATTATTCTTGGGTTTTATTCTGACCGAATCGGCAGGGTCCCGCTTATCAAATGTTCCTTAATTATTTCGGTTATTCCATTTCTATTGATTCCGATGACTGATTCCTTTACTTTTTTCATTCTGATGCGATTTATCCAAGGATTTGCTATGGCGGGTCTGCCTGCAGCATCACTTGCTTATATCAATGAAGAAATTGACCGTTCGAGTATTGGAATTGCAACAGCTTTATACATAGCAAGTAATGCCTTTGGAGGAATGGTCGGCAGATTTTTGGCGAGTTTTTTAGCTGAAGAGCAAGCCTGGCAGACGATATTTTATATCTTTGCAGGGATAGGGCTGATAATTGCAATAGCAGTAATCCTCTTTCTGCCTAAATCGCAATTTTTTGAACGCAGTTATCTTCCGTTCCAAAAAGATATTGAAGGGATGCTTTTTCATATCAAAAGTCCGGTAATGCTCTTGTTTTTTGGTATGGGAATTATTTTTCAGGTTTCGTTTACTTCCGTATGGACTTATTTGCCGTTTTATTTGGAAGGAGAGCCATTTTCTCTTTCGTCGCAGGCTATTTCGTATACATTTCTGGCATATGGATTTGGAGTCGTCGGCGCGCCGATTGCCGGCTGGCTTGCCAGCTCTTTAGGATTGAACAGAGTTCGTATTGCGGGAATTATTGTCCTGTCCGCAGGTATTTTGATGACAGGCATTGTCTCATTCCCTTGGATCATTGCCGGTTTATGTGTGATCTGTCTCGGCTTTTTTACAGCGCATTCTTTAACGGCAACCTTCGTAACTGAGCAGGCAGCACACCATAAAGGAAGTGCATCCAGCTTATACCTTGTCTCCTATTATATCGGCGTAGCATTCGGAAGTACGGCAGTAGGCCCTGTTTGGAATCAAGCGGGCTGGCATGCCATTGTTTGGCTGGCGGGGATATTGCCTGTGGCTTATTTAGTCATTGTAACAATGGTGCAGAAAAGAATGAAGAAATCAACTTCGGTTTCCGGCAGATAAAGCATCGTGTTTAATAGATTCCAGTATTGCAAAAGCACTCTGAAAATAGAAAAAGCTCCATTTAAAAAATCCGGACAAAGCAGATGTCCGGATTTCTAGAAAACAAATATGAAAAGATTGCAGATAAAATAGTAACGTCATTTTACTTCTGCTTTCCGAAAGATAAGAAAACTCGCCAGATAGAAAACAAGGATAAATACGAAACTGATAAGAAAGCTTTCCCCGATAAATTTACCACTCATGTGAAATGTCAGCTGAGATAAATCAATTCCATAAGGAGTATAAGCCATTACGGAATGAATGGTTTCATTCAAACTGGAGACTGGTCCAAGAATCAAGCTTGTCATATACGTAGCAGTGATAACAAGAACAGCCTTTTTAAACAGGAACATAAAGAAGATGCTGACCATCAGCTGGCTGATAAAAATAAAGAGGGATAAGCCGTTTATCAATAAGATTTTCCCGAATAAACCGGCTGTTGATATCTGTTCTGCTGCTCCAGATAATATGTTTAAGGCCGGTGTGGGGAGAAAGCCGCTGAATGCTGCATCTGTAAAAGCAAAGAGAAGTGTAATGGCAGCGTAAGGCAGATATAATAATGCAATTAAAATAAAAAAGGAAATCATTTTATTGATAATAATCGCGTTCCTGCTATGTCCGCCAGAAACGGCATTTTCGATGATTTTATTTTCAAAATCAGTCGTCAGGCAAATCCCTGCTGCAATACTTCCTAATAATGCCATCATCTGCGTTTCGGAAAATAAAGACAAGCTGCCGGACGCAGTTTCTATGCTTAAGCTGTCTGTCGCAACATAATGGGAGCAGGCAGCAAAAATAATGGCACTGATAAGAGCTAAAAGAAATAGTGCCCATGGTGAAATCGACCGGCTTAATTTAAAGAAATCGGCTTTTAACAGCTGCATCAGCTTACACCTCCTATTAATTGGAGGTAATAGCTTTCTAACGTTTCTTCCTGTGTTGTAAAAGTGGTAATGATAATATCATGTTCTATCAGGGATTTGGACAGCTCCTCTTTTTTATCCGTGAAGTCATATAATTTAATGCTTTGATCAGGCTGCAAGATAAAATTCTCTGTATGAAGCGATTCTCTCAGCACCTTTTGCAACTTTTCCGGTTCGTTGCAAGCAATTAGAAGATGCTTATCGATTTGTTGGTCTAATTTGTCATGGCTGAGCGTTTTCAGGATTTTCCCTTCGTTTACAATAATAAATTCATCCGCAGTTTGATGAAGCTCGGCTAAATGATGGCTGGATAGCAGAATCGTCATTTGGTATTTCATTGCTAGTTCCTTTATTAACTGTCTAACCTCAGCAATGCCGCTTGGATCGAGACCATTAATCGGCTCATCAAGCATCAATATCTCTGGATTGCCTAGCAATGTGATAGCGATGCCTAAGCGCTGGCGCATCCCTAAGGAAAAATCTTTTGCTTTCTTTTTGCCAGTGGACGCTAATCCAACAATATCGAGCACACGCTGTTCCGCATTTTCATCTTTTATTCCTTTCATCGTTTTGTGGACACGGAGATTATCTTTTGCGCTCATATGCCCGAGAATACTCGGGTTCTCAATCATACTCCCCATTTGTTTCCGGCCGCTCAGCAATGCTTTTGGGCTGGATTGACCAAAGAGATATAGCTCTCCTGAAGTAGGGAAGGAAAGGCCGGTAATAATCCGCATAAATGTTGTTTTACCAGCTCCGTTTTGACCAATCAATCCATAGATTTTCCCTTTCTCCAAGGATATTGATACATTTTCTAATGCTTGAAAGCTGTTATAGGCTTTGGAGATATTTTTTGCTTCCAGAATATATTCCGTCATTTTTTAGTATCCTTTGTACGATTCAAAATCCCGGCTGCCATGGTGGTAAAAAATTCTGCCGGGACCAGGGCGATGCCAATACTTTCTGGATTTTCATCGCCTAACACCATAAACTGATCGCCCTCCTGCATACGAACCATATCCAAAGCCTTTTTCGGTAATTTGACATAACCATCCTTCTCCAAAGGGGTTGTGTTAAACATATGCTTTCCCTTTGGAGGGATGGGAAAGCCGCTGTCTTTTTGATCGTAATGAATGAAATTGTCCAAAGAGACATCGAATAGAGAGGCAAGCGCATCGCAATTGATAATATCGGGTAAAGATTCTCCATTTTCCCATTTCGCAATGGATTGTCTGGTAACGCCAATTCTTTCTGCTAATTCTTCTTGAGAGTAATTATTTTCCCTTCTTAAAAAAGAAAGATTTCGTGATAAAGTGATTTTATTCATTTCATGCATCCCTTTCGTTTGGGTATACTTCTATTTTACCCGTTAACGAAAAGGAAACAACCAACGCAGGGTAACGATTTATGTTAACGTTAGTTGCGTATTATAAATAAAACGAACTTCCTTCTCGAGCAGTTTTCCCGCCAATTCTTTATAATAAAAAATTTATCACGGAGAATCGTCCGTAAAACTCCCGCCTCAAAATAAAGCGTAAAAATAAATTTATATAGGCGGGAGATCAGGTAAGCTAGCTCCCTGAATCATTCAGGTTCATTCAGCGGGAAAAAAGCAAAAATTCCCACTGAATGAAGTTTTATTTTATGCTTGCGCCTGACGTTACGTGAGGTGGTATGATAGAGCTATCAAGTGAGAGGAGATTAGAGCGGAAATGAAAAACGAAACATTCTCCATCAGCGAATTTGCTAAATCAACAGGCGTATCTGTGCGGACACTGCATTATTATGATGAGAAGGATATATTAAAGCCAAAACGGGATAAATATAGAGGTCATCGTATTTATGAAAAAGAGGATATGATCCAGCTGCATAAAATCATGACGATGAAATTTTTAGGGATGAGCTTGGATGACATCAAGCATCATATGCAGCCAGATACGTTCGATTTAAGCTTTATCGACACGTTAAGGCTGCAGGAATCGAAGCTGATCAAGGATAGGGAACAGATTGATATTGCTTTGGAGGCCATCCAGCGCACGGTGCATCTTCTGGAAAATGAAAAAGAAGTGGATCAGGCTGTTCTCATCAGCTTACTGGCAAGTATGCAAAATGAGAGAAAGCAGGAAGAGCTGGCTAAAGGAATTATTAAGGATGATATTATAAAGAAAATGTTTCCGCAGACAGCGAAGGAGAAAATGTTCTTTGAACAAAGATTACTGACATTTTACAAACGAGTCAGGAAACATTGTGGAAAACCGGCAAATCATCCTGAAGTCCAACAAATGCTGGATGATTTTTACCGCTTTATCATGGAGGTAACGGATGTGAATTCGTTGAAAGAACTTGCGGATATCTTTTCCTTGGATATGGGGGACAAAGAGAATGAAGAACGCATAAATACGTATATTCAAGAGATAGAGCGTCTTGTCCCGACACCAATCACAGAAGAGGAAGAAGCTTGGCTGCAGCAAATGATAATAGATTATATGGGTCCATTATGGGATGAGGAAGAAGGAGAGAATTAAATGAAAGCATCGAAACAATCATCAAGTAATTTTATCAAGCTGTTACTATCTACTAGGATACCGAAGCTTGTATTAATTTTAGGGTTAATTGGAAGTGTGCTGACTACGCTGGTAGGGCTGACCATCCCACTGTTGACAAGGGAGCTTGTGGACGGTTTTTCGATTGCAGATTTAGATTGGCGCTTTATTGTTCTAATCATCGGCGTATTTATCGTACATGCGCTGGTGGATGGGCTGTCAGCTTATGCACTGGCTTATGTCGGGCAAAAAGTAGTGGCAAGACTCAGAGAAATATTGTGGAAAAAGCTGATTCGCCTGCCGGTTTCTTATTTTCAAAAGCAGCCGAGCGGGGAATCCGTCAGTCGTGTAATCAATGACACGGGGATTGTAAAGGATTTGGTTTCTCAGCATTTTCCGCAATTTATTTCCGGTCTGATTTCCATTATTGGAGCGGTCATTATCCTGCTGTTTATGGACTGGAAAATGACATTGATCATGTTTATCGCTGTCCCGATTACGCTGATTGTAATGCTGCCGCTTGGGAATAAGATGGCAAAAGTATCCCGGAGTCTGCAGGATCAAACAGCTAATTTTCAAGGAGAGATCCAGCAGACCGTCAGTGAAATCAAACTGATGAAATCTTCCACGGCGGAACAGAAGGAAGAAACGCGGGGGTTACAGGGGATTTTTAAGCTATTGCAGACAGGCTTGAAAGAAGCGAAGATATTCTCAGTCATTGCACCGTTTATGTATATGGTTGTGATGCTTGTCATCGTGATGATTATCGGCTACGGCGGTATTCGCGTGGAGCAGGGAACGATGACAACGGGATCGCTTGTCGCATTTCTCTTGTATTTATTCCAGATTGTCTTTCCTATTACAACCTTTGCGATGTTCTTTACAGAATTGCAAAAGGCAAAAGGTGCTACGGAACGAATTTCAGAAATTTTACGGGAAGAAGAGGAAGAAGTATTGCCTGGTTCTGCAAAACAAATTAGCGAGCTTCCGCTGGCATTTGAAGAAGTGAGCTTTTCGTATGAAGCGGGCGAGCAGGTTTTAAACAACTTATCATTTTCTGCGGCACCAGGAGAAATGGTGGCATTTGCCGGGCCGAGCGGCGGAGGAAAAACCACTGTATTTGGTCTGATTGAACGCTATTATGAGCCCAATGAGGGAGCTATCCTGCTTGGCGGCGAATCAATTCAGGATATTTCATTGGCGTCCTGGCGTTCCCAGCTCGGATATGTGTCCCAGGAAAGCTCGATGATGTCTGGTACGATTCGAGATAATTTAACCTATGGCCTGGAAGATGCAGAAGAAATTGCTGATGAAAAGCTTTGGGCCGTTGCGGAAATGGCTTATGCCGCACAATTTATTCAAGAGCTGCCAAATGGAATGGACACGCAAGTCGGCGAGCGCGGTACGAAATTATCCGGCGGACAACGCCAGCGTATTAATATTGCCAGAGCCTTCTTACGTGATCCGAAGATTTTATTGCTTGATGAAGCAACGGCAAGTCTCGACAGTCAATCGGAGCAGGTGGTTCAAAAAGCCCTGCAGCGATTAATGGAGGGAAGAACGACATTTGTGATTGCCCATCGTTTAGCAACGATAATTGATGCGGATCAAATTATCTTTATTGAAAATGGAGAGATTACCGGGAAAGGAACACATCAGGAATTACTGGAGTCACATGAACTGTATCGTTCTTTTGCGGAACAGCAGTTGAAATAGAAAAAAGAGCAGCGCATAGTTCTTCATCGAAGAAATGCGCTGTTCTTTTTAGTGCTGTATTTAAACAGGTACCAAATCATATTTTTATCGTGATATCTTTAATCAAACGATAATTAACGCCAAGAAGCAGAACAATTAATACAATACTCACTGGCATCGCTATAAACGTCGGCACCGTGATGATATTTGTGAAAAAGGAAAAATGAGTGGCCTCTATAAAAATGCCTGCTATTGCGATAATAAGAATGCTGCATGCAATAGAGAGCAGTCCATATCGCCAGCCTGAACGATAGAAAGTCAGACCTATCATCCAGCCGATTAAAAAGTAAATAAGGTGCAACATAACCAGGCTGCCAAAGACATAAAGGAATGCGGAAAAGCTGCTTGTATAATCAAATTCCTGTGTATGGATATTCCAGCCTGCCCACCCAGAAATGAATTGAAGGATAAAGCCTGACACAACCAGGATGATCGTTATGGCAATAGAGAGCAGAACAGATGATAACATCGTACCGAGAAAGAAATTTTTCCTGGTTATTCCCTGCTGCATGTAATAATAAAAGAAGGAGGATGTTGTCAGAATGCCAAGGACGAACATATAAATAGATGATGACCCATTAGAAAAGTTTACCAAATCAATAAAACTGGAATGGGGGCCAGAAGCAAAGCTGACGACAACAATATAAATTACAAACATAAAGGAAAGAAACCACATGGTCCATTTCAATTGTTCCATAAATAAGAATCTAGCCATTGTTGCAGGTGATAAGATAATCGCACTCATTCCTTTTCCTCCTTTGTCAAATGCACAAACAAATCATGAAGAGAGAGGGGACCGATGTCCAGCCCGGCTTGATTTGCTGCATTTTTCTGCTGTTCAGAGAGTTCGCCGTATACCATGACAGATTTTGTTCCGCCAAGGAGCTGACTGTTTAAGACTTCTAATTCTTTTGTGAAATCATCCACCTGCTCCAATGAACCAGTAATGGAGAATCCTTTGGAAATAACCTGCTCATTGGTATCCTGCAATAAAACCTTTCCGTTATGAATCATCAGCACCTCATCAAAAAGATAATCGGTTTCCGAAACGAGATGGGTTGAAAAGATAATCGTTCTTGGATGCTTTTCCTGATCATTTAAAATTTCATTATAAAAAGTTTCTCTTGTCGGCGCATCCATACCGAGATAAGCTTCATCAAAAATAGTTAGAGGAGCTCTAGACGCTAAGCCGATAATAGCCTGAAATGCTGATTTTTTTCCTTTTGACAGCTGATTCACTTTTTTATTTAAAGGAAGCTTGAACTTTTCAGCTAACTGAAGGGCAAGGGTTTCATCAAAATTTGGACGAAAGTAAGCCATTTCCTTTAATGTTTCCCCAACCTTATCATAGCTGTATTCCAAATCCTTGTGCTGATCAAATATGAAAATCGTGTCCTGCATGATTCTTGGGTTTTCAAAAGGGTCTTCGCCGTCGATGATAAGATTGCCTGTATCTGTTTTTCGAAAAGCGGATAGAACCGATAATAAGGAGGTTTTTCCCGCTCCGTTTCTACCTAGCAAACCATGGATTTTTCCCGATTCCAGCTGAAAACTGACTTGATCGATGGCGGTGAAATCTTTATATCGTACACTGACATCCTTTGCTTCGATGGCATAACTCATGCTTTATCCCCCTTTCTTGCTTTTTTGATTAAATCAATAATTTCGTCCTCAGTGATAAGAAGCTTTTCTGCCTCCTGGACTAAACCGATAACGTAATCATTCATAAACGCCTGCTTCCGTTTTTGAACGAGTTTTTGTTTTGCTCCTTCTGCGACAAACATGCCGACACCTCGCTTTTTGTATAGAATGCCTTCATCTACAAGCTGTGTGACGCCTTTGGAGATGGTGGCGTGATTAATTTTGTAAAATTGAACCAGCTGATTGGTGGAAGGAGCCTGTTCACCTTCCTTTAGCTGATTATTAACTATCTGGTCTTCAATCTGTTCACGAACTTGAACAAAGATAGGTTTATCACTTCGAAATTGTGTAGACATCGTGTGTATAGCCTCCTTTCTGGCAGGGTTTTATAATCGAATTGGTGCGTCCTTGGTCAGACGGTAGTTACAGATAATTAAAATGACTATCATGATAAAGAAAATAACATAGGGTCCCATACTGATAATGAGCGAGTTAGAGGTGAAAAAGTTAATCGTATGTGCAATGTCATCCTGATCCTGCAACAATGCGGACACGCCGAAAAATGGAAAGGAAAGAAGGATAAACAATAATCCAATCTTCCAGCGAAAACGATAAAAACCAAGCCCCATAAACCAGCCAATTAAAAGATAGAAAAAATGACTGACAGAATAATCGGCTATACTTTTTATAAAAGATAATACGCCGCCGCTGCTCAATAAATCTGACCATGGGACAGTAAAGCCTAAAGCTGGAACAAGTGTCTCAAATAAACCAATCATGAGACTCATGGCAAAAGCTAAAATAACGGAAAGCAACACGGACGCGAATAAGGAAGCTTTAAAGAACTTTTTCCGGGAGATCCCCAATTTAAAGTAGTAGTCTAAAAAACCATAAGAATAAAGCAATCCGATAATCAACAAAAATACATTCGAAGTTGTATTGCTGACATCGAGATTATCCAAGAAACCCCATTGAGTTGATGCCGTAATTCCAATCGTCAAAATAATCATAATACCAAAAAACCAAGCTGCCCATTTTAGCTGTTCTACGAATAAAGACCAGCCTAATTGAGATTGTTTCATGTTTCCTCACCTTCCTTTGTCAAATGAATAAATAGATTATTTAAAGATAATGTACCAACCTCTAAGCCAAGCTCAGCCGCTTCCCGCTGTTCTTGTTCTGTCAACGTTCCATACACCATTACAGATTTAGTGCCGCCGAGCGACTTCTCATGAATCACTTCCAATGTTTCTGTAAATGAATCGACATCTTCTTCAGGCCCTGTAATAGAGAAGCCTTTTTCCAGAAGCTGCTCACTTGTTTCCTGCAATAAAACCTTCCCGTTATCGATAATAAGCACTTCATCAAAAAGGTACTCCATTTCGGAAACAAGGTGGGTGGAAAATAAAATTGTACGCGGATGTCTCTCCTGTTCTAATAAGATTTCTTTATAAAATAACTCTCTTGCCGGCGCATCCATTCCGAGATAGGCTTCATCAAAAATGGTGAGCGGCGTTCTGCTTGCCAGGCCAATGGTAACCTGTAGAGCGGAATACTGCCCTTTGGATAATTGGTCGGCACTTTTATCCATCGGAATGTTAAACTTAGCTGCTAAATCTTTGGCATAAGCTTCGTCAAAATTCGGACGGAAATAAAGCATACCCTTGAGTATTTTAGCGATTTTATCGTAGTCATAGGTATTATCTTTATCATAAATAAAAGATGTTCCCTGCAAAATTCGTTCATTTTCAAAAGGGTCTTCGCCGTCAATGACAATCGTGCCCCGCTTTACCTTGTGGAAAGAAGCAAGATATGTTAACAGGGTTGTTTTTCCGGCTCCGTTTCTTCCCAGTATTCCGTGAACTTTCCCTGGAGACAGCGTGAAGCTTACATCTTCTAACGCTTTGTATTTCTTATAATGTACCGTTAAATGGCGTACTTCAATGGGATAAGCCATATACATTCTCCTTTATAAATTAATAGTTAAGTCATACTGTGTTATGGTTATATACTTATGTGTATAACCATAACAGTGTTACAGTTAGTTGTCAATAAAATATAGAAATCTTTCTGAAAAATAGGCTTCGATAAAACGAAACGAGGCTTTTCTAAAAATAATAAATTTACAAAGAAATTTTTTTGGAACTTATGATATATTGGAATATAAGTTAAACATATAAGAAGCAGAAATGTTAAAAGAAAGGCAGGAGGGACGGATGATGAAAAAAGGTCGCTGTCATTTAATCTTAGCGGGCAATTTGCATGAGTGATAAAGGAAAAGTTATCGGGATTGCCCTGATTACAGCAATCACGCTGCTGGGGGATGCCATGCTTTTTATCGTCTTGCCCTTACACTGACAGGATTTTGGATTAACAGCTATTTGGCAAATCGGTGTCCTGTTATCTATTAATCGTTTTGTCCGTTTGCCGATTACCCCATTTGTAGGAATATTTTACAACAAGTTCGATATCCGTTCGGGTGTATTGATTTCTGTGGTTTTTGCAGCATTAAGCACGTTCTTCTATGGCCAATTTCAAGGATTTTGGCTCCTTCTGCTTGCCAGAATTTTATGGGGAATCGCCTGGTCATTTGTGAAGCTGGGTGGGATGCTTACCGTTGTATCGTTTTCTACGGAACAAACGAGAGGAAAGTATATGGGATTGTATAATGGTTTGTGGGGATTAGGAGGTTTAGCCGGTATGCTGGCAGGAGGGTTTTTAGCAGATCAGTTGCCGATATCTTTTGTGACGACATTGTTTGCGCTGGCAGCTGTGGCGGTTTTTCCTTTTATCTTCAAACTGGTGCCTAAAAACAATACGACTGCAGAGAAAGATACGGTTGCTGTAAATCGTCATGTGCCGGAAAAGGAGAAGCAATCGATACGTCTAGCCATATATTATTCTCATCATTATTACCGGAGGAACGATGGGTTATATTACCATGGGTATTTTTAACTCTACCTTGAGCCCCTTGATTGAACAGTCGTATCATCTGCATTGGTCCGTATTTGGCATGGTTATCGGGGCAGCAACACTGGCTGGAATCATTCAAGCAGTTCGCTGGGCTTGGGATCCTTTTTTGCCCCTGTTATAGGAAGCTTTGTCGATAAACAAAAGCAAAAGTATCATTGGATTCTTATTCCATTATTCCTTGGCAGCGCTGCTTTTTTAATGTTAGGCAGTGTGGAATCTTTTATTTCTTTGTTAATCATCATCATGTTTTTTCAAGTGATAACAACGATTTTATAACGATAACAGATACTTTGGCAGGAGATGCTGCAGCTAAAACAAATCCTGTTAAGATGATGACGCTGCATACAGTAGCTGTTGATTTAGGCGCAGCAATTGGTCCTTTACTGTCATTTATTATTATTGATTTAAATGGAATTTCTGCCGTATTTTATCTTTCAAGTATGGTTATGTTATTTGTAGGAGGAGCATGGGGAGTTTTTCACTTTTTTGGGAAGAAAAAAGATAACTATCTTGCGTGATAGAATCGGGTTTTTAATTAATAAAGAATGGAGGTTGTATGATGACAGAAGCATTAACAATTAGAAACGTAACCTTAGGAGAGGGGAAACCAAGTATTTGTATTCCTTTAACATCTTCTAACAAAGCAGCACTTATGGAAGAGGTGGAGCGTTATCAGCAAGAAGGAGCAGATGTTGTTGAATGGCGTGCCGATATATTTGAAGAAGTGGAAAAT
Organism: Oceanobacillus sp. M60; assembly: GCF_053839645.1. Classification (NCBI taxonomy): domain Bacteria; kingdom Bacillati; phylum Bacillota; class Bacilli; order Caryophanales; family Bacillaceae; genus Oceanobacillus; species Oceanobacillus sp. M60. The sequence continues at coordinate 296,024 of NZ_JBSSNH010000001.1, read as the reverse complement.
CATACAGCAGTGGAACAGATGTTAAAAGATTTAACGGCAGTTTTAAAGGGAATTCCGCTTATTTTTACCTTCCGAAGCCATCAAGAGGGAGGAGAGAAGAAGATTTCCAAGGCGGATTATATCGCTCTGAATCAATTTGTGATCCAGACAGGGCTTGCAGATTTGGTAGATGTGGAATTGTATCAGGGAGAGGATGCAGTTAAAAATCTGATTTCTGCAGCGCATCAGCAGCATACATATGTGATTGTTTCCAATCATGATTTTCAAAAAACACCGCCTAAATCGGAAATTGTCCGCCGTTTAAAATGGGCAGAGGAGCTTGGCGGTGATATCTTAAAAATTGCCGTGATGCCGAATCAGACTGCGGATGTTTTAGAGCTGCTCACAGCAACTAATGAGATGAAAGAATATACCACGAAGCCCATGATTACAATGGCGATGGGGCCGCTTGGTGTAATCAGCCGGCTGTCCGGCCAGGTTTTCGGATCTGTTTTAACCTTTGGGGCAGGGGAAAGAACTTCAGCACCCGGGCAGGTTCCAGTTCAGGAACTGCGACAGGTGTTGGAGGTAATTGAGAAATCGATGGATGTAAGCTAACTGGTTTAATGAAAGGTAGATCTACGTGAATTTGAGAAGGATGGATCTGCCCTCAGCCGGAAGTCGGAGTTTTTCTTCCATCTGAAGCAGCGGAAATTTCAAGGGATAAATCAGTCACCGACCCGATGTGCGGGAGAGGGTAAGCCGATACAATAAATGTATCAAATAACTTATTCTCAGGAGCTGATTTATCCCATGTTTTTTACGTATGAGTCTATGAAAAGTCATATTGATTATCGGATGGAGGATGTAAGGAAGTCAGGGAAGCTTTGTAAAAATAAACCAAAAAAGAAGAAAGAAAAGATCTGGAAAACTTCCGCTGCTCGTTTGAAGGGAGAGATGAAGTAGAATGAAATACAGGAAAAAAGAGGATGTCGATTTAGCAATCTGTAAATCGGAATCCTCTTTTTACATTAGACTGTAATTCAGTTAGGATACCTTTCAAAAAATCTTGTATCTGCATCTTGAAATCAGAAATACACTTAAACTGTCATGGTTACTTTAGGGATTTGCCTGTCTTGCTTTCCCATATTTTCAGCTATATCCACTGCAGCCGCATAACCAAATACCATCGATGCCCCAATCGTTGCGCCAGGTCCGGGATAGGTTTCTCCCATGACAGAAGCGGTGCAATTTCCAGTAGCATATAATCCTGTAATTGGTCTGCCATCTTTTCTGACGACTCTGGCTGCTGCATCAATGACCAAACCGCCTTTGGTGCCAATATCGCCCGGGTAGATTGGGATTGCATAGTATGGTGCTTTGTTCAGCGGAGCAAGGTTAGGGTTATCCAGTGTCGGGTCACCATAATATCTGTCATAAGCACTATTCCCGCGTCCAAAATCCTCGTCCTGCCCATTGGCTGCAAATGTATTAAATCTGGAAATGGTATTAGCCAGCTTCTCTGGAGACACATTGATCTGCTCGGCTAATACCTCCGGAGTTTTTGCTTTTTTGGCATATCCTGTCTCAAACCATTCTTTAGGAAGCGGCTGTAACGGCATGATTCCGAATACCAGATAACGATTCTTCACCCGTTGATCAAAAATCATCCATGATGGTATCGTGGAGCTCTTTTCATGATTATTTTCATACATTTGATCAACAAATTCATGGTACGGAACTGATTCGTTGATATAGCGGTCGCCATTGCTGTTGACGATAATCAAGCCGGGCGTGGCGCGTTCAGCGACCGGCATAAATGCAGGTGCTCCAGGTGGTGCTGATGTAGGAGTTCCCCACATTTTATCCATTAAATCCAATTGTCCGCCCAGTTTGACTCCTGCTGCAATAATATCACCTGTCTGCTCTTCAGCTGACAGTGTCCATTCCGTATTGGAAGGCTGCGGTAAATATTTCTCCCGTAAATCCGGACTATGGGAAAACCCGCCAGAAGCAAAAACCACACCTTCCCGGGCCTGAATGTTGAGTTCCTTTCCATCTCTTTCGGCGATAACCCCTGTAACGCGATTATTTTCATAAATCAAATCTTTAAATGGGGTGTTAAGCCAAACTTCCCCGCCAGCCTCTTTGAGCGAGGTATACAGGCGGGCAACAACAGCTTCTCCTAAGGTAGTAGGTTTATACCCGGAAAGGAGTGTGCGAATTAGGCGCATTCCTACTTTCATTGCCTTTACTTTTCCAATCCACGTTCTCATGATCATATTTACTTTGTGGAATTCACTTGATTTTAGTACCATCCCTTTTGTTGGCAAGCCGGAAGTACGTAAATATTTCAAATCATCTCCTAAATTGCGAAGGTCAAAAAGCTGAGCTTCTACGGCTCTCCCAGATGCTAAACCTCCAGGTGATTCAGGATAATAATCGGAGTATTTAGGAGTGTATTCCCACCGGAAATGTGCTGTATTCTCATGCAGATACTTTACCATTTCGGGTCCTTTTTGCAGATAAGCCGATTTTAATACATCTGGAACGCGGTCTCCGACAGTAGCATCCAGATACGATTTTGCCTGTTCATACGTGTCCTTCACCCCGGCCTCCTCCAGATAAAGGTTGTTGGGAATCCAGATGGTTCCGCCGGATTTGGAAGTGGAGCCGCCAAATAGTGCAGTTTTTTCAATGACAATTACTGATAATCCGCGCAAGCAAGCTGTTAAAGCAGCTGTTAATCCGCCAGCGCCTGAACCCACAACAACGACATCATATTGCTCATTCCACTGATTTTCCAATGTTATGACCTCCCAATCAATCTTAAAATTATGATAAGCTATAAGTACGAGTTAACCTAAGTATAAATTTTTAATAAAGCGCTTTCAATCAGTAATATATTATGGTCTGTACACATAAACAACAGATTGCTGCAATATGTTTAAAAACAAAAAGGATTTGGGGTGGTTTGTGTGGTTACGAAGGATATGATAATGGACAGGCGGGTAAGAAGAACGAAAAAATTACTGAAGCATGCGCTGCTTGAATTGATGCAGCAAAAGCATTATGAGCAAATAACAGTGACAGATATCGTTGATTATGCGGATTATAACCGGGCTACTTTTTATCGGCATTATAATCAAAAGGCAGATTTAGTGAAGGAAATAATCACGGACCAGACAAATGGGCTTATTCAAGCCTTCAGCATTCCTTATAAGAAAAATAACTATATTCACTTAAGTTCCTTAGCTCCTTCAGAGATTGTTATTTTTAACCATATTCTCGAAAACAAGCATTTTTATGGGCTTTGGAAGGAATTTGAGGATATTCCAGGATTCTATGAAACTTTTTTGGAATCTATCACGCAATTTTTCAAACAGGATATTAATCTGATTACCCCGTGTCATGATGGGCTGGATAATAATATGTATACCTCGTTTTACGCTTATGGGATTTTAGGCATTATTTTAGATTGGATTAAAAACGATTTTGAACAATCGCCGGATTATATGGCAAATCAGCTTTGTAAAATAATCAATTACTATCCGGCGGAATCATTTATTACTGGGGATTCCTGATGAAATGAGTGAAGCATATCGTTAGACAGCTGGAAAACGGTTATAATATATACAAGTTGAATTAATACTTAGTTACTGGAGGAAAATAGATGTTAGCCATTGTAGAAAAAACAGAAAAAGGCTATTTAGCAACCTTTGAACGAAGATTTAAAAGCTCTGTTGAAGCAGTGTGGAGCACATTAACACAAAATGATAAACTGCAGCAGTGGATGCCGAACTTAGAAGTGGTAGACCTGCGTAAAAACGGAACAATGAAATTCAATATGAATGATGGAACAGGTAACTCCTTTGAGATTGCTATTCTAGATTTTCAGGCGCAGTCCTATTGGCAATTTGAATGGGGAGACGGTTCTGTCCGGTTTGAACTGGAGCCAGTAGAAAATGAATGTGTTCTTTTATTAAAGGAATATGTTCCGGATCTGAACGATCATATCCCGAAGGATTTAGCCGGATGGCAGGTATGTTTAGAGATGTTCCAGGCAGCGCTGGAAGGGAAACCAATGGATTTTCCAAAGGAATCATGGGAAGCACATTATAAAGCATATCAAAAAAAGATTAATCCATTTCTGAATGAAGAGAAATAAAACAACAGTGCCTCAAAACTGAAATTGTCGAGGTACTGTTGTTTTATTTTAATAAGGGTCGGCGTCATGTCCTAACTCTTCTGCGTGCTTCGGAGCCTGCTCGGCATCCGTTGCTCCTAATGGATTTTGACTGGTGCCATGCTTTTTCGCCTGTTCTAATCCTTTTCGCAGGCGGCGTCCATATTCTTCATCTGCATCTTCTGCGAGTGCAATCATTTTATCTTGAATACGCTTGTCACAGGTCGATAAATCGCCAATCAGATTGGACAATAATTCATCTTTTTCCCAGTCTTCAAACTGACGGAAGGTTTCGCCTGCCTGTTTTGTATTATCATTGCGGTCAATGGATTCGCGTACAAGATGACCCTCTACAAAAGGTTTATATTCTTTTCCGGTCTGCTCTGCTTCCTCCAGACCGCCGAGTACAGACGGCTCGTAATTGATATGCGGGTTTTGTCCCGGGGCTTTATCATTTTCCTGACGTAATTGTCCGCCTTCCTGATTGGTTGCCACTCGTTTTTTCGCTGCGTTGATTGGCACTTGCAAATAGTTCGCTCCGACACGATAGCGCTGTGTGTCTGAATAAGAGAAGGTCCGTCCCTGAAGCATTTTATCGTCCGAAAAGTCCAGTCCGTCAACTAATACACCGGTGCCGAATGACGCCTGCTCTACCTCGGTGAAATAATTCTCCGGATTTTTATTTAATACCATTTTCCCGACTGGCAGCCATGGGAATTTATCCTCTGGCCATAGTTTGGTATCATCCAACGGGTCAAAATCAAGCTCCGGGTGATCATCGTCTGACATGATTTGCACCAGCAGCTCCCATTCTGGATAATCTCCATTTTCAATGCTGTCATATAAATCCTGTGTCGCATGGTTGAAATTTTCACCTTGAATTTCCGCTGCTTCTTTGGCGGTTAAATTTTTAATCCCTTGCTTCGGCTCCCAATGATATTTGACCAGCACTGCTTCACCTGCTTCATTGACCCATTTATAGGTGTTTACACCAGATCCCTGCATCATGCGGTAGTTGGCAGGAATGCCCCATGGGGAGTAAATAAAGGTCACCATATGAAAGGACTCTGGAGAATTGGAACAAAAATCAAAGAAACGCTCGGAATCCTGAATATTTGTTACGGGATCTGGACGGAAAGCGTGAATCATATCCGGGAACTTCATTGCATCACGAATAAAGAATATTTTTATATTGTTGCCGACCAGATCCCAGTTGCCATCCTCTGTGTAAAATTTGACTGCAAAACCACGCGGATCACGAACGGTTTCCGGCGAATGGTTGCCGTGTACCACTGTTGAAAAGCGGACGAATACAGGGGTCTGCTTCCCTTTATCCTGAAAAACTTTTGCTCTGGTGTACTTGGAAACCGGATCATCACCGACCGTTCCATAGGTTTCAAAATAGCCGTGCGCTCCTGCGCCTCGTGCGTGAACAATACGTTCTGGAACTTTTTCACGGTCAAAATGACTAATTTTTTCAATGAAATCATAGTTTTCCAGCGTTCCAGGACCACGATTGCCGACGGTCCGGATATTTTGGTTGTTGGTTACCGGATGCCCTTGACGGGTAGTTAAGGTTTTATCATTTTCCATGTTGGTTTGGTGCGTGGATTTTTCTTTATCAGCCATAGATTTATCCTCATTTCCATTATAAATTTCTTCTCATTAGCATTGCCAATCCAAATAAAATTAATCGTATCTTTGGAGGATTATTATCTGAGATGGAAAAAATGCAGCGTAAGGGAGTTTGGACTATTTTCAAAAAGAACAAAATGCTCCTCCTGATGTTTTCAAATCCAATTCATTTTTGATTTTCTAAAGGAAAATAAGGGAGAGGACTTGAACTTTTCTTGCCAGCTATTACAATAGAAATAGACGAATAATTTGGAAAAGCTGTACATTCAGTACGGTTATATTCCATATTGATAATAGAACGTTTGAAATAAGTTAAGCTTAAAAAGTGGAGGTCAGACAATGCCGATTAAAATTCCGAGAGAGTTGCCTGCAAAAGAAATTCTGGAAGAGGAAAATATATTTGTGATGGATGAACAGCGCGCGGATGCACAGGAAATTCGTCCGCTTAGTATTCTTATTCTTAATTTAATGCCGGAAAAGCAAAAAACAGAAACGCAATTGTTAAGATATTTAGGAAATACACCGTTACAGGTGCGCATTTCTTTTTTACGAATGGCTTCACATGAATCAAAAACAACAAACCAGAATCATCTGGATACTTTTTATAAGACCTTTGAGGAGGTACGGGATAAAACATTTGACGGTATGATTATTACGGGCTCCCCGGTAGAGCATCTGTCTTTTACCGATGTGGATTATTGGGAGGAACTGCAGGAAATTATGGACTGGACGAATGATCATGTGACATCCACCCTGCATATTTGCTGGGGAGCACAGGCTGCTTTATATCATCATTATGGCATTGATAAGCATCCGCTTCCGAAAAAATGCTTTGGGATTTTTGAACATGATGTGTTAACACCAAAAGAACGCCTGGTAAGAGGGTTTGATGAAGTATTCTTAGCCCCGCATTCCCGCTATACAACGGTTTCTTTGGAAGAAATCGAAAATCATCCTGAACTGCAGCTGATTGCTGTATCCGATGACGCAGGAGTCTTTTTACTTGCTTCTAAGGATGGAAAGCATATTATGGCAACCGGGCATTTAGAATACATGGCAAACACATTGAAGGAAGAATATGAAAGAGACCATGCACGAGGAATCGATACAGCTATGCCGGAAAATTATTATCCCAATAATGATCCGGAAAAACAGCCGAAGCATCGTTGGAAGAGTCACTCCAGCCTGCTGTTTTCCAACTGGCTGAATTATTATGTGTATCAAGAAACCCCTTATGTATGGGGAGAAGAGTAAAAATAGATTGAATGAAGCAGAGAAGGGACTGGATGCGTCTGGTCCTTTTTTAAAACACCAAAAAATAAGGCTGAAGCAGCTGCCAGCCTTATTTTTTGGTGTTTATCCTAATCGTTTTTGATAAAACAGAGGCATGCTCATAAGCATTCATCAATCCCTGCTGCTGAATGGTTGTTTTAGGAATACTTTTATACAGCAAAGTAATTGGAAAGTTTGCTGAGAATGGAAAAGGTTCCATGGTTATTGTCTCCTTATCTTCCCAGCTGACAGAAAAAGCAGATGGAAAGGAGGATGCGGTGTTTGAAACGGATATCCCGTTTTTAAAAAAAGGATGAAGGTCTTTATCCGCGGCTCCCGGCTCATTCATACATGCGAACAGAGATAGATTATCGGAAAACTGTAAAAGCGTATAATCCATTTCAAACGTCGCTTGATTAAAATGATCCATCCTGCTGATCAGCCATTCCTGCCGCTCTGCTTCCTGCTGAACAAACGCTTTTGCTTCAGGGAGCGTGGATGTTACGAGAAAACGCTTATAATGTTCACTGCATAATAATGCGGCATACCTGTCCTTTTCCTGGACCTGCTCAATACCCTGCGTGTACAAGACGGTTTTTGGTATGTCTGGAAAATCGATAAAGGAATAGGGACGATTTGCCTGATCATTCCAAAAAGGCTGCTTGTCAAAGGCCTCCCAGCCGCAGTCATGCTGATAAGCTGCATAGATAACAGAATCTTTATAAGGCGTATGCTCGAAATAACCCGAGGCCAGATTTTTAACTATTTCTCCAGATACAGAAGCATGGTCTACCTGTGTTATAAAAATAAAATGGCCGTTCTGATTTCGGATAATCATTTTACTCATTCCCTTCCTTGTGATTGATTGCATGGAGAACGAAAGAGCCCCAGGAAGCTTTTCATATCATTAAAAAAATTACTTCTCCATTCTTAAAAAAGACGATGGATTACATTCTCCACCGTCTTTTTCTCTGTATTATATCATTTTATCAAAATGTATCCGTTTATATAAAGTATAGAAGATCGGAATGCCGATCAGTAAAACAATCAATTCACTGATTCCGGTTGTAAGCCATGTCAGCAGGAACGGTAATTGTAAAGCTATATTTAGCATAAAGGCAATAATAAACATATTAAAGCTGAAAATCAATGTATTTAGAAATAGCAGTGTCAGCTTGTTTTTAATATATTTTTTTAAGAAAATAATAATTCCTAAAGATATGGCGGTATGTGCTGTCCCGAATAAAAGATCCAATCCGCCTGCCATTGAAAATAAATTAGATGCAAATACACCAATCGTAATGCCGAAAAAGTAACGCTTATCAAAGATAATCAAATGGTTAAACATCTCTGATATTCGAAATTGAATCGCCCCAAATGCAACTGGGGAGACCAGTAGGGATACGGCGACATACAATGCTGCAATAATCCCGTTAATCACAAGTGTCCTTATATTCATATCCTGTTTTCCTCCTAGTTTTTTAGCGTGGGATGGTTACGAACCACGTTGAACCTAGCCTATCATACCAGTATCGAAGAAGGAAAACAATCGTTTTGTATATGTAATGATTTGGAAAACGCGAAGCCTTTAAACATAAAAACAAGTTTAACAGGGAGCGGACAAAATAAATGAAGTGACATCATGGAAAAGAAACGAAACTAAAAACAAACCCCCGGCTGTCAAATCGGGAGTTCGTCGTTATCAGGTTATTCTTCCAGTGCTGCTTCCAAAAATGTCCGATTAACCAATCCTTCAATTTCATCTGACTGCATATACCCAGCTTCGTAGCTGATCGTTGCCATTTCCTGCAGCACTTCTTCGTTGATTTCATACGTCGGATTGAGACGTTCGCTTGCTTCCAGCGTCTCCTCATAATCCAACTCGTTGCCTGTCGTTTCTTCAATGTGATTGACAAATAATTCAACTGCTTCTTCCTGATTCTCTTCAATAAATTCTACCGCCCTGGCGTGGGCACGCAAATAGGCCTGTGTTAATTCCTCATTGCTTTCCGTAAATGATTTTCGCGCAGTAACAACAGTTGTTGTTGATTCTGTACCCCATGCAAATTCTTCTTCATCAAGGAGGATGTCGGCGTTTGCCTGATTTTCCAGGTATACGCCCCAAGGCTCCTGTGTGGCCGCAGCATCAACGTCACCCTGCAGGAACAGCGTGGATGTATCGGCAGGCGCCTGCGGTACTAAGCTAATGGTTCCACCATCGTCATCTACTCCGAGTCCGACTTCATCTAATGCTTTTCGCAGCATGATGTCTTGCGTGGAACCGATCGTCGGGATGGCTACGCGCATGCCGTCAAGATCTTCAACGCTTTCAATCCCTGAATCTTCACGAGTGGCAAGGACAGCCCCGCCATTCACCGCTCCGGCAATGATTTCATGCTCCGGATTTCTTAAATAAGTTGTTGTTGCCGGAGACGGGCCAACAGTACCAATGTCGATATCCTGTGTGGACATAGCCTCCATAAAGGCACTGCCATCCGGGAATGTGGAGGTTTCGATATTTACCTCTTCTCCCATTTCTTCTTCAAAGTAACCATTTTCCAGCGCAACTACCGTGGTGATATGTGTAAAGTTAGGAAAATATCCAATGTGTATTTCATCGGCAGCTTCTTCTGAGCCGCAGCCTGCCGCTCCTAACAAAAGAAGCGCACCCAGGCCGAATAATATCTTTTTCATATCCTTCATCCTTTCCATTTAAGCTCCAACCCCCCATTTTCTTGCCACGGAACGCTCCATTCTAAGAAATACCTGATTATCCATAATCGTACCGATGACACCGATCACAATCATAATAGAAAGTACTAAATCCATCGATTGCAAGGAGCGTCCCATATCTAACAGATATCCCAGGCCGCCGTTCCCACCGAGAAGCTCCCCAGCCATGATTGCGCGCCAGGCGAAAGCCCAAGCAACACGAAGACCAGAGATGATGTGCGGTACAGATGCCGGAAGAATCACGGTCCGCACAAGATGCGTACCCGACGAACCTAATGTACGTGCAGCATTTAAATAAAGATTGGGCACATTTTTAAATCCGGTGCTTGCATTTACTGTCATTGTCCAGGTTGCTCCAATAGTCACAATAAATAAAATGGCTACATTCCCAAGTCCAAACCAGACAATAGCCAGAGGGAACCAGACAATACTCGGAATGGACTGTAACGCAGTCACAAAAAATCCAAGCGTATCATCCACCCATTTATAACGGGCAATTAAGTACCCAAAAATCAGACCTAAAATTACTGCTATGGAAAAACCGAGCAGCAGCCTCCCAAGCGTCATTCCTGTAGCTCCGAGTATTTGCCCGGAAATCAGACCGTTCACTAAGGTGCTTAATACCGTGACTCCGCCGGGATCATTCGGGATCAGCAAAGGAGGGAACATAAAGGTCGGAAACAGGTTGGTTTTAGATATGATCTCCCATATAGTCACGATCACGATCACGAACAGCGCTCGTCTTAAGGCGGTAATCATCCCCGAACTCCTCCTTCAACACTTTTTCCATTTCTTCTTCCAATTCCTTCATCACACGTGTTTCTAAATCTACAATTACACTATCTGATGGGTTACGCGGGCGCGCCGCCTGTACTCTGAAAGATTTTTTGATTGCTCCAGGTCTCGTGCTCATAAGCAATACCCGTTCTGAAAGCGTGAGTGCTTCCCGAATATTATGCGTGATAAAGAGAATGGTTTTTCCGGTTTTTTGCCAAATTTCTTGCAGCTCCTGATGCAAAATAAGCCGTGTCTGTTCATCAAGGGCTGCAAATGGTTCATCCATCAAAAGAACGTCAGGATCCATCACGAGAGCACGCGCAATTGCTACACGCTGCTGCATGCCTCCCGATAATTCATGGGGAAAAGCATGCGCAAAATTTCCGAGATGCACCATTCGAAGCCCTTCCATTGCTTTTTCTTCCGCTTCTTTTTTGCTCATTTTTTTCAACAGCAGTCCATATGTAACATTATCCATGACATTCATCCATGGAAATAAACCGCCTTGTTGAAAAACAACGACCCGGTCAGTCCCCGGTCCTTTAACTTTTTTATCATTCACATATACTTCTCCAGAAGTCGGGCTGTCCAGACCGGCGATTAAATTCAAAATCGTAGACTTGCCGCAGCCGGAAGGTCCAAGCAAAGAAACAAATTCGCCAGCTTCAATTTGGAGATCGATATCATGCAGGACATGGAGCGAATCCGTTTTGCCTTTGGGGAAGCTTTTATTTACCTGCTCCAGTTTTACCTTCATAAAGAACCTCTCCTTCAAAATAATAAATAAATATAAGTAAACTTATAAGGATTATATATTATGCGAAAAAAAGCGTCAAGGGAACTTGTATTGTGATACGTTTGGTATTTTATTAAATGAATTATAAAATCTTGCCCAAATGACAGGCATAAAGGGAAGGGTTCATGCGTTTTCTCTCAACGGCAGTTTTAAAAAAATGTTTCCGTTTGAAAAAACATTAAAAAAGAAGAATCAACACCAAAATCTATGGTTGGAAAATAGAATTAAATGTGATAAAAGCAACAAGCTAGCGGAGGAAAAACACGGAGACTCCTATGGGAAGGCGCGGGACATAAGTGCGACTATGCTTCTGTCTGCGCCTGCCGGCTTGCCAATCAGCAAGTCTTCTTTAAAGGAGATGAGCTCGGGGCCCATGGAAAGCGTAGTGTATTTCCGTAGCGGTCGCTTACAGCAAATATATATCTACTATGTCACCCATAGATTTTGGTGAAGAGCCAAAAAGAAAAACCTGCAAATATTTTGACCATCGTACTTACTTTATTTATAATAAGTTACATAAAGTAAGTTTATTATTTTTAGTTAATTATAAATCAATTAAGAAAGGTGACTAATACTATATGGAAAATAAATTTTTTGAATCTCCGACAATGCATGTATCAGATATAACCATTCAAGTAGCGAATTTACAGCGTTCCCTCGATTTTTATCATACTTTTCTAGGCTTTCAAGTGATGGAGGAGACAGAAAACCAGGCCATCCTTTCTGCTGATGGAAAGAAGGCTTTAATCATACTGGAACAGCCGGAAGGAGTGCTGCCGAAACAAGGCAAAACCACAGGGCTTTATCATTTTGCCATTTTATTGCCTCAAAGAGCGGATTTGGCGGCATTTTTAAAACATCTTCTGCAGGCAGGGAAAGCATACAGCCTGCAATTAGGGGCTGCCGATCATATTGTCAGTGAAGCACTCTATTTTTCTGATCCGGATGGAAATGGAATCGAAGTTGCCAGAGACCGATTGTCTAAAAGCTGGAAGTGGATAGATGAATCCGTGCAAATGAGTACGAATCCGCTTGATGCAGATGGACTGCTGGCAGAGGCTGCTGGTGATTGGCAGGGGATGCCTGTGGAAACACGTATTGGACATGTGCATCTCCATGTGAATGATTTGCTGGCAGCAAAGGAATTTTACATTAAGGGAATAGGGTTCCAAGAGGTAACTGGATTTCCTGGAGCATCTTTTTTATCTGACAACGGTTATCATCACCATATTGCGATTAATACATGGAATGGGGAAGGAGCACCGATTCCAGATTTACAAGCGGCTGGGATGCAGTTTTTTACAATAACGTACCCGAATAAAGAGGAGATAGACAAAGTGGTTCAAAGATTGGCAGCATTAGGTTATCCGGCTGATGAAGGAATGGTAAAGGACCCTGCAGGAAATCATATTTTTCTAACTGTTGCAGCAAAATAAAAAACATCTGCTTGAAAAAAGTGGATAGGTAAATCCAATTGAGGTAGAATAAAAACACAATATACAGCGAGAGATGGGAGCACCTCCATGGAATATATTTTATTAATTATTGGATTTGGATTGTTAGTAAAAGGGGCAGACTGGTTTGTTGACGGCTCCTCTAATGTTGCTCAGCTGCTGCGCGTTCCACCGATTTTAATCGGATTAACGATTGTTGCCTTAGGGACAAGTGCACCGGAAGCAACGGTAAGTATTATTGCAGCAGTGCAAGGAACAGCCGATGTAGCAGTTGGAAACGTCGTGGGAAGTAATATCTTTAATATTACGCTTGTTATCGGTTTGGCAGCTGCAATTTATCCGCTTCGGGTTCAAAATGAAATGATAGTCAAACAGATTCCTTTTGCATTACTGGCGGCAGTAGCCTTGTTTGCCTTAGGTAGCGATGTGCTGCTGCAAGGTTCGGGAGCAGATATCCTCAGCAGAGGCGATGGAATCATTTTCTTTCTGTTTTTAGCGATTTTTATGTATTACATCATTGAGGTCGGTTTGAAAAGCAGAAAAGAAACCAAAGCAGTCAGAGATTCCAATGTAAAATGGGGAAAGAGCACCTTCATTACGCTTCTCGGATTGGCTGCCATTATTTTGGGAGGGCAATTCGTTGTAACCAATGCAACAGAAATTGCTCTGTCATGGGGGATGAGTGAGGCGCTGGTCGGTCTGACCATCGTCGCAGTAGGAACCTCCCTGCCCGAATTAGTTACCTCGATATCTGCAGCGCTTAAAAATGAAAGTGAAATTGCCTTAGGAAACGTGGTCGGCAGCTGTATTTTTAATATCTTATTTGTTCTTGGTGCAGCATCGCTGATTACTCCTTTATCCATCAACCCTGTTATCTTCACAGATATTTGGATAATGATTGTGCTGACCATCCTTCTATTGATTTTTTCCAGAACAAGCTTTCGAATTGGAAGAAGAGAAGGGATTATACTTGCTCTTATATATGTAGCATATACCGTCTACATTATTATAAGAAATTAAAAAAGAAGGAGACCCGGTCTCCTTCTTTTACTTTGCATACCAGCTGGCAGCTGCTTTAACTTCGCTCATAGTCAGCTGGTGTCCATTACTCTCCCAATGGATATCAGCTTTAGCCCCGGCATTTGCCAGCAAACGCTGCAATTCCTCCGCTTCTTCCGGAGGGCACATCGGATCATTATTACCCGCAGCAATAAACACGTCTGTACCAGTTAAATCCGGAAGGTCAATGCCCTTTCTCGGTACCATCGGATGATGAAGAATTGCCTTTTGCAGGGAGTCTTTATAATGGAATAAAAGGCTTCCGGCAATATTAGCTCCGTTCGAATAGCCGATTGCTGTAACTTGTTTTCGGTCAAAACCTTCTTTTTGGCTAGCCTCATTTAAAAAATCATGTAATTCTTCTGTGCGTTTGATTAAATCTTCTTCATCAAAAACACCTTCCTCCAAACGGCGGAAAAAACGGGGCATGCCGTTTTCCAACACGTTTCCGCGAACGCTCAAAACATTTGCCTCTGAATCAATGATATTCGCTAAAGGTAATAAATCATTTTCTGTACCGCCTGTTCCATGCAGGAGAAGCAGGGTAGGACCAGTCGGACCCGCTTTTTCTTCATAGATATACTTCATTGATGTTCATCCTTCCCACTTGCGTTATTCTTTTTCAGCGGCTTGATGGCCAACCTTTTTCAATACCTCGATAACAGTCGCTTTATCGCTCTCTGAAATTCCTTGGAACATCTCTTCAATCACCTGCTGATGCTTCGGGAAAATCTCATCCATCATTTGTTTTCCTTTTGCTGTAATTTCTAAATAAACTGCTCTTCTGTCATCAGGACAATTTGTCCGGATTAAGAGCTCTTTTTTTTCAAGCTTATCAATGACGTAGGTTATCGACCCTGTGCTGATCAATACGGATTCCGAAATTTCCCGGATAGTTTGTCTGCCTTTATGATACAATGCTTCTAAAATAGCAAAGTCAGATGCGCGCATGCCGTGATTTTTGATATCTTTTTTTGTTAATTCTTCTAACGCTTTAGAAGCTTTCATGGTAATGACGAAAGCTTTCAATGATAAATTTTCAGCCAAAATAATCACCTCTCTTTTGTGATATAAAAATATATTTAATTAAGATATATGTAATTAAATAATAATGAATGATAACTAATTTGTCAAGTGAGCGAGGGAGAGGTATGTGCTTTGCGGCATCAAAAATCCTCTGGTGTTACAGTCATTACAGCGTTCTTTACAGGGCGGCTGTTTAACCTAAGAAAAAGTGTCGCGGAACACATGGTAGGGAAAACGATAAGAAAGATTGATGATTGAGAAATGAAGGAGAGTTAATGTGAGCAAGAATAAATTTGAAGAACATCTAGATGCAGCAGGAATTGCGTTTGATTTGCTTCTTTTCCTGCCTATATTTGTATCTAACTTAGCAGGAATTTTCAGCAAGGATGTATTTGCTGAAAACCCCTTGTATTTTCCAGCTATTTTATCATCGATATTATAGAGATATAATGACATAACAGTTTTAGAGCTTTAATTTTCTTCATCCGTTTTAATCTTATGCATCTGCATCCGTTCATTAAACAGTGTCGGATAGGAGAGAAAACCAAGCATAATGCTGGTTACAGCAGCTGTTGTCAATAATAGAAAGAGAATTAACAGCTGGAATTGGACTGCTTGGATTGGGTCAGCTCCAGCAATAATCTGCCCGCTCATCATTCCCGGCAGTTGAACGAGACCGATTGTTTTTTGACTTTCAATCGTGGGAATCAAGCTCGCTTTAATAGAATGAATCAAGGGCAAATGGATAGCCTGCTTTGGTGTTCCGCCTAAAGAAAGCAGGAGCTCTGTTTCTTTTTTCTGTGTTTGGATTTCTGATGTGAAACGGTTCAGAAAAAGAATGGCAAGCACCATGGAATTACCGACAACCATTCCGCTGATAGGGATAATGTATTGTGCAGTCGGCGGTGTAATTTGAAATCCCAATAGAATACCCTGTGTCAGCAGCTCAATAAAAACAAATGTCAGAATCAGCTTCCATATGATTCCCTTGATTGATGCGCCTTTTTTCTGTGCATTATGTGTGGCTGCGCCAATCATGAGAGCAACCATTAAGATAATAAAAAGATAACTGTCTGATTCAAAGACAAAGGTTAAAATAAAGCCGACAGCTATAAGCTGAATAATCGATCGAATGGTTGCGATAAACGTATCTTTTTCCAAGCCGAGACGTAACGTTTTAGAAAGGATTAAAGGAATCAGGACGAAAATAAGCGATAAGCTCAAGTTTAGGACGCTCATTGCCATTCCCCCTTCACAAATTCCTGTACCCGGGAGTCAGCCGGATTTTTCAATAAGTCTTTCCTGCCTGCCTCAACGAGTTCGCCGTTCATCATGACCCATGTATCATCGCCAATATGTAAAGCTTGTTCTAAATTATGAGTAATCCAGGCAATGGTCACAGAGAATTTCTGATTAATATGCTGGATTAACTGCTCTATATCCGATGTGGATACCCGGTCGAGGGAGGAGGTAATCTCATCCAGCAGCAAGACCTTTGGACGATTGACAAACGTACGTGCAATGGACACCTTTTGCCGCTGGCCTCCGGATAAATCTGTAACATCCCGGTGGAGAAAAGAAGCATCCAGTCCAACCTGCGTAAGCAAATGCGCTGCCTCTTCTTTTTCTAATTCTTGGTTTTGAAGTGTTTTTGGCATAGCCAGATTTTTATAAACGCTCCCCCGCAGCATCGTCGCATCTTGAAGTGCAATGCCAACGGTACGCCGTAACGCAGTCGGTTCCATGGTTTGAATGTTTTTTCCAAATAGATAGATGTCCCCTTTGGTTGGAGAAATCAATCCGTTTAATAAGCGGAATATCGTTGTCTTTCCAGCTCCGGAAGGGCCGACAAAGGTGGTGATTTTTCCTTCAGACAGGAAGCCGGATATATCTTTAATAATATCTAAATCTTCATCAGAATAGCTGACATGGTTTAGTTCTATGGCTGCTTTATCGGTTGATTTCATTGTTTGCTCCATGGTGAAGTTCCTTTCTGAAATGGGTATAGAAGAGAAGCAGGAGAGAGAATCTCCTGCTGAACAAATCTTATTCTATCATTCCTCTTGTTGATTTAAAAGCGTGCGTTTTTGCTGGAGAAGCTTTTGAAATTCCTGATCCAGTTCATCCGACGGCTCCAGGCTGAGCTTGCTTAATGTTTCTGTTATCTTTGTTTCAATAATCATTAACTGCTGTTCGATTGGATCTTCCTGTGTTTCTTTTTCTGTTGATTCTTTATGGAGCTGCTGGATGCTTCCATCAAAAAAGGTAAGCTGCTGCTGGCTTATTTTAATGACCTTGGTTGCGATATTATTGATAAACTGCCGATCATGGGATACAAATAAAACAGTGCCCTCATAGGCTTGAAGCAGATCTTCTAATGCTTCGACCGCCTCGATATCGAGGTAGTTTGTCGGCTCGTCAAGAATCAGCATATTGATATCACTGACAAAAAGCTTTGCAAATGCCACCTTAACCTGCTCTCCGCCACTGAGTACATGGACAGGCTTAAAAACATCATCACCATAGAAATGCAGCCGCGCTAAAACCGTCCGAATCAGAGTTTCATCCTGCTTAGATGTTTCTTTGACATTTTCCAGAATCGACTTTTCCTGGTTTAAGGTAGATAAATCCTGTTGAAAATAACCAATTTTTATAGACGGATTTAAGGTGATACCGATATCTTTATGCATTATTTTTTTAATGAACGTGGTTTTGCCTGCTCCATTTGAACCGATGATGCCAACCTTATCTCCATTTTTGATATTTAAACTGGCTTTTTCCCATAGTTGCTTTCCGGGAACAGCACCTTCTACATCCTCTATCCGTAAAATAATTTTCTGCTGTAATTTCTCTTGATGGGGAAGTGTCATTTTCAAGGGAGCAGCTTCTTTTACCTTATCCACTTTTTCCATATTATCTAACCGGCTTTCTAAAGCTTTGGATGTTTTTTGCAGCTTTTTCTGCTTTTTCGCAAAGTAGGGTTTCGCCCCTTTTAAGGATTCTTCCGTAGAGCCAATTTTGCTTTTCGGTGTTTTGGTTGCCCGCTGTGCTTTTTGTTCTTTTTTCTCTATCGCACGCTCAAGCTGCCTTTTTTTCTGCTGATAATGCTCATAATCCAGCCGTTGTTTTTCGAGTTCTTTATCCTTTTGCTCCCGGTATGCTGTATAATTGCCGGAATAAATTTGGATGTGCTCTTCGTCAATTTCCCAAATTTGCTGACATAGTTTATCTAAAAAATTACGATCATGAGAGACGATAATTAATGCCCCCTGCCAATGGGACAGCTGCTTTTCAACCCATTCAATATGAGCAGTATCCAGGTTGGTTGTCGGTTCATCAGCAAGGAGGAGACCGGTTTGTTTCTGTAAAGCTTCTACAATATACGCCTGCGTCACTTCGCCGCCGCTTTTTTGATCACGCTTCTCTTTTAATTGTGGCAATAATTCCACCGAAGTATGCATATGAATCGTACCTTGCTCCGGTGGAATGTTACCGGCAAGCAGGTTGAGCAGCGTTGTTTTGCCCGAGCCATTTTTTCCGACTAAACCAATCCGGTCTTTGGCATGAACAACCAAATGCTCTATCGAAAATAATTCCCGATCTTTGATACTGTGTTTGATATGATGTGCTTCTAAAATTCTCATAAAATCATCTCCGTATCTATGAAGGATGGGAATAGGGGAGTTAATTGCATAAAAAAACCCCTATTCTGCATTCAGAACAGGAGTCGCCAAAAAATGAAATGGGCATACGTATCGCTCATTTCATACGGGTATTTATCACAAAGGATAAAAGGCTAATCCTGTTCTGAAATCGTTCCATGAGAGCATGAAAAATAATACAGCAAGAGGGCACACGGATTCTGAGTTTCCGATCTGCTGTTATCATCCTCTTATGAAATTCATTCTTTTAAAAAAACAGGATTAGTACTTCATGTTCCCTTTGTTCACCCTTTCGATTATTGTTGATTACAGTATAGCGGAAATAAGAAGTTTTGTCATTAAAAGAAAATGGATACATAAATTGAAATTAATATTAACTTAATATTAAAAGCTTCGCTACAGAAAAACACTACGCTTTCCATGGGCCCGAGCTCATCTCCTTTAAAGAAGACTTGCTGAATGGCAAGCCGGCAGGCGTAGACAGAAGCATAGTCGCACTTATGCCCTGCGGGTGAAAAGAAGACTTGCTGAATGGCAAGCCGGCAGGCGCAGACAGAAGCATAGTCGCACTTATGCCCCGCGGGTAGAAAAAAAGAAGTACGCTTTTTTTCTGCGGGGTCTTCACACTGGGACTGGGACTGCGATTACTCGTCCCACCGAAAACCATTGCGCTTTCCCATAGGAGTCTCCGTGTTTTTCTTCCGCTGGTTACTGCTTCAATCATCATTCACTTTAATGAGTAATACAAAAATGTAACTTCTTACTTCAATATATACAGCCAGTAATTACTCTTTCTCATTTTTCGATTTATACCATGTGGTTCCAGCCATTAGTAAGATATTTAAGATGGAGGCTAACAAAGCGCAAGCTCCTATAAATAGCAGTCCTAATCCTTGCCAGCCGTCTGTAACAAAAAAGCTTGTCAGGATGAGTAAAAAGCTTAAAAGACAAGTAATCAAAGGAAGAATAATTCTTTTTTCCTTTAGGAGCATACTCAGCAGGAATATAACGATTCCCATTCCGATAACATATACAAAAAATTCTATATATCCTTCCGCTGATCCGTTCATTGTTCTTTCCTCCTTGAACCATGATTCCTTGTATAATCATCATCCCTGCAGGAACAAAGAAAAAACCAGACAAACTTCGATTTTGATAAAATCATTGTCTGGTTTTTCCAGTCTTATTATAAAGCTCTTGGTGTCTTATGGATGGAATTCTCCTGTACAGCATCTTTAATCAAACAGTTTCCGCGTCCATGCGGTATACACATTGGCGTACCAAAAATCGGGTCACATGCAATATTGCACCGCATCCGGAAAACGGCGGAGACAAGCTCAGCGGAAATGGTATCCTCCGGCTTTCCCTGTGCATATACTTTTTTATCTTTAATCGCAATAATATGATGCGCATAGCGGCTTGCCAGATTCAAATCATGCAGTACCATAATAATTGTACGGCCGTCTTTTTCGTTTAATTCAAACAGAAGGTCAAGCACATCGATTTGGTGGGTTAAATCAAGATAAGTAGTCGGTTCATCCAATAAAATAATGTCTGTATCCTGTGCTAACGTTAAGGCAATCCATGCACGCTGACGCTGTCCGCCCGACAGCGAATCGACAGACTGATCTTTTAAATCGGACATATTTGTATCTTCTAATGCCTTTTGTACCGCGTCTTCATCCTCTTTGGACCATTGCTTCATCACCTTGCGATAAGGGTGCCTGCCTTGTTTGACAAGTTCATAAACCGTCAATCCTTCGGGGCTGGTCGGCGCTTGAGGCAGAATAGCCATATTCTGCGCAACATCTCGTGTACGCATTTTAGCGATATTTTGTCCATTTAATATAACAGATCCCTGCTTTGGCTTTAATAAACGTGCCAAAGAACGTAATAAAGTTGATTTTCCACAGCCGTTTGGGCCAATAAAAACAGTGATTTCCCCTTTAGGGATAGCAATGTCTAATTCATCTATAATAATCCGATCTCCGAACCCAAGTGTTAAGTTGCTTGCTGTTAATGAGTTCAATGAAAACGCCTCCTGACCTAAAAAGGTGCGTATAGCTACTAACTTCATTTTATTGCTAGAAGGGTAAATAGTCAATGATAATAGTTTTCAATTAGGTGACAATTTAATAAAATATATGAGAAAGAGGAGGCGAAGAGAACCTTATATTAACCTGATTAAAAAAAGAAACCCTTATGAAATCAATGAGAATACATTTGATTTCATAAGGGTTCTAAATGATAAAGCATGTTGTTTTATTTAACTTGATGTCTTATTTAAATAAATCAACAAGCATGTCAATGGTTTGTTCTGAAGCAACGAGACCGCTGTTTGTCCAGTTACTTTCGTCTTCAATGTAGTAGACCTGATCATTTTGAACAACGTCGGTATTATTCCAGACGTTGCTGTTTTTCAATGCTTCGATGCCTTCATCGTCTTCGTAGCCTAAAATAATCAGATGATCGGCATCCATTTCAGAAAGCTTTTCTAAAGAAATTGGGTTCCAAGCCTCTTCGCCTTTTCCAAGTTCTTCTACAATCTCAGGAGCTTCTACATCTAATTCATTGTAAATCATATCTGCCGTGTGACGGTTTTCTTCAAACAAGAAATATTTGCCGCCGACAACCCACATCATTGCAACAGATTCATCGCCTAATGTGTCATTAAGCTCTTCCTTTGCCTGGTTTACCTTTTCATCGTAATCTGCCAATGCTTGTTCCGCTTCATCTTCTTTTCCAAGGATTTCTCCAAATTTTTGTAAACGTACTTTCCAATCATTTACTTCTTCTTCGGACAGTACATAGGTTGGAGCGATTGCTGCGTAGTCTTCATAAGAGCCTTCATAGTTATCTAAGGTATGGTCCAATATAATAAGGTCAGGCTCTATGCTTAGCACTTGCTCTAAAGGCAGTGTCCATTCAATGGTTTCTACATCTGCAAGATCTTCTTCCAAATAATCCTGGACACTTTCGCCGATTGCCCATTTTGCGACAGGCGTTTCGTCAAGCGCGATCAACGTGTCCTCATTATAGGAAGCAAGGATTTTTTCGGGATTTGCAGGAATAGTAACTTCCCCCATCTCCGAATCAACAGTAATTTCAGCTGCTTCGTCGGTATCGCCGGATGTATCTGCATCATCAGATTCGCCATCATTACTGTTGCCGCAAGCAGCAAGAAGTAAGAGGGCAGTAAGTATCAATATAAATAAATATCTTTTTTGCATTAATTTGTTCATCTCTTTTTCTCCTTTTATGTTATAATGAACGTCTAACGATAATGATAATCACTTTCAATTAGAAAGTCAATACGTTACAGCACAATAGAGATACATTGTTTTTAGTACGTAGAAATAGGAAAGGACTTTTGTTTTGCACTTTAAAAAGTGATATCATAGCACAATCATATTCTATGAAGAAATAATAGGAGTATACAAGAAATGAGATTGTTTTCACATTCTTCTCAATTAAGAAAAGTATTGATAAATATGATAGGCATTTGTCTCGTTGTTTTTTCGGTTGGCATGTCTATCTCTTATGGTGCAACCACAGTAGATTTACATACGGTTTGGCAGGCTGTTTTCCAGTTTAGTGAAGGAGAGCAGGCGCATCAGGTTATTTGGGAGCTCCGGATTCCTCGGGCTCTGGCTGCAGTGCTGGTAGGGGCGTTTTTAGCTGTATCGGGCTCTGTGATGCAGGGGATGACACGGAATCCGCTTGCCTCTCCATCGATTATGGGGGTAACAGACGGTGCTGCATTTATGCTTGTAATCATTCTTGCTTTTTATCCGGCAGTTTCGAATGTGGGCTTAATGTTTGCTTCATTTATTGGGGCAGGTATCGCAGTAACACTGGTATTTTTAATCGGCTCTTTTTCCAGCAGCGGGTTAACACCGGTTAAATTGGCACTGGCTGGAGTAGCAATTGGTACATTATTACGATCTGTTTCCTCGATACTTTCTCTGCATTTTCAGCTGGAGAGAGATATCGGCTTTTGGCTTGCAGGCGGTTTAGATGGAGCGGGCTGGAATGCGATAAGCCTCCTCCTTGTTGCAGGAGTGATAGGGATTGTACTGGCATTATCCATTGCAAAATCAATTACGGTCTTAAGTCTTGGTGATGATTTATCTACTGGCTTGGGGCAGAATAACACCTTTATTAAAATTGCCGGGATTGCGGTTGTTTTAATATTAACTGGTGCGGCGGTTTCGGTTGCGGGTTCCGTCGGGTTTGTGGGGCTGATTATCCCGCATATCACACGGTTTATTATTGGCACAGATTACCGCTGGATTATTCCGACCTCCGCAGTGTTTGGAGCTTTATTGCTGGTAAATGCAGATTTGATTGCACGAATTATCAATGCCCCTTTTGAAACACCGGTAGGAGCGATTACATCGATTATCGGTGTTCCATTCTTCCTCTATTTAGCCAGAGGCAGCGGGGGTGACAGAAAATGAATACAGTAGAAAAGCAAAAGAGATTTCGGTTTTGGATGATAATAAGCATATTGATTATCGGAACGATTGTTTTTTCCTTTATCAGTTTAAATCTGGGTGCCATTTCGATTTCTCCCGGAGAAGTCATTCAAACGTTAATGGGACAGGGATCAGACAGGCAGGAGCTTGTCTTGTTTCAATTTCGGCTGCCGGGTATTATTTTAGCATTATTAATTGGAGCCGGCTTGGCTGTTTCCGGAACCATTATGCAGGGCATTACCCAAAATGGACTTGCTGATCCGGGGATATTGGGAATTAATTCAGGCGCGGGCTTTGCCATTGTCTTATTCCTTTATTTCTTTCAGGGAGTTATTCCGGCAACCAGTGCGCTCAGCACTTACATGCTTCCTTTTGTTGCGTTAATTGGAGCTTTTACGGCGGCCGTTTTGATTTATGCCATTGCCTGGAAAAAAGGAGTATCACCGATTCGGCTTGTGCTGGTCGGAATCGGGGTAAACGCAGCATTTGGCGCACTTATGACTATTCTACAGCTAAGAATGGATCCACAAAATTATCGTCAGGTAACCATCTGGCTATCTGGCGAGATTTGGAGTGAGAACTGGAGCTTTGTTTTAGCATTATTACCTTGGATGCTGATTCTGATTCCAGTTGCTATAAAAAAAGCAAGAAACTTAAATGTTTTTCATTTAGGAGATGATGTTGCTTCTGGTCTTGGAACGCATGTAGAGAGAGAGCGGGGCGTCTTATTATTAATTGCTGTCGCATTAGCAGGAGCATCCGTTGCGGCAGGCGGAGCGATTGCCTTTTTAGGATTAGTTGTTCCACATATTGTCCGCAAGCTGGTTGGACCGCTGCACCATT
Organism: Oceanobacillus sp. M60; assembly: GCF_053839645.1. Classification (NCBI taxonomy): domain Bacteria; kingdom Bacillati; phylum Bacillota; class Bacilli; order Caryophanales; family Bacillaceae; genus Oceanobacillus; species Oceanobacillus sp. M60. Next base: position 272,124 of record NZ_JBSSNH010000001.1, on the reverse strand, counting down.
ATGTGATTCCGATTTCCGCCTTGCTGGGTGCATTTATATTAATGACAGCTGATATGATTGGAAGTAATATTTTAGCACCGACTACGATACCAGTGGGAATTGTGGTATCAATCGTCAGTACACCTTATTTTGTTTATCTACTGATGAAGACAAAATAAAAATGGGGAAAGGACGTAGGTAATCATGAAGGAAGAAATTTATGACGTAACGATTGTTGGCGGCGGGCCTGCCGGATTGTTTGCCGCCTTCTATAGCGGAATGCGGGAAATGAAGACCAAAATTATTGAATATCTGCCATACCTTGGCGGAAAAGTGCCTTACTTTTATCCGGAAAAGGTAATTCGCGATATTGGCGGTATTGCGCAGGCTACCGGCGAAGAAGTAACAGAACAGCTGGTAGAACAGGCGATGACATTTGACCCGGCAATTGTTTTAGGAGAACAGGTCGTGGATATGCAGCGAATGGAAGATGGAATTTTTCAGCTTGTAAGCAGCAACGGAAATGTTCATTATTCGAAAACAGTTATGCTGGCAACCGGGTTTGGAACCTTACATTCTGTAAAATTGGACCATCCGGAAGCAGTCTATTACGAAGAGAAAAGCCTGCATTACACGGTAAGAAAGCTGGCAGATTATTATGATAAGCATGTCCTGATTTCCGGTGGCGGCAACAGTGCGGTAGATTGGGCACTGGAGCTTGAAAATATAGCAAAGAGTGTGACGCTCATTCATCGCCGCAATCAGTTTAAAGGACTGGAGAGCAGTGTGACCAAGCTGAAAAATTCGCGTGTGAGCATCATGACACCGTATGAAATCAAAGCACTGCATGGAACAGATGGCCAGCTTGAAAAGGCGGTCCTTGGTCATTTAGAGGATGAAGCGGAGGAAAAAGAGCTTCAGGTTGACCGGCTGGTGGTTAATCACGGTTTTCAAATCAATCTGGAACCAATCACGACGTGGGGATTGGAAATGATTGATGGCATGATTGCGGTGGATTCCAGCATGCAGACATCGGTTGAAGGAGTATTTGCAATCGGTGATATCGCGCATTACCCGGATAAGCTTGGATTGATTGCCGGAGCGTTTAATGAAGGACCGATTGCAGTCAATCATGCGAAAAAAATCGCTGACCCGGAAGATCCGATAAAGCATTTATTCTCCACAAATTATGCAGCTTTTACGGAAGAGGAATAATGTAACAAAAAAGCACTCTAACGTTTTCTAACAGGTAATGAAGGTTAAGAAAACAGAAAGAGTGTTTTTTTCAGCCCTTTTCCGGCAGATATTTTTGAAAAAGCTCAAGAAACTTTTGCCGGTCTTCTCCGGTCAATGCTTTAGGGCCCTTAGTGTGCTTCCCGCTCCGTCTCTCTTTCGCACTCAAGTAACGGGACTGCAGCAGCTGATCGATATTATCATTGGTATAGGCGAACCCTTTATGATGCAGTACATAACAGCCCTTCGCAAGTGCAAGCGAAGCCAGTCCATAATCCTGTGTAACGACAATATCATTCTTTTTCGCCAGCTGCATAATCCGGTAATCCGCAGCATCTGCACCTGTGTCTACATAAATGGTTTCCACCCCTTCTGGATACTCCTGTAAAGAAAAATGTGAGATACTCGTTACCAGCACAACAGGAACCTTCTTGTGACCAGCTTCCTCTATAATAATGTTTTTGACAGGGCAGGCATCTGCATCGACATAGACTTTCATTTGATTCACTTCCTTTTTTCAACGTTTCTAATTATTGTAGCAAATAATTATGTAACTTGTCTTATCCACTAGAAATTCATATCAAAAGCCTGTAATATATGAATCACTATCTATCGTGAAAAAGGAGCTTGGATGTATGAGTTTTTTCATTGAACAAATGAAGCCGGAAGACTGGGAACAGGTATTGGAAATATACTATCATGGAATGGAAACACAGAATGCAACGTTTGAAATGAATGAACCTGACTGGAAATCCTGGGATGATTGGGACCGAGATCATTTACCGCAGTGCCGGCTGGTTTTCCGCGAGGGAGAGAAAATTCTTGGCTGGGCATCGCTGCTGCCTATTTCTGCAAGAGAAGCATACCAGGGCGTTGCCGAGGTAAGTATTTACCTGCATAAAGATGCTATGGGAAAAGGCATTGGAACAAAGCTGCTGCAAGCATTGATTGAAGCAAGTGAAGAAGCAGGAATGTGGACACTGCAATCCGAAATCTTTCCGGAAAATACAGGAAGCCTGAAGCTGCATGAAAAGATGGGCTTTCGCAAGGTCGGGTTTCGTGAAAAAATCGGACAAATGGAAGACGGCAGATGGCGCGATGTTGTACTTGTGGAACGTCGAAGCCAACGCGTAGGATGTAAATAGGGAGGAGATTACATGGAAATCAAAATTAATGGGCAATCGTTTGAGGGGAAACAGGTTGAATTGGATGAAACAGCTGACAAAAAGCAGGTTGCATTTTCATTTGATGTAATTAGTGAAACCTATCATGACGTGACATCCTTGCTTTATAAAAATGATTTTGAGGTGGAAATCCCGGAGAAATCCATAGCTTTTTCCGCGACTATCAACGAATATTCTACTTCTATGACAAATTTATATGAAAAAGGTAATACAAGTGAATTTTATTTGAAGCTGCGTGAAAAATAATTTTTATGATGTGGGGGAGAACAATACAATGGAACCAATCTTATTATCCTTTCCAGACCAATTTGAAACAGAGCGTTTAATTATCCGGGCGCCAAAGCCTGAAGATTGGAAGCCTATTTATACTGCAATGCAGGCTTCTATCAATGAATTGAAGCCCTGGCTTCCATTTGCACGTCAGGAGCAGACGGAGCAGGATGTGCAAAAAACAACAAAGGAAGCTTATTTGAACTTTCTTTCGCGAGAAGATTTACGTTTCCATGCTTTTGATAAAGAAACTGGAGAATTTATGATTTCCAGCGGTCTGCATCGCATTAATTGGGATGTAAGAAAATTTGAGATTGGATATTGGGTTGATACAAAGCATAGTGGAAAAGGCTATGTCACAGAGCTGGTAAAAGGACTGACTTCCTTTGCTTTTCGGGAGCTCGCTGCAAATCGGGTAGAAATCCGATGTGATCCTAAAAATAGCAGAAGTAAAACAGTTGCTGAACGATCCGGCTTTGAACTGGAAGGAATTTTGAGAAATGATGTTATAGAAGAAAACGGGGAACTGAGAGATACCTGCATTTTTGCAGTGATTGAAGACCCGAATATAGTTAAGAAATAAGGGTGAAGCAATGAAGCGGGTAACGGTAAAACAAACGCATGTAAAACATATCAAACAGCAAAATCCATTGATTTTAGAAGAAGCTATTCATGGAGCGGATAAGCTTCATGAAGGAGAAATCATTGCCCTTCATGCACAGCAGGGAGAATTTTTGGCACAGGCTTATACAGGTCGCCAAAATAAAGGAATGGGCTGGGTGTTAACGTTTAAACAAGAAGACACCATTGACCAAGGCTTCTTTAAACAAAAGCTGCTCACAGCGATAAATAAGCGCCGCTCCTATTATCAGGCAGAAGAAACAACTGCCTTTCGTGTGTTTAACGGAGAAGGAGACGGAATCGGCGGCTTGATTATTGACTATTTTGAAGGCTACTATGTTATCCAATGGTACAGTGAAGGGATTTATGCGTTCAAAGACTGGGTTATACAAGTCTTTGATGAACTGGGTGACTATCAGGGAATCTACGAAAAGAAACGCTTTGACACGAAAGGACAGTATGTAGAGGGTGACGATTTTGTAAAAGGGACAAGAGGCGAATTCCCGCTTATCGTAAAGGAAAATGGCATGAACTATGCGGTTTACCTGAATGATGGAGCGATGGTGGGCATTTTCTTAGACCAGCGCGATGTCCGTAAAGCATTACGCGATAAATACGCAAAAGGAAAGCATGTATTAAACACCTTTTCCTATACCGGCGCTTTCTCCGTAGCCGCTGCACTTGGAGGAGCAGCAAAAACCACCAGCGTAGACTTAGCAAAACGGAGTAAAAGTAAAACCATTGAACAGTTCAGTGTAAATGAGGTTGATTTTGAACAGCAGGATATTATCGTGATGGATGTATTTGATTATTTCAAATATGCGAAGCGGAAGAAGCTGCAATTCGATGTCGTTGTTTTGGATCCGCCAAGCTTTGCGCGTTCTAAGAAAAGAACCTTCCGGACAGCAAAGGACTATCCGGAGCTGATAGAGAATTCCATTGACTTGCTGGAAAAGGACGGTGTGATTATTGCATCCACCAATACTGCTTCTTTTGGAATGAAGAAATTCAAAGAGATGATCCAGCGCGGGTTTCAGGCTAAACAAAAGAAATATACGATTCTGGAAGAATTCTCATTGCCGGGTGATTTTGCGGTGAATAAGCATTTTAAGCAGGGAGATTATCTGAAAGTGATCGTGATTCAAGTAAAAGATTGATGCATAACACTGTAGTTATGCAAAAACAAAAAAAGAGGCTGTTGTATCGTCAAGTAATCGATGATACAACAGTCCTTTTAAAGTATTTGATAGAAGGCTACTCCTTTGGTTCTAAATCTTCAATCGAATCAATATCCATATATTCAGGAACAACAAAACCATTTTGAAGACCATCCAAGTTTGGACCTAAGTCAACAAATTCACCTTCGTAGCGATCATACAAATGCCCTTGTGTTATTGGTAATGCCGGAGCAAAGGTTGCATCAACACTGTCGCCGGCAATGCTTTCAAATAAAATGGCAGGGTCGACTTCTGTTACGGTAACATCATAGCCATACTCGGTGAGTACTTGTTCCATAACTGCTGCAGATGCTTGCTCTGCTTCCCAAGGCATAGAACCAATCTCGATTTTTTCTCCATCTGCTTCTTCGATATTTTCAGTCCACTCATCCACTTTATCCGGATTATCTTCCACCCAGTTAGAAGCAGCAGTTTCAACATCTGAATCTTCTGCTTCATACATTACTTGTTCTACGTCATCTAACTCCCAGTTAAATGCATCGAGCAGTTTATAAGCGTCCGGCATGTCTTCTTCTAAGCCTAAGCGTGTGATTGTATGGGCAGATTCGCTCTCTCCCATCGTACCTTCCGGGTCTTCGAGCATTTTTAAATCGTATTGGAGAAATTTATGGTGTGGTATCCAGCCAGTAAAAATAATTGGATCTTCATTACTTATTGCATCAGCCAATTGTGCAAGCATTCCTACTGTTGAACTTTCTTCAAGCTCCCAGCCATCAAGATTATCGTAAGTATCAAGCGTATTATTTGCGGTTTCTGTAACACCTGCACCAGGTTCAATACCTGTAATTGTGTAGTCCACTTCTTCACTATAATTAATGTCTCCTCCAGCCTCTGCTGAATCTTCCTCTGTTGAATCATTACCACATGCAGCAAGCAGAAAAATAGAAGCTATACCTACTGCTGACAATGTTTTTAATGCGTTCACAAATGACAACACCTTTCTGAAATTGTTCGTTTGGTACTACGTTTTTAATCGAATCAAAGTCCATATAATCATCCACTATCAGGTATCTTCAAAATTCTCAGAGTCGTTGATATCGGTAAGTAAGCACTTAATGATATGAGCAGCAAAATGTTGAAAAATGGCTGCTGAAATATCTTAAGTCATTTTTAAGTATATATTCAAAATCCGATAATCGTATCATTCACATTCGCTTAGACCCTGATGAATCTGATTCTTTCATTTCATCACCACCGTCCCGCGAGTAATGTAAGTTTTAAGATTGCCCATGGCATAGAACATCTTTAAGGACTTTGAAAAATATCGTACCGTTTCTGAAATATTCTGTTAAGTAAAATTATTTTACTCGCTTCTATACAACCTAACACAAAGTATAAATATAAGCAAAGTACCGTCATATGGCTTTGCATGCTTTAGAGACAATATTATTCAATATTAAAGCGTAGGTAAGAAAAAGAATACAATCTGATTTTATGGATGAAGTTTCCCTTTATAATTATTTCAGAAAAATGCTAATAAAAATCTCAAAAACTATTGAATAAATAAGCATTTTAAGCAGAGGAATTATTTGGTAGTGGTTATGATTCAGGTAAAGGGTGAGTAGTTTTAATTGTGATGAGAACAATGTATCTCATCAAATGTAAATAAAAGCAGCAAGCAATGAATTCATTACTTGCTGCTTTTACAATAGATATCTTTAGGACGATAATAATATCTTCCAATAATCAGAAATATGACTAATTGTTTTATTTGTTTGCTCTTTAATAGAATCTTTTGCTGTTTGTAAATTTGAATCTTTTGATGAGAATCCTTTTGTCACATAATTCACCAATTGTTCTTGTAATTGAAACATAAGCAAATCAACTTCAGAAGCATCTTTCAGTTCATTAAACTGTTTAGTATATTTGTCTACCATATCCATAATTTCTTCAGATGTATATTCTGTGACGCCAAGCTTATTCGTGATAGTTAGATTTTTTCTTTGTTCTGCATCTAATGAAACAGGTGGCAAATTAGTCATTTTTGCACGAGCTTCAAAAAATTTTTCATGAACAGAGCGATGATTCGTAACAGCATCTTTATTATGTGTAGTATATTGGTCGATAAGCTGGTCAAAACCTTCTTTCACCTTAGAATTATCTGTTAGAAATTTATCGCTGAATACGTGAAGTGCAGATACGGAAGAAGCAAATTCCAGCTGTGCTTCAGCTGAACTTAACATTAATTCTCCACCGCCGCGACCTCCACTGCCCATTCTTCCATTAACATGATAGTGTCCTAAACTATCAAGGGCTTCCGTTACTTGCATCAATATATTTTCCATATTCTGAATAGTATCTTTGTCGTGATCCTCATAGAAACCTGTTTCATTTAAATATTGACTAAACACCAAATATTGATGATACGGACGATAAGAAAAAAGGTCAGAAGGATCAGCATTTGGATTTACAATGGAGTTTACCATGATTTCGTGACCTTTATCCATTTGCTCTCTTAAGGTTTTTACTTCATCAGAGAGTAGTAAGGAATCTGACATTTTTAAATGTGCATTGGTTTTCTTGACATTTGCTAAAGAAGTTTCTTTTGATACATATGGGGTGCCGACTCCCGTATAATAACCATCAATTTGCATATTTTCACCTCTTCTTAGTATAAAAATTATGATTGAGAAACATCCACCAAACTTTCTTCCTCCAATAATCTTAGAATGGAAGGATAACGGATGATAATTCTTCGGTATATATAAATTAACGAGGTGAATAGGTAGGAAGCGGTTCTATACCTGCTGCATAATAAAAATTTAAACCGCTAAAAAAATCTATTGTTTTACCTGTGCTGATATCAAAGACTAAAATATGCTCTCCATAATTGAAATCGTGTACATCTAATCTTCGTGGTGTTTTTTTTACCTAAGGTGTCAACAAATGAATTATGGTAAATTGGATTTGTACCAGATTGATACTGTGATTCATTGTACATAAACCCAGTGTCTATGTCTAAAGCAAGAAAAAGTACTTGCTGTGAACTTGTATAGTTAGAATTATACGAATAAACATTTGGTAATATATCTTTTACTTGAACATTATAAACCTCATGAGTACGCCGATTATAACCACCGTTGTCTGAAAAATAGAATTCTCTTTTCCAACTTAAATTTGAATTACTACTGCTCCAATTCAATACGTGAGTACCGTTTGCATAAACCGAACTATCTGCATACTCAGCTACTACATGACTAAGTGAACTTGTAAATTCTATGATATTCGTATAGTTAGGTGGAATAGAAGCATTCATTCTCAGATTATAATTATCGCCTACTTCTCCTGTAGACCTTACTTCTAATGCATAATCTCCTGCTGGAAGATTAGGAACAAGTAGCCATTGATCAGTACCTTTTATAATTCCAGTGTTATACATAATCATGCTGTCCCAATCAACAATATACAATTCTACTTCATAATTTGCATTATCAGACGAGAGTCTTGTCAGTACCCCTCTGTCTGAAGTAGGACTAAAGAAAAAAATATCTGTAGGGTCGGCTTGAGATAGATTACTTGTTGCGTTCATAATTAAACCATCTATTTCATAGAGTGCTTGTGGCTGAACTGTATCTGAATCTTGAACTGGCTGGATAGTGTCCTTTGTTTTATTACTCAGGTCATCATTATCCTGCTGAATTTCTTTTGTGTCTCCTGTTTTCTCTAAATTAACAGGTGCATTTTTAATTTCACTTGAATCTAAGTTATTGTCACTATCTGCTTCTTGCAAATTTTTTTGAATTTCTTTAATTTCTTCAAGGTTTTCAGAATCAGTACTTGATGTTTCATCAAATTCATCTGCATATACAATATTCTCCGTACTTATTGTGCTAAAAAATAATAAAATCGCGATGCTTAACATCTTAACATCATTAAAAATCTAATTTTCTTATTGGTCATTGATAATCCTCCCTTTATTATATATGAAAATAAGTATATCTATCCTTTATTTCGGTCGGATTAAGAAATAATGAAGTAAAAATACCTATTTAATTTAAAAATTTTTAAAATTAAGGCTGAACAGTGAAATTACCTTATATCTTAAGGGAGCTCTCTTACTTGTATATAGATTAAAAAGTTAGTAAAGAGTATACAAGATATTAAAAGTAATTAAGCAAGATATGATGGAATAAAAAAAATCTCAAAAACTATTGAATAAATATTCTTTTTATTGCATAATAATTCATAACAACTTATTGAAGAGGTGTACGTGAATGACAACAAATCAAATCCAATTTCAGCAGCAGGAGTTAAAAGGAAGAGACTTTCTGACACTTGCTGATTATACAAAAGATGAAATCGACTATTTGATCGAATTAGCAGATTATCAAAAGAAGCAAAGTAAAGAAGGGATTATTTTTGAACCCTTGAAGGGGAAAACGTTAGGAATGATTTTTGAAAAGGCTTCGACAAGAACGCGTGTATCCTTTGAAACAGGTATCTATCAGCTGGGCGGTTTAGGTATTTTCTTAAGCTCCAAGGATATACAGATTGGCAGGGGAGAAACGATTGCAGATACAGCACAGGTGCTTTCAGGCTATTTGGATGGAATTATGATCCGTACCTATAATCAGGATGATGTGGTGGAGCTGGCGAAGTATGCAAGTATCCCTGTCATCAATGGATTGACAGACCTTTATCACCCATGTCAGGTATTAGCAGATTTACAGACTATCAAAGAGGTGAAAGGTGTGCTGCAGGGACAGAAACTGGTTTATATCGGTGATGGTAATAATATGGCGCATTCTTTAATGATTGGTGCTGCAAAAATGGGCATGCATATTGTTACAGTAACACCAGATGATTATAAGCCGGAGGAGCAGGTTACGGAAAAAGCGAAACAATTTGCTTCTGAACACAGTGCAACGATTGAATGGAGTAATGATCCAGCCGAGGCTGTGAAAAATGCAGATGTCGTTTATACAGATGTATGGGCAAGCATGGGGCAGGAAGCGGAGCAAACAAAGCGTGAGCAGGACTTTCAGCAGTTTCAGGTAAATGAAGCACTTCTTGCCAATGCAAAAGCAGATGTCACCTTTATGCATTGCCTGCCAGCTCATCGGGGAGAAGAGGTATCTGCAGGAGTGATTGATGGGAAGCATTCTGTTGTCTTCCTGCAGTCCGAAAACCGCCTGCATGCACAAAAAGCTTTGATGACAGCGTTAATGGGATAAATATAGAAGAAATAATGAAGCGGGAAAGTCAGTAAGACAGACTTTCCTGTTTTTTTATTTCTAAATACTTTTTGAATATCCTCTTTTAGAAATTTTTCCTCCCTTCGATTACAAGGATGATACGATTAATGGCCGCTTATCTTCGCTGTAAAACCGCTTTTTAAACTACTTGCATCTGCACAGTCTTTGGGTATGGATTCGAAGAAAAATCTACCTTATCTACACTAAGGGAAGTTGTTTTTAAAACAGGTATTATTCACTAATTACATTGGAATTTCAGCATAGCTTGGAACACGGTAATTCTCTATTAATTGCTGTTTTCAAACCGTCTCCCGGGAGGGCTTCTTATAATAAAAGATTTAATAAGAAGGAGATATACAAAGGTTTGATAGTATAGCGACCCGGGTAATAGTTAGAATACTTGTACATAAAAACAAATAAATAGAAGAGGTGTAGGCATGAAAAGTGTAACAAGCGTGTTTTGGTACGCTTTAGCTTTATGTATTATTGTAGTTCTTTGGGGCTCCTTTGCTCCTGTTAATTTAGAAGGGGTTACATTAGAGATTACTACGTTTATCTCTGAAAAATTTGGTTGGTATTACTTATTATTAGTCATGTTAACGCTGGTATTATGTGTGTATCTTATTTTTTCACGATATGGAAATATTAAATTAGGGAAAGAACATGATAAACCTGAGTTTAGTTTATTATCATGGTTTACTATGCTGTTTAGTGCAGGAATGGGGATGGGATTAGTATTTTGGACAACTTCCGAACCAATTTCCCATGCTTTTATCAGTTCTCCTGGAGCAGAACTGGGCTCAGAGCAAGCGCTTAACGACAGCTTAAAATATGCTTTCTTTCATTGGGGGATGCATGCCTGGGCAGTATATGGCATGGTGGCACTGGTATTAGCATACTTTAAATTCCATAAAGACACCCCGGGACTCATTAGCGCTACATTAGTCCCGCTGTTCGGCAAGAAAGCAATGCAAGGTCTTCCAGGAAAAATCATAGATACCCTGGCTGTATTTGCTACTGTCGTTGGTGTTGCTGCGACCTTAGGATTTGGATCTGCGCAAATTAATGGCGGGCTATCCTATTTATTTGGTACACCTGGAACTTTTCCGGTGCAGCTGCTTATTTTAGTCATAGCAACTGTCCTGTTTATTGTTTCAGCCTGGTCCGGGATTGGCAGAGGAATAAAATACTTAAGTAATTTTAATATGGGTCTGGCATTTGTATTATTACTCCTGCTATTTATCATTGGACCTACCTTATACATTCTTAACATGTTCACACATACATTAGGAAGCTATGTATCAGACTTTTTTGAGATGAGTCTGCGAATGGCTCCTCAAAATGCAGAACAGAGAGGCTGGATTAATGATTGGACGATCTTTTATTGGGCATGGTGGATTTCTTGGTCGCCATTTGTAGGCATCTTTATTGCCCGTATTTCTAAAGGGAGAACGATCAAGGAATTTATGCTGGGCGTGTTATTTGTTCCCGCTATTGTCTGTTTTATTTTCTTTACTGTTTTCGGTGCTTCCGCTTTAAACTTGGAGCAGAATGGAATTGCTAAAATATCAGAATTTGCATTGGAAACTTCCACGTTTGGAGTTTTAAATGAATATCCTTTAGGGATGTTGATGTCTATCATTACTATAATTGTAGTAGCCGTCTTCTTTATTACATCTGCTGACTCGGCTACGTTTGTACTGGGAATGTTAAGTACGGGAGGAACTATTAATCCGCGCAATTCTGTTAAAATTATGTGGGGGCTGATGCAATCAGCTGTTGCAGCAATTATTGTTTACTTCGGCGGGACGCAAGGTCTGCAAAATATGCTGATTATTGCGGCGCTTCCGTTCTCCATCGTAGTTATCCTCATGGGTGTTTCATTTTTTAAATCGGCCCACCGGGAACAAGGTTACTGGAAAAAGCAAACGAAAAAGAAAGAAGGCCAGGGGTTTTAGATGACTGGATAAAGGAAATAAAAAAGAGGAGGAGGAGATAAAATGACAAGAACATTACAAATCATTGGTCTGCTGTGTATACTATTTATTGTCAGTGCTTGTCAAGCTGATACAGAGCAGGAAGTAAATAATAATGCTGATGAGAATCAAGAGACGACAGAAGAGAATGAATCAGATACCGGCACTTCCGCTGATAATAATACAGACACCTCCTATGAATATGAAGAGCAGGAAGTCATTGGCGGACAGATTGATGAGGGAGACTATGATGTGGTTGTCGAAACAGATAATAAAGGAACGCGTGTAATGTTTTATGAAATCGATGGAGAGAAATACTATAAAACCATCTTTGTCAAAGACGATAACCGCTTAAAAATCATTGATATTCAAAATGATAATGGTCTGATCTATAATGAAACCATATAAAAAATGTGCAAGCGTCTCCCATCTGCGCTTGCACATTTTTACTATTTTAAGAAATCGAAACCCCTTTTGTATCAATCTCTAAAACCTTTACTTGATACCCTTCAAGTTGTTTTGCCATCGTTTCTTTCACTGTTTCCCCATTTCCTTTTGCTACAAAAGAAAGCATGGTTGGTCCGGCGCCGCTTAAAGCTGTACCAAATGCTCCAAGCTCTTTCGCTTTTTCACGAATAGCATCAAAATTAGGTATGAGTGTTTTACGAAAAGGCTCGTGAAATAAATCGTTCTCGAGCATTTTCCCAAACAATGGATAATCCTTGGAATAGAGTGCAGCAACAACCAGGTTGCTCATTGCACTAGCTCTTGCTGCATAGTTACGTTCATATGTATCTGGCAGACAATCTCTGGCAACTTCTGTTTTCAGCTCTACTTCTGGTATATACGCAATTAAATCTAATTCAATATCATGAAGCCGGACAGAAGGAATATCATTATCGAGCATAGTAGAAATCGTTAATCCTCCAAATAAAGCCGGGGCAATATTATCAGGATGCCCTTCGATTTCTGTCCCAAATGCTAATTTCTGTTCATTTGTTAACTGCAGGTTTCCCAGCTGATTAGCCAGTTCAATTCCTGCAACAATCGCAGAAGCACTGCTGCCCAAACCTCTGGCCAGCGGTATTTCACTGACCTCCTGCACCTTGCAGGGAGGCAAGGCAGTCCCGTATCGTGCAGCTACCTGCTCTGTAATGTTCCAAATAAAATGATTTTCTTGGGGTTTTTCAGAGCCGTGTGCGAAAAATGCATGATGATCAGAAGTTTCTACGTCCAAATGAATATACAGACCTAATGCAAGGCCCATGGAATCAAAACCAGGGCCAAGATTAGCACTGCTTGCCGGTACAGAGATGCGAAACGGCATCATGACGTAATCATCTTCTCTAAATATTCAAGGATAGCCGTTTCGTCATTTGGCAGGGATACAGGGTCGATGGTCAGCTGGTCAATAGCTGTTTGCGGATCTTTTAAGCCATTGCCTGTCAATACAGCTACAACCTTGCTTCCCTGTGGAATTTTACCTGCTTTTACCTGTTGGATAACGCCAGCAATGGAAGCCGCTGAGCCCGGTTCTGCAAATACACCTTCTTTACGCGGAAGAAGCTTAAATGCAGATACAATTTCATCATCTGTGACAGAACCAATCATTCCGCCTGATTCTTCTCTTGCCTGAACTGCTAAATCCCAGCTCGCCGGGTTACCAATTCGAATGGCTGTTGCTACCGTTTCCGGATCTTCAACTACTTCATCTCTGACAATAGCTGCTGCACCTTCAGCTTCAAAACCAAACATTTTTGGAAGGGCTGTACCTTTGGATGCATTAAATTCTTTAAAACCTTTCCAGTAGGCACTGATATTTCCAGCGTTGCCGACCGGGATTGCTAAGATGTCAGGAGCTTCTCCAAGCTGCTCACAAACTTCAAAGGCTGCTGTTTTTTGTCCTTCCAAACGATATGGATTCACAGAGTTTACTAGAGTAATAGGCGATTTCTCGCTGATTTTACGAACCAGCTGCAGCGCTTGGTCAAAATTGCCTTCAATTTCTACGATTTCTGCTCCATACATGACAGCCTGAGCCAGCTTTCCAAGCGCAATCTTTCCTTTAGGGATAACGATAATCGCCCGCAGACCTGCACGAGCGGCATAAGCTGCTGCCGATGCAGAGGTATTTCCGGTAGAAGCACAAATAACAGAGTTACTGCCTTCTTCTATGGCTTTGGCAACAGCCATGACCATGCCGCGGTCTTTGAATGAGCCGGTCGGGTTTAAGCCTTCAAACTTCCCGTATAATTCAATTCCCAATTCCTTTGACAGATTTGGAAAATGATAAAGTGGTGTATTTCCTTCTGATAATGATAAAGCGGGTGTTTTATCTGTGACAGGAAGTAAGTCACGATATTCTTCAATTAACCCTTTCCAAGCCATCTTACGCATCTCCTTCTACTTTGTAATAGCTTTTTATCTCGTTTACTGCATCAAATGATTTTAATTGATTCAGTACTTCTTCAAAATGAGAGTATGGTGTATCATGTGTAACCAGCACAATCTCTGCAGAATCTTTTTCATCCACAGGTGTCTGTAAAATACGCTGGAAGCTGATATCCTGTTCATGGAAAATCGATGAGATTTCTGAGAATACCCCCGTTTTGTCCTCCACGCATAGGCGCACATAATATTGACCATGCTGTTTCTCTTTTGGACGCAATGTTTTTGGAAACTGCATGTCATTTAACTGCTTTCCTGACACGCCTAAACGCATCGCTTTGATAGCTGCGATAACATCGGATAGAATAGCAGTCGCTGTCGGGAGGCTGCCGGCGCCCGGGCCATAGAACATGGTCTCCCCAACTGCTTCACCATACACGTATACTGCATTATATTCATTTTTTACGCTTGCCAGCGGATGATTTTTCGCCAGCAGGGTAGGTTCGACACTTACTTCTAATTCATGGTCGAAAAAGTTTGCAAATCCGATAAGCTTCATAGTATATCCCAACTGTGCAGCATAACGAAGATCTTTTAATTCAATGCCATGGATACCTTCTACCTCCACGTCCTGCAAATCAACAGGTGTAGAGAATGCCAGCCGGCCAAGTATAGCCATTTTTCGGGCTGTATCTAAGCCTTCTACATCAGATGTCGGATCTGCTTCAGCAAAACCGAGCTGCTGTGCATCTGCAAGTGCATCCTCATAGCTTACGCCTTCTTCGTCCATTTTTGTCAGGATATAGTTTGTTGTTCCATTGACAATCCCCATAATTTTTTGAATATGATCAGAGGATAAACCCTCGTTAATTCCGCGAAGGATAGGAATGCCACCGGCAACACTGGCTTCATAATAAAAATCACAATTATTTTTTACTGCAGCCGCCTGTAACTCAGGACCATGAACAGCCACTAAGTCTTTGTTAGCTGAAACAACATGTTTTTTATTGGAAAAGGCCTTTAAAATATGTTCCTTTGTATGATCAATACCGCCCATTACTTCAATAACAAGATCGATATTCGGGTTTTCCAGAACATCATCGGGGTTGGTTGTTAAAAGGCTTTGATCCACATCAATATTCCGAGCCTTTTCGATATTACGCACAAGTACTTTATCCACTTCGACTTTACAGCCTAATTGATGGGCTAATTTTTCCTGATGATCTTCAATCAAGTGAATAACTCCTGATCCAACGACACCAAGACCTAATAAACCTACTGAAACCTTCTCTTCCATCTTACCACCTCTACGCTTCCTATTGTATATTGAATTTATTTAAACATGAAAAAGAGAGTAAGGCAATAGCGAATTTTTAGAAAAGATAAGCGTTTATATATGTAACCGTTTTCTTAAAGCGGAATAATCAGCGATTTAAAAAATCGTCACATTTTAGAATGGTTTTAACGGAATGAATCCAGCGGCTGTGCCATTTTTGCTATTTTTTCATATAAATAGATAAAAAGGGGATGAGAACTGTGCGAATTTATCATCTCGGAGCATTATTTATTATTTTCTTAAGCCTGGGTGTAAGTATTGGCTATAGTATCGGGAAAACAGAGATTTTTGCGCTGGCTGGGTTTATTTTAGGAGTGTTTCCTATTGTGATATACAGACGAACTATTATAAAGAAGGAAAAGAGCTCATGTGGTGAGAAAGATAAACAAACGTATTCCTGAGGCAGCTGTTGTTTTCCGTTAAAAATATAGCGTGTGGGCAGAAAGGAACCCCTCTGAAAACTGAAAAAAAGAAGCTTTCAGAGGGGTTCATATATAACAGCAAAGCTTTACAAAGGAAGAAACTATTCAGATTCAGCTGTAACCTGCGGACGTTTATATCCCTTTAGGGCAATCAAAGCAGTAAACAGACCTAATAAAACGATTGCTCCGCCGACATAGGCATTCTTATCTACACTGGCCTGTTCAATGACGATGCTTCCAACAAAGGATCCGACTGCAATACCCAGATGTAAAGCAGAGTTATTTAGGCTGACCAGGATGCTCGAATTTTGTGGAGAGGTCTCAATCAAATAGCTTTGAACCGGTGGAGAGACTGCCCAGCTGAGCATTCCCCATAGAATAAGCACGACAAGGAATAATACCACATGGAATGATGAAGCAGGGATAATTATAATCGTAGCTACAAATAAACCAATGGCAGCAAGAATGGTTCGTTTTGGTCCAAATAAATCGGATAATGTGCCGCCTGTACCACCGCCGCTGACAGCAGAAATACCAAAAATCAGATAAATGGCGCTTAACCAGATGCCGTCCAATTCCATAAAATCCTTTACAAATGGATTCAAGTAGCCGTATAACGCAGTATGCCCAGCTAACACAAAGAACGTAGTCAGCAGGATAAAAAGAATTTTTGGGTTGCGAATCATTTTTAGCTGTGTTGTTATCGGCAAGGGCTTTTCCGAAGAAGGAACACGCTGCATAAACAAATAAACACATATAATAGAAGCAACTGTTAAGAGAGCAATAAGTACAAACGGCGCCCGCCAGCCAAATGATTCACCGAGTATTAAACCAAATGGAATTCCGAAAACCAGAGATCCGCTTACTCCCATACTTACGGTGCCGATAGCCCGACCGCGGTAAGCAGGCTTCACAATCGAGGACGCCATCATTGTACAAAGTACAATTAATAAGGAAGCACTTGCTGCGGAAATAATTCTGCTAATAAAAATCATCGTATAGTTCAAACTAAAAACAGCTAGTATATTTCCCAGCAAAAAGATGAATAAAGAAATAATCGTCAGCTTTTTCCGTTCCACAGAAGCTGTTAAATAAAGTAAAATAGGAGAGGAAACAGCAAAAACCAGAGAGAAAATCGTAATCAAAAGTCCTGCCTTTCCTAAGGATACGTCTAAGTCTGTTGCGACTAAATCGAGAATGCCGCCAATAATTAATTCAACCATTCCGACAACGAATGAAATGGTCATTAACAAATACACACCTTTATTCATAAAACAACACGCCTTATCTATAATTATCTTGGATTAGTTATGATTGTCTAAACAAACACTTTCAGCATCTATACTTATTGCGAAGAAAAGCAAAAACTCCCACGGAATGAATTTTCGTTTTACAAAACACTATTTATTATCTTAGCTTAAAAGGAACAGATAGCACAAGAATTTTATGTGAAAATTAATGAGAATTCAACACTTTTAAGGAAAAAAAGAAACTTGTTTGTTATACTGGTATTAACCGCATGAAATAAGGAGGAGTTTTGGGTGAGCAGCAAAGCAACATTAGAAAAAGATGCAATGAAGGTTTTAAAACAGACGAGCAGAACATTTTATATCCCCATTAAACTGTTGAACAAAACGTTGCGGAAAACAGTTGGTTCAGCTTACCTCTGCATGCGCGCTGTGGATGAGATAGAAGATCACGAGGAAATGGATGCAGAAGTAAAGCAGCACTTATTAATGGAGACAAGCCGTTTGTTGAAGGAACCTGTGTTTCCGCGTGGAGCTTATGAGCAGTTGGTAGCTCCTCATGAAAAGGAACTTCCAGAGGTGACATTGCGCCTGCCGGACTGGATTGATTTTTGCCCCGATGATATCGAGCAGAAAGTAAAAGATTCAACCAGTGAAATGGCAGAGGGGATGGCCAAGTGGACAAGGAAAGAATGGAATGTACAGACAAAAGAAGATTTAGATGAATATACATATTATGTAGCCGGTCTTGTCGGCGTAATGCTGTCTGATATATGGAATTGGTATGATGGGACCGAAACAGATCGTGACTTGGCTATTGGCTACGGTCGTGGATTACAGGCTGTGAATATATTACGGAATGTGGACGAGGACGCAGAACGAGGAGTCGGATTCTTTCCGGATGACTGGTCCAAAAAAGAAATGTTTGCTTACGCTGAAGCGAATTTGCAAAAAGCAGATCAATATATGACGCAAATTACTACGAAAAATATCCTGCTTTTCTGCCGTATTCCACTGGCACTTGCGCATAAAACATTAAATGCTCTGAAAACCGGGAAAGAAAAAATGTCCAGAGATGAAGTGGAAGAAACCGTTGATAAAATTATTAATTCGTAAGACTTGAAAAAATAAATAAAAATTATCAGAAGAAAATCTCGCTATATTCCGCGAGATTTTTTTATTTTGGGGACTGAGAAGGGTTTAATAATGTTTAATAAGGGAAATACTTCTATATTCAAAGTAATTCGCTGAATAGGTCTTTAAAATGCGGGTTGTGTTGTAGGAAGCACGTAACTATAATAGAAAGATATGTGCTAATAAAACACGTGAGAGGATAAAAGCGTGTCAAGGATTTTACGGAAAAGCTGCTTTTATCCCCAGGTCTATCCATGATATATAAATGTAAGGATAGGCGCTTACACAAAACAGGAGGTAAAATGTGAAGTCAGGAAAAGGAAAAGGTTTAGATTGGCCAGTTTTTTATATCAGTGGAGGATTTTTAGTAGTATTTATTATCCTGTCGCTGATCAACAGTGATATGGTGGATAATGCAGTAAATACCCTATTTAATTTGTCTGCTGATTGGTTTGGAGCTTATTGGCAAATACTCTTATTCCTTAATTTCGCTATCGGTTTAGGATTGGCGATATCAAAGTATGGAAAAGTAAGATTAGGAAAACAGGATAAACCTAAATACAGCTATTTTGGCTGGGTTAGTATGATATTAGTTACCTTGCTGGCTGCAGGCGGTGTCTTCTGGGCAGCTGCCGAGCCAATGTATCATTATATGGATACCCCGCCGCTTTTTGGCGGAGGACAATTTAACTTTATTGAAGGGGCATTTGCTCAAGCATTTATGCATTGGGGATTCCTTGCATGGGCAATTCTTGGTACCTTAGCTGTTATCGTTATGATGTATGTCCATTATCAAAAAGGCTATCCATTAAAGCCGCGTGGATTATTATATCCTATTTTTGGAGAGAAGATTTTTGAAAAAAGTGTTATCGGTACGGCTGCAGATGTCGTATCTATTATTGCAACAGCAGCAGGAACATTGGGCCCGCTCGGGTTCTTGGGGCTGCAGATTTCTTATGGTTTAAATCATTTATTTGATGTTCCGAACACATTGACAATGAGCATTGTAGTAGTGGTCGCTCTGGTTGCGGTAGCAGCAATTTCGGCAGCGACTGGAGTAGATAGAGGAATTTATCATTTAAGTAACTGGAATGTCCAATTTACCATTCTTCTTGGCGTTATTGTTCTTATTATTGGACCTACTGCATTTATAATTGATGGATTTGTCGGCGGAACGGGTGTGCATATTCAAAATATGTTCGAGATGATGTTCTACCGAGGAGACGGCGAATGGCTGTCAGGCTGGACACTCTTTTTCTGGGCATGGTTTATTGGCTATGCGCCAATGCTTATTGTCTTTATCAGCCGGATTTCCAGAGGAAGAACGATTCGGGAGCTGGTTATTGCAGTATCAGTGGCAGCCCCGCTTGTAACGAATTTCTGGTTCTCCATTGTTGGCGGAACAGGTATTTTCTTTGAAATGCAGGATGAAGGTTCTGTTTCTACTGCATTAGCAGAGGGCGGTATGCCGGCAGCTGTGATGGCAATTACCGATCAGCTTCCGCTTGGCACCGTAATGGGCGTTGCATTCTTGCTGGTATCGATTGTATTTGTTGCTACAACAGCCGATACCATGTCTTATACCGTTGCAGCTACACTATCGGGCCATGATAATCCGAAGCGCTGGTTACGGGTATGCTGGGCTGTGCTTTTTGGAGCATTTACAGCAGCTATTCTTTCCATTGGGGAAGACAGTATTACATCGATTCAAAACTCGATTGTTATATCTGCTGTACCGGTATCGTTACTGATACTGCCGCCTCTTTGGAACGCGCCGAAAATTGCAAAGAAAATGGCGCTGGAGCAAGGGCTGATCTGGCAGCGTGAAATGCGTAAAAAAGAAGATAAAAAATATAAATAAAGAAATGAAAAAAATGGACAGCGAAGGCAATGCTCTTCTGCTGTCCATTTTTTTCATTATATACGGATGTTATCATCCTTACATACATTGGAAGGATTCAATGCTATTTAAGTCCATCCCAAAGTAAACCCAGCGGAACCCGTTCCAGCGAAATCCGGCAATCGAGTTTCTTCCTAAGAACGTCGGGAAGGCCCAAAATCCTCTGCCATGATTTGGCCAAATATAGGTGAAGCGGAACATGCAATGTCTGATACCGCCAGGGTCGACTGCGAATGTCTGCACCTGTTGTTTTTGCGGCACAAAATTAGGCGGCGGACCCATCGGAGGCTGGCTGTTCATCCCGCCCATTCCTGCCGGTGCAGGCTGCTGCCCTTGAGGTCCTTCATTTCCTCCGTTCTCAGGGAAATTTGGGAAGGATGGAGCTGGCGGCCAATTAGGAAAGGCCCCTCCATTCCCATTGTTATTTGGAGGTTCAGGGAACATATCTATCATTTGTTCCATCATCCCCTCAGGGAAATTTGCTCCATTTCCATTTGGTGCACCAGGAAAAAAGCCGCCGATTCGCTCCGGCGATGAATGATGCTCCTGCTCATATGGAGGCACCATATGGTTCGCAGGCTGCTGCTGTTCATATGGAGCCGCCATAGGATTAGCAGACTGCTGATGATCGTATTGAGGCGGCATAGAATTAGCAGAATACGGTTCTGCCTGATAGCCGCCCTCTCCGCCAGATTTTCCGTCCGGTCTGCCGGTAAAAGCTCCATTGGAATAGTCATGCTGCGGCGCTGGCTGAAAATAATTATTTAACATCTGTCCGGGCAGGTTATTTTGTCTGTTTTCCTGCCCGTTTGGATGCTGTGGTTGAAAATGATTCATAATTTTCCTCCTCTATTAGGCTGATGTTCCCTAATAGCATATGAGGTATCTGCGTTATTTGCGCTTCATTATAGGCAGAATGGGCGCCATTAGCAGATAATAAATATGGAGGGTGCCCGTTATAACTTATCTGCAGCTTCCTTAATATCATCGGCCTCTGTAACAGCAGTAATAAAGGAAACACCGTCAGCACCTGCTTCTATGGCAGAATGGGCATTTTCTGTCTGAATGCCTCCAATTGCCACGATTGGTATATCTGGAAATTGAGCGCGGATGGTATGAATCCACTCCAGTCCGACCGTTTGTTTTGAATCCTCTTTTGTAGACGTTGTAAAAATAGGACCGACACCAATATAATCCACCAGCTCAAGCGGACTCCGATCCAGTTCCTCCTGTGTGGAGATGGATAAGCCAATGATTTTATCTGAAAACCTGGTGCGAACTTCTTTGACAGGCATATCATCCTGTCCGACATGTATCCCATCCACCTCCAATTCCTCCGCAAGCTCAATATCGTCATTAATAAAGAATGGAACATCATGTGCGCGGCAACGTTCTCTAAGCTCCCTGCCAAGCTGAAGCTTTTTCTCTCCGCTCAATGATCCAGTCCCTTTTTCACGAAATTGAAATGCGGTAATACCGGCAGCAAGCGCTTCTTCTAAAACAGCGTTAGGGTCTCTATGACAGTTTTGACTTCCCATAATAAAATATTTTCTTAATAGCTCTCGATTAAAAATCATCTTCCAATCCTCCATTTAACTGCTTCGGTGTAAAGGATAAGGCATCAATAAAGCTTGGTAAAAAAGTTCCCGGACCATGTACATGCGGCAGTTTTGCTGCATGTTCAGCCGCCAGTCCGTAAAAGCTTAGTGCGGAGCTGAGCTGCTCTGAGACGGTGTAAGAAGTCGTCAGGCACGCGGCAGCAATAGACCCTAATAAGCACCCGGAACCAGTAATATTAGAAAGAAGCGGATGCCCTGTTTGATTATAAATTAGTTTTTGATCAGCATGGATAACGTCTGTTTTTCCAGTTATCACAATTGCAGTATCATATTTTCTGCCTGCTTGCTCTGCAATTTCATCTACATTTCCTTCGCCGACAGAATCTACTCCGCGTGATTGGATGTTTGCATCGACCAAGGAAGCAATCTCACCTGCATTTCCTTTGATAACTGTTGGACGTACCTCTTGTAGAATCTTTTCGACCATGTCTTTTCGAAAAGAGCTCGCAGCCACGCCAACGGGATCCAGAACAACAGGAATTCCTTTTTCATTAGCGGCTTTGCCTGCAGTAATCATTGCATCGGCTTCGCTTTCTAAAATGGTGCCGATGTTCAAGACAAGTGCATCGGAGGCCTTGGCCATATCTGTAGCTTCCCGTATTTCCTTTGCCATGACAGGACTGCCCCCAAAAGCCAGCAGTCCATTTGCATTAAAGTTCATGACGACCTGGTTGGTTAAATGATGAATAAGCGGTGTGTTGTTTCTGGCTTGCTGAATAATATCAGGATTCATGCGTAATCTTCCTTTCTGTGGTTTCCCGGATAGCCCAATGATTTGTCGGGCCGTTCCCTTTTCCAAGGTCAAAGGATTTCGAAATGGAAGCAGTCACAAATGCTTTTGCTTTTTTTACTGCTTCCGGAAGCGGACAGCCTTTCCCCAAATAAGCAGCAATCGCAGCGGCATAGGTACAGCCTGTTCCGTGCGTATTCTTCGTATCAATGCGTTCTGCAGCATAGCTATGCATTTTTTTCCCGTCATAAAGAAAATCGATTGCTTGTCCTTTTAAATGGCCGCCTTTTATTAAGGCTGCATCTACACCATATTCATGAACAAGGTATTCGGCTGCGCCTTTCATATCATCTTCAGTTGTAATGGATCGTCCAGTCAGGAATTCTGCCTCCGGAATATTCGGTGTTGCAACCGTTGTTAATGGAAGAAGGTATTGCCGTAAAAAGCTGCGGCCCTCTTCATCAATCAATGAGTCCCCGCTGGTAGCCACCATCACTGGGTCCATGACATAAGGTGCATCAACCTTCTCCAATTTTTTTACGATTAATTCCATCATCTGCTTACTTGCAATCATTCCTGTTTTCACAGCATGGATGGGCATATCTTCTAACACTGCATCCAGCTGGTCCTCAATCATGGAAAGCGGCATATGCTCTACAGAGCGGACCCCTGTCGTATTTTGAGCTACAACGGAAGTGATCACGGACATGCCATAGGTTTTTAACTCCTGAAATGTTTTTAAATCTGCTTGAATACCGGCGCCACCGCTAGGGTCTGTACCGGCAATGGTTAATGCACAACGAACCTGACTCATAATAAAAATCCTCCTTGGATAGAATAAAGTAAATTATTTTGTTAAAGAAAACTGCTGTGCCGGGAGACGGCTGACTAACAGCCAGCCAATCAATGCACCAGAGACACTGCTTACAACAAATGCCGGGATAAAGGCAAATGCTCCCGCAGAGCTTCCCATAAGCAGATTGGCTATCGGAACTGCAAAGAAAGAGCCGATAATTCCGGTGCCAATAATTTCTCCAAGAGCTGCCATTGGATATTTCTGCGTTTTCTTATACAATACCCCAGCAGCAAAAGCTCCAATCATTGCTCCAGGAAAAGCAACCAAGGTTCCCAGTCCTAAAAGGTTTCGGAGCAGGCTAATCATCAATGCGACAATAACTGCCGGACCCGGCCCGAGCATAATCCCGGCAATAACATTGATAGCGTGTTGAACAGGATAGGCTCTGGCAACTCCGGCAGGAAACCAGAGCAATTGTGATCCAATCGTTCCGATAGCAACAAGTACAGCCATCATTGTTAACAGGCGTGTGCGATTTTTCAATCCAATCATCTCCTTCTAATTTAAGGGAAATGAAAAGGTAACTACTTTGTAAAAATAAAAAATCAGGCTTTATCGAGAAGCCTGATTTGGTATACTGAGAGTAATCATATGTTGATTGACTACTTCCCTACGCTGGTATTAGCCAGATCAGGTTTGTAAGAGTCGGAAAGTAAGCATGCTTCCCTCTCAGCCCGCGATGTTGGGCTCCCCTAGTAGTTGCTTTTCATTATTATCTTTGAGTCTACTGTATCAAAGATTCAACGGTTTGTCATGAAATAATCATTAGACTGCAAGCTCATATAAAGGATGTTATCAATAGAAAGAGGAATGAAACATGTTAAGCATAAACGGAATGGAATATCGTCAGGGAGACCAGACCTTATTTCCGAAAATAGATATAGAAGTAAAACCTGGAGAAATAAAGGCAATTCAATCCACTGTTAATATACGTGCGGTGTTGCTGCAGATGATTATCGGAAAAGAAAATGTGCGGAATGGATCGATTCAAATCAAGCAACAGACATTACAGGAGGATAAGCAGAAATACGTTTCTTCTTTAGGGATTTGCTGGTATGAAGAGGGCATTTATGAAAGATTGAAGGTACAGGAATATTTGAAATTTATCGGCTCTTTATATCAAAGCAAGACTTCCATAAAGGAAGTACTATTGCAAATCCAACTGGAGGAAAAAGCGAAATGGAAGATGCATCAGCTCAATCGTTCTGAAAAGCGTCGTGTTCAGTTTGGCAGAATATTAATGCAGGAAGCGGAAGTGGTTATCTTCGAAGAGCCTGAGGTCAATGTAGATTTAGAAACGAAACGGGTCCTCCATCAATTTGTCGAATTGCTGCAGAAACAGCAAAAAGCGGTATTGATTTTAACGACAAGTACGGAGAGTGCTGTGACCATTTCGGATACGGTCTATCGTCTAAATGAGCAAGGGATACAGCAAATGGACGTGGAAACAGAGGAGAAAGAACGTTTAAC
The DNA here is from genome assembly GCF_053839645.1 of Oceanobacillus sp. M60. Taxonomy (NCBI): domain Bacteria; kingdom Bacillati; phylum Bacillota; class Bacilli; order Caryophanales; family Bacillaceae; genus Oceanobacillus; species Oceanobacillus sp. M60. Next base: position 247,326 of record NZ_JBSSNH010000001.1, on the reverse strand, counting down.
CTCCACAGAAACAAATGTTAAAGAAACAGCAGAAGAAGCGGTTCAAATAAAGCAAACTTTCCAGTTAAATAAAATCTCCGCAAAAGTAGAGGATAAGATTATTTTATTTGATCCGCAGGAGATTGATTACATCGAAAGTCAGGAAGGACAATCCTATCTGTATACTCGCGGAGAGGGGTTTCCTACAGGTTTTACCTTAAAAGAATTGGAACAGCGCTTGTCTCATCAAGGATTCTTTCGCTGTCACCGTTCTTATATTGTGAATCTTCAAAAAATAAGAGAAGTAATTACATGGACGAGAAACAGCTACAGCTTATCTCTTGTAGATAAAAAAAGCTCTGAGGTTCCATTATCGAAATCAAAGTTGAACGAGCTGAAAGAATTATTGGGGGTAGAATAAGCATAATTCAATGTGATATATACTCCATTCGTCGAAAATATACTGCACCATTGTTGAAAAGAAGCTATTCTGTAGTCACAGGCAACTTAACTGATACAGGAGGTTTCAGGGATGGAGAATATGATTGAAGTGATATCTTTAGAGAAGATTTTTGGTAAAAAGCAAGCATTAAACAATGTTTCTTTTCAAGTGAAAAAGGGTGAAACATTTGGGTTTTTAGGTCCGAGCGGCTCTGGGAAAACAACAACTATAAAAATTTTAACTGGACAAATGAGGCCGACAGCAGGGACAGCGAAGGTCTTTGGAGAACCTGTTTCCAAATTAAATACACCGGAATATCGAAAACGCTTTGGGGTTGTGACGGATAATAGCGGTTTATACGCACGGCTGACTATTTATGATAACTTAAAGCTTTATGCAGATTTATATGGTACATCTTTACAGCGGATCGATGAGGCGCTGGAAGCAGTTAATTTAGGTTCGGAGAAAAAAACACAGGTTGCTAAGCTGTCTAAAGGAATGACACAGCGCGTATTATTGGCAAGAACACTTTTGCATAAGCCTGAGTTGTTATTTTTAGATGAGCCGACATCGGCATTGGATCCTGCGAATTCAAAACATATTCATAACGGTTTAAAAGAACTGAATCGACAGGGAACGACTATTTTTCTGACCACGCATGATATGGAGGAAGCAGATCATCTATGCAGCCAGGTAGCCTTTTTAAATAAAGGGGTTGTCCAGCTTTTAGACGAACCAAAACAGCTAAAAAAACAGTATCGGGAAGAGGTAATTGGACTCGAACTGAAAGATGGGCGAGAATTGGAGCTTCCACTTCAATCATCTAGTGCTGAGGAAATTCAACAATATATTTCCCGGGAAATGGTGGAGCGGATTTATACAAAAGAACCAACATTAGGAGATATCTTTGTTGAAGTAACAGGGAGGGAACTGGTATGACATTTTCTGTAAAACGATTTATGGCCATTTTTCAAAAGGATTTAAAAGATTTATATCGAAATATGTATGTTTCGTCTACTGCATTGATGCCGCTTATCTTTGCCGTCATATATGGTCGAATGGATAATGTAACGATAGAGATGCATTTGTTTGTCATCAGCATGTCGCTTGCTTTAGTTGGTACTTTCCTGCAGTGTGCGATGATAGCAGAAGAAAAAGAGAAAAACACGTTACGCGGTCTGATGCTTTCCCCGGCAACATTGACCGAAATATTGTCGGGAAAAAGTGCAGTAACGATTTTGATTACCGTGATTGTAACGGGTATCAGTATGTTTATTATGGATTTTTCTTTCTCCGGCAGAATCGGTTTAATGGCTGGAATTGTTCTGTCCTTGATTTTCTTTATTGCATTAGGTACATGGATGGGCTTAATTACTAGAAGTGTGTTAGAAGCATCTGTATATATCCTTCCTGTAATGTTTATATTTGGGATGGGAAATATGTTTATTATGTTTGCGGAGCAATATACTTTCTTGCAAATATTAGAATATACACCAGGACTCCAACTGCAGGAAATTGTAGAGTTGGAAGATGCAGGAGCTGGGTTTGGAGAGCTGTGGAAACCATTTGCCATTATTGGTGCATGGGCTGCGGCAATGGTAGTGTTGGCTGCCGTTACATTTAAGAAGCGAATGATGGATTAACCGGGTTATGAAAGATGAAGTAAATACGTTTTATTAAGAATAAAGTCATTTGAAGAGCGAGAGGAGCTTCATTAATGGCTTTTTCTTTTTATGATTGAAAAAAGCCTCCAAACTCCGGACCTTAAAGGAAGGCAGGAGTTTGGAGGCATAGCAGCTACTTACTTATACAATTGCCCGAATAAAATCATCATTCGCTTTTACTTCTACATCATCCGTTACAATAAGGTCTGTGAACTTATCTGTATTCGTGACAATAACTGGGGTTGTTACATCAAATCCTGCTTCTTTGATTTTTTCAATATCAAACCGGATCAGTGGATCCCCTTGTTTCACAGTGTCTCCTTGCTTTACCAGCGCTTCAAAGTGTTTTCCTTCTAGCTGTACCGTGTCTAAACCAACATGAATCAAGATTTCAGCCTGATGTTCCGATGTGATTCCAACAGCATGATGGGTTGGGAAAATAGCGGAAATCTCGCCATTCACTGGTGCAACAACTTCACCGACTGTCGGCTCGATAGCAGCTCCTTTGCCCATTGCTTCAGAGGAGAAGGCTGGATCGTTTACGTCACTTAAAGGTTTGACGATACCTGTTAATGGGCTTGCGATAGATTCTTGTTCGATTAATTGTTCTGTATTTTGTGTTGACTCTGTTTTTGCAGGTGTATCTTGCTCTTTTTCGTTGCCAGATGTTTTTTTATCTTTTACTTCAAACCCGAAAACTAATGTTAATACCAGTCCGATCGCAAATGCGATTAATGCTCCTACCAAATAGGTTCCAATAGGAGAGAATGCTGGTATCGATAAGAAACTAGGGAATGCAAATGCAACTGCTACAGAACCTAGCATACCATTGATGGCACCGCCAATAATACCGCCAGCGAGTAGATAAATAATGGTTTTACGATAGCGCAGGATGAGCCCGTAAAGAATTGGCTCTGTTACACCGCCTAGAGCACCAGGAAGCATAGTTGAACCGGCAAGTCCTTTTAATGTTCTATCCTTAGCACGGATCAGAATTCCAAGAGCGATACCAATTTGTGCAAAAACCGCCGTTCCAAACATCGGTGTTAACGGGTCTCCGCCAGTTGCCAGATTTTGAATGGAAATTGGCACAATCCCCCAGTGCAAGCCGAATAGCGTTAGGAAGGACCAAGCTCCACCTAAAACTGCCCCAGTTAATAATCCGCTTCGTTCAATAAGGAATTCGATACCTGCTGCAATACCGTCCCCTACATAAGTTCCGAATGGTCCGAAAATCAATACAGCTAGCGGAACAGCAATGGTTAATGACAGCATAGGAACTAAGAACATTTGTAAATCTTTATGAATAATCTTCCTTAGGCCTTTATCAAGTAAAGCATAAATTAAAATGGCAATAAAGATAGGAAATACCGTAGAAGAATAGTCTACTACAATGGCTGGTATTCCTAAAAAGGATGCATTACTGTCAATTAAACCAGTTAAATTAGGCTCTAATAATGCCGCCGCAATGGATGCGCCTACATAAGGGTTGGCGCCCAAACGCTTAGAGAGGGTAAAACCTATAAAAATAGGAAGAAAATAAAATATGGCGTTACCGGCAGCTGATAAAATCAAATAGGTGCTGCTTTCTTCACTGAGCACTCCAGTCATCGTTAGTACGATTAACAGCGCCTTCAACATACCTGCGCCGGCAAGTGCTCCTAATAAAGGAGAAAATGTTCCTGATATCACATCAAAAACCTGTGCTACCCAATTCGCTTTTTCGCCGCTGTCATTATTATCATCCTGCTTGTTTTCCACATTGGTATTTTTTGCAACTTCTTTATATACCTCGGATACATGCGGACCGATAACGACTTGGTATTGTCCGCCACTCTGGACAACGCTGAGTATTCCGTCCATTTCCTCAAGTACCTGCTTGTTTGCTTTCTTGTTATCTCTGAGTTGAAATCTTAATCGTGTGGCACAGTGGACGACATTTTTAATATTCTTATCGCCGCCGACGTTTTCCACGATGTCTTTTGCCAGTTTTTCGTAACCCATTTGTATTCCTCCTTGTATATTTTAGAATGTAACGTTCGTTAAAAAGCTGCGTAAATCTTATATAGTTTGGACGTCTTCCCCTGCTTCTATGTGAAAGGTAAGTTATATCCAATAAAAAAACCTGACAAAATAAAGTACACGAATCGTGCTTTATCTTGTCAGGTTATGCCCTCTAAAGGTTACATTCCTTTAAATCATGTATGCGGTTTTAATTTTTATAACATTGACAATATATCAAAGAAGGAAAAAGAAGTCAACTGTTTGAATTGGGGAATTGTGCAGGTATATTTAGGGTGCGGCAGTACGTTTTGGGAATTTTTATATAAAAGGAAGCAATTATTGTTAGAGAATAAATAAAAAGATGTATAATTTAAAATAAAAGATACATTTTGTCTTCTCAGTGCTTAGAAAGCTGTCGAAGAGAATGTAAAAATAATAAAAGCAGGTGCCTGTCATGAATATAGAAATGAGAAATGGAACGCTCGAGGATGTTGAAGGTATGATGCAAATAATTAATCGTGCCAGAAATAAACTGGCTGCATCCGGATCACCACAGTGGTCTGATGAAGATACACCGAAAGAGGAAGACATAAGGAAAGAGGTAGAAAAAGGAAATAATTATCTTTTTACGATAAATAAGCAGATTATCGGTACAGCAATCATAACGAATGAAGAAGAGCCGGCTTATTCCTCCATAAGATATGGGGATTGGGATACATCACAGGAGGATAACTATGCAACCATTCATAAATTCGCTATTAACCCTGACATTAATGGGAAGGGCTACGGGAAAATGTTTATGAAGCTGCTGCTGTTTATGTGTGAAGAAAAGGGTATCAAGGAAATCCGGATCGATACACATCCAAAAAATCGGGCAATGCAGCATGTTATTCTGTCTGCGGGGTTTAAGTTCAAGGGAATCATCCAGCTTCCTTTTGAGAATGGAGAGAGGTATGCGTACCAATTATTTTTAACGTGATATAAATCGATATTTTTATCGAGAAGAACCATCCGTAAAACTCTCCCTGAGTGAAGTTTCGTTTTATAGAAAACACATACCAAAGGAAGGATGGATAAGAAAATCTAAAAAGAGTTGAGCAGTCTAATACACAGTTGAAGGAATATCCTGAATTTGCTATATTTATTTTAATTGAGCAAAGAAGGGGACGTAGCAGGGGAAGAAAAAAAGGAAGAACATCAGTCAGCATTTCAAACTGATTCTCGTTATGCAATCGTTGCAGGATGGCTTATTATTCCGGCAATTATGATTTTGTTCAGTATCATTTCGGTAGTATTACTTGTCATCGCTGTCAATCCTGCTTCTTTAGGGACTTACAGTTTAGTTGTATACATAACAAGCATCATTCTGTTTTTCTTTTATCTATTTATCATTTATATATGGATCAAAAGGAAACAAATATTACCAAAGCTAATGATAACAGCTTATAGTATCAATATTTTATCGAACATACCTGCTATATTTGTAGAAGGAGAAATGCCCGGGGGCGCTATCTTAATTAACCTTATTTGGATTGGCTATTTTATCAGATCTAAACGAGTCAAGGCAACGTTTACCCAATGATGTGATTTTAGCAGCAAAGCGTGCATAGAATGTCCGCTTTGCTGCTAGAATGTTATGGTTTAGTAATCGGAAAAATTAAACCAGAGGAAGGAGAAAGAAATGACCTTACAGCAATTAAAATATGTGATTGAAGTAGCCAGAAGCCGTTCGATTTCCAAAGCAGCCCAAGCTTTATTTATCAGTCAGCCGAGCTTATCCAATGCGTTAAAGGAATTGGAAAAGGAAATCGGCGTCAAAATATTCTCGCGTACAAACAAAGGAATCCACGTGACCAAAGAAGGGTCTGAGTTTTTAGGCTATGCCAGACAGGTTTTAGAACAGGCGGAATTGCTGGAAAACCGTTATTCTAACAATGCAGTGCCGCAGCATCATTTTGCTGTATCTGCGCAGCACTATGCTTTTGCAGTCAGTGCCTTTGTACGCTTATTAAAAGATTATGACCGGGACGAATATGATTTTACATTTCGGGAGACAAGAACGTATGAAATTATCGAGGATGTTAAAAATTTAAACAGTGAAATCGGGATCATGTATATCAACGATTTTAACGAGCAAATTATCCGTAAATTTTTAAGAGAAGGAAATTTAGCTTTTCACCGTTTATTTGAGGCAACTCCTCATGTGTTTATCAGCGGGGATAATCCATTGGCAAAGAAAGCGTATGTGACGCTGGAGGATTTGGAGCCGTATCCTTATTTGCTTTATGAGCAAGGGGATTATAATTCATTTTATTTTTCAGAGGAGATTTTAAGCACGCTGACCCGACCGAAAAATATTCATGTCCGTGACCGGGCAACGATGTTTAATCTGCTGATTGGCCTGAATGGTTATACGATATCGACGGGAGTTATCAGTCAGAGGCTGAATGGAGATAATATTATTGCGGTTCCGTTGAAGGTTGATGAAGTCATTCGTGTTGGCTATATCGTTCATAAAGATATTGAGCTCAGTCCAATGGCGCAAACCTATATTGCTTATTTACAGTCCAGTATTGAAGAAGAAAGGCAAAGTTTGCCGTAATCCTTGATATAGTTAAAAGCTATATTGAACGATAGATTTTAGGTGTTATCTGATATCGGGGTTTCTGTGATAGACTAATCTACAACCAAATGAAACAAGGGAGAGATCAGTGATGACAGTAGCGAGTAAACATGGCGTACGTGCAGAAACACCATTCCGATTTGATAATGTGGGAAGCTTCCTGAGACCGGAAAAACTAAAGGAAGCCCGTGAAGCTTTTGCAAAGGGAAGGATCTCGGCACAGGATCTAAAAGCTGTGGAAGATGAAGCAATCAAGGATTTAATTCAAAAGCAGAAAGAAGTCGGCTTAAAAGCAATTACAGATGGAGAGTTTCGCCGTTCCTGGTGGCATCTTGATTTTATGTGGGGGCTTCAAGGAGTGAAGAAGCAAGAGCTTAATCAAGGATATCAATTTAAAGGTGAAGAAACGCGTGCGGAAACAGCTCGTTTAACTGGTAAAATTAGCGGAGAAAACCATCCGTTTGTTGAGCATTTCCAATTTATACAGCAATTTGCTGATGAGGAAGTCGTGGCAAGACAAACGATTCCCGCTCCAGCGCAATTTTTATCTGAATCCCAGCGTCCGGATAATGCAGAAACGACGAAAAGTATCTACCCAGACCTGAATGAATTCGTGGAGGATATAGCTGCAGCTTATCGAAAGGTTATTGAGGATTTATATGCAGCGGGCTGCCGGAATCTGCAGCTGGATGATTGTACGTGGGGAAGACTTGTCGGTAAAAACCACTGGACCAGCTGTGAAGATGATTCGAATATAGAAGAAATCGGTTCATTATACGTAGTCTTAAATAATAAAGTCATTGAAAATCAACCAGAAGATTTAATCATTACCACCCACGTATGCCGAGGAAATTACCATTCTAAATGGTTTTCATCCGGGGCCTATGATGCCATTGCCAAACATTTATTTGGCAGAGAAAAAGTAAAAGCATATTACTTAGAATTTGATACCGAACGTGCCGGCGGATTTGAGTCTCTCGTTAACGTTAGTGACGATAAGCTTATCGTATTGGGATTATTCTCTTCTAAGTTTCCGGAGCTGGAGGATAAAGCCCAAATCAAGAAACGCATTGAAGAAGCTTCGAAATATGTGCCGCTTGAGCGTTTATGTGTCAGTCCGCAATGCGGTTTTGCTTCAACAGAAGAAGGAAATATTCTGACGGAAGAGCAGCAATGGGATAAATTACGTTTAATAAGGGAAGTTGCTGAGGAAGTTTGGGGGAAATAAAAGAAGAACTAGTGCACAGGCTGGAGTTTCCAGTCTGTCTCTGTTCGGAGATGCAGTGTTCACGAGTTATTTGAAAGAACTTTTAAAAATCAAAAAAATAGGGTATAATAAGTATAGAAGTAAATATAATAGAAGTACCGTCCGTGGTGTCACACGAACGGTAAGTCAATAGCAAGGCTCCCTTTTAAGGGTCAGCATGTTAAGGGAAATAATCCACCTTGGTCGCTAAACTCAAGGGTGGATTATTTTTTGTGATTAAATGACAGCACCGCAATAATTAAGGAAGCAAAAGCTATTGCTAGCATTAAACTTTCAAAAACTGTCATACAGCACCACCCCCTTTCGATAGGGAATGAGCTGACCACCCTCGAAGAAACCGTATACTATTGTTTTATTATTATAACATAGAATTAATTTAATAGGTGTTATTTGTAGAATGTATGTTCGTATTTGCTGCTGCTATCAAACTACTGTGGAATATTTTCTATTAGCACTTTGATATAGGAAAAAACTATAACAAACGATAGATTTTAGGTGTTATCTGATAATAAGCTTTCTGTGATAGACTAATTTCAACCAATGAAACGAAGGAGAGATTCGTAATGACAGTAGCGAGTAAACATGGCGTACGTGCAAAAACACCATTCCGATTTGATAATGTGGGGAGCTTCCTAAGACCGGAAAAACTAAAGGAAGCCCGTGAAGCTTTTGCAAAGGGAAGCATCTCGGCACAGGATCTAAAAGCTGTAGAAGATGAAGCAATCAAGGATTTAATTCAGAAGCAGAAAGAAGTCGGCTTAAAAGCAATTACAGACGGAGAATTTCGCCGTTCCTGGTGGCATCTTGACTTTATGTGGGGACTGCAGGGGGTAGAGAAGCAGGATATTAAAAAGGGCTACCAATTTCAAGGCGAAGAAACACGTGCGGAAACAGCCCGTTTAACTGGGAAAATCAGCGGAGAAAATCATCCGTTTGTTGAGCATTTCCAATTTATACAGCAATTTGCCGATGAGGAAGTCGTGGCAAGACAGACCATTCCTGCTCCGGCACAATTTTTAGCAGAGCTGCAACGCCCGGAAAATGTAGAAATAACCAATCAGCTTTATCCGAATCAGAATGAATTGGCAGAAGATATTGCAGCTGCATACCGTACCATTATCCAAGATTTATATGAAGCAGGGTGCAGAAACTTACAAGTAGATGACTGCACATGGGGAATGCTTGTTGATGAAAATTATTGGGCAAGCCGTCATGATGGAGCAAATGTAGAAGATATCGGAACACTTTATGTGAATTTAAATAATAAAGCGATTGAAAACCATCCGGAGGATCTAATCATTACAACACATGTGTGTCGCGGAAACTATCATTCTACATGGGCTTCATCAGGTGCTTATGACACCATTGCTAAAATTCTATTTGCGCAAGAAAAAGTAAAAGCATATTATTTAGAGTTTGATACCGAACGTGCCGGCGGATTTGAATCTCTCGTTAATGTTAGTGACGATAAGCTTGTCGTATTGGGATTATTCTCTTCCAAGCTTCCAGAGCTGGAGGATAAAGCACAAATCAAGGAGCGTATTGAAGAAGCTTCGAAATATGTGCCGATTGAGCGTTTATGTGTCAGTCCACAATGCGGTTTTGCTTCAACAGAAGAAGGAAATATTCTGACGGAAGAGCAGCAATGGGCTAAATTACGTTTAGTAAGGGAAGTTGCTGAGGAAGTTTGGGGAAAATAAATATGTTTGGAGGCAGGCTGAGGGAATCCAGCCTATCTCCAAACAAAGTAATGTTTCCTCATCTACACATTTTTTCTGATTAACCAATTTTTAATAAAAGCATCCATCTAACGTAAATGTAGAAAAAGAAGCGCTGCTCCGAGCGCTTCCTTTTCTACATTTTGTTAATGGGTTCGTCTAATACATGATGATCAGTATTGTTTGAGGAACTATTCGATTTACTATCTTTCTTCATCTTTTTTCCTGTTTTCACTGCAGTGTTTTTTGCTTCATCAATGTTGGATTTGGCATCTTTTATCCCTTCTTGTACATCTTTTGCGTGGTCGCCAAGCTCTTTTGTATCTTCAACAATATTTTTAGCTGTTTCTTTTATTTCCTGGCCTTCATTAGCCCAAACGTTTTGTACTTTCTCCAGTGCTTGCTGTGCACTTGATAGTGTTTGTTTCGCATTTTCTATTAGATATTGTTTTGTACCATTTGGATCATCTTTAATTTTTTGAGTATATGACACAACAGAATCTTTCGCATTCATGGAAGTATCTTTTACTTTACTTTTTGTTTTCGGGTTCAGCAGGATGAAGGAGATACCAGCTATTGCTCCAGCTCCTACTAGTAATCCAAACTTGTTGTTTTTTTCCATTGTCTACCTCTCCTTTCTTTATCGATTTAATAAACTTGTTGCTTTACGGTCAAAACATAAAAAATCCTAGAATCGTTTTTCTTCTTGGATGTTGTCGTCCTTGTCTCTGATTTCCACCTTGCTTGGTGTATTCACTTTCGCCATTTGCTCTGCAGCAGAAAGTGCATCATCTTTTGAACCATATACTTCTTCAGGTGCGACATCTTCCAGTTTTACATACCAGCTTGTTTCATTTGCATCCGGTACGACACTAAATGTTTTCATCTTGCCCAACTCCTTTATTACGATCTTATGGGAGGTTTACCCTCAGTTGGAGTAAGTAAAACATGCTATACGGAGAAATTTCATCATTTCTTCCTGTGAAGGATACTATGGTGGAATTGAAATATTGATATGGAAGCATGGATGGGCAGACGTCTGGTCGATTCTAATAGTGATTTCATTTTCTTCAGCTTGAAATGTCGTAATGTGTATAAAGTCAAAAGAAAAATTCCTCTGTACTTGTCAGTTTTAATACAGCAGGGAAAAGGCTAAGAACAATAATGCTTCCTAAAATCAGCCAGCTGAAAATAAACCAAAAAGGTACATTAAAAAAGTTTAGAAGAAGGGCAGCTAAAGGAATAATCATTAAAAAGGAAAACTGTATTCTTGATTTGTTAGTGGCATATTGCTTTTCCTCACAATAAGGGCAACTATATGCGGTATCTAAGGTAGTGGTTACTTTCATGGTTTGTTTCCACGTCCATTTTCGGTGACAGTGCTGGCACGTTGGCATTAACATTACTCCTCTCAGCAGGTAATATATAAATTGTAACATATGGAAAAATGACTTTTCATTTCTTAACAAAAAGGATAAGAAAAAAAGCTAGCATCTTTTTCGCTTTTCCTTTAATCTATAGTAAGCTGTTTATTATTTCGAGAATCAAAATACAAATTTAACTGCAAGAAGGGATACAGATAGATGAATCAAATACATCGACCGACCGTTGTGGCGCTTTTGCTGGCAGGGTCTTTTATTTCTATTTTAAATCAGACATTGATGATTACAGCGATACCGCCAATTATCAATGAAATGGGTGTGACACCGAACAGTGCACAGTGGCTGACTACGGTATTTATGCTGGTAAATGGGATCATGATCCCCGTCAGTGCTTTTTTAATTGAACGTTTAACAACGAGGCAGCTCTTTTTGACGGCAATGAGTGTGTTTGCTGTGGGAACATTAATTGGAGGACTAGCGCCGAATTTTGAATTTTTAATTATGTCCAGAGTCATTCAATCCATTGGCGCCGGTGTGATGCTGCCATTAATGACAACTGTGTTTTTATTGATTTTCCCGATTAATAAAAGGGGATCCGTGATGGGATTGATTGGTTTGGTGATTTCCTTTGCACCGGCAATTGGACCTGTTATTTCAGGGTGGGTGACAGAGCATTATTCCTGGCGTGTACTGTTTTATATTATTTTACCAATCGCTATTATTGATATTATTATTGCTTTCTTTGCCTTACGTAATGTAACGGAAGTGAAGAAGACCAAGTTTGATGTCTTTTCTGTAATTCTATCGTCCTTTGGATTTGGCGGAATTCTTTATGGGGTAACCAATGCCGGAAACTTTGGCTGGGCAGCACCGATTACACTGGTAACTTTAGCTATCGGTATTCTTTCTCTGATTCTATTTATTTTGCGCCAGTTAAAACTGAAATATCCAATGCTTGAATTTAGAGTGTTTAAGTATGCTATCTTCCCATTCAGTGTCTTTATTGGTTCAATTACGTTTATGGGACTGATTGGATCAGAGACCTTGATTCCGCTGTATATGCAAAATATGCGGGACTTCACTGCATTTGAAGCTGGGCTGTCGATGCTCCCGGGTGCTTTGATTACAGGTATTATGGGACCGATTATCGGCAGGATTTTTGACCGGATTGGCGGGAAATGGATCGTGCTGCCGGGACTTATTATTGTGACGTTAGCGACCGTTCCATTTATGTTCCTTCATGTTGAAACGACCTTTACCTTTGTAATTGTAATGTACGCTGTACGTATGTTTGGATTTGCACTGATTATGATGCCGATTCAGACAGCGGCATTAAACCAGCTGCCAAGAGAGCTTATTCCGCACGGTGCTGCATTAGACGGTACGATGCGTATGGTGGCAGCTTCTGTGGGTACTGCGATCCTTGTAACGATTATGACATCTGCAGCTACGATGACAGAAGGCAGTGAAAACATTGTCCGTCCGGATATTTTCGGGGTGAATGTAGCCTTTGGCGTGATTGCTGTGCTGTCTTTATGTACGTTAATTGCTTATTTCTTTATCAAATTCGATCCATCTCCTGTTGAACAGGCGAAGATGGACAGAGAAAATAATGTATCATGATTAATAAAAATCCTCGTTTGCTTTTGGAAGTAGCGGGGATTTTTTAATAGAAAAGGAGAGATTCCATGGTTCAACTTCCTGAAAGATTAAAGAACTGGATTGTTTCTCACTTTCCAAAGGAAACAGCTATTCAGCATATTTATTCATTGAAAGGAAGCACCACAGCTGCGATGTATGCAATAAACCTTAAATTGCCGACTGGTGAAATGAAAGAACTGGTATTACGGCAATACGAAAAGAGCCAGTTTACAGCAAAAGAAATCAAACAAGAAGCAGACAGCCTAAAAGCAGCAGCATCTTTATCTATTGAAACACCGCAATATATTGCAGCTGATCCAGAAGGAGAAATAATTGGCAAACCGCTTCTCTTAATGAGCAAAATGGAAGGCAAGGTAGATATATTGCCGGCGAATCAAGCTGCATGGTTGAATCAGCTTGCAGAAGCATTAGCTCAGATACACCACAATACAATAAATCATTTTCCCTGGAAGCATAAGCGTTATCAAAAAGCAGATGAAATTGAAATTCCGATCTGGTCAAGGAAGCTTGAAGTATGGGAGGCTTTAAAAAAGGTTGTGTTGCGTCCAGAACCGAGCTATACACCGGTGTTTATTCATCGCGATTTTCACCCGGCCAATGTACTTTGGAAGGATGCTGAGGTGAACGGTGTGGTGGATTGGGCCAATGGCTGCTTAGGTCATACTGGAGTGGATGTGGGACATTGCCGCTGGAACCTCGCCATGCTTTATGGTGTAGCAGCTGCAGATACTTTTTTGGCAGTTTATCAAGAGAAGATGGGGAGTCATTTCTCCTATGATGTTTATTGGGATATTGTTTCCTTAATGGATGTGTTAGAAGGACAGCCGGAAGTTTATCCTGGCTGGGAAGTCTTTGGGAAAACGGATATTACGGAGGAAGTAATGATAGAGAGAATGGATGAATACGCAGTTTCACTGTTAGAAAAAGCGATGGAATAGAGGAGGATAATGAAGATGGAAAGAGTAGATGTGGTCTATGCGTTGATTTTAGACGAGACAGAAGAGAAGATTTTAATGGTGCAGAATATAAAGCATGATAATTGGTCGATGCCTGGCGGGGCAGTGGAAGCTGGAGAAACATTAACTGAAGCAGTTATCCGTGAAGCGAGAGAAGAAACAGGTTTAACGATTGAAGCGGGAGACATTCTTGCTGTAAATGAAGCATTTATGGAAAGGTTCAATCACCATACCATCTTTTTTACGTTTATGGCTAGGGTTGTTGGTGGAGAAATTCTAATACAAGATACAGAAACAATTGCGGATACCGCATGGATGAGTATAGATGAAGCAGATAAATGGATGCCTTATCATAAAACGGGGATTCGAAGCCTGTTGGAAAAGGCTGTTCCTTATACGTTTCAGGGTGTGGAGAAGTAATAAGATGGAGTATGGCGATTCAATGTTGCTATGCTCTTTCTTTATTATTGTTTAGATAATAATAAAACCTTATATAGAAACTAAAAAGCCGTAACTGCTTCCATTACGGCTTCTCAAATTATCCAAATTTAAAACAAAACATAAGACAAATAAATCACGACAGTTACCGTAATAATACTAAAAAGTGTTGAAAATAAAACAATTTGTGCGTGCAATTCCGGCTTGATTTGATACTCCATCGCAATCGTTGATGTATTCCTGGAAGTCGGAAAAGAGCTTGCGATAAATAAGGATTGTGCAACGACTCCATCAATATTCAGCAGGTATATAACAGCCAGTGCTAACGATGGCCCCATCACCAGTCTTCCAATCAAAGACCATGTAATGACCCGATGGAAAAAATGCAGCTTAATATTAGATAATTGTGCTCCCAGTAATAAAAGGGCAATAGCCACAAAACCATCGGCAAGCTGATCAAGTGGTATCATAATCGAATTAGGAATGGGAATGGAAAATCCTTGGAACAGCATCCCTAATAGCAGTGCGTGGAATACTGGCAATCTTAGAAAGGATTGAATAATCCCTCCGATTGATTTGGTTGCTGATAATAAATTATAAATTCCATAAGAGTATGTTAAAAGATTCTGGAAAATAAGAATAAAAACCTGAATCGAAAACCCTAAAGGATTGCTGCTGAAAACTAATTGGCTTACTGGCAAACCGTAGTTGCCAGAGTTCATTAACGAAATACTATTTTTTAGAGCTGCGCTTTCTTCTCTATCTAATTTTAATAGTTTGGCAATGATGTGACTTACAATAATCAGAATCAAACTATAAAGGATAATGTAATAGATTATTTGGAAAAATATATCCATTTCTATATTGATATGATATATATTCACAAATACAGCAGCTGGCATTAAACAATATGTAATCAGTGTAGATATCTGTTTCAGATTAAATTGAAACTTTCTCTGTAAAAGGGCACCAACCAGGGTCAATATCAATATGGGAAATATCACGTCTAATAAAATAAAAATAAACATTTCAAACCTCATTCTTAATATTTCGTCATTGGATTTTGTTATTTTCTAAATATGATCTTATCGTATCATAAAAGGAAAGATAAGGAAAATATCAAAAAGTTATCCAATTAAATAAGTAATACTTATATGAACAGAAGATTAATTGGTTTTATCACGGAAAACTGTCCGTCAAACTCCTTCTTCAAGCACGCGGAGGGTATAATCTAAGCGGTAAGGGGGAGAAGAATCGTCTGCCGACAAGCGAATGCTTTTTGGTGTATAAATTGTTTGAAAACTAAACAGAACAAATGTTCCTAATTGAGTCTTCTTCTGATATAATAGACAGGAGGAGGTAAGAAGCTATGAAAATAACAAAAGCATTTCGTTTTCGTATCTATCCGAATAAAAACCAAATCACTTTCATCCATAAGACAATCGGCTGCTCCCGCTTTGTTTACAACTATTTTACAGGAAAACAAAAAGAAAAAAACCACTATTGGCATACGGTGAATGAAATGGTACAAAACGGACAGCTTTTTCAAAATAATTGGAAGGGCGAATTTTTCAATAAAAATAAGGCAATCAAAGCGGTTCCAGAATTGAAGAAAACGTATCCCTTCCTCAAAGAAGTTGATAGCATCGCCCTTCAAAAAGCCGTTGAAAACGTGAACGATTCCTATACACGTTATTATAAGAAGCAGAATAAGGCACCTCGTTTTAAATCAAAAAAGAATCCTGTTCAGTCGTATACAACCAAACATGTCAATGGAAACATTGCTGTATTGGATAAACATATCAAACTGCCTAAGCTCGGATTGGTTCGTTTTGCCAAAAGTCGGGAAGTGGAAGGGCGTATTATCAATGCAACGATTCGGCGCAACCCATCAGGAAAATACTTTGTTTCGATTGTGGCGGAAACGGATGTTAAGCACTATGAAAAAACAGGTTCCTCTGTAGGCATCGATGTCGGATTAACCGATTTCGCAACCCTTTCCGATGGGACGGTGTATGAAAATCCAAGATTTTTCCGGACATTAGAAGAGAAATTGGCAAAAGCGCAAGTGATTCTGTCCAGAAGACAGGTAGGCTCGGCGAATTGGCAGAAACAAAAACGAAAAGTAGCCCGGCTTCACGAAAAAATTGCGAATAAAAGAAAAGACATGTTAGATAAAATCTCCACCGAGATAGTCAATAACCACGATATCATCGGAATAGAAGATTTATCTGTGAAAAACATGTTAAAAAATCGCAATCTTGCAAAATCAATTAGCGATGTATCCTGGTCAGCGTTCCAAACGATGCTGGAATATAAAGCGGCCTGGTATGGAAAGCAGGTTGTTGTAGTTGCGAAAAACTATCCATCCAGCTGTGTTCCAATTGCGGACACCAAAACCCAGACGTTAAAAATCTCGATTTGCGTGCATGGACATGTGATAGCTGTCAATGCCATCATCAAAGAGATATTAACGCAAGCAGGAATCTTCGTAAGGAAGCATTACGAATAACCGCAGGGACTGCGGGGATAGCCTAATCCATAACTGACCAATGGGTTGGTGTTCTTAGGGATCTCCCACTTTAAGCAACCTTGAAGGTTGGTAAGTGGGGGTAGTTCAATTTAGTGAGTTTGACGGTGAGAAGGAACAAGTCTATTCCTACTCCTTGGAAGACAGCGCAGTAAATGAGACTCCGTCTGTTGTTCCTAAAGATACAGCGAACGCACGATCATTTAATGAACCACAGTTGTCGCCAGACGGAGAACAGCTGGCATTTACGCAGGTATCTGAGGAATCGCAAGAAATTTCTCTTTTCAAGTATGAATTATTTTTAATGGATTTAGAAACACAGGAAGTAGAGAGATTAACATATTTGAAAACAGCGGTAACCTCACCAGTATTTTTTCATGACGACAATAAAATCGCTTTTCTGGAGAATACAAACTGGTCAGCGGAACCAGCTGAATATCGATTGATGACAATAGATACAGCAACACATGATATCGAAGCAGTTGAACTGGATGCACCTCAATCAGAAGAAGATAATCGATTAATACAAATGCTGGATCGTGCGGTAAACAGCTTAACGGTTGCCATTCTGTATATATTACTGATGAGTCTGCTGAGTGTTTACCTTCTGCATTATGCTGGTAAAGCCTATCTGCCTTCTATCATTAGTTTTTCGCTTGGCATCCTGACATTTGCTGCGAGTTTTGTGGTAGCCGCAGCAGCTAATGCTTGGTATGGCATGGGGCTTGGGATGCTGGCCGCAGGAATCTTCGGCTGTTCTATTATTATCTTATTGTTTATATTTATTTATAAGCGTTTTGTAAAATAGATGGGTTGCAATCTTTTGGCAGATAAAAGCCACGCTAGCTTATTTTAAAATTGGAATAAGCTAGCGTGGTTTCGTATTTGCATGAAGGTTGAGCTGATGTATCTGGTCGAGAGAACTTAACAGGTTCCTTACTCGATCAAAAATATTAGGAAACAGCTTCACTAATATACGGCTTAAGAGATTCGGTATAACACATCTCCCCATCCATTGTAACAACAATGCCTTCTATATCCTCTAACGGATCCAGCGCATCAATAATTTGGCGGGGAGACTTTCCGAATAAACGGCTTGTCCATATTTCGCCATCGACTGATTTTTTGGATACAATGGTTAATCCGGCAATTTCTGATTCAATCGGATAGCCGGTGCGAGGGTCCAAAATATGGTGGTATGTCCGGTTATCCTTCGTGAAATTTCTTTCGTAAATGCCAGAGGTAACCACAGATTGATTTAGAGCGTTTAACACAGCGATATACTTCCCGCGCGGCAGGAGCGGGTGTTGAATGCCGATGCGCCAGTAGCCATCCGCTTGATTTGGGGAATTTCCATGAGTGATGACATTTCCACCTAAATTAATCAGGGCTTCCGATACGTCCATCGATTCCAAATCCTGAATCAGAAGGTCGGCAATAAATCCTTTTGCCAGGGCGCCTAAATCAATAAACATCCCCGTGTGTTTTAAAAATACGGTTTGTTCTTCCTCATTAAGAATAATGTTTTCAGCGTTTGTTTTGCTGAGCAAGGATGCAATGGTTTTCGGCGAGGGAACATTCGCATCTTCAAATCCAATGCGCCAAGCTTGAACAAGGGGGCCGATGGTAATGTTTAACGCACTGTCTGCCGGAGTGCTGTGTTTCTTTCCGATTTTGATCAATTGGTACAAGCTCGGATTAACCTTTACCGGTCTTATCCCTGCATTTTGGTTCACTTCCATCAGCTCTGAGCTTGCATCGTGCGCACTAAAACGTTTCTCGTATTCTGTTAATCGAAGAATCAATTCATCCAAAATAAAATCTGCATAGTCATGCTGAACAGATAATTGGATAATTGTCCCCATCCTATGTATTTCACGTGTTTGCATTGTCATACTTGTCACCCTTTTGCGTTAAGATACGTTGAATAGACGAAAGGATACTTGTCAGAAAATAGCTTCGGTTTTCATGAAGAATCATTCTGCAGCATCGTCTATAAATCAAATAAAGGTTTGAGACAGCACTTGAAAAAGAGGCCGTGTTGACCTCTTTTCCATGAACAATCTTTAGCTTTTAACCGTTGCTCCAGCTACAGTATCTACTTTTGAAGTCGCTCCGGATACCGCATCGACACCGCCTCCGGTTAATTGCTGGCCAGTTTGCTCTAAATACCAATCAATGATTGGCTGTATATCTTGGACATATTCGTTGATGCCAATATAATTATCCTCATCATCACGTACCGCCTGATAGCTGTGGACAACAAATTTATCTGGTCCATGAGTAGGAACCTGCGTCCTTACGACATCCTGTTTTCCGGTACGTAATTGCTGAATGACCCAGGAAACGCCGCTAAATACTCTTTCCGGGTGACATTCTGCTAATGGACTTCCCACTTGTTCCGGTCTGCGTCCTGCCAGCATATCTTCTTTTTCCATGTTGTGGTTATAGTATAAGAATTGGTTATTGCTATCTGCATAAGTCAATTCGGCAGGCATGGAATTCAAGAAATGATTGAGCTGATTGACTGTTAAAAGCCCGCGATTTAATTTAACATACGTATTGCCTTCCACGGCCTGTGTTGCTTCAGCAGCCTGTTCAAGCCAGTCATCGGCGGACATATCGATGCCTTCCACTGTCGTATCAATTGCTCCGGTAGCATATAAATCCTCTGTATCGGATACATCCTGCATTCCTTCAGGTGCATGGATAACCTTGACCACATTGATAAAACGGATAAATTTCTTGATACACGTTTCTAAGAATTGAGCTGTCTGCGCATCTTTCAGGTTTTCGTCTTCATCAAATGCATCATAGACTTCCCCTAATAGAAATTCATTACCTGGCATAACGATAGCATTTACTCCAGGTGCATCTAATATTTGCCGCAAATGTAACTGAGACCGTGAAGATCCCTGGACATCATAAGAAGCTCCCACAATCATCACCGGTTTTTCATCAAGCGGATGTATTTTAAACGATAACCATTCTAAGACACTCTGTAATGCGGATGGAATAGAGTGGTTATATTCCGGTGTAGCAATAATCACGCCATCTGCCTGCATAATTTTATTATTTAAATTTTGAATCACTTCACTATTGGTTTGATCATCTGATTGGTTAAACATTGGGACATCTTTAATATCCAGTACTTCCACATCAACTAATTTCTTGAAATTTTTTGCGATAAAGTTTAATAATATGCGATTATAAGAAAATTCAGCATTTGATCCTACGATTCCAACAAGTTTCATCAATATACCCCCTAGTAATTAATTGGTCTCCCACGAGAAGTTTGCTGCTTGTTTCTGGTGCGTTTCATTTGCGTTGACTAATTGATTGGTGATATCCACAAAATGTATAAAATCATTAAAAATTTGTTCAAGTTCTTCTATTTTTTGTTGGTCTTTTAACGTGCCATTATCATCAAAAGCCTGTAACGAATAACCGATCAAAAATTCAGAACTTGGCATAATGCGTGCTTTCAATTCAGGTGCATCCAGCATTTGCCGCAAATGACTTTGTGCACGGGAAGATCCTAATCTTCCATAGGAAGCTCCAGTCAGCATAACAGGCTTATCAATTAATGCTTGATTTGTATAAGATAACCATTCTAACGTGCTTTTTAAAATGGCTGGTACGGAATGGTTATATTCCGGTGAACTGATAATCACGCCATCTGCTTCTCTGATTTTATCCGCAAGTTTTTGTACTTCCTGAGGTGCTGTCTTGTCTTCCGGCTTATTAAAAGCAGGTAAATGTTTAATTTCGAAAATTTCAATGTCAGCTTGATCTGCAAAATGTTTTTGAATAAATTGCAGTAAAATACGATTCGTAGAATAATCCGAATTTGTTCCTAGAATACTTAGAAATTTTTTCATTTTATTGCTCCTTTCTTATTTAGAAAAAAGAATGTGAAGTATATCACAATTTAATTATAATATGTTTGAGCAAGAAATACAAGGGGATGTGAGGAAATGTTTTAAATTATAAGATTTATTTTAAAAGTGTAATAGATAGTGCTAAGATAATGTATAAAATAATATTTAGAATGGTTGTAATGACTCGTATTATAATTTATTGAGAACGCTTTCTTTAATCCGGTCACTTTTACGCTTATATGTAGATAGAAAACATTATAGTTTTGATATACCCTTCCTTTTTATTTTGAAACACTATGGGGGGCATTTCATAAAATTAAAATCAACAGGAGCAGGATACAAGGGGAGGGAACATGAATAAAGCTTCACTTTATAATAAAAGCATTATAATTATCAATATTTATCAACTTGTGAAAAGAGGTTCTGATTGCTAAAATTAGTTCAATAGTTTGCAAGCATACTTTTTATAGAAATAAATGATATATATTTGTGTGTGTGAATGATTGTTCTTAATTTAACGATTAAATTAGTTCTACATAAAGGCGATGTAATACAAGGAGTGAATTTGTTGCAGATTAGAAAAGCAAGTAAAGAAGATATAAAGTCCATAGCTAAAGTTTACGTTGATGGCTGGAAAACTACATATAAAGGTTTCGTACCGGGTAATTATTTGGAAAGTTTAACATACAGGAAAGCAGAGCAAAAATGGATGTCATTTTTAAGTAGTGAAAATAATCCTTTTATTTATATAGCAGTTAATGAAGATGGAAAAACAATAGGCTTTGCAGCAGGAAAAGGTTTGGATAGCGACAAATTTGACGGAGAGCTATACGCGCTTTATTTATTGCAAGAGAGTAGAGGATTAGGGACAGGAAAGCAGCTGGTTTCAGCCATTGCTAAGCATTTCACAGAACAAGGCATGAATTCGATGATGGTATGGGTGATGGAACAAAATAGATCCGGGCTTGGTTTCTACGAACGTATGGGAGCCAAGGCGTATCTTCGCAGGAAAAATGAAGTCGGAGGAATGCTGGTAGAGGATGTAGCTTATGGCTGGGAAGATGTTTCGGCATTATGCAGAGAGGGATAACACGATATCTTGTCAGGAAAAATTGCCTGATTCGATAGGTGTGAAATTCTTGGTGTTTAAACAAAAGGAGAATCAAAATGGAAGTAGTATATATTGCAGGCGGATGCCTATGGGGAGTACAAGCTTTTATAAAAACATTACCTGGAGTTACGTTTACAGAAGCGGGAAGAGCGAATGGAACAAGTTACACACTTGAGGGGGACTATGATGGGTATGCCGAGTGTGTAAAAACAGGCTTTGATCCGGAGGTTGTAACAATTAGAGAATTAATGGGATATTTTTTTGAAATCATTGATCCATACAGTTTAAATAAACAGGGGCAGGATATTGGCGAGAAATATAGAACAGGAGTATATAGTGAAAATCCGGAGCATTTAAAAGAGGCGAAAACGTTTCTTGAGAATAGAAATGATTATGACCGAATCGTGGTTGAAGTCTTGCCTCTTACCAACTATGTGAGAAGTGCAGCGGAGCATCAAGACAGGCTGGATAGATGTCCGAATGATTATTGCCATATTCCAGAAGAAATGTTAAGTAAATATAAATAAGGGAAAGGACTTAAATATGGTTTTCGGTCTCCGTTGGATGGTACGCTAAATAGGGACGAGGCGTTTTTTAGAGAACTTAGAATACAAATAGGATGATAAAGGGTGTGGAATGATGAAAGCAATTATTTTTGATTTTGACGGGACGCTTGCTGATACATTACCGGTTTGTTTCTATGCGTTTCAAGCTGTGTTTAAGGAATTTGACAATAAGGAGTTCACCTCCGATGAAGTAAAGGCGATGTTCGGTCCTTCTGAAACAGGAATCATCAAAGAAAATCTGCTGGACTCTAATCAGGATAAAGCAATTGAATTATATTATGAAAAATATAATGAAAAGCATCGAGAGCTTGTTGTTGAAAATGAGGAAAAAAATGATTTGCTCCGGTTTTTAAAAAAAGAAGGATATCAATTAGGGATTGTAACAGGGAAAGCAAGAAGAAGTCTGATTATATCTTTAGATTGTCTTCAAATGAATGATTTGTTTGATGTAATCATAACAGGTGATGATGTTACGATGCCCAAGCCTCATCCAGAGGGATTAAACAAGGCATTGGTAAAGCTGCACATAAAAAACACGGAGGCTGTATTTTTAGGGGATAGCGATGCGGATATTCAGGCCGGTAAACAAGCAGACGTAAATACAATCGGAGTACAATGGCTGCCAAATTATCAAACGTTAGAATTTCGTGTTCAACCAGACCTGCTGCTAAACAACGTGAATGAATTTCTGGAATGGTTAAAAAAATGAAGAAAGGAATGATTGTTAATTAGTTTCTATTTAACAATGTGGTTATTTATTTTTAGAAGGAGGAGTGCTGAAAATGACAAACAATCGTTTTGAAGAAGTTTATTCTCAAGGGAAAATGAAGAATACGAAGATTATTCGTGATAATGAGAATGGTGTTTTGTATATGCTGCATCAAGAAGGCTATGGAGCAGGGCTGACTGTTATGGTGGATCAGGAAGGTAACCCCTTAGTGGACAAGGATTTTAATTAGAATAGAAATGATTATAATCGTATGGTGGTTGAAGTCTTGCCGCATACAAATTACGTAAGAAGCGCTGAGGAACTTCAAGAGAGATTAAGCAGGCGCCCAAATAACTATTGTCATATTCCAAAAGAAATATGAAATAAATATAAGGGTTAAACTCTGAATTTTTTCCTTACTATTTTCTGAGGAACAAAAGGCACGCTTCTCCATTCGTAATTAGAATAAGCAAGCGTGCTTTTTAAATAGATTTGGCAAAACTGGAAATGGTTTCTCTCTGAGCTGCCAAACAAAAAATAATCTAAGAGGTGTTTGAATACTATTCGCTTTTTGGTTATTCCATTTATCACGATTGGCAAACAATCAACTTATAATCATCATGATAACTACAATAAACAGAAGAACTAAATAGATTTTGGAAAAGAGTTTATCAGATAATTTTTGAGCCCAGGATCTGCCGATAGGCACTCCAATAAATCCGCCGAGGGTAAATCCAATAAGCGCAGGTATGTATATGAATCCTATCGTTGATGAAGGCATCGCATCTATCTTCAATCCTGTAACTAAATAAGCGAAAGCTCCTACGATAGCAATCGGCAGACCTAATGGAGTAGCCAAAGCTACAGCATGTATCATGCGCATCCCTCTATTTCTGAGATAAGGAATGGTCATTGTGCTTCCGCCAATACCTAATAGAGTGGAAAGAAATCCAATGCCTATCCCGATAAAAGAAGCGGAACGCTGCTTAGGCAGACGAAATGCTTGTTCTTCGATTTCTCTTGTGAACGATTTTTTTAGCATGTTCGAAATCAAGACATAAATTAATAGGCCGATAAATGCATACCTGAGAAAATCGCTCTCAATGTAGACTGCAAGCACGCCGCCTATTAAAGAACCTATTGCAATATATCCTGCTAATCGTTTAAAGACAGACCATGTCACATTGCCTTTTTTGGCATGGTTATATGTTGAATTAAATGAATTTATAATCATAACCGCTAATGATGTACCAATCGCAGTATGCATTAAATACTCGCTTGGAATGGAATCGGGTAAAAATGCAAATAAGATTGGTACGACGACGATTCCGCCTCCAAAACCAAACATGCTTGATAGCACACCAATTAAAATACCGATTAATGAAAACATTAAAAATGAAAATCCCACTAACAATCATCTCTCTTTACTTATATTCATTTGGATTATTTCTTAGATTCTATTAAATCACAAATTGAATGGTGTTACCATAAGGCATTGTGTTGTCTGACCAGTTCAAACTTCACCGGCTATTTGTGCTTTTGTATTTTTGTCCGTGTTCGATAGCGCAAGAGAAAGGATGATGAATACGTAGAAAATAACAAACTAACCACTTGTACTCTATGCAAATCAGCAATTCATGCCTGATAAAGGGGCAAGGAATCCTTCTGCACTCATCCCTCCCGATTTTTCATAATTGGAATGCCTGTGTTAATATTTAGTATTAGAGAGCAATGTTCATCCTTGCTGACACGTTATTAAACTATCAATTAACATGCGCCAATTCACTCTTTTGTAAAGCTGTATTATCGGAGAAAGGAAGTTTTTAAATGAAAAATAATACTAAATTTTTAATGGGCATGTTAGCATTTGTATTTGTTATATTGACTGCTTGTGGAAATGTAACAGAGGATTCGGATGCGGAGTCCAATCGCCTGTCATCAGATAATGATGTGATGCAAAACGAAAATGACAATTTACCTGGACAAGAAAGTACACAAGATTCATCTCCTATCGACCCAGAAACAGAAACCGATTCTTTTTCAGATTGGAAAGGAAAAAGCCAAGATGAATCAGCGGAGGAACAGAGCCAGGAAGAGCCTTTGGAAGAATATGTTCCCAATGAAGATGATGTTGTATACAAAAATAATGAGTTGAAAAATAAAGATATCCTTGAAGCGTTTATGGAGACTGCGGGAGAAAATGGACAGGATAATGAAAGTGAAATCAGAGTGGTGAAGGACGAAGGGACTCAAGGTGTACTTATATATGATTTGAAATCCGGATATGAAGAAAGTGTTGATCAGGCATGGATTATGGTTTATTCAGATTTGAGCCACTACAGAGCCTCAGATGATGAAGTGCAGGATGTTTTTAATACGAATCAGCAATGCGGATATATGTCAAAAGATGAAATAGAAGGAAAGTATAAATTACATGAATGTAGAACCCATTGGGAATACAGGTTACTTCCCACTGGAGAAGATAATGAAATGGAGTGACTGTTGCTTCATTATCTCCTCTCAACAAAAAGGCTGAAGCATGTTAGCTTCGGCCTTTTTGTTGAGAGAATGGATTGTATACTTGATGCGCACGCTTGAATTTTTTAGCTTATAATACTTCCTGTGTCTATTTATTTATGCTTCCCAAAACTCCTTGGTGAACAAAAATTGTATATCATCCAGTAAGGTTAATTTAATGGTCTTTCAATTATCGGAGGTTATTGTTGAAGAACTTAAGCCTAATTCTTTATTTGAAATACGAAGGAGACAGGTTTTTTGAACTTTTTTTCAACTTGTTATGAGTATAATACAGGTAAATGAATTAAATAACTGATTTTTTTGATTTTTCGATACTATTATCTTGACAGCCCTAAAGATAGCATGTAGATTTTAAGTAAAGGGAGGGATGAAAGATGACCAATTATGACAAAGCAAAGAAAAAGATAGACAAAAGAAAAGAAATGCGGACTCAAGAAATCTCCGTAATGATTGACGAAGGCGGTTTAGGAGCTGATAGATATTATGATGTTATAAAAGGCTCTTCCCCGACTGAGAAAGAAATAAAATCAACGAAAAAATACCAAAAATGATAAAACGAAACTTTACTCAGTGGGAGTTTTTCGATGTACAACTCTTTACGATCGGACGAATAACCACAGTCCCACAACCCTAGAACGTCGCTAACTTAATCTGTTTCCTTCATACTCCCACTGCATTAGCCCTAAGTGATTCAGGGAGTTAGCTCACCTGAACTTCCGCCTAAATAAAGTTTCTTTTACGGACGATTCTCTGTGATAAAGAAGATTAAAAAAGAGAAAAAAAGGTCACTTACATTATAACCCCGAATTATTCATACCTGTAGATTAGAGATACAAACGAAAATTTGTAGTTTATGATTTCTATTTTAAGCGAAAAAAGCTAAAATATCGTAGGAAGCTGGAGGTAAATAGTATTCACAAGAAAAAACAACCGTTTTTGGACAGATCTATCCCTTGGTCTTCCAAGGAATAAAAAGTTTCTTTTTACAATCACTCCAACTGAAGCTATAGTAAAGAGGTATTTGAATGCAAGTCAAAGCAATTCAAAAACGAGACAAGCTTGGCTGAGAAGCAAGTGCATCTTTTCCCATGATTTGCGTAAATACCCGATGGTGCATCAGGACATCTGCTGCATCCTCTTCTGCATATCCAGCGATGATTTGATAGATTTTTTGACGAAGTAAATCTTCATTCGCATACATGTAGCAGCGCCGTTCATTGGTAAGCTGTAAATATTATTCTGCCAGAGAATCCGATTTTTTCATCCAATTCACGGAAAATCATTTCACCAGTATCAGAGGATAATTCGCCTCCATCAAGAGATAGTTTTATTTTATGATTAAAATCAAGTGTGATTTGCGGTAAAGCAGCCATTATTAGAACCCTTTCTATTGGTTATTTGCTGGCTCTTTTAACCTTAATAGAAACGGGTTCTTTTTCATTTATTTGAAGCAGCTTATAACTGTCACAATTACTTGGGAGGTATGAGATAACAAGCTATTTAGTTTTTTTGAATCGTTGATTGTTTTCGAACCTTCATAAAAATCCTGTCAACGCCATGTTCTGTAAATGACGTATGGAAGAAAGCATCTTTTGCAGGAAGATTGTATCATTTCCGAATCCCGCAACGTCTTTCTATCATAAAATAACATCAGGGGTTTCAGGCAAAATTTGTCCGCCATCTATAACAAGTGACTGACCGGTAATATATTTTGCTTCTTCTGATGCAAAGAAGGAAACTGTTGTTCCGATGTCTTCTGGATTTCCTAATCGTTTCATTGGAACAGCTTCCGCACCTTTTTCACTTAACACGCCCAGCTCCTTTTTCAAGGTTTCAGTAGCAATCATTCCAGGTTGAACTGCATTAACCGTAACGCCATATGGTGCATACTCCAGAGCCGCATTACGCATAAATCCAAGAATTCCAGCTTTGGTTGCCCCATAAATCGAACCGCCTGGATATCCGGTGATATCTCCCGTAATTGACGATGTCAGGATGACCCGGCCGTAGTTTTGCTTCTTCATCGCTTCTAATACCGGTTTGGCAGTGAAGAACATTCCTTTCAAATTAATGCTTTGAATTTTATCCCAATCTTCTTCTGTCATGTCTGCAATGGATACATCCGGGTAGATACCTGTATTCGCAGCCAGAATATCGATTCTTTCATGTTTTTTTAAAATATCCTGAACAACCCTTTCCGCATTATTTTTGTCCGTCACGTCTAATTTATGAAATTCACCACTCACTTCTGCAGCCACTTTCTTCCCTGCTTCTTCATCGATGTCACAGATCATAACGGTTGCTCCAGCTTTTGCTAACGTCTTCACAATTCCTTTACCAATCCCATTTGCTCCACCGGTGACCATAGCGATTCTACGAGTTAAATCAAACATTATATCCCTGCCTTTCAGAATTCAGCATTATTTATACTTATAGGTTATCAAGAAACATCGAAAAACTCCATGTTTGTGCATACAATACTAGCCTATAACACATTTGATATGGAACATAAAAACCCTTTTATTCCTAGGATGTCAAACTAATGAGGATTACTTAACTGCTCTCCAATTGCTTTATATTTCAAATTATTTGATTCTCTTATCCACTAGCAAATAACACCCACTAATCATCAGATGCTGAGCTTACATAAATTAAGTAGTTCAGTGTAAACTGAATGTTATAGAATTAATTGAAAAGGATTCTTAAACGGGGGAGTATAACTGGTTATAAAATATTAAATTTAGGGGGAATGAGCATGAGACAATTAGAAGCAATCTTTTTAGATCGTGATGGAACAATTGGCGGGGATGACACGGTTCATTATCAGGTGAATTTGAACTCTTTCTATACGTAGAGAAGGAAATCAAGAGATTAAAACAAGATAATATAAAAATTTTTTCGTTTATAAATCAACCCGGAATTTCAAATGGTTTAGCCAAAAGACAGGATTTCGTACAGGAATTAAAAGGTTTCGGTTTCAATGATGTATATATATGCCCGCACAGACATGACGAAGGGTGTTCCTGCAGAAAGCCGAATACAGGTATGTTAATCGAAGCACAGCAAAAACATGAATTGAGGCTTGAAAACTGTGCTGTTGTAGGAGACCGATGGAGTGATATAGTTGCCGCAGCAAAGGTGGGAAGTATTAAAATTCTTGTTAAAACTGGGGCTGGAAAGTCTTCCCTAAATGAGCATTTCGATAAATTAAATGATGTAAACATTGATTACATAGCTAATGATTTTAAAGACACTATAAGTTGGTTGTATCGTAATTTTATTTTAAGCAATAGATTATGAAGTTTATTTCATAAAAGGGCATGATTGTTTAACAATGATAAGTAGTAAATGTCTAACCTTTTCACAAAAAGGAATCTACAAAAAAGAGCTTCCTAAAAGTTAAAATTGTATCTACTGCACATAAAGTTATCATTTCTCAACAGCGGGACTATACTTCTGTTGATATTTTTCTATAACCTTATTTATGTATTTATATATAGTATAAATCTAAGTACGATTCATTTCTATGCAATGGATGAAATCAAATTATTAATTTTTAAGGCGATTCACCAAAATCTATGGGTGACATAGTAGCTATTAATTTCAATTTATATATTATTGGTTTAGGCGGTAAATATAATCCTGCTAGCCCAGAACCAGATAAATCCTATGGAATTTGGTTTTCAGCTATCGCCATTTTTAATGTACTTGTCATAGTATCTGTTTTTGTGCAGTTGAGGGTAAGAAAAATATGGCTTTTTTTAATAACGATAATAGGTTTAATTGTTTTTTTAATCTACTTTTTACCACAGATTGTGCTTTATTTGGAGAGTTTATTTTAAAGTGGATAATTAATAGTACTGAATCGGATTTGATTTGTAAAACAAATGGGATACCATGTAAGAATAAAGAAGTACTATCTTGTTTTTGACTTTTAAAGTTAGAGAATAAAACTTTTAATATTTTCCCATACAAATTGCTGATAAAATTAAACGTATGAATAAAGTAGTGCAGTAAAAAACACGCTTCTCATTCTGAATTAGAATAAGTAAGCGTGTTTTGGTATAACCAATGATGGAGCCTACGGGAATCGAACCCGTATTATTTGACTGCCAGTCAAACGTAATCCCATTATACCAAGGCCCCGAAATATTTTAATGAAGTATGAGAGGTTAAATACGATTGAAGTATTTACATCTGAATTATACTGCCATTGTTAAATATAAAATAGGTGGAAAATATATCAACAAATAGTATTATATACTTTTCGCAGACTTGCATCAAGTTTTTTTGTTCTATTTGCATCCTGTTTTTTAACGGGACAAATTTGTCCATTGTTTCTGAAAAAATAACATAAAGCACACCAATCCGTATTGGAGAATTTAAAGAGGAGGTTCTATGTATGGCGAATGACGTTATTTTTAATAAGATAGCTATTATGGAAAGATGCCTTATCCGCGTGAAAGAGGTTTATAATGATAATACAGAGAATTTAAAAGATTTCACAAAGCAGGACGCTATTATTCTGAATATCCAAAGGGCATGTGAAGCAGCTCTCCAGCTGGCAATGCATATTGTTTCTGATGAGAGATTAGGATTGCCGCAATCGAGTGAGGATGCTTTTGATAGATTACTGGAAGAAGATATAATTAGTCAAAGGACTGTAATCCGGTTAAGAGAAATAATAGAATTTAAAAATAGTGCAGTTCGTCATTATCCATCATCGTTGAATCTTGATAGGATGAAATCAGTTATAGAGAATCACTTAGATGAATTTACTGCTTATAAAAAAGAAATTCTAAACTATCTACATAAAAGTAACTATTAAAAATACAAGTAAATAAAGTGGTCGAGAAGAATAAGCTTTCTGTTATCAGAAGGCTTATTTATTTGTAATCTTTACTCCTTAAAATCTTGAATGAATAGAAGAACAACCTCCTATTGATTTGTGATAAAATAGATAGACACTGTTGAAAGCTGGCAGCAAAAAGTGATAAGCCGATTAAGAAACAGAGGAGAATCCAATTTGAATAAAAAAGATATTGCCGATATAAAAAAACAATTCAAAGTAAATAATGATTTATTAAAGATACAGGATATTTTCAATGTATATATCATGAAAGAATCGAGTGAAATCTATCATTATGAAAGTACGCCGTTTCAAATGCTGGAGGATGAACAGAAAGATTTGTTTATGGCGAATTTTAAGAAGGTGCTGACGGGGCAGCTGGATCAAAAATTGTTTGAATTGAAATTCCAGCGTGATGTGGAAGACAGCAGCCAGCTTATTCTTCACAAGGGAATGCTCTCAAATGATACTGGGGAATGGAAGGAGCAGATGCTCGAGCTGGTAGCAAAAATGCTGAAGGATAAACAGTATGAAATGGATATTGTTATTACGTTTATCCATGGAGAGTATGCAAAGCCTACGAAGCGGAGTAATGAAGAATCGGAGGAAAGCAGCAGGGACAGAGTATATTCCAGTCCATTTATCTTATGCAGCATCAACAAAACAATGGACCCGAAAAAAGAACTGCTTTTTGATTATGTGGAGAAGGAATTTAAATATCATTTTGTGGTGGATCCAGTGATTAATTTAAAACAGCCTATCGGCGGGTTCTTATTCCCTGCTTTTACCGGCGGGGCTGCGGATGTGAACCATGTTCTTTATTCCGCCTCGAAACCGTATGAGCTCGATTATCATTTTATTGAGGAAGTGCTGAACGCGGAGGAAGCAATGACCGCAGAGGACGATAAAATCGTGTTTGAGGAAATTGTTAAGGATGTAGCAGGAGAGCAGATCAATACGACGACATTGGCGAATGTATATGATGAGATTCAGCGTGTGGTGGAAGAAAATGAAGAGCCGGATGCGCCAATGTTAGATTATAAGGATGTAGAGAAGGTGCTGACAAGCAGCGGTGTACAGGATATTGATCCGGATAAAGTAGAGTCTGCTTTTAAAAAGGTTATTGATGATGAAAAGTATGAGCTGAAAGCAACCAGTGTAGTTCCGAAGTATACGTCTAAATCCATTAAAATCAAAACAAAAGTGGCTGACCTTAAAGTATGTCCGCAGGATCTGCGCTATCTTCGCCAGACAACGCTTGACGGTAAGCTTTGTTTAATGATTGAAGTGGAAGAAAACACAGTGATTGAAGGGTTTGAAATGATTCCGGAAGCTATCTTTAATAGAGTGGAAGACGAGGAATAATATAGTAAAGTCTCTTAGTCGAAATAAGGCTGGGAGGCTTTTTAAGAGACTTAGCAAGCTTATTATATTTGTTGCATTTACAACAATAGTCAGTTATTTTACAATAGTAGCAATCATATTTTTTAACAGGATGCAAACAGAGGCAGAGAGGGGAAACTCAGGTGACTTATAAAATCGTAACAGAAGAACAGGATTTACAGAAGGTTTTTGAGATTAGAAAAGAAATCTTCGTAAAGGAGCAGGAAGTGCCCGGAGACGAGGAGTTTGATGCATTTGATTCGCTGGATGCGGACTGCAATCATATTTTAGTATATTACGATAACAAGCCTGTAGGAACAGGAAGAGTGAGAGCGGTAGAAGAAGTCGGGAAGCTGGAACGAATTTGTATTTTAAAGCCTTATCGTAAGTATGGGCTTGGCAAGGTAATTGTGCAGTCTTTAGAAGAGATTGTTTTACAAAAAGGATTAACCCGCGCAAAGCTGCATGGTCAGACGCATGCGGAAGGATTTTATCACAAATTGGGATATGAAACGGTGTCAGATGAATTTTTAGAAGATGGTATTCCGCATTATTTGATGGTGAAGCAGTTTAATTAAAGCATTACATATAACGTCACAACGGATAAGGAGGAGCCATGCAGCCTAAATTAGAAAACAAAGGGGTTATTATTGTTACGCTGGCAACAGGATTTTTATTAACATTCTGCCAGTTCCTATTGATTACGTCTTACCCGGCGATTATGCGGGAATTTCAGATTAATGCCACGGAAGTACAGTGGCTGACGACGATTTATTTATTAACAACCATAGTATTTATCCCGTTGACGGGCTATTTATCTAACCGATTTTCAACCAAAGCGCTTTTAGTATTTGCATTGCTTTGCATGGCTGCCGGTCTTATTGTTGGCGCTTTTTCGCAAAGCTTTATCCAATTGATTCTTGCCAGAGCGATTCAGGCGGTTGGAACTGGCGTCATATTGCCCGTGATTCAAACGATTTTAATTACCGTATTTCCGAAAGAAAGAAGGGTTCGCACTTGGACTGCTGGGCGGCGTCATTAATGTCGCTCCGGCAAGTGCGCCGTCTTTGACCGGGATGATTATTGATGTTTTCCATTGGCGCATCCTTCATTGGTTTATGCTGCCATTGGTGCTGATACTTTTGCTGTTAGCGGTTTTCTATATGAAGGATGTATTGAAAAAACAGGCAGCAAGGCTGGATATTCTCTCTGTGATTCTTTCGGCAGGGGCTTTTTCTTTGTTTATTTTTAGTATCAGTAATATTAGTGTTGCCGGCATGGACCTGTATCTCGTTATTTTGCCATTTTGTATCAGTGCTGTTTTTTTATATCTTTTTATCCAGCGGCAATTAGCAGATGACGTGCCTGTGCTGAATGTGCGTTTGTTTCAGAACCGCACATTTCTGTTGGCTGTGGTGCTTATATTTATGGATATGATGCTCTTATTATCGGCAGAGACGATTTTGCCGATGTTTGCGCAGAACGTCTTAGAAACGAGCGCCTTTCTATCTGGATTTTTATTAGTGCCAGGCACGATTCTGCTTTGTATTGTCTCTGTTATTTCGGGAAATTTATATGATCGGTATGGCGGAAGGATTTTAGCTGTTATCGGTTTTGCTTTTACGCTTGTGTCCTTAGTACTGATGACAATGCTAAGCATCGACAGCTCTCCATTTTTGATTATGATTTATTTCTGCTTTTTTATGACCGGATTTGGTTTGTCGCTGATGCCGCTAGTTTCTGTCAGTGTCAATATATTGGATGAAAAGGAAATGGCTCATAATTCAGCGATTGTTAATACCGTGCGTCAATTGGGAATGGCTTTTGGCGTGGTGATTCTGACAACCGTTATTAGTGTAACGACTGCTGTCATGGATGCACCGGAGCGGACAGGAACCTATTGGGGGACGACGTATGCATTTATGATGATGGCTGTGACGGCATTGCTTGGTGTGCTGCTGTCCATGCGGATAAAGGAGAAAATAGAATAGCGGAGCAGCGGTAAAAAGCAGAAATGTTGAATGGAAGACATTTCTGCTTTTTAATTATTTGTAGAAGTTTTTAAACTGGAAAAAGGAACGTGTTTAACATGAAATTAAGTGTACTAGATCAATCTCCAATTTCCATGGGGGAAACGTCAGAAGCGGCATTACAGCATACGCTGGAGCTGGCAAAATGGACGGAGGAGCTTGGGTATCACCGCTATTGGGTGGCAGAGCATCATAATACGAATGGGCTGTCGATTTCTGCTCCAGAAATTGTGATGACGAGAATCGCTTCTGTTACAAGCCGTATTCGTGTCGGCTCAGGCGGTATTTTGCTGCCGCAGTACAGTGCGTATAAAGTCGCTGAGATTGGCAAAACATTAGCGACGTTTTTTCCTGATCGAATTGATCTTGGCATTGGAAATTCGCCGGGAGGTTCTCCACAGACCAGGGCTGCGCTGACAGATAATCAAAATCGGAGTTTAGCTGAATTTCCGAGACAGGCTGCTGATTTACAGGGGTTTTTGCATAATTCCCTCCCGCGGGACCATGATTTTCGTTTAGTAAAGGCCACTCCGCGTGTGAATCAGGTACCGCCGCTTTGGATACTCGGGTTATCCGCGCGAAGTGCAAACTATGCAGCAGAACTGGGAACAGGATTTATTTTTGGCCATTTTATCAATCCGGAAAAAGGTGTGAAGGCGCTCCAAACGTATCGGGAAAATTTTACACCATCTGTCAGTATGGAAAATCCGCAATCTATCGTATGTATTTTTATAGTCTGTGCAGAAACAGAAGAAGAGGCGGAGGAGCATGCGCTGACACAGGATAAATGGTTATTAAATGTCAGTAAAGGATTAGGAACGAAAGTAACGTCTAGCGAGGCTGTTTACCGTGATATGGATAAACTGAGTGCAGAAGATAGAGAGATAATCCAAAAGAACAGGGAAAGATGTATTATCGGTACACCGGAAACAGTGAAACAACAGTTATTGGAACTGCAGGAGAAATACCAGACGGACGAGTTTATGGTCATTAATAATACATTTGATTTTGAAGCAAAGAAAAAATCCTATCGTCTGTTGGCAGAAGCAATGCTTTAAACTAGTAATGAAATAATAGGAAGTGGAACAAGGATTTGTTATGTCTGTGATCTAATTGAAATTGCTGCCAGTTTACAGTTGATAGGAATTTGATTATAGTAAGAAAGAAAATAATCTTTTCAGAATGGTTAGGAGCTTTTAGTATGAAGAGAAAAGAATGGACGGATAAACGTTACAAAACTGCCAACCGGGAAGCTTGGACCGGTGTAGCGCTTGTGATTTTTAATTTTATCTGGTGGTTTGGATTTGCTTATGGACTTGGAAGCAAATCTCCAGAATCCTATCAGTACATATTTGGTTTCCCGGCTTGGTTTTTCTTCAGCTGCATTCTTGGATTTGTCGTGATGATGCTGTTAACGGTATTTGTTGTTAAATTCTTTTTTAAAGATATGTCTTTAGAAGCCGAAGAGGAATAAACAAAGTATGTCTTATTTTGAGATCAAGGGAGTTTAACCATGAATTGGGAAGCTGTTTTACCACTATTTATATTTATTGCGATTATTTTTATGATAGGAATTTGGGCTGGCAAATTTGTCAGCCGCTCTGATTCGTTTTTACAGGAATATTTTCTGGGCGGCAGAAGTCTTGGCGGCTTTATTTTGGCGATGACACTGGTAACAACCTATGGAAGCGCGAGCAGCTTCCTGAGCGGGCCGGGAACAGCCTATAATGAAGGGCTTGGCTGGGTGCTGCTATCGATGACACAGCTGGCAACGGGTTACTTTGTCTTGATGGTGCTCGGCAAGCGTTTTGCGATTGTCACCAGAAAATATAAAGCCGTTACAATCGTTGATTTTTTGAAGGAAAGATACCAATCCAAATGGGTTGTGATTCTTTCTGCGGCCAGTATTTTGATTTTCCTGTTTTCGGCGATGTCGGCACAATGGATTGGCGGGGCACGTCTGGTTCAATCCTTGACAGGGATTCCATATTTTACGGCGTTATGTATTTTTTCAATAGCTGTTTTAGTATATGTTGTCGTTGGCGGCTTTCGCGCAGTAGCGATTACAGATGGTATCCAAGGTATTATTATGTTTATAGGTACACTTATTTTACTTATAGCCGTAATTATAGCAGGAGGCGGTGTATCTCAGATTATGCATGATCTGTCTGTGGAGAATCCCAATTTGATTACACCATTCGGTGCAGATGGAAGTTTAACCCCTGCTTATGTTTCCTCCTTCTGGATATTGGTCGGTGTCGGGGTTGTTGCCTTACCGCAGATTGCGGTTCGTGCGATGTCTTATAAAAATACAAAGGCGCTGCATCGAGGCATTATTATTAGTACCTTCGTAGTCGGTTTTATTATGCTGAATATGCATTTAATTGGAGTGTTTGGAAGGACTGTACTTCCCGGTATCGAAATCGGTGATACCGTGATGCCGGAATTAGCACAAGCCGTTTTACCGGGCTGGGTTGCCGGAATTGTTCTAGCAGCTCCGATGGCGGCGATTATGACGACGGTTAACTCGCTGCTGTTAATGGTAAGCTCGACGATTGTAAAGGATGTTTATCTAAACTATATCCGTCCTGATGCGAATGATAAGACGATTCGCAAATGGAGTATGGGTGCTACCGCGTTAATAGGAATCATTGTTGTATTGATGTCACTTCAGCCGCCTGATTTGATTATCTGGCTGAATTTATTCTCCATGGGCGGGTTGGAGGCTGCTTTTATCTGGCCGATTATCCTCGGGCTTTATTGGAGAAGGGGAACCAAGCATGGAGCAATTGCTTCGATACTCACCGGTGTACTCAGTTATATTATTTTTGAAACATTTTATCCGCAGCCGTTTGGGATGCATTCTGTGGTGACTTCTATGCTGCTGGCTTTGATTGCATTTGTTTCAGGAAGCTTATTATATGAAAAAGAAGCTATATCAAGCTGAAATCGTATATCTGCAGACAGGGTTTGGTTTATACTAGAGGAGAAGACGCTTCTCCCTGTTTTTAGCTGGAGAAGTTTATCAGACAGTGTCGGAGGTGGGTTATTGTGAAAAAACAGCGGCATGATGCACTGAAGCCATTATCACATCACCATCATCATGCATTAGTACAAGCAATGGAATTAAAGCAGGCCGGTACAGAAAAGACCGATAAATCCTTAGGCGAATCCATTAGAGGTCTTATTGACTATTGGGAAAAGGATGCCGTCCTTCATTTCCGGGATGAGGAAGAGGTTCTGCTGCCACTTTATGAGGTCTATGCTGAAAAAACGGAAATCGAATTGATGAAAGAAATGCTTTATCAGCACATGCAAATCCGCAGTTTCGTTTATGCGATACGTGAAAACAGAGAGGCCCCATATGAAAAAATGAATCAGCTTGGGGAGCTGTTAGAGAAAAATGTCCGGTTTGAGGAGAGAGAAATCTTTCCAGTTATTGAAGAAGCTGTTCCAGGTAAATACCTGCATCAGGTGTATGGAAAGTTTCATCGTGATTCCTACAGCGGTTTTTAAATAAGAGAAGGAATGCTGATGGAAGGGAGCTTATCCTGCCATCAGCATTTTTCTATTTAGAGAGTTTGATTTGTATAACATAGGGCAGGAATCACACGTTTTCATCTAAAACATAAAGTAATCATAAAACAAATCCATAAATAAACGGAACTGGAAGAATGTTTAATAAATCGATTAAAGGTGAATATAGTAATAAAGTCACTATTAAGGAGAGGCGATTTGATGGATTATTTAAATATAGACCATTTAAAAAGAATTGCAACATGGGGGAAAATTGTTGGAGCGGCATCCATTATCATGGGGGCAATTTCGATTGTTTTAACTTTAACGGTTGATCCGAGCATGATTCTTTCTGGTATTATTTCTATTATAACTGGCTATCTCTTTTATCAAACAGGCGTAGAGGCTTCTAATATTATAGCTTCAGACGATTTTACAGCAGGCAATGTGAATGAGTTATTAAATAAGTATGGAAAATTATTGCTGATTATGGGGATTTTAACGATTATCTCGTTAGTCGTGCTTATTCCATTGATTATTGTATTAATCTCTCTTTGATTTAAAAATAAGGTATTTGTTGAAAAAGCTGATGGAAGAATAACGGCTATCTTCCATCAGCTTTTTTTAGATGTTCTTAGCTAATTCGATAAAATAGTCGAGACTATCCGGATTAATCAGAGAGCCTCGATTAATAACGGCTTCTGCATCCTGACCCATCAAGATTTTCTTAACGGGAATTTCGACTTTCTTTCCATTTAAAGTTTTTGGAAGTTCTTTTACTTCATAAATATGGGTCGGAACATGCCTTGGGGAGCAATGTGTCCGCAGCTGCTGATTAATTTCCTGTTTAATGGTCTCGCTTAATGCTTCGCCGTCTTTCATTACAATAAATAAGGGGGTAATCGAATCGCCGTTTCCTTTTGGTAAATCAACCATTAAACTGTCTTCAACAGCGGTAACATAATCCGTGACTCGATATATTTCACTCGTTCCAATTCGGATGCCGCCCCGATTGATTGTTGCGTCTGATCTGCCGTAAATGATAGCTGTATTTCGATTTGTCAGTTTGATATAGTCTCCATGGCACCAGACGCCGGGGAAGGTATCGAAATAGCTGTGGTACATCCGCAGCCCGGAGTCATCGTTCCAGAAATAAATCGGCATGCTTGGAAATGGAGCGGTCAAGACAAGCTCGCCAATCTCATTTGTAATCGAATTTCCGTCTTCATCAAAGCTTTCAATTTTCGCTCCCAGTCCTGCACACTGAATCTCTCCGGCATAAACAGGCTGAATAGGGCAGCCGAGTAAAAATGCGGTGCAAACATCCGTCCCGCCGCTTGCCGAAGCAACCCAGATATCATTTTTGACATGTGTATAGCACCATCGAAATCCTTCTGGAGAAAGCGGCGAGCCTGTTGAACTGATATTTCTTAAAGAAGATAGATCAAATTCGCTTTTCGGCGATACATTATCGTTCATACAAGCTGTGATAAAGCTGGCGCTTGTGCCAAATACATTCATTTTTGTCCGCTCGGCAAGCCGCCATAAAACCTGTTTATCCGGATAAGCAGGGCTGCCGTCATACAAGATAATGGTAGAGCCTGTTAATAATCCGCCGACAAGGAAATTCCACATCATCCAGCCGGTTGTAGTAAACCAGAAGAAGCGGGAGCCGGGGCTTAAATCCAAGTGCAGGTGGAGAGCCTTCAAATGCTCCAATAGAATACCGCCTTGACTGTGCACAATAGGCTTCGGTTTGCCGGTTGTTCCAGAGGAATAGAGTATCCAGAGCGGATCGTTAAAGGCAACAGGTGTATACGACATTTCCAGTTTTTCTTGATGCGCTGTTGCAATATCCCAGGAAATCGGCTGTATACAGTCACCGAAATCTGCCTGCTTGTTTAAGTAAGGAATAGTAATCGTTGTTTTTAAAGAAGGAAGCGCAGATTGCAGCTCCTTGACTACATCTAATCTATTAAATTTCTTGCCGTTATACGTATAGCCATCGACCGTAATCATCGCCTTTGGCTCGATTTGCTGGAAACGCTCCATCACGCTCTGGGTTCCAAAGTCAGGAGAAGCGCTGGACCAGATAGCTCCTAAGCTTGCCGTTGCAAGGAAAGCAACCACCGTTTCATAGATATTTGGCGCATAGCAGGCTACCCTGTCTCCCTTTTCAATTCCTTGCTTTTCCAATGTTTTTTGAAGCGCAGCTGTGTCTTGATATAGTTTCTCCCAAGAAATTTCCTGCAGCTCCCGATTTTCCGATGTATGAATAATAGCAGGGCTTGTTAATGTTTTATTCCGGAATACATGCTCTGTGTAATTGAGGCTTGCTTCGGGAAACCATTTTGTTCCGATGATTTGATTGCCGGAACGCACCGTTTGATAAGGCTGGTGCGACTGGATATTGAAATATTCCCAAATAGATTCCCAGAATGTATCGAGATCCTCCACAGACCATTTCCATAAATGATAGTAATCTTTAGTCTGGATATGTTTATATTCTTGTAACCAAGTACGATAAGAAGTAATATTTGCCTGTTCCACTTGTGTTTTACTTGGTTCAAAAAGCAGCGTACCTTCTTGTGTATCCATTCGTTATGTCCCCCTTCAAGTACTCCGATACTACTATTATAGGAAAACGCTTTCTATACGTAAAGGAATTGAAATGGAAAATATATGTTTTACAGCAAAGAGAAAAATATAAAACGATCAGCAGTGAAGCGTGTAGCTTACAGGAGAAAAGAATATATATTAATGATATGTATCGTCTGTTCCATTTAGATATGAAAAAACTAATCCAGAGCATAGCTCTGAATTAGTTTAGATTCATCTGTGAAAGCATCCTATTTTGATTTTGCTGCCTGCGTCATTTGGTGCCAGACAGAGCCTTTTGCTTTTTCGCCGCCTTGAATACGCTCTAAAGCTAGTTGTATTTGCATGCGTACTTCAAACTCTGGTTCCTCAGCAGATGCTTCTTCAAGAGCAGGCATAGCAGATTCATCGCCCGCCTCATATAAATACATTGCTCCGCGCCAACGGACGATCCGGCTTTTGTCCTTTAATGTTTCAATCATGTTTGGAATCGCCTCTGTAAAGCCCAGGTCTGAAATACAGTCACCGGCTGTTCGACGGACATTCACGGCTTTATCAGCCAAAGCTTCATATAGCAATGGCAAAGCAGCTTTATCCTCCAGCATGCCTAAATAAGCAGTGGCCAAACGACGGATTGATGCTTTTTCATCGTGAATCGCTTTTTCTAAAAGGGCAAGATCGTCCAAGGTCGGATCCAGACGATCCAGTGCTGCATAACGTTCCCGCCAATCCGGGTTATCCAGTTTTTCAATCGGAACATGCTGATAGTAGTTTGTGGCTTTGCTTGTATTTCCATCAGTTTGTAAAGCTAATTTCACAAGGGTATCCAGTCTTTCCTGGTTATAACTTGCCTTTAACTCTTCTATAACATCCTGACCGATTTCATCCATATTGCCGTAGCGAGGGTGCTGTTCTTCCCATTTTCGGTCCATGAAGACATTTTCAGAAGCGGGAGAGGCTTCCATTACAGCTTTGGAAAAACGCTCTGGCAGTCCGTAGCGTTCCTCCTTATCTCCTTCTTCCAGCTTTACCTGTATTGGAATCCCTAAAAATGTTTGAATGAAAACATGAACTTCGCCAAATGTTTCCGAAGGTGCTTCTGCATCAGCAGATAATTCATCGGTCTGGTTAAAAGCTTCGTTTGTTCCCAATACATTCCGGACCTTTGGCAAAAGCTCCTCCCAGGGTGTCTTCGGATTTCGGGCCAAAGCAATAAAATCGACGACACGATAGATGTTTTTGACCCCATCCAAAGCAAAAAGCTTCTGCACATACTCCGGAGCTTGAGCTAAATCGTCCTTGTTACTGTAATTATACGTTTCGTCGGGAGGAAGCGTCTCGTTCACATTGATTTTCATAGAATGCGGACTCGGTGTCGGTTCTATAGAAACAATTTTCATTTGTATACTCCCTTAACGCTGATATTCTTCCATCACTTTAATCAGTTCACGGAGATAATCCGGTAAATCAGGCGGTCTTCTGCTTGAAACAAGGTGACCGTCCGAAACAGCCGGTTCATCAACCCATGTCGCTCCGGCATTGGTCATATCATCCTTGATTCCAGGTGTACTGGTTACGGTTTTACCCTCTAAAATATTGGCAGAAATTAATACCCAGCCGGCATGACAAATTTGGCCAATAGGCTTTTTCTGCTCATTCATATGCTGAACGAACCTGATAACCTCCGGGAAACGACGCAATTTATCTGGAGCCCACCCGCCGGGTACCAGGATAGCATCATAGTCTTCTGGATTCACTTCGGAAAAGGCATAATCTGATTCAGCAGGAACACCGTATTTTCCAATGTATTTTTGATTGGCAGCTTGTCCGACTAAATCTACCTGAGCGCCTTCTTCACGCAGACGGTGAACGGGATACCATAGTTCCAGATCTTCAAAGTCATGATCAACAAGTGCGATAACTTTTTGGTTTTGTAAACGCAAAATAATCCCTCCATTCTTTATAGAAATAGTTTAACAGACTGGCGTAAAAATAACGATTCCGACGACTTTTAACGGAGCTGAAGCCAAGAAAAAGCCATCACCTCGGTTTAACAAGGAAATGGCTTTGGAATACGTATTATTTTAAAGCGTCCTGTACAGAAACATAATCATAATTTAAATCATTGGCAACTGCTTCATTTGTTACATGCCCATTCATTACATTCACACCGCTGGCGATTGGAGCGCTATTTTGAATCGCATGCTCGACGCCTTGTTTCGCAATATTGACTGCATATGGCACGGTTACATTTGTCAGTCCGACCGTTGCAGTGCGTGGAACAGCTCCCGGGATATTGGCAACAGCATAATGAAGGACGTCATGTTTGACATAGATTGGATCTTGATGTGTAGTAGGATGGTCAACGGTTTCAAAGTTACCGCCCTGGTCAATTGCTACATCCACAATGACACTGCCCGGCTGCATCGCTTGAATCATTTCTTCTGATACAAGCTTTGGCGCTTTTCTGCCTGGAATCAATACCGACCCGATAACGAGATCCGAATCTGTGACAGCTTCTTCAATATTTAGCGGGTTTGACATTAATGTTTGAATGCTCGAACCAAAAATTTCTTCTAATTCGCGAAGACGCTGCGGGTTTAAATCAATAATCGTAACGTCCGCTCCAAGACCAATTGCTACGCGCGCTGCGTTCGTGCCAACAACACCGCCGCCGATAACCGTTACTTTTCCTCGTTTGACCCCGGGAATACCGCCAAGTAAAATGCCTTTGCCGCCTTCTGATTTCTCTAAATATTGGGCGCCAATCTGCGTAGCCATACGTCCGGCGACTTCACTCATCGGTGTCAGAAGCGGGAGAGCGTTACCTACAACAATGGTTTCATAGGCGATTGCTGTAACTTCTTTCGCGACAAGCTCTTCCGTTAATCTTGCATCAGCAGCTAAATGAAGATAGGTGAATAATACTAACCCCTTCCGGAAATAACGGTACTCTGATTCCAGCGGTTCTTTTACCTTCATTATCATATCAGACCGTTCCCATACCTCCGAGGCCTCTGCGATAATCTCTGCTCCGGCCTGCTTGTATTCTTCGTCTGTAAAGCCGCTTCCCAAACCGGCTTCTTTTTCAATTAGAATCGTTTGCCCGGATTGAACAAGGTTCACTACTCCGGCTGGTGTCATGGCAACACGGTTTTCATTGTTTTTTATCTCTCTAGGTACCCCAATAATCATGTTATTCGCCCCTTTGTTTATCATTTTATACTTATAATGGTAACGCTTTCTTTGTGAGAATTCATTATGAAAATAAATGAATTGAGTCCAAAACGTTTGTGTATTTACACAAATCCTAGGATTTTTCCAGCTTGTCAGCTAATAACTCTAAATAAACCGCTACTTTCTGATGCGGATTTTTTAAATCAAGATTGCTAATTTCATGAATACGTTTTAAACGATAATTCATGGTATTTGGATGGATAAACAACTCTTTTGCTGTACGATGTACGTTGGAGTCATGCTCCAAAAATTTTTCTAAGGTGTACAATAAATTACTTTGCTGGCGCTGATCATATTGCTGCAGACGTTGAATGTATTTATTTGTATGACGCCGCTTATGACGATGTTCTTTTAATACGTCTATCCACTGAAAAACGCCTAGGTCTTCATAAAGAAAACAAGAAGACAGTTCATCGGGAAACTGCTTTTGCAGGGAATTTGTCTGAAGCGCTTCCTCGTAAGCCCTCGTCATATCTTTTGCAGAACCGTAAATTTGGCTTCCTGCACCGCGCATGGAGGTCAATTGCAGCTGTGTGCTTATTTTTTCCTGAAACTGCTCAATAAACTGATAAATTTTATCGGATGTATCATCCGTCTTCCATAATCGTACCAATAAGATAAAATCTTGATCATCAAATAAACGGAAAATCGTATTCACCTGCATGACCGTTTCTGAAAGGTAGGAAGCGTGCTTTTCAATCTGCGGTGTGATTGCATCTTCAAAATGAAAAAC
Source organism: Oceanobacillus sp. M60 (assembly GCF_053839645.1). Taxonomy (NCBI): domain Bacteria; kingdom Bacillati; phylum Bacillota; class Bacilli; order Caryophanales; family Bacillaceae; genus Oceanobacillus; species Oceanobacillus sp. M60. The sequence continues at coordinate 203,510 of NZ_JBSSNH010000001.1, read as the reverse complement.
AATGATAGCAAGGCCATCCTGCAGCTTTATATTAAATTGTTTTTCGTAGGATTGAATCGTGCTGGCGCTGACAAAATCTGCTGTTAACAGCTGCCAGAAAAAGTCTTTATAAGCTTGTTCTGTATTTCTTCGGCCAGGCAGCTTCTGCAGGATAAACTTTTTCACCTGCCGGGTAGCTTCACTTAGAATTTCCAAATCATCCTTACTATATTCATTTTCACCTGTATGTGCCCAGATAAAACCTAAAATTTCGTTTTTCTTCCAGATGGATATAGCAATCCGGTTTCCAAGTCCAATTTCTTTGATTTCGGGAATAATGACTGGCTGATTACTATCAATCAGCTTGGGCATTGCTCCGTTTTTCCATAAACCGTTAATAACTTTATCAGGGACTTTTCGATTCATGATGGTGCCGATTCGTGCTTCATCAATATTTTCGGTATGTTTACTATATGCAAGAACATAATGATTCGCATCCTCAATGGTAATAGGACATGACAATACCTCGCTGATTGTATCGGCAAGCTCGTCTAAAGATGAAAAAGGCTGCTTTAATGTTGCTATTTTATTTTTTGCGATATGAGATGAGTTCATAAAGTACACCCCTTTATAAAGATATGGTCTAAATAGAAAATGCATTATTTTGAATAAATTTAATAATTGGTATACTTGCTTTTTATTAGTAGGATAGACTATCATTTTCCATAAGTAATCTTTTTTTATATACTGGTTATAAGTATATACATACTTTCATTTTAGTATATACACAAAAAGATTTCATCTGATACTTATAAGATAAAAAGAACAGAGGGGGAAGCACATGAAAAAACTAATGAAAATCTTTGTAATTGCAAGCGCATTCATAGGGGTGATCGTAGGCGCCGGGTTTGCATCCGGCCAGGAAGTGCTGCAGTACTTTACAAGCTTTGGTACAGTGGGAATTCTGGCTGCATTTGTTTCTACAGTGTTTTTTGCATATGTTGGAATGATGCTGGTCTGGTTAGGGAGCAAGGCACAGACAACTTCTTATAATGATGTTATCTATAAAATCAGCCATTTTAAAATCATTGAAAAAATCACTCGTATTAACCTGATTGGGGTAATAGTAGATGCTGTATTAGTATTTACGCTATTCGGCGTAGGGGTAGTAATGATTGCTGGAGCTGGAGCGAACCTGAATCAGCAGTTTGGGCTGCCTCATGTTGCAGGAGCGATTTTAATGACAGTATTGGTACTGCTGACAGGTATGCTGAAAGTGGATAAAGTGGTTGCTGTAATCAGCAGTATTACACCGTTTTTGATTTTATTTGTTATCGTTATCTCTATCTACAGCTTTTTTACAATGGATGGATCTTTAGCTGAATTAAATAGTACGGCAAAGAGCCATGGACCGAATTTTCCAAATTGGTTTGTTGCAGGCTTAAACTATGCTACCTTTAACACTTCTGTTGGCGCGGCGATGTCCATTGTTATGGGGGGAGCAGTGAAAGATAGAAAAACAGCAGCCATTGGCGGGTTAGTAGGCGGACTGGGACTGGGTGTATTAATTCTTCTTAGTTATTTCGCGATTTTTGCTAAAATTGAAGAGGTCGGAAATTTTGAGATGCCAATGTTGGGGATTGTAAATAATATTTCACCAGTGCTAGGTATTATCATGGCACTTGTACTTTTTGGAATGATTTTTAACACAGCAATTAGTATGTTCTTTGCGTTTGTTACCAGGTTTGCAAAAGTAGAAACGAAAAAATTTAATATATTATTAGCTATCACCCTGGTAGCAGGCTTTATACTTAGCTTTGTCGGTTTTACCGATTTAGTCTCTAAATTTTATTCGCTGATTGGCTATATGGGACTGGTACTGATTGTTGTACTGATTATTACACCATTTAGAATGAAGAATATTGATTTTGATGATAAATGATGCATCATACAGTGTGAAGTAACAGGAAATGTAAGGTGAAATGTAGTGCTGGTCATAGGAATTGGGTGTAAATCGCCTCATTTCCGCTGACTGGCATTTTTAAAGAATAGGAAAGTTATAAAAAAGCTGAAGATAGCCGCTCCAACGGTTTTCATGGGGTGAGTAATCACAACCCCAGAAAAACACTACGCTTTCCATGGGCCCCGAGCTCATCTCCTTTAAAGAAGACTTGCTGATTGGCAAGCCGGCAGGCGCAGACAGAAGCATAGTCGCACTTATGTCCCGATGGTAAAAAAGAAGTTCGCTTTTTTCTGCGGGGTATTCACACTGGGATTGACTGGGATTGGGGCAGCAATTACTTGTCCCATCAAAAAGCGTCGCTAGAATTAGCTTCTTTTCTCTGTAAGAAAGCAAATAAAACATAATTCTTCTTAGATGGGAGCGGAGGGAAGTCGACTCCTGCGGGAAAAGCAACAGCTGAAGACCCCGCAGGAAGCGGTTTTCTTCCGAGGAGGCCAAAGCGTTGCCCGCGGAAAGCGACTTCCCGCAGCGGACATCTCTTCGGCGAGAACACCGATGTTTTAAAGACTAAGCGGTGTTCTTGGCTTTTCTAACATTTACACAGTATTAAATGGGAGAAACAACGGCAGGTTAGTGGAAAAAGTTTTTAAGCTTCGATACGATTCCTTTTGACGGATTGCTGTTTTTTTCTTCTTCATCTTCTTTTTCTTTGGGAGCTAGTTTTTCCTCAATATCTTTAAGGGAAATTTGGTCTATATCTACAGCATAAGGATAGGTGAGCACTAAACCGATTTCTGTATCATTCTCCTGGTTACTTACCGTAGTATGTGGAATGGAAAAGCGGTCAGCGAGTGCTTTTTCTTCCTTTAAAAATGAATATGAAATATTTCCGTTCAATAAGATTTTTGCCTTCGGATGCTGCTTTAATTGGCGCTCTAATTCAGCGAGTCCTTTATTAGACATCACCTCGCCAATGGTTAACACAAAGGCAACGCGCTCACGAAAGGTGCCAAGATACATTTTCCGTTCACTCTCATTGGGCAGACGCGTTCCATACATTCCTTCTTGAAGGTAATCATCTACATTCTTTTTACTCATTCGATTTCATCCTTTTAATCTATTTTCAATTTGCTGTGCGGTTTGCATCAGCAATTATTACATAATCATTATTCTCCATCTAATGTACCCTATTGTTGAATATCAAGCAAAGAAAATCATTCCTATTTCCTATTTTCTAAAGAGGGTGGATTGGAAAGTAAAAATGAAATATCTGATAAAATCATACGGAGACATATATTTAAATGTTAAAATAAGAGTATAGTGTGTTTCAATTATTTTGTGGAAGTGAGGGATTATTATGCAGTTGCACTCTAGAAAAACGATGAAACTTCATCATGGGATTTCACTTATCGATGGTTTTGATTTTGGTGTAAGCGGCAGAACAGGAGCTTATGTCATTGAAGCAGATGAACTTACGATTATTGAGACGGGACCGAGCCCTTCTGTACCGTATATTAAAAAAGGATTAGAAGAATTAGGATATACTTTTGCGGATGTAAAACATATTATTGTTACACATGTTCATTTAGATCACGCTGGCGGCGCAGGACGTTTATTATCGCTTTGTCCGAATGCGCTTTTATACGTTCATCCAAAAGGGAAGAGACATCTTGTTGATCCTAAAAAGCTGGCTGCTGGAGCACGCGCAATTTACGGCGAGCGTTTTTCCGAATTATATGATCCCATTATCCCTGCTGATGAGGAAAGGGTGGTGGAGAAAACAGAAGGAGATACGCTGCAGCTTGAGGAAGGCCGCATCTTAGAATTCTGGGATACGCCAGGCCACGCCAGACATCATCTGGGAATCTATGATCCTATAAGTAATGGGATGTTTACTGGGGATACGGCCGGAATTCAATATGAACAACTATTTCCGCATGGGTTGAACTTCTTTTTACCATCTACATCTCCCAATCACTTTGATCCGGAGGCAATGAGGCATTCTTTACAAAGGTTCCGTGAGAAACAATTAGATTATATCTTTTTTGGACATTTTGGAGGAACAGATTTAGTAGAAGAAGCTCTCGAGCAGGCAGAAGCATGGCTGGATATCTTTGTGAGAGAAGGGGAAGCTGCAGTTGCAGAAGGACAAAGCTATGATGAAATTGCCGACCGATTGTTGAAATATGTACAAACAGAGCTTCGTGAGCAGGGGATTGCTGATGACCATGAGGTTTATCAGATAATTAATGTTGATTTACAATTAAGTGCCCTTGGGATGGTAGATTATTTTCAGAAACAATAAACGGGAAGCGGATGCTTCCATATTTATATAATATTCCTTGAATGATAAAAACGAAAAGGAAGCACAAGCTGGTTCCTTTTCGTTTTTCAGGAAAGAGAGGTAGGATGAGAATGCGAAAAAAACTGCGTATCATTACTGTTTTTTTGTTTGGTGTAATCATTGGACTATTTTTAATACCAGAAATATTTCAGACGTTCGACATTTCCTTTTTCTCCTTTTTTGATTAAACATGGATTGGGTTTATCTGCTGTTAAGATTTATTTCCAGACTCACTGGGCAATGGTCGCTGCCAAGTGTATAACGGTGAACCTCCATGTTTTCCAGATATTTTTCTAATGGACTGGAAACAATCACATAATCAATACGCCAGCCGATGTTTCTTTCACGAATTGTTTTCATATAAGACCACCACGTGAAAATATCATCGTGTTCAGGATAGAAGAAGCGTAAGGTATCTGTAAAACCATTGGCCAGAATCCGTGTCATTTTATCCCGTTCCTCTTGCGTAAATCCTGAATTGCCATGGTTTGTTTTATCATTTTTCAAATCGATTTCCTGATGGGCTACGTTTAAATCTCCGCAATAAATAACGGCTTTTTTCGAATCAAGCTCCCGCAAATAATCAAACATCTTATCTTCCCATTCCAAACGCTCTTCCAGCCGGGTTAAATCCCGCTTTGAGTTCGGCGTATAGACATTGACGAGGTAAAAGTCAGGGTATTCTAATGTGATTATTCTTCCTTCAGGCTCTATCTCGCCTTCTTGAAACCCGTAAGAAACATGAAGCGGCTCATGCTTGGTAAAAATTGCTGTTCCTGAATAACCTTTTCTTTCCGCGTAATTCCAATATTGATAATATCCTTCTAAATCCAAATCAATCTGCCCTGCCTGCAGCTTTGTTTCCTGTAAACAGAAAAAATCTGCATCTATATCATGAAAGAAATCCAAGAACCCTTTTCGAACACAGGCCCGGATTCCATTAACGTTCCATGTAACTAACTTCATTTTGAAAATCTTCCTTCCTGTTAACATCATTCTGATAGCCATTCTACCATATTTGTCTGAAAAAGGGATTGCTTTTGTGTGGAGAGAGCCGGCTGTTTCACGATGGGTGTGGAAGCGTCGAACAAAATTACACCGAGTATACTTATATATATTTCCTTTGCTGATGCCAGGTAAATATGAAAAATATCTCTTTTTAAGAACGAGTCCAGTTTGAAATAAAGAAATCCAATCCACCATACATAAAAAATTTAAATTTAACAAAGAAAAGAGTTGTCTTTCTTCTGTATTATGCATATAATACACTTACAAGATGTACTAGTGTATTAATACAGTATACACGAAAGCATGATAAGAATGAGGTGAGAAATTGGATGGATATCCGTTTTGATAAACGTGAAGCTGTGTATATTCAGGTGATCAGGTATTTCAAAGAACAGATTGCAATTGGAGAATTAAAGTCTGGTCAGGAAATTCCTTCACGCAGAGAATTAGCACAGCGATTAAAAATAAACCCGAATACTGTGCAGCGAGCTTATAAGGAAATGGAGGAGGAAGGCTTGATTTATACGGATGGAAATAAACCAAGTATGATTACAAAGGAAACGGGCCGCATAAAAGAAATTCGTGAAAGTTTAATTGACGAAGCAATTGATCAATTTGTAGATCGTATCACCTCTTTGCAAATTCCAAAAGAACAGGTTTTTGACCTTGTCCAGTCAAAATTAAATGAGCTTGGCAGGGAGGATGAAGAGAAGCATGATTAAATTGACCGGTATAGAGAAAAAGTATGGCAGAAAAAAGATATTAAATGGAGTTACTTTTGAGGCAGATAAAGGCCAGATTACGTGTTTAATTGGAATCAACGGTGCGGGGAAAACGACTATTCTTCAATCGATTATGGGACTGACTCCTTACCAAAAAGGCGAGATTACCATTGATGGGGAGAAGCTGTCTCCAAAGATGATGGAGAAAATAACATATATCCCAGATACAATGACGCTTTTGCCTAAAATGCGGATTAAGGATGCTTTTCAATTTATGGATGATTTCTATCAAAATTGGAATGGGGAGCGGGCAAAAGAGATTTTAGAATTTTTTAAGCTGAAAGAGGATGAACGTATTTCCCAATTATCAAAAGGCAATACAGCGAAAGTGAATTTATTGATGGGATTGGCGATGGAGGCTGATTATATTCTAATGGATGAACCTTTCTCTGGTATCGATATCTTTAGCAGAGAACAGATTGCCGATGTGTTTTCCAGTCATCTGGTAGAAGACCGCGGTGTTATCATCACAACACATGAAATCAGTGATATTGAGCATTTAATTGATAAAGCAGTCTTACTGGCTGATGGAGCGGTGAAAAAAGAATTTATGACGGAGCAGGTAAGAGAAGAAGAGGGTAAATCTGTTATCGATGTGATGAGGGAGGTATATCAGGGATGAAGCTTTTTGGAAAACTGGTAAACTTTGAATTTAGACGATTTTTACCGATTTATATTATGCTGCTTGCAGCTGTGTTTTTGCTGCAGGCTGCCGGGATGCTGTATTATGCATTTATGGTGAAATCGGAAATTACAGAGAGTGTCATGAAGCTTGGAATACCTAAAGAGCAATTTCTTCAAGATAATGGCTATGTATCGATAGGGAATATATTGTCGAGTTTTCTGTTTACACTGCCTATTGTCCTCGCTGCAGTGACGATATTTATTTATGTTTTATTTATCTGGTATCGGGATTGGCTGGGCAAGAACACGTTTATTTACCGCTTGCTGATGCTTCCGGTGAAACGTATTCAGTTGTTCTTTTCCAAATTGGCGGCGATTCTGATTTTCGTTTTTGGTCTGATTGCTTATCAAGTAGCTGTCCTCCCTGCGTTACAGGTGATATTAAAGCTGATTATTCCGGTTGATTACCGGTTGGATTTAACGATTCAAGGGATGATTAGAAGCTTTTATTATTTAAAATTCCTGCTTCCGGAGAAATTTATTGATTTTGTGATTAATTACGGTTTTGGAACAGCTTTTGTCATTATATTATTTACCATGATTCTGATTGAACGCAGCTACCGTTTTAAAGGTGTATTTATGGCGGTTTTTTATGGGATAGGGGCTCTGATTCTGGTCTTTTCTCCATATATTTTGCAGATAATCGTAAAAGGATATTTTTATGAGACGGAGCTTTTATGGATGCAATTTGCTATAGCAATTACCCTTTCAGCAGTATCGGTTTTCTTTAGTAATCATTTGTTAAATAGAAAGATAAGGGTGTGATAGAGATGGATCATTTAAAGCGCTATTCGATTATATATTTTGCATTCCTTTTCATTTCGGTTATCCTTATCAGTTTTTATGTAATGGATGAAGAAACGCTTGATTTTAAATGGAAAACCGTATCTGGAGATGAAGCGGTTGTGAAGGATGTTACGATACTTGGAGATGGGCAAAGTAGTCCCGGCATGGCTTCGTACTACAGTGTGGTGTCAGAACCTTTTCAGTTATCTGTGGATGAATCTAAGCGGATAGATCAATCAAGGGAATCATATTATGGCTGGTATTATTCTGACTTACAAATAGAAAAATATGTGAAAAAGTATAAAAGCTTTATGCGCGGGAAAAACCAATGGAGTGAGAATTTTGCGGAAACAGATAATCAGCTTATTTATGTAGATGGGAATGAAAACAACTGGGATATGAATGAACAGAATCATATTGGCGTAGAAATACTTGATAAAGAAACAGAAAACGTCAGCTCATTCGAACTGGCTGTCGAGGATCAGCAAATCTATGGTGTAAGCTCTATAACTGCTGATAATCATAATAAGTTATACGTCCAATTATATATGGAAGGACAGTATGATGAAATAACAGATGTGTATACGGATGAAAATGGGATTCTTGTGATAGATTTAAATAATCAAACCATAGAGGATATAAGGTTTCCACAAAGGGACATGGAGTCTAAAGAAGGAATAGAACCCTCTTTAACCTATCAGGACAGCGGTCTGATCAACGGAGAAATGCATTATCTCTATACGTATGATGAATATAAAGTCGATCAGAATGGTGTTTACGTAGGGGATTCTCCGCTTAAATATGAACTGCGTTTATACAATGTAGAGCAAGACAGCTTCCAATCCATTGATCTTCAGGAAGCAAACTTTTATGGGGGAGATTTTCTTAGAATTTATGATGGTACAGTTTATGCAGGGATGCTCCAAGGGGAAAATTACACGTTAACAAAGTTCGATGAGAATTTAGAAGAACAAGAAACCGTTTTTGAAGAAAATGTGTTTGATGCGGGAATGGAAATAGGGCAAGAAGAAGTATATCCATTAACAGATGTTCATAATGGTTATTTCTATGTTGTATTTCCTGCTTATTCTACACTGACAGTGGCGGATATTTCTATCAATGTATTTGATTTGGAAACAGGGGAAAATGTTTATCAAGGGATTATTCAGGCAGAAGATTCTATGAAACAATATCAGTATTTTGATTTGTATCAGATGGAATTTGAGGATAAGTAAAGATAAAAATACAGAATAGAGGGTATCTTCTATTCTGTATTTTTATTAGTTAAATAGGAGAGTCATATTTTTTAGCAAAAAGACTGCAACTGCCGCCATCTTGGTTCCAGTCATTATTGAATTAGATCAGCTTGTACTTCATTTATCTAAAAAAACAGGAGCTGTATGTGGCGTACAGCTCCCTCAAGGCATGGGTTGTTGTGATGGTTTGAATCAATGACAACGTTGTCTAGATTCTAATATAGTTTATGCTATAAAGAAATGGTTGTCTCGACACTTATATCAATGCAAACATACATTTATTGCAATGGAGCAGTCAAAAAGCGCCCGATTTGATTGTTTGCTCCATCATGGAGAGAGAAAACGCCGATAAAGATCCAGATTCACTTAATTACGTAGAAGCCCCAAAACACCTGATAAATAAAGTTTCATTTTATCGCACGGTTTCACCGATCAATTCTTTGATTTCCGTTTGCTTTCCTTCCGCAAATAAGTGAACGATTTTACTGCCGACAATGACACCGTCACAATAAGCGGCTAACGATTTTGCCTGTTCTGGATTAGAAATGCCAAATCCGGCTAAGACGGGAACGCTGCTTAAAGCGGTTAGTTTCTTCAAGTAGTCCAATGTATTTTTATCATGCTGCTGACGCTCTCCGGTTGTTCCGTTCACGGAAACAGCATATAGAAAACCTTCTGAGTCCTGTGCAATTTTCTCCAGACGCTCATCCGGGCTGGTCATCGCAGCTAAACGGATAAAGGCAATGGATTGATTAGATAGCGCAGCTGCAATATCTTCTTCCTCTTCCATTGGAATATCTGGAATAATAATACCATCTACCCCCGCAGTATCACAGTCTTTGGCGAATTGCTCGTAGCCGTATTTCCAAATAGGATTAATATAGGTCATCAAAATAATTGGAATGTTTCGTGATTCTTTTTGTTTTCTGACCTCATCAAGAACCAGCTTTAGCGTGGTTCCTTCCTGTAATGCACGCAGTCCGGCATCCTGAATTACAGGACCATCAGCTACTGGGTCAGAAAAAGGAATACCTAATTCAATTGCAGACGCACCGCATTCTTCCAGAAATTGAATGTGTTCATTGATTTGGTTGATTCCTCCGTCACCAGCCATCATATAAGGAATGAACAGAGGCTTTCCTGTTGCTTTTAATTCATTTAATGTATTTTCTAGTTTATGCTTCCCCATCGGAATTCTCCTCCAGCTTTGCTTTGACTTGTTCTACATCTTTGTCTCCACGTCCGGACAGACAGATAACTAACGATTGCTCCGGAGACATTTCCTTTGCAAGCTTACATGCATAGGAAACAGCATGTGCGCTCTCCAGAGCAGGAATAATTCCTTCTAATTTTGCAAGCAGCTGAAAGGCTTCCAATGCTTCCTCATCTGTAATAGAAGGATAGGTTACCCGGCCAGTATCATGCAAGTGACTGTGCTCCGGTCCAATGCCTGGATAGTCTAATCCGGCAGAGATAGAGGCAGCTTCTTGAATTTGGCCTGCTTCATCCTGCAATAAATAAGTAAACGTGCCATGCAGCATGCCTGGAGAACCGCCTGTTAGCGTAGCTGCGTGCTCATTGGTAGTAACGCCTTTCCCTGCAGCTTCGACACCGTACAAAGCAACTTCCTTATCATCGACAAAAGGATAGAACATGCCCATGGCGTTGCTGCCGCCGCCAACGCAAGCTACGACTGCGTCTGGCAGCTTTCCTTGTTTTTCAAGGCTTTGCTGTTTTGTTTCTGCGCCGATCACTGATTGAAAGTCCCGTACAATGCGAGGGAAAGGATGCGGGCCTACCACAGAGCCGATAATATAATGGGTGTCGTGGACATTATTCACCCAATAGCGCAATGCTTCATTTACTGCATCCTTTAAGGTTGCACTGCCTTGAGAGACTCCGACCACTTTTGCTCCTAACAGCTCCATACGAAAAACGTTAAGCTTCTGTCGCTTAATATCTTCCGCACCCATAAAAACGATGCACTCTAAACCAAGCAGAGAACAGACGGTTGCTGTAGCTACGCCATGCTGGCCGGCTCCGGTTTCAGCGACGACTTTCTTTTTGCCCATTCGTAAAGTCAGGAGCGCCTGGCCGATCGTGTTATTGATTTTATGTGCACCAGTATGGTTAAGGTCTTCCCGTTTTAGATAGATCTTTGGACCGCCTACATGTTTGCTTAATTGTTCTGCTTCATATAGCGGTGTCGTTCTGCCAATGTATTCTGTCAGATAATTATTTAATTCCTCCTGAAAAGAGGGATCATTTTTTGCTGCTTCATAAGCTTCTTCAAGCTCTAAGACAGCTGGCATAAGTAATTCCGGCACATATCTGCCGCCGAATTTACCGTATTTTCCTGATTTGTCTGGGAATGTATATGATTGCATGTTATCGATTCCTTTCTACAGTTGTTCGTTTTGCTTCCTGAATAAAAGCTTTTATTTTATCTGGGTCTTTCCTTCCATCCGTTTCCACGCCGCTGGAAACATCCACGGCAATCGGTTTTACCTGCTGAATGGCTTTAGCGACATTTTCCGGTGTCAGTCCGCCAGCTAAAATGAGCCGTTCGGAAAACGTATTTCCTTTTAATGTAGACCAGTTAAATGTAACCCCGTTTCCTCCATGCGCATGGGGCAGGGGAGGACTATCCATCAGCAGGTAAGCAGCATCATATTGCGCTGCTTGTTTAACACCTTCTTCTGTGCCAGGAAGTGATTTAATAACAGGAAAGGTAAAGCTGCTGACAGCTTCAGGAGATTCTTCTCCATGCAGCTGTATAAAATCGAGTCCCGTTTCCCGAGCAATTTTTTCTATTTCCTTCTTATCTTTGTTGACGAAAACGCCGACACTTTTTACGTGTTCCGGCAATGCTGCGATAATGTTGGCTGCCTGCTCCACGGATACTTCCCGTTTGCTTTTGGCAAAAACAAAGCCTAAAAAATCTGCTCCGGCACGGGCAGCAATTTCTGCTGTCTCCGGAGATGTGATTCCACAGATTTTGACAAGCATATCAGGAAGCTCCTTTCGTGGAAGAGAGGGGTACCTGCAAGGCCTGCATGTCTGTTTCCACATGATTGGAGCGCATTAATGTTTCCCCGACCAAAATCGTATTAGCCCCGGCATCTCTTGCCAGTTCGGCATCCTCTTTCGTACGCATGCCGCTTTCAGAAATAATGGTAAGCTCTCCTTTATCGATTTGCTGCACAAGCTCCGCCGTTGTTTGTAAATCGACTTCAAAGGTTTTTAAATTACGGTTGTTGATTCCGATAATTTTCGGATTCACTGTCAGGGCGTCCTTTAATTCATCCGCATTATGCACCTCGCAAAGCACTTCCAGCCCTTGCTCTGTTGCATAGTTGTAAAGACGCTGGAATCGTTCCAGCGGCAGCGCGGCAAGAATTAATAAGATAATGGAAGCTCCTGCATTTTTCGCATCGTCAATTTGTATTTCATCAATCATAAAATCCTTACAGAGAACAGGGACGGAGACTGCTTCACTTACTGCTTGGAGATCATCTAATGAACCGTGAAAAAAACTTTCATCGGTTAAAACAGAAATAGCAGCCGCCCCAGACTGTTCATATTGCTTTGCCTGTTTCAGTATATCGACGTCCATTTGAATTGCCCCTTTGGAAGGGGAAGCCCGTTTGATTTCAGCAATAATTGCTATATGATCAGCTGCTTGAACATTTTGATGGAGAGAGTAAATTGGATTTTTTCGCGTATGCTTTCCGGCTGCTTGTAATTTACGTTCCGCAACCTCCTGCTTTTTCTTATCAATAATTTTTTCTAAAAACGTCATTTATACCACCTCTTGTTTTGCTTCCTGGCTATAGTCGACCAATGTATCTAATTTTGCTTTGGCATTTCCAGAGAATACGCTGTGTCTGGCAATTTCCATCCCATCCTTCACGGAATCCACACGCCCGATGGCGAATAAAGCAATCGCTGTATTAAATAGAACGGTATCCAGATAAGCTCCCGGTTCTCCATTTAATACAGAAAGCAAAATTTCTGCATTCCGTTTTGCATCGCCGCCTTCAATCTCTTGGTTGGTATAGACGGAAAGACCGACCTCTTCCGGATGGATGCTGCCTGCTTTTAATTCATTGTTCTCCAGTAAAATATAGTTGTTTTCCCCCTGCAGAGAGGCTTCATCCATTCCGCCCGCTCCATGAATAACTAACGCACGCTTCCGGCCGAGCGTTTGCAGAGATTTTGCTACAATCGGCAAGGCATCATTTGAATACACGCCAACCAGCTGGGAATGCAAAGCAACCGGATTAGTTAGTGGGCCGACCAAATTAAAAATGGTCGGCGTCCGAAGCTTCTGACGTACACCGGCAATCTGCTTCAATGTAGGATGAACATGCTGGGCGAATAAAAAGGCGATTTGATTTTCCTGCAGCATATATTTCATTTGCGACTTGGTTAAATCAAGTGAAACACCAAGCTCTTCTAATACATCAGCACTTCCAGTTTGGCTGGAGATGCGGCGGTTTCCGTGCTTCGCAACTGTAATGCCGGCGCCGGCTAAGACAAATGCTGCACAGGTGCTGATATTGAAGCTGTTTGATCTGTCTCCTCCTGTTCCGCAGTTGTCCATTGCCGGAAGTTCCAACTCAAATTGAAAAGGTGAATTGGTATGGATTACTTCTGCTAAGCCGGCCAGTTCTTCTGCTGTCGGCTGCTTCATTTTTAAAGCTACTAAAATAGCGGAAAGCTCTGTATCGGAAACTTCCTCCTGGAAACAAGCATTAAATAATGCCTTTGTTTCTTCAAATGATAAGTCTGTTCCTTCAAGTAATTGATTAAAATACGGTTTCATTGGGGTACCTCCTCCTTTTGCTTCGTCAATTTCTCAACAAAGTGAGAAATAATCTGTTTTCCATCCAGCGTTCCAATCGATTCCGGATGGAATTGCAGTCCGTAAACAGGATATGTCTGATGGGTCACGCTCATAATTTCATCATCATCTAAAGCTGTTGCAGTGATACGCAGTTCGGATGGTACCGAGATATGCTCCGCTGCAAGAGAGTGGTATCGCATGACTTCAACCGGGTTGCTGAGCCCTTGGAACAGCCCGGAGTTATCATGGTGAATCAGCGATGTTTTTCCGTGCTTAATGGTAGATGCCTGAATAACTCTGCCGCCCAGGGCCTCCATAATTACTTGATGCCCTAAGCAGATTCCCAGTATCGGCAGCTTTTTATAAAAAGCCTGCACAATCTGGATGCAATTTCCGGCGTCCTTTGGAGAACCCGGTCCAGGCGAGATGATAATGGCTTTTGGTTCTAATTTTTCAATGGTTTTGACAGTCACTTCATCATTGCGGATCACTTCCACATGTACGCCGCATTCGGAAACATATTGGTACAGGTTATATGTGAAAGAATCATAATTATCAATTAATAGAATCAAGTTCAGGCACCTCCATAAATGATCTTCCTTTGTTAATGGTTTCCATATATTCATTGAATGGAACGGAATCATATACGAGACCGGCTCCAGATTGAAAATAAGCTCTGTAGTTCTTGATAACAATCGAGCGGATAGCGAGTGCAATATGCACATCATGTTCAAAGTTGATAAAACCGATTCCGCCGGCATAAGGACCGCGCTTTACGGTTTCCAGTTCATTAATGATTTGCATTGCCCTTATTTTCGGTGCGCCCGATACGGTCCCGGCTGGCAGACAGGAGATAAGTGCGTCAATCCCTGAATAATCCGGGCGCAAGGTTCCGGTTACTTCGGAAACAATATGCATTACATGCTGGTAACGCTCAATCGTCATATAAACGGGAATCTCAATACTGCCGACCTCACAGACACGACCTAAATCATTTCTGCTTAAGTCGACTAACATCCGGTGTTCGGCCCGTTCTTTTTCATCGGCAAGCAGTTCCTCTGCGAGTGCCTGATCCTCCAACTCGTTCTGTCCGCGTTTTCTTGTTCCGGCAATCGGATTGGTGACAACGTGGCTGCCCTTGGTTTCTATCAAGCTTTCTGGAGAAGCCCCGAGTACGGTGTAATCTTGAAAATCAATGTAAAACATGTAAGGGGAGGCATTATGTCTCCTTAATTGTTCGTAAAAAGAAAGACCAAACTCTCTCTCATTTTCCACCTCTCTTGAAAAACGCTGGGATAAAACAACCTGAAAAATTTCCCCTTTTTGCAAATAATCCTTTGCAATCTGCACGTTCTCTTCAAATTTCTGCTGATCCATTTCCGGTATAAAAGCATATGTCTGCGGAACAGGAAGTTCGGTTTTTCTTGCCTGATCAACATACTGTTTCAGCCTTTGAATACGCTGTTCGCGATTTTCTTCTGTTCCGCTGTTCCGGTCTATCGCAACAAAGTGCAGTTTGTTTTCCTCGTGGTCAAAAATAATTGTATCTTCAAAAAGCATGAAATGAATATCCGGCATATTCCGGTCATCAAAAGGTGCTGGACCGATATCTTCAAAAGCCTGAATCGTATCATAGCCAATATAACCAATCGCTCCGCCATAGAAGGGAAGGGAAAGAGATAAATCAAGCGTCGGCATCGTTTCTTGTAAGAAATGCAATGCGTGCTGATGAACAACCAGCGGTTCTACATGGGAAGCACTGATTAGCGTTGTTTCTTTTCCACGCCCAATGATTTCTTGATAAGGATGAAGGCCGATAAAGGAATAGCGTCCTTTTTCTTCGTGTGGAAAGCTGCTTTCCAACAGATATTTTTTTGCTTTCGGCAAGCTTTGAAAAACCTGAATAGGAATTAATCTATCGATGGAATACGTTTGATGCGTTACCTGTGCCGTCATGATTTCTCTCTCCTTTATAGTTGAAAATTCTGTAAATCATATTTAAGAAATAAAAAAGTCCTCTATAAACACAGTTATGTGCTTATAGAGGACGATAGGGCCGCGGTGCCACCTCTGTTAGAAAGATTCATCTTTCCATCTTTATCAGGTACAGGAAATGTCCGATACCCTATCCGTGTAACGTCGGAAATACGTTTTTTCCTACTCCATTTGCCAGCGGGCATTTTTCGGAAAAACACTCTGAAGTCCATTCAATAATTCCTGCATACTGATATTCCACCAAGCTATCAGCTCTCTGTTATGCATGAAAAATTATTTACTACTCTTCATCATCGTTTGTAATATATTGTCTCATAAAAATCAAAAAGGCCCCTCATCCATATATAAAAGGACGAGGGACCGTGGTACCACCTTTATTAGCTGACGTGCAGCTCACTCTAAAAGAAGATTACTATCTTCTAAGTTTCCATAACGAGAAACCATTCCGCCAAAGCCTACTCCGATATTGTTTCGGTTTGGAGCTCCGAAGTCCATTCATTACAAGGATACTCACTGATTCACAGCAGCCATCAGCTCTCTTTAGAGTTCACCTGTAATTACTCTTCTTCATCAACGCCACTTCATTTAATTGATTGAAATCTATACTAAACGAAAGGACAGGAGGTTGTCAATAGATTTATAGAAAAAAGGTGAAATTATCTGATTTTCCTATCCTTCAAATACTTCAAATTTATCTGCCAACGGGATACGTTCTTTCTCTTCGGGTACTTCGTCAAAGTAACCCATGTGAATAAAACCGGCAATTTTTTCGTTTTCCTTCACACCGAGAATGTCTTTTACTTTTTCATCATAGATATGCGGATTTGTTTTCCAGACAATACCTAGCTTTTCTTCCCATGCCAGCAGCCAAAAATTCTGGATCATTGCGGAAACAGCACCAAAATTCTCATCCCATTGTTTGGGGATATCGGAGGTTTCCATAATGACGACTAGAATAGCATTTGGCTCGTTCAGATAATTTTCTCGATTTTCCTGTCTTTCTTCAGGATATGTAGATGCAATTTTTTTGGCAAAGCTGGGAAGGTGATCCTTGTCAACGAACAGAAAGCGCCAAGGCTGTCTCATTCCATGGGTAGGGGCCCAGATTGATTCCTCTAATAATTGCATAACTGTTTCTTTGGTCACTTTTTTATTATTATATCCTGTTTTGACAGCACGGCGTTCCCGAATTAATCTTGCAAGTTCTGTTCTACTCATGAAATAAACTCCTATACAATTTAATTGATAATTATTATCAATTAAATTGTACCGAATTTATAAAATTTTTGCAAATGAATTTTTAACCGTGTGTTTAAAGAACCGCCAGTATTTCTAAAAATAATTACAGTTCGCCTAAAAATAATAACGACTATTTTACCATTTGTCCAATGAATGGGAATATTGTAAATTTTATAATATTAAATAGGTGTTTAAAATTCAGCAGATATACGTTTTACTCATTTTTATTTTACCTCACACTATCTTTGCCCTCTATAAAATCGGCGCGAATTCTAATAACTCGACTTTCATACCTAAAAATAAGCATATATATCTTGCTATTCCAGGGGGAACGTGTTCTCCATTATCATGCTTGCATTTTGGTGAAATATCCGGTCTTTTTGGAATTGGTGATGGTGCATAGCTCCGCTCCGGCCAACCACTCCGCTTTCCATGGGGACGGCTTCAGCTAACTTGAAAAGAAACCCGCTTTTCAAGTGGATCTTCAGCTCGCCCTGTTCCTATAGGAGTCTGCGTGGTTGGCCTGCGCTCTGATAGGGTTCTACAGCGAATGAAAGAAATAAGATTTTAATGAGCTGAATGAAATAGCAGCTTTCGTCTGAACAATCCAATCATGACAGGATGGATATGAAATACAGGGAATCGCTTCGAAGCACAGAAAGTAATCTTGGTCGAACATTTTACCATACAGCATGAAAAATATGTTCTATCTGATTAAACTTCTGTTTGGTGAGTTGTTTTTTCACGTATAGAATACCCTACTAGCGGAGGCGGACCGGTGCTTTACACTTCGCCTTCTATATCTTTGTCAAGGGGGTTATCGAAGGAACAATCAACTCCTGTTTCTATAGAAATGACGTTACTTTTTAGGTGCGAAAGTTGAGTTAATAATTAGTTTTTAGAAAAACCCCTGCTTTTGTTGAAATGGTAATTTACTGAGAGCTTGCCACATAAGTATATAATAACTTTCTATTTTAATTAATCTTTTTTGAAATGTATTTTAAAGGAGGTTTGTTTCTTGAGTGATTTATTAAAGAATTTTATATCTGGTGAGGTGCTTACAGCGAATTTTGAGGAAACGAAACCAAGCTTTAATTCCCAAGAGGCATTGGATGAAGCGAATCGCTGCTTATATTGTTATGATGCGCCTTGTATTACTGCATGTCCGACAGGGATTGATATTCCGGGATTTATTAAAAAAATTGCTTCTGGGAACTTGAAGGGCTCTGCAACAACAATTATGGATTCCAATCCGGTTGGAGCTAGCTGCGCCCGAGTCTGCCCGACAGAAGAATTATGTGAAGGAGCTTGTGTCCTGAATGACGCTACGAAGCCCATTCCTATTGGGGATTTGCAGCGATTTGCGACAGATTGGGCAATTAAAAATGAAGCGGTTCTCTTTCAAGCTGGCAAAAAGAATGGAAAAACAGTCGCTGTCGTTGGAAGCGGTCCTGCTGGCTTATCAACAGCCCGCGAATTAGCCCGGCTAGGCTATACAGTAACTATTTTTGAAGCAAAAAGGGAAGCGGGAGGGTTAGATACATTTGGAATTGTTCCCTTTCGTTTGCCTAAGGATATCTCCTTCTGGGAAGTAGAGCAAGTGAGAAATTTAGGTGTAGAAATACGAACGAATACGGAAATTGGCAAGGATATTTTTCCGGCGGATCTTATTGATCAATATGATGCGGTGGTGCTTGCTGTTGGAATGTCCAAAGTTCCAATGCTTGGAATAGAAGGGGAAGAATTAGAGGGGAACTTCGATGCCATTGATTTAGTGGAAAGATCAAAAAATGGGAATTATCCAGAGGATTTTATCGGAAAGCGTGTTGCGGTCATCGGGGCAGGAAATACAGCGATTGATGGAGCTACGACATCAGTCAGACTTGGCGCGGATAACGTAAAGATACTTTACCGCAGAACGGAAGCGGAAATGACTGCTTATGATTTTGAATATGAGTTTGCCAAACAGGAGGGCGTGGAATTTAGATGGCTTACCAATCCGAAACGTCTTATCGGTGATGAAAATGGTCATGTAACACAAATGGAGTGCGTACAAATGGAATTACAAGAGACTGAGAAGGATGGAAGGCCTCGGCCAGTGGAAATTGAAGGATCTGAATTCTTAATGGATATTGATATCGTAGTGAAGGCTATCGGACAAACGAGGCATCAGGGAATCATTGAGGCCTTTGGTCTGGAGCATAGTGGAGGCGTTGTGAAGGTTGATCCGGAAACGTTTATAACGTCTCATCCCAAAGTATATGCTGCAGGAGATGTGATTTTTGGAAAAGGAATTGGAGAAGCAATGGTGGTGACGGCTGCTCAGCAGGGAAAGGATACAGCGCTGGCGGTCCATGAGCGTTTCAAGCAATCTGTAACAGAAAGATCTTAAAAGATATTTCAAGATTAGGAGGATGAAAATGGCTGATATAAGTATTGATTTCGCTGGAATCAAATCACCTAATCCGTACTGGCTGGCATCTGCGCCCCCGACCAATACCGGGTATCAAGTACAGCGTGCCTTTGAAGCTGGGTGGGGAGGAGCAGTATGGAAAACATTGGGTGAGCCTATATTAAATGTCACCTCCCGCTTTGGTGCAAGTCACTTTAACGGGCAGCGGGTTGCCGGTTTTAACAATATAGAGCTGATTTCCGATCGTCCATTGGAGGAAAACTTAAAGGAAATCTATGAAACGAAAAAGTTATATCCAGACCGGGTAATTATTGCTTCTTTAATGGTAGAACCCGAGCGGGAAAAATGGCATGAGATTGTAAAGAGAGTGCAGGATGTTGGAGTGGATGGGTTTGAATTAAATCTTGGCTGTCCTCATGGGATGTCTGAAAGAGGGATGGGTGCAGCTGTTGGTCAGCATCCGGATCTGGTAGAAAGAACTACGATGTATGCCAAAGAAGCGGCAGAGGTTCCGGTTATCACGAAGCTCACGCCAAATATTACGGACATAACAGCAACCGCAAAAGCTGCTGCTCGGGGCGGGGCAGATGCCATCAGCTTAATTAATACAATCAATAGTTTGATAGGGGTAGATTTAGATACTTGGAACACGGTTCCAAATGTGAATGGAAAAGGAGCGCATGGCGGGTATTGCGGACCGGCAGTGAAGCCGATTGCCTTAAATATGGTCGGAGAATGCGCAAGAAATCCGGAAGTTAATATTCCGATATCCGGAATTGGCGGGATTTCTACGTGGCAGGATACCGTGGAATTTATGCTGATGGGAGCCGGCGGTGTGCAAGTATGTACCGCAGCAATGCATCATGGATTTCGGATTATTGAGGATTTAACAGAGGGGCTGGAAAATTATTTAGATGAAAAAGGGATAGATGCTTTAAGCGACATCATCGGAAAATCTGTGGAAAAGTACACAGACTGGAGCAATCTGGATTTAAATCATAAAGTGGTGGCCCGTATTAACAATGATGTCTGCATTAATTGTAATAAATGCCATATTGCCTGTGAAGATACGTCTCATCAGTGTATCGACATGCTTACAGATAAAGATGGAAATGCTATTTTACGTGTAAGAGAGGAGGACTGTGTCGGGTGTAATCTATGTTCGATTGTTTGTCCGGTAGAGGGAGCAATCGACATGATTGATTTGACACCAACGGAACCGCCGATGTCCTGGAATGACCGCCAGGCAGCAATTCATATGCTTGAGAAACGCTAATTGCGAGACTTTAGATTTTTACTGGAGGAATCGAAAATGAAAAAAATTATTAAAAATGGAACGATTGTTACAGCAGCAGACATATATCAAGCGGATGTGTTGATTGAAGATGAAAAAGTGAAAGCGATTGGACAGGATTTAAGTGATGTGTATGCAGAAGTTATTGATGCAACAGGACTTTACGTTTTTCCTGGAGGCATTGATCCGCATACGCACATGGAAATGCCATTTGGCGGTACAGTAACAAAAGATGATTATGAAAGTGGAACCATTGCTGCTGCGCATGGCGGGACAACAACAATCATTGACTTTTGCTTAACAGAGAAGGGAAAAACATTAAAAAATGCTCTGGAAATTTGGCATGCCAAATCAGAAGGCAGGGCAGTAATCGACTATGGATTTCATTTGCAAATCGTGGAAGCAAACGAACAGATTTTACAGGAGATTCCTGCGGTTATTGAAGAGGAGGGAGTTACTTCCTTTAAAGTATTTATGGCTTATAAAAATGTTTTGCAAGCAGATGATGAAACACTTTTTCAAACCTTAGTAACTGCTAGAGACCACGGTGGATTAGTAATGGTGCATGCTGAGAATGGGGACGTAATTGAACATTTAACGCAAGAAGCATTAAAAGCAGGGAATACCGATCCAATCTATCATGCGTTGACCCGCCCGCCAGAACTGGAGGGGGAAGCCACGGGCCGGGCAGCAAAACTGACTGCGCTGGCTGATTCCCAATTATATGTTGTGCATGTCACCTGTAAAGAAGCGGTAGAGCAAATTGCGGAAGCCAGAAGTAAGGGATTCTCTGTTTATGGGGAAACCTGTCCGCAATATTTGGTACTGGACCAAACCTATTTGGAAAAGCCTGATTTTGAAGGAGCAAAATATGTGTGGTCTCCGCCATTACGTGATAAATCCAATCAGGAAGTGCTGTGGAATGCTCTGAAAAGCGGGGAGCTGCAAACGATAGGCTCCGACCATTGTGCATTTGACTTTGATGGACAAAAGGATTTAGGAAAAGGTGACTTTACCAAGATTCCAAATGGCGGACCATTCGTTGAGGACCGCTTTAGTATTCTATTTTCAGAAGGTGTGAAAAAAGGACGCATTTCTATGAATCAATTTGTAGACATGGTGTCAACGCAAGCAGCGAAACTGTTTGGTTTATTTCCGCAAAAGGGAACGATTGCTCCCGGCACAGATGCAGATATCGTGTTATTCGATCCAAATGTGGAGCGTACGATATCCGCAGGTACACATCATTCCGCCGTTGATTATAGCGCTTTAGAGGGAATGAAGGTAACTGGGCAGCCTGTTACCGTTTTATCGCGCGGGGAGTATGTCATTAAGGATAAAGAGCTGGTTGCTAAACCAGGAGCAGGCAAGTTCTTAAAACGAGCTAAATTTGATTCTGCGCATACGAACAAGCAGGAAACAGCACCTAGAAGTTAATATAAACAATCCATAGCTGCTTGCGGAATGAGAGGGATGAAGCGGCTTTTTGGATTCATCAAAGAGGAGAGAGGCGATTGCATTGCAGGGAAAGGATAAAAGTAATTCCTACTTAAAGTCTCCAGATTTACTTCCGGTGAAGCATGGTGAGCGAAAGATTGGGGTAATGGGATTTTTTGCGATGTGGATAGGAATGGCCATCCTGCTGGCAACTTTTGATATTGGTGCTTCAGGCATCCAGGGTATATCGCTGCCATGGGTGGTTTTAGCTACGTTGATTGGATGTATAGCAATTGGAGCGTTTATTACCATTATTGGTGATATCGGTGTAGAGCATGGTATTTCCTTCCCGGTTTATATGAGGGCGCCGTTTGGAACGGTAGGGACGCATATTCCTTCTTTAACGAGAGCAGTCACGGCATCGTTTTGGTTCGGGATTAACACCTATTTCGGTGCAACAGCGATTAATGCAATACTGCATACGATGTTTGCCGGATTTGATAATTGGCTGTTATGTTACCTTGTTTTTGCGCTTGTCCAGCTTATCAATACTGCTTCCGGCATCAAATGGGTAGAACGCTTTGCAGATGTAGCTGCGCCAATTATTATTGTCATGTCTTTAATTATTTACCAAACACTAAATGCAGATATTCAGGCACAAGGGGCAGATGTCTGGGCCTGGGTAGCAAGTCCGGTAACCGGGGGAGCTGCATTCACGGCATTTATGGTGGTGCTTTTCGCTAATATGGGATTCTGGGCAACACTGGGCTGCGATATCCCGACCATCTCCCGCCATTTCAAAGCTCCTAAGTATGAAAGAAATTGGTTTAAACGGAATAAAACAACCTTAATCGGCAGTCTCGTCGCTCTTCCTCTTACAGAAGCATTTATGATTATGATTGGTGCCGCAGCATTTATTGTTGCCGGGACCTCGAATCCAGTTACAGCACTGCAGGATACCGCATCTGGGTGGATGCTTGCAATGTTACTTTTTATGATAGTTTTGACACAGTGGTCCACGAATACAGCTGCAAATGTATTACCTGCTGCTGCTGTTTTCTCTAATGTCTTAGGTCCAAAAGTTTCCCATGCAGTTGCTGTTTTTGTTGCCGGCATTGTCGGTACGGTCATTCAGCCTTGGAGCGTCTATGAAATACTCACGCAGGTTCTCTTGATTATTGGTGCCATCTTATCCTCGGTCAGCGGTATCCTGTTTGCAGATTACTATTTGCTCCGAAAACGAAGAGTGAATGTTCCTGACTTATATAAGAATAGGGGCCAATATCGCTTTCATGGCGGCGTAAACATCGTTGGCTTTATTTCCTGGGCCATTGGCGGCGCTGTTGCTTTAATCTTTATGAATTATTCGTTTATTGTCGGCTTTATAGTTGCTGCAGCAGTTTACTATGTGCTGACGAAATATTGGTACTTCCACAAATTCCCGCAAGCAGAGATTACGGATCCGGATGATGACAAATATTTAGGAATTACCGTCGGCAGGGATTGGTCGTTAGATGAGGATGCAGAAAAGGAGGAAACAGCTGCCAAATAACAGAATGATTTAGGGGACGAGGAGGTTATTCATTGTCAAGTTATCAAGAATTTTTACAGGAAAAACAGCTTGTTGATGCATGGATGAAAAATAATTATAAAATCACTTCCGTGGTTGGAACATTGGACGGAGATATGGTCGAATTGGAAAAAGAGGGTGTGGCAGAGAAGCAGTCCATCCTGCTTGAGAATGCTGACAGCAGAAAATATATCACGACATTACTAATCAAACATCAGCTGCAAAAACAATAAATGCGGGAGGAGATATAGTGGAAAAACAAAAAATATTCATTCATGGGGAGAGGCTAAAACAAATCGTTGAAGATTTTGCAGATTTCGGGAGAACTGAAAATAATGGTGTAACCCGATTGGCATTATCCGAAACGGATATAAAAGTGAGAAACCATTTTAAAATGGTTTGTGAAGAGCTGGGCCTGACTGTAAAATGGGACGATATGGGAAACATGTATGCAACGCTGGAGGGGAGAGAAAATGATAAGCCACCGGTCGTAATCGGATCACATTTAGATTCCGTGGAAAAAGGAGGCAGGTTTGACGGCGTATTAGGTGTTTTAACTGGGCTTGAGGTAGTGAGAACCTTGGTCGAAAGTAATATCAGACCACGAATTCCAGTGGTTGTGGCGAATATTACAAATGAAGAAGGTGCAAGGTTTGAACCTTCGTTAATGTCCTCGGGAGTCATGTCTGGGAAGTTTGATAAGGGCAACATGCTCCGGTCGGTCGATAAAAACGGGATAACCTTTGCAGAAGCTTTAAAAGAAAGCGGATATGAAGGAAGGAAAGAAAACCGCTTAACAGAGGCAGAAGCTTTTTTAGAGCTGCATATTGAACAAGGTCCAGTATTAGAAAGTGAATCCATTGATATCGGTGTTGTGGAGTGTGTGGTGGGGATGTGCTGCTATGAAATTGAGGTAATTGGTGATTCTGATCACGCAGGAACTACGCCCATGTCCATGAGAAAAGACAGCTTATTTGCTTCTAATAATCTGATTAATGAAATACGGGAGAAAATGAGTAAACTGGATAATGATCTCGTTTACACGATTGGCCGAATGAATGTGAGCCCGAATATCCATACAGTTATCCCGAATAAAGTAATTTTCACGCTGGAGGCACGGCATAAAGAAGCGGCTGTAATCAGCCAAGTGGAAGAAATCATTCAAGGGTTAGCGGAAACGGAGGCCAAAGAAAAATGTGATGTTACAATAAAGAAGCTTTGGGACCGTGATACCGTATGGTTTAATAACAAATTAGTGGACGCTTTAGAGAAGTCCTGTAAATCCCTGAACTGCTCCTATAAACGGATGGCAAGCGGTGCAGGGCATGATGCACAATTTATTGCGACCTATCTGCCGGCTGCCATGATTTTTGTACCAAGCGTTAACGGAAAAAGCCATGCCGAAGATGAATTGACTGCATGGGAAGATTGTGAGCGAGGGGTAAACGTGGTTTTGCAGACTGTTTTGGATTTAACAATGAATTAGATAGTAACAAAAACAGGTAAAGGTTTTTTTCCTTTACCTGTTTTTGTTAAAGAATAAGAAAGCATAAAAAAATGCTGAATATAGCCGCTCCAACGGGTTTCGCGGGGTGAGAAATCTTAGGCCCCAGAAATACACTCCGCTTTCCGTGGGCTCCGAGCTCATCTCCTTTAAAGAAGACTTGCTGATTGGCAAGCCGGCAGGCGCAGACAGAAGCATAGCCGCACTTATGCCCCGTGGGTAGAAAAAAGAAGAACACTTTTTCCTGCGGGGTCTTCCCACTGGGGCTGGGACTGCGATTACTCGTCCCATCAAAACCATCACTAGAATTTGCATTATTTCTTTGTGAAAAAGCAAATAAAACATAATTCCACTTAGATGGGAGCTCCGGGAAGTCGACTCCTGCGGGAAAAGCAACAGGTAGACCTGAGCAGGAAGCGGTATTCTTCCGAGGAGGCTGAAGCGTTGCACGCAGAAAGCGACTCCCCGGAGTGGACATCTGCTCGGCGAGGATACCGGTGATTTAAAGACCAAGCGGTATCCTTGTTTTTTCTTTATTATCATTTATTTTTACAAGGGATGAAATTGTCCGGACACCCCATCAACAATGAAATCCGACGATTCAGCTCTTTCATTCCAAACCACCCAGTAAGGACGATAAAATCTTTGTTGCTGTTCTCTCTTTAGTTCTGGAAATGATATCATTCTCATTTTTAAAGATAAAGACCGATAGATGAATGATTCAGAAATGGAAGTGCAATCCTCCAAGGAGTACATTTCGGGCATCTGCTGCTCTTTTGAAATTTCAATCGCTTTCCATTTCGGCTTATAATCAATGAGCGATCCCTTGCCGCTAATCGAATCAATGGCACATCCTACTTTTTCATTTAAGGGGAGGAAAAGGCGTTTAGCTTTTACGTTATAACAAAAATAATAATAAGGATAGTAGACGATACGTTCTGCAATAAAATTAGCATGAGGGTGTAACCTCTTAAAACTTGATTCAATTTGTTCTTTATTAAATTCGACAGATTGTGTTAACACGTTAGCACCCAAGCTATCTACCCCTCTAACCTTAAACAGATTTCAGGTTCTATTTCGATATCTTTATCCCTTTTTCTCTCAACGGCATTTGTATTATCCTGATTTTGGATAAATTTAGAAATATTACGTGCTTCCGGTGCAAGGTCTTCAAAAATCCCTTTTTCCAGATTTTTTGGAATCTCTTTACTTTGCTTGGCTAAATCATATGCCTCCAGAATAGGATCGGAAGGAGGAGTGCCAAATTGATTCCCAATAAACATTGCAATGAGAGAAGCAATTAAGCCGGCTAAAAATGGATGTAATCCGCTTGCATTTTGTAAGGCGAACAGCTCCCAAACAATGTTTATTATGGAGCCGCTGATCATGGCACAAAGGATTCCTATTTTGTTAGCTTTTCTTGCATAGACGGAAGCGATAAAAGGAACAAGGAATGTATTTCCCAGTACACCAAAGGCAAACACAACAAGAGCAAATACGGTTGGAGGTTCATAAGTTGCAACAATAATGCCGATAATGCCCCCAAATAAAATGCATAGTCTGGATACCAAAAGCAACTGTTTATGGCTGGCTTTTTTATTGATAAAACGATGATAAACATCACGCGAAAGTGTCGTACCTGCTTGCATCAGCAGGGAATCACAGGTGGACATAATTGCCGCCATGATGGCTGAAAGTAAAACAGCAGCCAATATCCCTGGGAAGAATATATATACGAGTTCTGGAATAACCATTTCGGGATCCGATACAACAGGCATAATTACAATAGCTGATAAACCTAAAATATACGGTGTAAATGTGAACAACTGATTAAAGGCAGCAGACCAAATAATTGCATTTTTTGTTGTATTTGCATTTTGCATCGACATATGTCTTACCGTGACATGTGGAAGCCCCATGTAGCCAATGGCATAGATAAGTACAGCTCCTATAATCACTCCCCACTGGCCATAATAAATCAAGTCTTTCCCCCAAATACTTAAATAAGTCGGGTCAATCGCCGCCAATTGTTCATTCAGGCCTGACAGGCCGCCAACCTTTGGCAAGACCATAATACCAATAGCCGTGACTCCAATCAGCATAATAATTCCCTGAATGAAACCACTAACGGCCACAGCAAGATAGCCGCCAGCCACAGTATAAATCACAATAACCCCTACACCAAGAATAAGTGCCCACTCATACGGAAATCCTGACATTGCCGATAATGCTTTACCGGCAGCAATAAACTGGGCGAATGCATAAGCGAAAAGAAATATGATTGCGATAATTGCGCCGTAAACGCGTATTCCAAAGCTTTCAAAACGTTTCTCCAAGTATTCGATTGGTGAGAGTGCTCCGAGAAGCTGAGATAATCGTCTCATCCGTTTCCCCAGTACAGATAAATTGACAATAGATCCGCCGGCATCTCCAATGGCATACCATAATGCATGCCAGCCCTCTTGAAAGGCTTGCGCAGGTCCGCCCATAAACATAAAACCGCTCATAGATGTGCTCTGCATACTTATTGCAGTGACAGGAGCTCCGATTTTTCGGTTGCCTAATAAATAATGATCAGCAGATGCAGAAGCACTCCTGGTAAAATATAAACCAATCCCAAGCATTCCCAACAGATAGGTGAAAAAAATGATAATATCCAAATTCATTTCATAACCAGTCCCTTCTGTTAACGTCTTATACTTTATTCATTATGATTTTCGCGCTTTTCATCGCGCCGCAATTTAAAATACATAACCAGAGCCAGCGTAACCCATATGAAAGGCCATGGCAGCATTAATAATACGGTTTCTAGAGGCAAATTAAACATAGACTCACCGCCCTTTTCCTGATTTGTAAGCATAAAACAAGACGTAAAAAAAAGATGATTTGCGAATTAAGGTGTATCATTGAATAACCCTCTAATTTCGAACAGATAATCAGTTTGTTACCGCCCTTTTTAAATTGTTTGTTGTTTTCAAAATTAACGTAATTTAATTTGACTATAAAGTAACTGCTAAATTACCACAATCAGCAAAATGTCAAACGGGTACTAGCCTTATTTTACAAAGTGTCTATGAATTAGATAGGAATCCCTTAAAAGCAATTTAATGCAATATAACTGACTGTGAGCTTTCCGCATGAAGAGAAGGAAAAAGTCAGTTTTAAGCGGGAGCGGGGCAGCCGGTAACGCTTCGATAGTTTAATATTATTCCGCTGGGATTTCTTTTCGTCTCATATTTAATGAAGTTTCCTTTTATCAAAGTTCTTTTATATTGGGATATGCTTCCTCCAGCGATGTCCAATTCAATAGATAATAAGCGCTTAATGCCAGTTCGATTGCTTGCCGGTTGATTGGCTCTGCAAGGTTAGTTCTCAGTAACTCTTCAATTTTTTCTAAACGGTGATACAAGGTTTGCCGTACAATATATAATTTGTTAGCGGTTTCTTTTTTGGAGCCCATACATTTCAGGTATACAGAAAGTGTGGAAAGCAGATCTGTTTTCATTTTTTTATCATATTGCAAAATTGCTCCTAAATAATCCTGTACGTATACTTCCAGCTTGTTGCTGTTATACATTTCAATCAATAAGCGATAAACACCGATTTCTTCATAAAAATGTGTCTCGATTAATTTAGCGTTTTGAATGAGTATCACATCTTTTGCTTCTTTATAACTGGTAGGAGAAGTATCGTAATCAAGATGAATATTACTGATTCCAAAAGTATATGGATTACCATTAAAATTTTCTTTTTGTTGCATATGCTTTAGTTCATTAATAATTTCTGTCAATCGATTCGTATCTTTTGGGGCATTCTTCTGCTTATAGAAGGCAGCGATAACAGCCGTTTCATTCCGGCCGACAGCTACAGCAGGAATAAACCCGTTTTTTCGAAACAGGGAGCGGATAATCATCGCTTGCTGCAGCTTGGCTTCCTCCCAATTGCCTTCTTTATTGGTTATATTATAGGAGTTCGTGTCAATCAAAAATAATCGATAAGATAAGTTCTTTGCCGGAGAAGGCAATATTTTTTGGATTTCACTGCCATCAATGTCTTTTCCCTTTAACATCCTTCTGACAATCTCTTCTTCTTGATTTTGTTTCCGTTCTTCTATCGTTTTATTCCGAAGCATAATTTGTGCGATTGCCAGGGCTGCCCGATCAATGATAGAGAATGAGAATTTATCTAATGTGTCAGGGGCTATCTGTAAACATAAATATCCCCAGGTATGTCCGAGACCTTTAACAGGAAAAATGGTGTAATCATCCTTGTCCAGTTTACAGCCTGTATAGGGGCTTGGCATCTTGGCATGTTTGATTCGCGTTTTCATCAACTGTGTTTGCTCTTTCATCTTTGGAGGATAGTAATCAGCTTTTGAGTCGAATGATACAAATAAGACCGGTACATTAAAATATGCATATAGTTCTTTTAAAATAGTTAAGGTTCCATTTGGCAATAAGGAAAGTTCATTAAATTTTTCTGAAAAATGATAGAGTTGGCTCAGCATATGGTGATGATGATTAATGATGACGGTGTGAAGATCTTGGGTGATGTCTACGAATTTAACAATCTCGTTGAAGATAATGAAAGGTAAGTCATGATCATTGCCGTATTGAATAATTTCAGGTGCGATTTCTTTAACATGGGTGCCTAGTTCAATGCATATTCCTGCGACATTCTTATTTAGCAATTTGTCCAAGTGGGAAAGGCCTTCTGGAGAGTCAAATTTCACCCCGGAGCCTGTCGTCAGGATTAATTCACCTCCGTTAATGAAAGATTCCATATCTCCGCTTTCCAGTATATGTGTCCATTTAATTTCACGGTGTAATCCGTTTTTGCCGGCAACTACGACGGCATGTTGGAATAAATCCCTGGAAAGAACGTCCTTTACTTGAATACTCCATTTCTCCATTTATATGAGCCCCCTCATTTCGTTAAAGCAGAACGTAAAATGATTGACATTTTGTAAAATGAAAAATAAATGAATTGGTTATAGAATAAACTATGTAATATACCTAATATTATGTCAAGTTCAAAAATTTCAGATATGAATCTATGCTGTTTGACCAGATTGTTTTAATTATTTGAAGTACAGAAAGGAGAAGATGGGATGGAATCTGTGCAGAAGAAACAATCTTTAGTGGAAAGAGATCGTCAGAATGTTTGGCATCATATTTCGCCGTATAGTGAAAAAAATCCGCCTATGGTCGTGGAAGAGGGGAAGGGCTCCTGGATTACAGATCATCAAGGAAAACAGTATTTAGACGGAATGTCCGGGCTTTTTTGTGTCAATGTAGGATATGGCCGGGAAGAGTTAGCACAAGCTGCGTATGAACAAATCAAGAAAATGGCTTATGTGCCAATGACACAAAGCCATGGTCCTGCCATTGAGCTGGCGGAAAAAGTAAACGAAATGCTTGGCGGGGACTATGTGATTTTTTATTCCAATAGTGGTTCCGATGCGAATGAAGTAGCTTTCAAAATGGCTCGTCAATATCACCAGCAAAAGGGAGAGGGCACCCGCTATAAAGTGATTTCACGCTATCGTGCCTATCATGGCAGCTCGGCTGGAGCGTTGTCAGCAACAGGTCAAGCATTGAGAAAATATAAATACGAGCCGCTTACTTCCGGATTTTTACATGTTGCTCCACCTGATAATTATCGTAAACCAGAAGGCATGTCTATAGAGGATTATAATATAGCGCGAGCGAGAGAATTAGAAGAAACGATTATTTGGGAGCAGAAGGAGACAATTGCAGCAGTTATTATGGAACCGCTGATTACAGGAGGCGGTGTACTGGTTCCAGATCCTGTTTATGTAGAAAAGGTACAAGAGGTTTGTAACCGTCACGGCGTCCTGCTTATTATCGATGAGGTTATCTGCGGCTTTGGCCGTACAGGAAAAGCTTTTGGACATCAGCATTTTAATATAAAACCGGATATGGTTACCATGGCAAAAGGGCTTACGAGTGCTTATCTTCCATTATCGATTACAGCTGTTCGAAAAGACATCTATGAAAAATTTAAGGATGGTAAAGAAAATAGTCATTTTCGTCATGTAAATACATTTGGCGGTAATCCCGCTGCATGTGCTTTGGCATTAAAAAACATTGAAATTATGGAAAAAGAAAATTTATTTAACCGTTCAGCGGAAGCAGGGAATCGTCTTTTAAACGGTCTGGATGATCTTCGAAATCTTGACTTTGTAGGTGATATCCGCGGTTTAGGCTTGATTATCGGCATAGAAATCGTTGAAGATAAGCTTACCAAAAAGCCTGCCTCCCCAGAATGTGTAGGAGGATTGATTGCTGCTTGCAAGGCAAATGGATTAATCATTGGGAAAAACGGTGATACCGTCGCCGGGCATAATAATATTTTGACACTCAGCCCGCCATTGTCCAGTACGGATGATGATTTTGATTTTATGATTAACGTCTTGAAAAAAGTATTTCATGAAAAAGTAAATTAATGTTTTTTAAATAAGGAACGAAAGCTTATTACCTAAGAATAAGCATATATATCCTGCTATTCCGGGATGAACATCTTCTAATGGAGAATATTGATTAAAATATCGGGAGGGTTTCAGGTGACTCAAACAAAAGTAAACGAATTAAAAAACTATGTTGGAGGAAGGTGGATGGAAGCAAAGACAGATAAAACGGCACCTGTCTATAATCCGGCAACTGGAGAGACAATAGCAAATGTACCTATCTCGACGCAAGAGGATGTGGAACATGCAATCCAGGCTGCTCACAAAGCTTTTGAAACATGGAAGGACGTGGCTGTACCTAAACGGTCAAGAATCCTATTTAAATATCAGCAATTACTCGTTGCCAATTGGGAGGAGCTGGCAAAATTAATTACCATTGAAAATGGAAAAAGCTATACGGAAGCGTATGGGGAAGTGCAGCGAGGGATTGAAAACGTAGAATTCGCTGCCGGAGCTCCTTCCCTCATGATGGGAGAGCAGCTTCCATCGATTGCCACCGACTTGGAATCTGGTGTGTATCGTTATCCAATTGGTGTTATTGCTGGAATCACTCCTTTTAATTTTCCAATGATGGTGCCGTGCTGGATGTTCCCAATGGCCATTGCAACTGGAAATACGTTTGTCATGAAGCCGTCAGAGCGTACACCACTTTTAGCGAATCGGTTAGCAGAATTACTGGAAGAAGCGGGGTTGCCTGCTGGCGTATTTAACATCGTTCATGGTGCTCATGATGTAGTAAACGGTTTATTAGATCACAAACAGGTAGCAGCGATTTCTTTTGTTGGATCCCAGCCTGTAGCAGAATATGTCTACAAGCGCGGAACGGATAATCTGAAGCGTGTGCAAGCACTTGCTGGTGCAAAAAACCATTCCATTGTATTACGTGATGCGAATTTAGAAAATGCATCGACCCAAATCATGAATGCAGCATTTGGTTCTGCAGGGGAACGGTGTATGGCCGCATCTGTGGTAGCTGTTGAGGAATCTGTTGCAGATACGTTTATCGCACGTCTCACTCAAAAAGCCAATGAAATTAGAATTGGCAATGGCCTGGACGAAGGGGTTTTCCTGGGTCCAGTCATTCGCGAACAGCATAAAGAGCGGACATTAAATTATATTGAAACGGGAGAAAAGGAAGGAGCAAAGCTGATTCGTGACGGCAGAAAAGACGAAGCTGTAAAACAAAAAGGCTATTTTGTAGGCCCAACCATTTTTGATTATGTCACATCGGAAATGAATATTTGGAAAGAAGAGATCTTTGCACCCGTATTATCAATTGCTCGTGTAAAAGATCTGGATGATGCGATAGCTTTAACGAATCAATCACGCTTTGCGAATGGCGCTTGTATTTTTACAAGAGACGGCGGAAAGGTTCGGCAGTTCCGTGAAACAATTGATGCTGGAATGCTTGGCGTCAATATCGGTGTGCCTGCCCCAATGGCATTTTTCCCATTCTCTGGCTGGAAAGACTCTTTCTACGGAGATTTGCATGCGAATGGAAAAGATGGGCTGCAATTTTATACGAGGAAAAAAGTGATTACGACGAAGTGGATTTGACATTCTCTATAGTATATGGAGGAGCTTATCATGATGGCTATTGGTAAGCTCCTTTTTCATTACTTCCGGTTGCGTTTTTTTTGCAAAAAAGATAATACAGGATCGACAAATAAGAAAAGAAGAAGGAGATACATGATTGCCAATTCAGGAATTTCCATCACATACAAAGGATTCAGCGATTTGATAGCGGGTATTTTATATCCTTTTATAAAGTCAATACCAAAAGAAATACCCGCTAATAGGATGAACATAGTCAGAGAAATACCTAGGATTTTCACTTCTATCACTCTCCAATCAGCCTTTAAACATTTTTCTATCCGTATTTGGATAGCTATTCATATTTGCTAATTTGCTTACTTTTTCCTGTTCTTGATAAAGGCAATAAAAAGCAAGAAAACAGGAAGAATAATTTGAAAAGGAAGCTGAACAT
Source organism: Oceanobacillus sp. M60 (assembly GCF_053839645.1). Classification (NCBI taxonomy): domain Bacteria; kingdom Bacillati; phylum Bacillota; class Bacilli; order Caryophanales; family Bacillaceae; genus Oceanobacillus; species Oceanobacillus sp. M60. The sequence continues at coordinate 169,930 of NZ_JBSSNH010000001.1, read as the reverse complement.
AGATTGGAAATGCATTTAGCCCTTCTTCAATATGCTGCGAATAATTGCTCGCAATAACCATGGATGTAAATAAAACAGTTATTCCAAGCGGATAAGCCAGCTTCGAGGGTTCTTTGATATTAAATAAACTTGCTGTTCCTATAAGGGCACAGTATGTATATACCGCTACTTTGAAAAAACCTCCAATAATCAGAGCTAGAATAAAGATAACGTCCAGACGTTCTAAAAATTCTCCAACTTCAATCGACTGAATAGTTGTTAATAAAGGGAAAAGAGAACGCTCAATAAGCGGGACGCCAAGAACGCTGATATTTAAAATGGTGGTGAACGCGAGAGCGACACCAGTTATGCTGATTGCCGCCACAGCCGTTTTTTTTAACTTCTTTGCTTGATTTAAGTATGGGAAAATCATTGTAAATACGATGATTTCACCAAAGGGAACATATAGCGTTTCTGTAAAGACCGTTTTTAAAATTTTTGGCGAATCCTCCAAAGTCGGTCTTAAATTGGAGATATCGATTAAGCCGGATATAGCAATAAGAAGAAATAGAAAGAATGCCAGCATAAGCATGACGACAAAAAGCAGTTCTCCTGTTCTGGCAACGACCTCGATTCCTTTATATATCGTGTAAATAACCACCAGAATCATCAGAGCACTCGCAACGAATAGAGGAGTTTCTGGAAAGGCAAAAGAAAGCAGCATGACACCAAATTCCCGTAATACTCTCGCAGCCGAATATAAAAAGAAGAGGATATACAGGAATGCCAATGTTCGTCCTAAAACCTTGCCAATCAGCTTTTCTGTATAGTCCGTCAGCAAGAGTGAAGGATAATACAGATAAAGCGCCCGATAGATAAAAAATAAGAAGATACTTATCGCCGTCGCGATAAGAATCGCTAACCAGCTGTCTCGGCCTGCTCTCATCGCAAGTGGAATCAGCAGCGAATTGCTTAGCTGAAATAAAATCATAACGATAAACAATTGGCTTGTGCTGATTTTTGCCTTTTCCATAAACGAATTCCCTCCTTTTTATTCGCTTTTCTTATTCAAATCAAAAAGATACGGATTGTTTCGCATCCCAGTACGGCGAATAAAGGCTTCCACTGTCACATCGACGTCCAATGCAGGAAAATACACATCTTGCCACTCTTTTTCAAACTGTTGCCACACCTTGGGTTCGGAATGATGCAGCTTTTCACCAAAGCCGAAGATATCCGTTTTGGTTTTCTGTGCTTCCTCAATTGCAGCTTTGGCCTCTGCCTGAATTTTCTGCTGCAATGCTCCCTCAATCCGGAATAATACATGCGGGTTAGTTATATCGACTGGCACCTCTATCACTCGGAGGTCTCCTTCAGCACGGATATGGACGGAAATCGCCGGTTTCCCATCCTTTATTTTTGTCGCTACATTTGTTTTTTGGCGTACTACCTTGTAGGAGATGGCATCTTCATGATTCTCCCAATCAATGTTTACAGGTGCCTGCCGAATTTGATCTAATACCCAAAGTGTTCCTTCACTCTTTTCGCCATCAATCCAATTAACCAGTTTGCCTTCTTTGAAAACGCCCATGCCATTTACTTTAATGGTTGCTGATCCATCTGATGATTGCAGTTGTTCCATCGTTTTCGCTTTTTCAATATCACCCTCCACAGAGAAACCGCTGACCAAAGGCTCTTTTCCTGTCGAAACAGCTGCATTGATGAATTTCTGGAGATTGGTGGCTATATTTTCTCCATACAGTTCTTCAGTGAATTCTAAGGACTTAATTGCTTTTTCAGCAGGGACCTGATCAATCGCCGTTAAAACTTGAACGAACTCACCCGCCTTCACATCCCGGCTAATCACTATCTTCGTCGTTGTCCGAAACTCAATACCCCGCTCCATCGCATCTAAAATAGAGGAAAGCCCTTCTTCTCTGGCAAGCTCTTCGCTGATGACCAGCAGACTGGTATGTGCAAAATAGAGGTCTCTTGAAACAATGGTGGATGCCCGATCAGCTACCTCCAGCGGATTGTCTCCTGTTGCTGTATAGGTGGCAATACTTGGATTTTGCCCGGATGCTCCTCCTTGAAGCGCCCCGGGCACGTTCATTGGATTGATTAGTTGAAATGTGCCAACATATGTGCCATCTTCCTTTTTATCAAGCGCATAAGCCGAGACAATCGCTAATTCTTTTAATTCGATACTGCTCCAACATCCAGAAAGGAAAGGGAGGCAGGCTGCCATGAAAAAAGGAATTATCCATTTACGACTCATTTTTATCTCCTTCTTTCGTCTCCGCTCTCATCATTCCCCGTTTTATCGGAGGCAGAGGTTTTTGATCCGTACCCTGGCGAACTCGATTTTGAGGATTTAAGGACTTCGGTCTTTCGTTGAATGACCATATCGGACCGCGCATAATGGAATCCTTCAAGCTTTTCGGTATCAATGGTGCAAATGGTGCCATATAGGGGATCCCGAATGAACGCAAGCTGACGAGATGAACAATCAGCATAATCAATCCAAGGATGATTCCATAAAACCCGGCAATCGCTGCACCCAGCATAAATGCAAAGCGGAGTAAACGGGCTGAAATAGCGATGTCATAATTTGGAGTAGCTAAACTGGCAATGGCTGTAGTTGCCACGACAATGACCATTGCGGGAGAGACGATTCCGGCCTGAATGACCCCTTGCCCGATAACAAGTGCTCCGACAATCGAGATGGTCGCACTGATTTTGTTCGGCATCCTTAAGCCGGCTTCCCGAAGAATCTCAAAAGTGACTTCCATTATCAGCGCTTCAACAATCGCAGGAAAAGGTACGGATTCCGTCTGTGAGGCAATAATAACGAGCAGGTCTGTTGGAATCATTTCCTGATGAAAGGTGGTAACTGCTACATAAAAAGCAGGGCCTATTAATGAAATCAAAAACATGAAAACGCGCAGCATCCGAATCAAAGTACTAATTGGGAAGCGCACGTAATAGTCTTCCGGTGTTTGAAAAAATTGAATCATAATAGCAGGAACAATCAACACATGGGGGGTTCCGTTGACAAAAATAGCCACCCTGCCCTCCAAAAGGTTTCCGGCAACCGCATCCGGCCTTTCCGTATGAGTAACTGTTGGGAACAGCCCTGAACTTTCATCTTCAATCACCTGTTCAATATAGCCTGAATCAAGGATGGCATCGAGATCGACCCGTCCCAAGCGTTGGCGGACCTCTTTCACTATGTCTTCATCAACTATCCCGTTGATATACATAATCGACAGGTCTGTATTCGTCTGCTTTCCGAGATTCATGGATTCGACCCATACATTCGGGTTTTTGATGATACGACGCACGAGTGCAGTATTCGTGTTAATGGATTCGGTGAATCCCTCTTTGGATCCGCGTAACGTTATTTCGGAATCAGACTGTTCAACGGGACGCCTTTCTCCGCCTCTGGTACTGGCAATCAGCGCTTCGTTTTTTCCATCCAGGAGAATTACTGTGTCACCAGATAGCAGCGATTGAAATAAGGTATCCCAATCGCTAACCGTTTCTAAACTGCCAACCGCAACTACTTTTTCGGTGAAAACGGTAAAAAGATCTTCGTCCTGTAATTTTTCCTGCACGCTATCTTCCATTGTCTGCACCAAAAACTCATTTATCGTAGGATTGTCCACCAGCCCGTCCACGTGAATGATTGCAGCAGATACCTTAGGATCGTGACTAATAGCAAGCGTGCGGATAATGATATCAGGGCTGTTGCCTGTTTTTTGTTTGATGAAGTTCAGGTTTTCAGTAATCGAAGTGTCTATGCTTTTTTGGGTATCGCTTGCTGAATCTGGAATTTGCTCTTTATAATGCATCTTTTTTTGTAATTTACGATAGGACATAGCACAGAACACCTCGTTGTTGGGATTATCCCTAATTTGTTCAGATAATTACTTTTTATGCATGAAATAGACTCTGATATTTAAGTGAGAGATGTTGTTTGGAAATGAGGAAGCAATGTTCTTTAAAGTCTTGTCTAAAAGCTTTATCACGGAGAACCGTCCGACAACTCCCACTGAGTGAAGTTTCATTTTATAAATTATACTTCGGTGATAGTTGATAAAAAGAAGATAGAATGAAACTTTATCAGCTTAATTTAAGTAATACATAATAAATGTATTTCTAAACTGCGTGAAAAAAGAAATTGAAGTTCCATAGCAAAATTCAGATATAATCGGAATAATAAAGGAGACATGAGGATGAAACAACTCTATATAAAGCAAAAAGTATTTAGTTTAAATGAAAAGTTTAGCGTAAAGAATCAGGATGAAAAAGATGTTTATTACGTAGAAGGGAGTTTTATGAAAATTCCCAAAACTTTCTCCATTAAGAATGATACTGGAGAGGAAGTAGCGCTTATAACGAAAAAAACGCTCAGCTTTTTACCGAATTTTTTTGTGGAGGTAAATGGAAAGGAAGTGTTAGCAATCAAGAAGGGGCTTTCCTTTTTCAAAGCGCGTTATACCATTGATGCGGCAGGGATTGAAGTGCGCGGGAATTGGTGGGACATGAACTTTCAGGTATATCAGCACGGTGAAATCATCGGGGAAGTGAGCAAAGAGTGGTTTAGTTGGGGAGACAGCTATAAGGTGCAAGTTGTTAAGGAAGAGATGGAAACCAGCATGATTGCACTGGTTGTCGCCATTGATTGTGTGAAGGCTGACGAAAAAGGAGCTGCTTCTGCTTCGTCGTTCACGAACTGAAGTTTCAAATTTTGCTCAATGCATAAATAAACTCCCCTCGATTAATCAGAGGAGAGTTTATTCAAATACTGCTTACAGCTTGATATTTATCTTTTCTTTCTGTTTGATTAAGTTAACAACTGCATTGAAAGCCTCGTCTAAATCATCGGCATAGATATGCATTTGTTTGTCTTCTGGATAGTGGTGGAGCGTATGCTCATATCTGGGATCGTAATAATATTCCAGCAGGAGCGCTACAGCGGATGGGAAATTACCCTGCTCCAAGTCCTCCGCTATTTGTTTCGCTACAGGGGTGTGAATATGCTTCCGTATTCGCCCGAAGGCTTCGATTATTTGCGCTTGATGCTCTTCAGGATTGTATTCACGTAATATATTTTCAATTCGTTTCTCTAAAGGCAAATGGATAAACAGCTGCATACTGGCTTCTTTTGTTTCATGTAAAGACAAAGGCAGTGTCGCCTTGCCGATACGTTTGCTTTCTCCTTCCAATAGAACAAAAGGCGCTTGGTCATAGCGTTCCATTTCTTGGACTAATAAAGACTCGAATGTTTTTTGATTATTCGGTTCCAGTCCAATTTGGCCAAAGATAGACCCTCGGTGGTTTGCCATTTCTTCTAAATCAAGCACAGGATAGCCATGCTGCTTTAACCTGTGCAGCAAAATAGTTTTTCCGGATCCGGTATAACCATTCAGCACGTACATATTGGGAGAAAACGGCTGCTGCTCTAACTTGTTTACCACCCATTGTCTGTAAGAGCGAATGCCGCCATTCAATCTGGAAACCTGTTGACCCATTAAATCGACAACGGTGGCAGCGGTTTTACTGCGCATGCCGCCGCGCCAGCAATAAACAATCTTTTCTTTCCCAAGAGATTGAAACTGGGCAATAAATTCCGGCAGCTTGATAGAGAAGATTTCTAGCCCTTTTTCCTTTGCTGCTTCAGGGCCGACTTGTTTATAAACCGTGCCTACTTCAACGCGCTCTTCATTATCAAAAACAGGAATATTGATGCTTCCTGGAATACGAAATGCAGCAAATTCCTGTGGAGAGCGCACATCAACTAAGCAAATAGTCTCTTCTTTTTGTTTTTTTAATAAATCAAGTAACTCTATATCCTGAAACATTTTTTCACTTCCTAATAAACGAATTATTCTTCAACCGTGATATGTCCATTTTTCTTATCAGTGACGCGGCCAATTATTGCTGCCTCGATATTTTTATCCTGCAGATCCGAAAGTAATTTTTCTGCGTCTGCTTCTTTTACAGCAGCAAGTAAGCCTCCGGAGGTAACCGCATCACATAGTATCCACTGGTCAATCTGATCCAGTGATTCCGTAAAGGTAACATCCTCTTTTAAATAGTTAAAGTTATTCTTCGTACCGCCTGGCACTGCGCCGTTCTCCGCAAGTTCTTTTACTCTTGGCAAAACAGGTACGTGCTGATTTGAAATCTGGATTTCGACGTTGCTTCCTTTTGCCATTTCCGAAGCATGTCCAAGCAAGCCAAATCCGGTAACGTCGGTACAAGCATGTATTTCATAGTTATCCATTGTTTCCGCAGCCGTTTTATTCAATGCTGCCATGACGTTAGTTACCCGGTCTATTTCTGCTTCCTGTAACAAGCCTCTTTTGATAGAAGTCGTCAAAATCCCTACACCAATTGGTTTGGTTAAAATAAGCACATCATCGGGTTTTGCGCCACTATTTGTGCGGATTTTATCAGGATGAATTGTTCCAGTAACAGCCAATCCGAATTTTGGTTCTTTATCGTCGATGGAATGTCCGCCGGCTAAGGCCACGCCAGCTTCTCTCAGCTTGCTGTCTGCGCCTTCTAAGATACGGGAAAGAATCTGTTTATCTAGATCAGCAATTGGGAAAGCAACAATATTCAATGCTGTAATCGGCTTTCCGCCCATTGCGTAGACATCGCTGAGCGCATTTGCAGCGGCAATTTGCCCGAAAGAATAGGGGTCGTCTACAATGGGAGTGAAGAAGTCGAGTGTCTGAACAATGGCTGTGTCGTCATTTAATTTGTAAACTCCTGCATCATCGCTGGTATCCAAGCCGACTAATAGATTAGGATTATCCGTCGCAGGGGAGAGGGTTTGTAAAACCTGCCGTAAATCAGCCGGTCCGATTTTACATCCGCATCCGCCTAGAAGATAAAGCGGTTAGTTTTATAGACTCATTATTATTCATATAATCAACCCTTCTATATTTAATTTTCCATATCTATTTTAACATATCAGTAGGAAAAGGAATGTTTGGTGGAATTTAGAAGTGAACAGTTACTTTCATTCTTACCATCCTGTGCGCCAATATGATACGATAACATGTATATGGAATGGGGGACGATGTAATGGAAAATAAAAAGATACCTGCATGGTTTAAGGCAGATATCTTATTCAGTGTGCTTAAAGTACTAGTATTGTTTTTATTAGCTATACTTATTCTGTCTACGAATATTGCAATCGGTTCTGTCTATCTGTTTGCGGCCGTTTTTTCTATTTTGTCTTTGGCGCATTTAATTACGATATATAAAACTGCCGGAAAAATGCGGATTCCTTTGATTATTGAAATGCTGCTTATTCCTTCTCTTTTTGTATTGATTATCTTCCTATTTTAAAAATAAATAATGTGATTATGACGTATCGATTCATTTTATTCGATAAAGAAAACACCTTGAAAATCTGCTTCTCAAGGTGTTTTCTTCATTACTTTATTCAGCTTGTTCTTCATAGTACTCTTCCAGTGTAATCCCTTGTTCAGTTATATACTTCGCTGTTTTTTCACCGACATAGCGAAGATGCCAAGGCTCGTATTGGTATCCGGTAATATCTTCTTTCCCCTTAGGGAAACGGATAATAAAGCCATATTCCGGAGCATTTTCAGCAAGCCACTGTCCTTCCTCTGTCTCACCAAATGCTTCTACTAACTCTAAATTGACTTCTGCACTGGTAACATCCATCGCCAGTCCAGTTTGATGCTCACTTTCTCCGGGACGTGCACTGTAGGTGTTTGCATAATCCTCACCATTCTGTGCCGCATTCGCTGCAAAGATATCGTCCTGCCGGTCATAAGAACGGTAGCCGGATTGGGCAAACATTTCTAATCCTGCTTCTTCAGCACCTTCAAATAATTCTTCTAAGGCATGTGCCGCGTTCTCGCGCAGATATTTTTTAGGTAAGTCCTCTGTGAAAGGAAAGGGCACATCTGGTACAATCAAGTCTTCAGGGATATAATCATCCGGAAGTGCAAAGCTTTTATTCACCAGTGATAATTCATCGTATGGATTACCGACAACTTCTGTTTCAGCTTCTGTCACTTCAGGTTCTTCAGGGGGAGGAGCTAAGCCCTCTCCCGGTTCAATACTTTTTTCGTTTTCATAATAAAGCAGTAACTCTTCTCTTGTTGCTTTATCATAGACACCTGAAATAGCTGTGTCATCTGTTTGCAATTGAAAATCTGTTATAGCCCAAGTAAGCTCTTCATCAAATTCATCTGTTGCTTCTAAATCATAACCGATGGCATTTAGTGCTTGCTTTAATTGTAATACAGCATCATCTGTATCAAATTTCTGCAGCACCGCATCAGGCGGCTCTGTTTCTTCTTGTTCTGGCTCTTCCGTCTGTTGTCCTTCCGCTTGCTTATCATCTGTATCTTTTTGCTCTTCAGGTGCTGATTGTTCCGATGCCGGAGCATCTTCCTGTGATGGGGATGGCTCATGTGGTCCGCAGCCAATCAGTACAAAGCAAATTGCCGAAAGGATAATCCAACTAACTCCTCGCATGTCATGTTAACTCCTTGCTTTTAATAGAATGAATGAACCCCAAACACTATGATCTGTTAAATAAGTTTGGAGTGCAGAGTTATTTTATAAAAATTAATTGCAGGTAATCAGTAACGAGAATGGTTTTCCAATCTGTTTTGAGGTATATGAAAACTCGAAAAAAAGATGAAAACAATCAGCAGGCTGATTCCCATAATCCTTGAAATGATGCAGTATAAATTCTGCTTATTAAACAGTGAACGTAGGCTGCATTTCAATATATATTATATGATGTATGGAAGTGAAAAAGAAAGGAAAGTGAAGAAATAATTTCAGGAAAAAGAACAATAAAAAAACAAGAACCAGTGAAATTGGCTCTTGTTTTTCAACTTATTCTGCTTTTTTTTCTGCAAACAAACGGCTGATTTCAACAATCGTTTTTGCTGCTTTTTCCATATTATCGATAGAAATATACTCAAACTTGCCATGGAAATTTTCGCCGCCAGTGAACAGGTTCGGTGTCGGTAATCCCATAAATGAAATTTGTGAACCGTCTGTACCGCCGCGGACTGGATGAATAACCGGTTTAATATCAAGATTGTTCATTGCCTGATCAGCAATATCTACAATATGTTTTACCGGTTCAATTTTTTCACGCATATTATAATATTGATCATTCATTTCTAACTCTACAGCATTCTCTCCATATGCGTTCCTGATTTCTTCTACGTACTTTTTAAGGGTGTCTTTGCGTGTTTCAAATTTTTCCCGGTCATGGTCGCGGACAATGTAATAGACTGTTGATTTTTCTACATCGCCTTCTACAGAAATAAGATGATAGAAGCCTTCGTATCCTTCTGTATGCTCGGGAGATTCTTTATAAGGAAATTTATTAATAAATTGCGCAGCCATCTTTCCTGCATTCACCATTTTGTTTTTCGCTGTTCCCGGATGAACACTGTTTCCGTAAAACGTCACTCTGGCAGCTGCGGCATTAAAGCTTTCATACTGCAATTCACCTAAAGGGCCGCCATCCACGGTGTACGCATAGTCACAGCCGAAGCGTTCTACATCAAATTTATGCGGCCCGCGTCCAATTTCTTCATCAGGAGTAAAAGCAATACGGATTTTTCCATGCTCGATTTCCGGATGATGAATGAGGTATTCCATGGCAGTCATGATTTCAGCAATGCCTGCCTTATCATCCGCTCCAAGTAAAGTTGTACCGTCAGTCACCATTAGCTGGTGCCCCTCATAATTAGAAAGCTCAGGGAAGTCTTTTGGAGAAAGGGTGACTTGTAAATCTTCATTCAATACAATATCCCCGCCCTTATAATCGATTACCTTAGGAGCCACCCCTTTGCCGGTAAAGTCTGTTGCTGTATCGACATGTGCCAAGAAGCCAATCGCCGGGATATCCTTATCCGTATTCGCCGGTAATGTAGCCATTAAATAACCATTTTCATCATAAGATACTTCTTCCAGTCCAACTTCCTTCAGCTCATTCTCCAATAGCTTAATCAAATCCCACTGACCTGGAGTGGAAGGGGTGGCTTGAGAATGCATATCCGATTGGGTATCTATTTTTGCATAGGTTTCTAAACGCTTGATTAATTGTTCTTTCATCAAAATGGCTCCTTCTAAATAAATTTTTGATTGTTCCTTTGAAGCGAAAATTTCTGCTATTCTAATTTTACAACGCTTTGTATATTTTACCATACTCAACACAAAAACCGTATTCATGCGTGTCCAAAAAGTAACGTATAAAGCTTTAAAACAGTAAAAGTATCTGGACGTGGACATGTTTAACAGAGTTTAAGAATACCCTTTATGAAGCTCAATTATTAATTTCTGCAGAAAATTTTTTCTGTTAAAATAAATAAGGAATGATATGATTAGAAAAATAGCATATGGGAGGGTTAGATTTTGAGAAACATCATTAGCGTAGAGAGATTAAAGAAACGTTTACCGCAAAATAATGTCGTTATTGTAGATGTACGATTTGATTTAATGGATGCTGATGCTGGGCGAAAAGCTTATTTACACGAGCATTTACCTGGTGCTGTCTATATGGATTTAAATAGAGATTTATCCGGCAAAGCAGGTAAGCATGGCGGAAATCACCCTTTACCCGATTGGGATTTATTCGCAAATAAACTTGGAAAACTAGGTATCTCCAATAATACAACGGTTGTTGTGTATGATCAGGGAAATGATATGTTCGCTCCTCGATTTTGGTGGCTGCTTGATTATTTAGGTCATGAGAAGGTATACCTTCTTGATGGCGGATTGGACAGGTGGGTCGCAGAGGGAGGCGAACTGACATCAACGGTTCCCAATCTTCAGCCGACCATCTTTCGCAGAAACGAGAAGGAAAATCGCTATGTTGATATGGAGGAGGTCAAGGAAAAACTAGAATCTGAAGAAACAACGATTATCGATTCCAGAGCACCTGCAAGATATTTAGGTGACGAGGAACCGATGTATGCTCGTGCAGGGCATATTCCGGGAGCGGTCAATTATTTTTGGAAGGGTGTTTTAAAAGAGAACGGTACTTGGAAAAACGAGGAACAGTTAAGAGAGCATTTTTCCAAATTAGATAAAGATGCGGAGATTATCGTTTCTTGTGGTTCCGGTGTTTCGGCATGCCCAAATATTCTGGCTCTGGATAATGCCGGTTTTAAAAATGTGAAGCTTTATCCAGGCAGCTTCAGCGATTGGATTTCGTATGAAAAGAATGAAGTCGCTATTGGTGAGGAAGATGAATAAGGAACGTTGTGCCTGGGTCAGTGAAGAGCCTGTCTATATCGCATATCACGATGAAGAATGGGGACGGCCTGTTTTTCAGGATGATCGCTATTTATTTGAAATGCTGACATTAGAAGGGGCACAGGCAGGACTAAGCTGGATTACAATTTTAAAACGCCGGGAACATTACCGCCGGGCTTTTGACAACTTTGAAGCCGATATTATTGCTGCTTATTCAAATGAAAAAGTAGAAGCATTGATGCAGGATGAAGGAATTATCCGGAACAGGCGTAAAATTGAATCTGTCATTAAAAATGCAAAGGCCTTCCAGCAGATTCAAAAAGAATTTGGTTCATTCGATGATTATATCTGGAGCTTTGTTGACAGAGAACCAATTGTGAACCATTGGGAACGGCATGAGGATGTGCCTGCTCAAACAGATTTGTCAAAACAGCTAAGCAAGGATTTGAAAAAGAGGGGATTTTCCTTTGTAGGACCGGTGATTTGTTACTCTTTTATGCAAGCGACAGGTATGGTAAATGACCATACTAAAAGTTGTTTTTTGAGTGGGTGAAGAGCCAGCTGACCGGGTATTTTTATAAGCGAATCGTATCCTTATCATAGAACCAAGCACATTCCTTTGTTTTATCTGCCTGTTATTGTAAACTAAAAAATGCATTAGGGACTATTGTGAAACAAACAGAGATAAAATCATTTACAGGAGGTCATCCAGGAATATGAATTACATTACACTTAATAATGGCTTAGAAATGCCGCAGCTTGGTTTCGGCGTCTGGAAGGTAGAAAATGAAAAAGCTATCCCTGCTGTGGAGCATGCATTAAAATCAAATTATCGTTCCATTGATACAGCAAAAGTTTATGGGAATGAAGAAGGCGTTGGACAAGCAATTGCAAACAGCGGTGTCCCTCGTGAAGAAATCTTTCTTACAACAAAGGTGTGGAATGCAGATCATGGTTATGATGAAACCTTAAAAGCTTTTGATGCAAGCTTAGAAAGACTGGGTACAGACTATGTGGACCTTTATTTGATTCACTGGCCGACCCCGGAGCATGATCAATATATCGATACGTATAAAGCGTTGGAAAAAATCTATAAAGACGGCAAAGCAAAAGCGATTGGCGTCTGTAATTTTGAAATAGAGCATTTAGAACGTTTACTAGACGAATGTGAGGTTGTACCGGCTGTAAATCAGGTAGAGTGCCACCCATACTTGCAACAGAAAGAATTGCGTGCCTTTTGTAAAGAGAAAGGTATTTATGTAGAAGCATACAGCCCTCTCATGAATGGAAAAGATGTCTTAAAAGATGAAGCGCTAAAACAAATTGCTGAGAACAAAGAGAAAACCATTGCGCAAGTTATTCTGCGCTGGCACTTACAGTCTGATTTGATTGTCATTCCAAAATCAGTAACACCTTCTCGTATCGAAGCTAACCTGGATGTGTTTGATTTTGAATTAAACGAAGAAGAAATAAAAACAATCGATGCGCTGGATCGTAATATTCGCAGCGGATGGCATCCGAATGAAATGAATTCACGTTAACAAACTACAATTAAAAAACACCTTCTTTCATTTATTTAAAGAGAGAAGGTGTTTCCTTTATTATTTGAAAAAACGTTTAACAGCCTGTTCAAACTCTTTAAAATAAGAAGGAATCTCATCCGGAGATAAATGAGCATACATTTCTTCTGCGATAGCCTCGTTGTACCATTTTTGCTGCTTGTACCCGGCGTTAAAGTTCTTCCAGATATCATCGCCGAGCTGTTGATGCTCTTTTTCCAATTCTAAAAGATTATCTAATTTATCCGCAATAATCAGATATTTCACTTCCTTTGGAGCATCTTTTAAATGTTCCACTGTCGCTTTTTTTCTGTCCCACCAAGACTTTGATTTATCCTCCGTATGAGAAGCAACAAGGTCAGCAATTTCTTTTCCGAACTGACGTTCAATGTCCTCGATGCTGACATTGGTATCCTCAACAACATCATGCAAGTATCCGGCGCTGATTAAATCATCGGAACAGCCTTCTTTTTCTAGACGTTCTGCAACACGAACAGGATGGGTTATGTACGGTTCATTTGAATTTTTACGTGCTTGACCTTGATGTGCTTTTGAGGCAAAAGCTTTTGCATTATCTCTTTTCATTATATCCTCCTAAAAACTTAAATAAGTAGTCCTATTATAACAGAAAATACAGATATCAACTGAATTTTTTCTTAATGAAGGACAAATGAACGTGAACTTTTGAAACAGCATCATTTGCCTTTCAATTATTGCAGGAAACAAGTACACTAGATGTAAAGATAACGAAGGAAATTAAAAAATCATACCTATATTTATTTAAAAAGCAGGGGGACGAATAATTGAAAATGCCTTTACTCTCTGTAAAAAATAGTTTGATAATTTGAGATAAGCGAGGGACATTCATGGAAAAAGGAATTAACCAACGTAAAACAGAACATATCCGCCTTTGTCTGGAAGGAGACGTAGAGGGTGTAAATAAATCTACAGGATTGGAAGGCATTCACTTTCTTCATAATGCTTTGCCGGAAATTGATTTTGCTGATATTTCATTGAGAACATCATTTTTAGGCAAAGCGCTGCAGGCGCCATTTCTAGTCAGTTCCATGACTGGCGGATCTGAACTGGCGACCACAATTAATCAAAATTTGGCTACAGCGGCAGAACAAAAAGGCTGGGCACTGGCAATTGGTTCGACAAGAGCATTTTTAGAAAGTGAGCAGCATAAGGATTCTTTCCTTATTCGCAGACAGGCGCCAACTGTGCCATTAATCGTAAACATTGGCGCTGTCCAATTAAATTATGGCTATGGAGCAGAGGAATGCCAGCGTATTATTGATAAGACAGAGGCTGATTCCATCGTTCTTCATTTAAATTCATTGCAGGAAGCTGTGCAGGACGGCGGCGATTTGAATTTCAAAGATTTACTGCCAAAAATTGAACAGGTTTGTAAACAGGTGGAAGCGCCAGTAGGGGTCAAGGAAGTAGGATTCGGCATTGACGGGGAAGCTGCCAAAAGATTGTATGATGCGGGCATCTCTTATATTGATGTTGCTGGAGCGGGCGGAACCTCCTGGAGCCAGGTGGAAAAGCTGCGCTCGAAGGACCCATTAAAGCGGGCAGCTGCGGAAGCATTTAATAACTGGGGAAATCCGACCAAGGATTGTCTGGTCACTGTACGCAGTGAGCTTCCTGAAGCGCCTTTAGTTGCCAGCGGAGGCATGAAAACAGGCGTGGATGCTGCGAAGGCAATTACGATTGGGGCAGATATTATCGGGTATGCCAGACATCTGCTCCAGGCAGCCACAGAATCAGCAGAAGCCGTTGTTCAGACAATGGACCAATTGGAATTAGAGCTGAAGATGACGATGTTTGGCGTTGGCGCAGCCGATTTAAATGAACTAAAAAATACAAAGCGTGTATCCATTAATGGAAAATCGCTGTTAGATGCATAATTTGCAAGCTAGAAGGTGTGGAGAATTCCACGCCTTTTTATTTTAGGTCCCGGAAATATACCCTGCTTCCCGTGACCCCCGAGTTCATCTCCTTTAAAGAAGACTTAGCGATTGGCAAGCCGAGAGGCGTAGACAGAGCTAAAGTCGCACTTATGCGCCAAGGGTAAAAAAAGAAATTCACTTTTTTCCTGTTGGATCTTCACCCTGGGACTGCGATTACCAATGTTGTCAGGTTAGTGAATTTTCTTAAATACTCAACTTTCGCACCTAAGAATAAGCAAATATATCTTGCTATTCCAAGATGAACATGTTCTTCATTACCATGCTTGCATTTTGGTGAAATATCCGGCCTTTTTGAAATTGATGATGGTGCATAGCTCTGCTCCGGCCAACCACGCCGCTTTCCGACGTACAAATGTTTTCGATGGGACGAGTAATCGCAACCCCAGGAGTCACGGGTTTAGCCTGCAAACCACTTAGGAGTCTGCGTGGTTGGCCTGCGCTCTGATAGGATTCTACAGCGAATGAAAGAAATAAGATTTTAATGAGCTGAATGAAATAGCAGCTTTCGTCTGAACAATCCAATCATAACAGTATGGATATGAAATACAGGGAGTCGCTTCCATGCACAGAAAGTAATCTTGACGGAACATTTTACCATACAGCAAGAACACCGATGCTTAAAGGCCAAGTGACGTTTTAGAAGAAATAATTGGCTATAAAAATGTTTAATGTGTTTTGAAAAGGGAAAAGTCCTTATAAAATGACCCTTACAGCTACTTACACTACGGAAAAAGGAGGCATTTTAATGGTTTGGACAATGAATGATTATCCAAGCTCAATGAAAAACCTAGAAAAACCTGTCCGTAAAAAGGCCATTGATATCGCAAATTCAATGCTGGATGATGGCTATAAGGAGAACAGGGCAATTCCAATAGCTACGGAGCAGGCTAAAGAATGGTATAAGAACGCGGATAAAGAAGAAATTCAAAGCTATGAAAAAGGCGGAAAACCGACCCAGCGCTCAAAGGAAGGAAAAGAAAAAACAAATAATCCGGAGCGGCTGGAGGAGGGAGAGGAAGTCTATAAGCAGGAAGAAGGATGGGCTGTCGGCTCTTCCGGTTCCAGTCAGGCAAGTGAACGATTTGATACAAAAGAGGAAGCGGTGAAAAGAGCGAAAGACATTGCTAAAAATAAAGGAACCTCCCTGACGGTTTATCGTGCAGATGGGACGGTTGAAGAGACTCGCAAATATGACTAAAGAAGGAATGCAGATTACTTTGTTCCCAGGTTTCCTTATGCTAAAATAAGTGAGGAAATTGAGGTGAACATAAATGAAAGTTGAAATTTGGTCTGATTTTGTATGTCCTTTTTGTTATATCGGAAAACGCCGGTTTGAACATGCCTTGGAGAAATTCACACATCGTGAACAAGTAGCAGTTCAGTTTAGAAGCTACCAGCTTGATCCGGATGCACAGCATCTTCCGGGAAAGAACTTCGCAGAAACTTTTTCTGAGCTGAAGGGAATGTCTTTAGAACAAGTATATGAAATGAATAAACAGGTAGCGGAGCAGGCAGCAGAAGTAGGCTTGACCTACCGCTTTGATACGATGAAATACGGGAATACATTTGACGCGCATCGAGTTGCTAAATTAGCTGCCGAGAATGGAAAGGAAGCGGAACTGACAGAACGTTTTTTTCAAGCCTATTTTACTGATTCCGAACAGTTGAGTGATAAAAAGACACTGATTCAGTTAGCGGAAGAAGTGGGTTTGGAGAGAGAGTGTGTTGAAAATGTATTGGACAGCTGTAAATTCCGTAATAAAGTCAATGAAGATATAGATTTGGCAAAGCAGCTTGGTGTCCAGGGCGTTCCTTTCTTTGTTTTTAATGAAAAATATGCCGTGTCCGGTGCACAGCCAGAAGAAGCTTTTACACAGGTACTTGAAAAGGTGTGGCAGGAAGAACAGGAAACGCCTGTTTTGCAATCATTGAACCCAAATGAGAATAAAACCTCCTATTGTACAGGTGATGGTTGTGAGAAAAAATAAACGTAGTAATCTATTCCATATATACCTGTAAATGAATGGGAGTACCCTTATTGAACGAACTATTATCAATAAATTTGACGAAAAATTGAACAGAATAATCAAAAAAACTGCCGGAAACGGCAGTTTTTTTGATTATCGTCATATTTACATAAATCAGCCATTGACGATGGCTGAAAATTTGATATACTAGGTATTGTTATCTAATTGATAATGAATATCATTCTTATTTAGAACAATTAGAACTTGATAATAATTATTATCTAGATTAATTTAAGTAAAATTTCAGGATAAGAAAGGTTGATGTATTTTTGGTGGAAATGCCTTATATTTAATGAAGCTTTACACTTAACTACATTAGCTATCCTTTTTTCACATACTTCTATTTTATTATTTAATACTTAAAGAAAGTAGGGCGATGACATGATTGATATTAAAGGATTGACAAAGAAATATGGGAATAAATCTATCGTAAATGATATATCGGTTCAAATTCAGCCTAATAAAATTACATCGTTTATCGGACCAAACGGTGCAGGGAAATCAACGCTGCTTTCCATGGTAAGCCGTTTGCTTGATGCAGACACAGGAGATGTATTACTGGACCAAAACAATGTAAAGAATATGAAATCAAATGAATTTGCGAAGCGCATTGCCATTTTAAGACAAGCGAATTTTTTCACTGTGAAACTGACGATTCGCCAATTAGTATCCTTTGGCCGTTATCCTTATTCGAAAGGCCGTTTAAATGAAGAAGATAATCGGATTGTCGATCAAGCCATTGAATATTTGAATTTAACAGATATCCAGCATAAATTCTTAGATGAGCTGTCTGGCGGTCAAAAGCAACGTGCGTTTATTTCCATGGTTATTGCCCAAGACACGGAATATATTTTATTGGATGAGCCGTTGAATAATTTGGATATGAAGCATTCTGTACAGATTATGAAAATATTACGCAAGCTTGTCGATGAGCTGGGGAAAACAGTTGTGATTGTATTGCATGATATTAACTTTGCTTCGGTTTATTCAGATCAGATTGTAGCTTTAAAAGAGGGGCGCCTGGTAAAAAACGGTCCGACACATGAAATCATTAATTCAGAAGCATTAAACGAAATCTATGATATGCATATTCCGGTCCATATGCAAAACGGCTGTCGTTTTTGTGTATACTTTGACTCACATATAAGTAAAAGCGGCTAATTGTTTAAACCCTATATATGATGGGTAAATCCAATAATTGCTTTCTTAAAAATGTCCAAACCTTATGCTTTCTCAATGAATATATCTTTGCTAGGATAACTTAACTTGAGCAGGTGCAGCTGCTTGAAAACGATTGATTTGATCCATGCGTACTCCTTTTGTCAGGAGTACGCATGTCGATGATGTTGAAACATCGTTTTTCAACCAAATAGTTTCACATTCTCATGAAAATCGTGTTTAAGCGGTTTCTTTCCATTGTTTAAGTAATTATTCTCATCTGGATTGTCGCAATTGCAGTTGAGAATAAAACGAGAATAATGGAATTTTTAATTGGTGATAATCGTACAAGAGATAAGATTAAAAAATACAGTTGACAATGTTTTTTTATTTGATATACTTTAAACAAGCTAATTGAGATTGATTATCATTATCAATGTGTTAGGTTATATCAATGCACTATAGTAAAACAGGAATTATTTTTTTAAATCAAGCGCAAAATATAATGCGGGTATTGATTTAATCAATCCAATAGTCTGCTCATCAAAAAAATATACATAGGGGAAGAGGTAGGAGAAATGAGAAAATCAAACTTTTTTAAGTCAACGTTTATTATAGCAATATTCGCAATTTTTGCTTTGGTGTTGGCTGCTTGCTCCGATTCAGGCAGTGAAAACGAAGAAGCCGATGACCAAGGAAATGAGTCTGCTGAAACGGAGGGTTCTTCTGAAGATGCAACGGTTGAAATTACGGATGCTCACGGAACCGTTGAAGTTCCAGTAAATCCAGAGAACGTGGTAGCTTTAGATAATAGAACGTTTGAAACATTATCTGATTGGGGAGTTGAATTAGCTGCTGCTCCAAGAGATTTAATACCTGAGGATATACCTTATGCAAGTGATGAATCAATTGAAAATATAGGAAACCATCGTGAACCAAACCTTGAACTTATCGCAGCTGCAGATCCTGATCTTGTTATTGTGGGCCAAAGGTTTGGAGGATTTTATGAAGATATAAAAGAATTAGTGCCAGATGCAGCAGTTATTGATCTTAATTTTGATGTTTCTGAGGAAGCTGACACACCCGGAGAAAATTTAGAGAACGGATTTAAAGATATTACAATCTCTCTTGGACAAATTTTTGATAAAAACGAAGAAGCTGAACAATTAATAGCTGATTTTGAACAATCCATTGAAGATGCTAAATCAGCTTATAACGGGACAGATACAATCATGAGTGTTATAGTATCTGGAGGAGATATTAATTTTGCAGCTCCTCATTCCGGCCGGGTTTGGGGCCCATTATATGATATTTTCGATTGGACACCGGCGTTAGAAATTGATCAAGCTTCTGCAGATCACCAAGGTGATGATGTTTCTGTTGAGGCTATTGCAGAAACCGATCCTGATTGGCTTTTCGTCATGGACCGTGATGCTGCTGTATCATCTGAAGAAGAAGCAAGTCCTGCTCAAGATGTAATCGATAATGCACCTGCTCTTCAAAACACAAAAGCTGTTTCTGAAGGACAAATCGTTTATGCACCGGCAGACACGTATACAAATGAATCTATACAAACATTTACTAAATTATTTGAAGATCTTGCAGAAACTTTAGCAGAGTAATTTAGAGGGGTATAACTATAGTGCTTAAAAATACAAAACAAAAAATGTTTGGGGCTGGGAATTCTCAGCCCCTGCATTCTAATCATCAAAAAATATGGACAAAGCCTTTTATATTAGCAATCCTCATTGTTATTATTTTAGGCGTTATTTCCATGTCTGTCGGAGTTTATGACATACGGGGACGCGAAGATGGAATGGATATGTTTTTCATTACCCGTATCCCAAGGACAGCTGCACTCATGCTTACTGGGGCTGCAATGGCAATGTCTGGACTCGTCATGCAGCTTATTACACAGAATCGTTTAGTTGAACCTACCACAACAGGAACGATTGAATGGGCAGGCTTGGGGTTGGTTTTCGTTTATTTATTAATTCCCGCACCATCTTTAGTTGAAAGAATGACTGGAGCAATCATTTTTTCCTTTATAGGAACGATGGTTTTCTTTTTGTTTTTGAGAAGAGTTAAACTTCGTTCGTCTTTAATTGTTCCGATTATTGGGATTATGCTTGGCGCAGTTATTTCAGCAGTTTCCACGTTTGTCGGGCTCGTTTTTCAAATGTCACAAAGTGTTGAAACCTGGTTTGTAGGTTCTTTTGCATCGATTCAGGTTGGAAGATATGAATATTTATGGCTGATTGTTGTAGTTACTTTTCTTATTTTTATCTATGCTAATAGACTGACACTAGCTGGATTAGGGGAGGATGTTACAAAAAGCCTTGGAGTAAGTTATAATACAATTGTTCTTGTTGGTACGGCTCTTATTGCTGTTGCAGTTGGAATTGTTGCCGCTGTTATTGGAAACTTACCATTTTTAGGTTT
Source organism: Oceanobacillus sp. M60 (assembly GCF_053839645.1). Lineage (NCBI taxonomy): Bacteria > Bacillati > Bacillota > Bacilli > Caryophanales > Bacillaceae > Oceanobacillus > Oceanobacillus sp. M60. The sequence goes on along the minus strand of NZ_JBSSNH010000001.1, from coordinate 149,506 downwards.
GATTGTACCAAATATTGTTTCCATGTTTAGAGGCGATGATTTAAGAAGTAACCTGCCATGGGTATGTGTGTCCGGAATGGCGGCTCTAACCGCCGCTGATATTATATCCCGCACCGTTATCATGCCATTTGAAGTACCTGTATCCTTGATACTTGGAACGGTGGGCGCAGTTGTATTTATTGTTATTTTATTAAGAAGAAGGAGGCTGGGATAACGAATTGGAATATACTAATGAAAAAAATGTCAAAATGAATTCTAGCCTTCTTAAAAATGATAAACCATCTAAAGCTTTTCGTTCTAAAAAGGAGGAAAGACGTTATTGGATACTGTTGATAACGCTTATTGGATTAGGCATTCTTTCTTCGTATGGACTTTTAGTTTATAATAACCCGGTTCCAGTAGACTCCCCTTCCTTTATCCCAGTTGCTAAAAGAAGAATGGTAGCTATTGTTTCCATGATTATTGCTGCAGTTTGTCAGAGTCTGGCGACCGTTGCATTCCAATCGATTACGAATAATCGGGTGATCACTCCTTCGCTTTTAGGATTTGAAGCACTTTACTCCACAATACATACGAGTACCATGTTTTTCTTTGGTACCACGGCATTTATAGGTTATATGGGTACTGGATCGTTTTTATTTCAAGTAGCTATTATGGTCGCGATGTGTTTGATACTGTATGGGTGGTTACTTTCCGGAAAGTATGGAAATTTACAACTTATGCTTTTGGTCGGTATCATTATTGGAACAGGACTAAGGTCTTTATCAACGTTTATGAGAAAACTGCTTGCGCCTTCCGAGTTTGATATTTTACAGGCAAAGCTGTTTGGATCTGTTAATAATGCGGATGCAGCATATTTTCCGATTGCGATTCCGATTGTCATCATCGTAGCAGTTCTTCTTCTTGCGTATTCTAAGCGATTGAATGTATTATCGCTCGGAAAAGAGATTTCTAGTTCATTAGGATTGAATCATAAATTTAGTATCATTTATGTTCTTGTACTAGTTTCTATTTTAATGTCCATCTCAACGGCTTTAGTTGGACCGCTTACTTTCTTTGGTTTTTTGGTTGCAACGTTGAGTTATCAGTTAGCACAGACGTATGACCACAGATATATTTTTCCTATGGCTCTTGCTATTGGTTTCTTGGTATTAACTGGTGCATATTTTATTATGAACCATGTATTTAATGCGCAGGGCGTCGTTTCCATTATTATTGAAATTGCTGGCGGGCTAACATTTTTAATTATTATCTTAAAGAGAAAGACGTTATGATAAATAAATTTAAGTTTATTCATATTTTATATCCTCAAACTTGTTAAAAGCAGTATGTGATTGCATTCAACAGGTTTGAGGATTTTTTGTGCGGTCTGTCTATGGGGACATTCTATAAATAGAACTTTTTGGTAAAAAATGCTCTCTTTTCTTATTTTAATTTTTAGAAAATGTAGATAGTACAAATAAAGGTAGTATAATAAATAATATAGTAAACGCTTACCATAGGAGGTGATTATAATCATAAACCGGTTAAACCAAGTAAATCTACTCACCAAGATTCTTGTACTTATTATTGGACTAATCTTATTTGTAACCATATTACTAACGGCTTTTTACAGCTATATGGAAGTAGAAATGACGGAGGAGGAAATTGGTGAACAAGCTTTACAAACAGCGCAAATGGTAGCAAATATACCTTCCATTCGTGAAGGTTTTTCACAAGCATCACCTGAGGAAACGATACAGCCGATCGCTGAAGAAATGAGGAAATTAACAGGGGCTGAATTTATTGTTATCGGAAATACGGAAGGGATTCGTTATTCTCATCCGGATCAGGATAAGCTGGGCAAAAACATGGTAGGAGGCGATAATGATGCGGCGCTTATAGATGGTGAATCCTATGTTTCGCGCGCAGAAGGAAGTCTGGGACCATCTTTAAGGGGAAAGACACCTGTCTGGAATTATGAAGGTGACATTGTTGGTGTTGTTTCTGTCGGATATATGATAAAAGATATTAATGCAACGATTTTATCAAATATTAAAAAATTAATTCTGCCTTCTGTCATTGTACTATTTGTGGGAACAATCGGCGGACTGCTGCTGACTCGAAATATTCGCGGTCAATTAATGGGATTTGAACCTCATAAAATAACTTCTTTGTATCGTGAGAGGAATGCTATTCTTTCAGCGATTCACGAGGGAATGATTGCAGTTAATGAAGATGGAGTCATTCAATTAATGAACCAATCTGCTGAGAAATTGCTCAGCGGCAAGCAAAAGGCATTTTTTAATCAGCCAATTTCAAAAGTTCTGCCCGAGCTTCCATTATCCTCACTGATTAAAAACGGACAAGTATGCCGTAATAAGCAAGTGGAAGTAAATGATCGGCATATCATATTTAATATGGTTCCCATTTATAATCAGAACCAAGTAAGGGGGGCTGTATTAAGTTTTCGTGATAAAACAGAATTGAAAGAAATCATTGATACCTTAGGAGAAGTAAGAAGTTATTCCGAAGAACTCAGAGCACAGACGCATGAATATACGAACCGGCTTTATGTACTTTCAGGGATGCTCCAGCTTGGAAATTTTGAAGAAGCAATTGAATTGATTCAAAAAGAGACACAGACGGTAGAAACGCAAAATAAAATCGTATACGACCAAATCAGCGATAAAACGATACAGGCTATTTTATTAGGAAAGATAGGGAAAGCCTCCGAGTTAAAAATTAATTTCCTGATTGATGATTATAGTTCCCTGTCCAAAATGGCAGATTATATTGAACCGACAAATTTGATTACTATTTTAGGCAATGTGATTGATAACGCTCTGGATGCTGTGAGAGAGACAGAAAACGGAACGGTCCAGTTTTTCTCAACGGATATCGGTCATGACTATATTTTTGAAGTAGCTGATAATGGAGTTGGAATTGGTAAAAAAGATATCCATCGTATTTTTCACCGCAGATTCTCCACAAAGGATAAAACAACGCGCGGGTATGGATTAGCTATGGTTAAGGAAACAATTGAAAATCTAAACGGCAGAATTGAAGTCAAAAGTAATCTGGCTGAGGGAACCATTTTCACCATATTTATTCCCAAGCAACAGGCGAAAAAGACGGGGTGATGAATGTATGATACAAACGCTGATAGTAGAAGATGATTATCGTATCGCTGAGATTCACAGTGAATTCATCGAACATCTCGACAATGTAAAATTGGTTGGCAAAGCATTAAATGGAAAAGAAGCAATTGGATTTGCAGAAAAATATCCAATTGATCTGGTAATTCTGGATCTCTATATTCCAGATATTTCAGGCTTGGAGATTTTAGAGGAATTACGAAAAATCCAAGGAGAAATTGATGCCATTATTATTTCAGCTGCATCCGAAAAAAATATGATTCAGCGGACAGTTCGTAAGGGTGTTTTTGATTATATGATTAAGCCGATTAAACAGGAGAGGCTCATTGAGTCCATTAAACGCTACCAGTTATTTAATGAGCGTTTTAGTAATGAGGAGACGGTTAATCAGCATTTTTTAGATAATCATTTTGGGTTAAAAGGAAGTATAGAAATAGAAGCGCAGCGGACACCAAAAGGAATTGATCCTTTAACCTTAAATAAAATTAAAAAAAAGATTGATCAAACTAAAGAAGGAGTAGCAGCAGAGAAAATGGGAGAGCACATAGGTGTTTCCCGCACAACAGCCCGGCGTTATCTGGAATATCTTACTTCTTTGGGAGAAATAAAGGCAGACTTGGCATATGGGGCTGTTGGCAGACCGGAGCGCAGATATTATCGGTTATAAAACAAAACTTCACTTAAGCTGAAGTTTTACGGCAGTTTATATGAAAAAAATTGCAGGGCAGCTTCCTCTGCAATTTTTTTCTTTTTAAAACAAATGGATAGCGTGAACGAAATGAACAAAATAAACAGAAAGAAATCATTGTGATTAATTTTGAAAACGTTTACATAAATGTGATGCATCCTCTATAGTGTTTTTAAGACAGAAAATAAATTCATAAAAGGGGAGAAAGAAGAATGAAAAAGTTGTTACTTATTGCCTTATTCTTTTTTATTATCGTACTAGCTGCTTGTGGAAACAGTGATGATGCAGATGCTGGCGAATCAGGTGATTCAGGAGAAGGCGGAAGCTGGGAGCCGGAAGAAAGCATAGAAATTGTGGCACCGGCCGGAGCAGGGGGCGGCTGGGATACGACTGCGAGAATGGTTGCTAAAGTATTGGGTGAAGAAGGAATGATTGAAGAGAATATCGGTGTTGTGAATAAAACTGGCGGCGGCGGAGCTGTAGGATGGTCCTATATCGCTAATTATGAAGGAGATCCGCATAAGTTATTTGTTGCCTCCCCGCCGATTATATTGATTCCATTGAATGGGCAATCGGAATACGGTCATGAAGACTTTATACCGCTATCGAATCTAATTGCTGATTATGGCGCATTTGCAGTTCGGGAAGATGCGGAATGGGATGATTTAAATGATCTGTTCGAGGATATGAAAGAGGATCCGGAAAGTGTAACCGTTGTTGGTGAATCAGCTCCGGGAAGTATGGATCATATCCAATTTGTACAGATTGCAAAAGCTGCAGGGGTAGATATAACAAAAATCAGATATGTTTCTGCGCAAGATGGAGAATCACTTACGCAATTGCTGAATGGCAGTGTCGATGTATATTCTACAGGGATGGCTGAGACGGTAGAGCAAGTAAAGGCAGACAATATTAAAGTACTGGGTATTACTGCTCCTGAAAGATTAGAAGGAGAGGTTATCGAGGATTTCCCAACGGCAATAGAACAAGGAATTGATGAAACGTTTGTTAACTGGAGAGGCTTCTTTGGACCTCCAGGAATGGATGAAGCTTCGATTGCTTATTATGAGGATAAATTTAAGGAGTTGAGTGATTCAGAAGCATTCGCAGAGATTCGCGACCAGTTTGGCTGGGATGAAGAATACATGGGGCATGAGGAATACAAGGCATTCTTGGATGAACAAAAAGAACAGGTGCAAGTATTGTTAGATGATTTAGGTTTAAATAACGAATAAGATGCGCAAAGCCAATGATTCGGTATCCATCTGTTTCATTGGCTTTGCCGCCAATTAATTGGATTTGAGGTGATTGCATTGTTAAAGTCAATAAACAGCCGGGTAAGTCTGGTGTTGCTCGTTATTGCTATTGTCTATTTGATTTTCTCGTATCAGCTGCCGTCCTACGCTTATACGGAGGTAGATGCGGATGTTATTCCAAAAGCCTTGGGGTGGCTGTTAGTCTTTTTAGCAATATTATTATTTTTTTCAAAGGATAATGAGACAGAAGCGCAGCGACAAAAAAGAAATATACCTAAAAAAGAAATCGGGATGCTTCTCGGCGTTGGCGCACTCATATTTATATATATTTTCCTTTTAGAAATACTCGGGTTTATTTTGGTATCAGCACTTTTTATTTTTTTCTGTTCGCTGTTTTTAGGGTATAGAAGCCATATCGTTAATGGTATTGTCTCTATTGCATTTTCGTCTTTTATTTATTTTGTTTTTACTTCGCTATTACAGATATCTTTACCATCAGGAATCTTACCTTTATAAAGAGGGAGGGGAAATTTTATGGGAGCTATGGAAGGAATGTTAACAGGGTTACAAACAGCATTTAGTTTGCAAAGTATTTTTTTCGTTATGATAGGGGTATTTATTGGAACGTTTATCGGGATGCTGCCTGGTTTAGGTCCAATTAGTGCAATAGCTGTGATGATACCAATTACATTTGGAATGGACCCGACGGTTGCATTGATTATGATGGCAGGTGTTTATTACGGGGCCATTTTTGGAGGGTCTACATCATCTATTTTATTAAATGCTCCAGGTGTATCCGGAACGGTAGCTACTTCCTTTGACGGATATCCAATGGCGCAGCGCGGAGAAGCAGGGAAAGCTTTAGCGATAGCGGCGATAGCATCGTTTGTCGGCGGAACGGTGAGTGTTGTGCTGCTTATGCTGCTGGCTCCGATGCTTGCAAGCGTGGCTATTTCCTTCTCTCCGGCAGCTTATTTCGCTTTGATGCTGTTGGGATTGACTGCGATTTCGAGCTTATCTGAAGGCTCGACAATAAAAGCATTAATTTCTGCTGTAGCTGGTTTTATGGTCGTCACGGTAGGAATAGATGCTCAATCTGGAACGCAGCGGTTTACATTTGGAAATACAAATTTATTAGACGGTCTTGACTTCTTAGTAATTGCGCTTGGGTTATTTGCTTTGGCAGAAGTGTGTACGTTGATATTAAATAGAAAAGATAAATCGATTCAAAATGCACATAAAATCGGCAGTTTGAAATTAAGCAAACAGGATTGGAAGGATATGACCGGACCCATGTCCAGGCATTCTATTATCGGGTTTATCCTGGGAGTGCTTCCTGGTGCAGGAGCAACGATTGCATCATTTATTTCCTATATTACGGAAAAAAGAATCTCTAAAAATCCAGAAGAATTTGGAAAGGGTTCTGTCAAAGGATTAGCCGCTCCGGAAACATCCAATAATGCTGCAACCAGCGGCGCATTTGTACCGCTGTTAAGCTTGGGGATTCCTGGATCTGGAACAACAGCTGTATTATTAGGCGCTTTCTTAGTACTGGGCGTACAGCCTGGACCACTATTGATGACCGATCAGCCTGATATATTTTGGGGGGTCATCGTCAGTATGTATATTGGCAATATCTTTTTGCTTATACTGAATTTACCGTTAATTCCTTACATAGCAAAGATATTAATGGTGCCCCGACCGCTGCTGATTTCATTGGTTGTTATGTTTAGTATGATTGGCGTTTATGCAATCAGCTTCAATACGTTCGATTTATACATGCTGCTGCTATTTGGCGTCATCGGATTTTTAATGCGGTTATTTTCATTTCCTGCGCCGCCATTTATATTGGCATTTATCCTGGGAGGAATGCTGGAGCAATCCTTCCGTCAATCGATGACGATATCGAATGGAAGTTTGTCTATTTTCTTTCAAGACCCGATTGCTCTCAGTATTTTAGCAGTAGCGGCATTATCTTTATTCATTCCATTGATTTCAAAAGTTAGAAAAGGAAAGAAAAATAATTAAAAACCGGTTCTGCTTCATATTATATTTCCGGGTCAACCTAAGCAAGAGCAGCGTAAAATCCTGCTCTTGCTTATTTTAAAGAATAAAAAAAGTCAGACAGACTCATACTGTTATAGAACTGTAACAAAAATTAATGCTTGAAAACTTGAAACAGGGAAAGCATGTATGATTGAATGGAACATGACAAATCAAAAAAGCGAGGGATGTTTCAATGAAGAAACTGTCACTAACAATATTGATGATAATCACCATGCTTCTAGCAGCATGCGGAAATGATGATAACGAAGGCGAGCAAGAAGGCGCTGAACAAGGACAAGAGCAGCAAGAACAGGGAGAAGAGCAAGCCGCACCGCAAGAGCCGGATCCGGTAGAATTCTCTGATGATGAATTTTTAGATAAAGAGGAACCAGTTGTTGTTGTAAATGGAGAAGAAGTGAATGGAGCAGCGTATAACGCAGCTTATTCTCTAGTAAAATCAATGTCTGCTCAATACGGTCAGGATGTTTCAGATTTAGAAGCAGTACAGGATCAAACGATTGATTATCTTGTAGAACAAGAGCTTATTATGCAAGAAGCAGAAGATGCCGGTATCGAGGTAAGTGATGAAGAAGTGCAAGAAGAAGTAGATGCGGCGAAAGAAAGCGGCGGAGAAGAAGGCTTTCAACAATCACTGGAGCAGTTAAATTTAACAGAAGAACAATTTGCACAGCAGCTCAGATTTGATTTAGCAACACAGCAATATATGGAAGAAGAAGTAGATACAGAAGTAACAGATGAAGAAGTGCAGGAAATGTATGATCAGTTATCTGCACAAATGGGTGACCAGGAAATGCAAGACCTGGATGAAATTAGAGATGATGTGGAACAAATGGTTATCCAGAACAAACAGCAGGAAGCTTATACCAATAAAGTAGATGAATTAAAAGAATCTGCTGAGATAGAGGAACAAATTTAAAACTTTCTAAAGATGAAGCAATTTATTTTTAGAAAGCAGCAGAGAGAATTTTTTCTGGGAAGGATCGTCAGGGTCGGCGAATGATTGCCTGATACCAGACAGGATGAACCTTTACAGAAGAAAAAAATCTCATGAATAAAAAAGGAAGTGATTCTCCAAAGGGAGAGCACTTCCTTTTTTTCTTATAAAAAGCTGCTGATAGCATCTACTAAACTGTACGTACCGAGAAAGAAAACAACCGCAGTAACCAGACCGCCAATGATATTTAACCATAATGGATTTACGTATTTCCCCATTGCATTTTTCCTGTTCACAACTACCATGATGAAAACTGCAATAAGCGGCAGGATGATTCCATTTAATGCTTGTGCGACAAGCAATACTTCTAGAGGTTCAAAACCAATTGCAGAAGTGATAATTCCTAAAATAATGACGACACTAAAGACCGTTTTATATTTCTTATTAGCAAATCCGCCTTCCCATCTCATAAAGCTGCTTACAGTCACCGCAGCGCCCATAGGAGAAGCAATAGCAGATGAAAAACCGGCTGCAAAGAGACCGATACTAACAAATATTGGAGCTAAATCTCCCATCAGGGGCTCTAATGGGGAAGCAAGCTGTACCACGCTTGTCACCTCTGTACCTTGGATTAATGCACCAGCTGTAATTAATATTGCTGCGGTAATAATACCGCCCACTGTAATGGAAAGGATGGTATCTGTTCTTACTGCTTTTAAATCCTTTACATTGTTCCATTTCTCACTCACTGTAGAAGCATGAATAAAGAAGTTATAGGGAACAACGGTAGTACCAATTAAAGCAATAATCATCAGAATAGATCCGTCTGGAATCGATGGAATAAATGCTCCGTCAAGAACGTGGAGAACGTCAGGTCCGGCGACAAACATCGTGGTAATAAAGGTGATACTCATAATAACGATTAAAAAAATCATGACTTTTTCAATAAATTTATAACCGCCAAGTAAATTGAGCATTAAAATAATAATTCCGATAATTGGCGCAACATAATTTTCAGAGATGCCGGTTAAGTAAGAAACACCTAGAGAGGTTCCTAATAAATCTCCGCTTATGTATGCGGCACAGCCTACACAAACCGCAATAAGGACAATCCATACGGATGCGAATTTTAGAATTTGATTCTGGAATAATTCGCGAATGTTTTCTCCTAAGCCCTGTTTTGTTACAATTCCAATTCTGGCTACCATTTCCTGCAGGAAAATCGTCGCTATAATGGAGAAAATAACTGCCCATAATAAAGCAAAACCAAATCCTGCCCCTGCTCTTGTCGCAGTCGTTACTGTACCGGGGCCGATAAAAGATGCTGTAATGATAGCACCCGGTCCAATGATTTTGAGCTTCTCAACTAATTTTGATTGCGCCAAGTAAAACGCCTCCTTTGTATGATAAGCAGGAAGGGGAAGCTCCCTTTTCCTGCTTACTTGGCTTGCCCGCCATGAACATGACCGGCCAATACATACAGCACGGCTGTCGATACAAAATGTGCTGAATTTTGATTGAAATCCTGCTGCGGATAGACCTCTACAAAATCCATCCCGCAAAGGCCGCGTTTAGCAAATTCATAAATCATTGTCAGAAGCTCATAGGAAGTCAATCCATTTCCGTCCACTGGTCCGCCCGGATTGAAAGCAAAATCAAGCACATCACTGCAAATCGTCAAATAAACAACATCAACGTCCTTGGAAGCCATCTTATAGATTTCATTTGCATATTTCTTTAAATCACTTTGCTCGCGGATGTCATTGATGGTTATCGTTACAGCGCCGGCTTCATTTGCATGCTTGCCTGTTTCCGGTTTATTACGCGGGCCTTTGATTCCTGTATGAATCAAGCTTTCGTTACGTACACCTTCCGTTTCATATAAGCGCATAAAAGGGGTGCTTCTGGCGAACTTATCTCCTTCATGATGCGGCATATTATCATAATGGGAATCAAGGTGAATAATACCTACTTTTTTGCCTGTGTTGGTCAGGCCTTTTACAATCGGATAAGTAATACCGTGGTCTCCGCCAAGTCCGACTAGAAACTTCCCGCTTTTCCACAGATTTTCTGCAAAGTCCTCAATTCGATTCATGGTTTCCGGTACATCATGAGGAACGATGCTGACATCGCCGACATCGCCTAAACTTAGATGGTCTTCTACATTGATATGGTCTAATTCCGGCAGATATGTACTGTATCTGGCAGAGGATAAACGAATTTGCTTTGGACCAAGCTCACAGCCCGTATAATCTCCCCATGTACAGGCGCCTTCCCAAGGTACGCCATAGATTAGTACATCGGTATCAGGATTCTTTTGGTTTGTCAGATTTCTCGCTCCTAACAGCGGCGGTGTATTGCCATAAATATTTGTGCTCATTATCATTCTCCTTTTTTGAATAGAATTCGTTTTATCTGTTAATTCTTAAACAATCATAGAAAATAGATTGTTTATCAAGCCACCGGAATAAGGACAGATTTAAAAATATTCCTTATTTTATATATACACTTCTGAAAAATATATAAACCTTAATTTTCGCTATATAAAAAGCCATTAGAGGATTTCCTCTAACGGCTTTCCATGAACCTATTCTGCTTGGTTAAAATAAATACCTTATTTTTCAATAATGTAATCTATAGCGTGTAATAGCTTCGTCATCTGTTCCTTTGTCCCAATGGAAATCCGTAAATAGTTTTCCAGCTTTGGTTTATTAAAATAGCGGATTAGGAAGCCGGCCTGCTTCAGCTCCATAAACAGTTTCTCAGCCTCTATCCCTGCCGGTGAAGCAAGCACAAAATTGGCTTGAGAAGGAAGGACATGGAAGTCTCTTTTCTCTAATTCCTGCCGAAAGTACTCTCTCGTTTTAATAATTTCGTTTCTCGTTTTTTCAAAATAAGCAGTATCCCGGAATGCTTCCATAGCGCCGGCAATGGCTAACCGGTCAATCGTATAGGAATTAAACGAATCTTTTACCCGCGTTAATCCGTCAATCAGATCTTTATGACCCATCGCCATACCTACACGGAGGCCGGCAAGCGAACGGGATTTAGACAGGGTTTGTATAACAAGTAAATTCGGATAGCTGTCTATCAGGGAAGCAGCTGATGCTTTAGCAAAGTCAACGTATGCTTCATCCACAATCACAATCTGATCAGGATTATTTTTTAAGATTTCTTCTATCGCTTCCAGCTCCATGTATAAGCTGGTCGGTGCGTTCGGATTGGGAAAAATAACGCCGCCTTCTGCGTTAAAGAGTGATGGGGGAGAGATGGTGAAATCATCCTCCAACGCCACTTCCTCTACATCCAGCTGATAAAGCTTTGCATATACAGGGTAGAAGCTGTAGGTGATATCTGGGTATTTAATGGCCTTCCCAGGTTCAAAAAAAGTCATAAAACTAAGCGCAAGCACTTCATCGGAACCATTGCCGATAAAAACCTGTTCTTTTTTTAATCCATAGCAGCCTCCAATTTCCTCTCTGAGATTATCGACAGCAGGGGAAGGGTAAAGCTGCAATTTCGTCCTTGCCTCCTCCTCAATCGCTGCAATAACGTTTGGAGAGGGGGGAAAAGGGTTTTCATTCGTATTTAATTTAATAATGGATGAATCATCTAATTGTTCCCCGGGAATATAAGGTTCCAGCTGTTCGATTAAAGGATTCCAAAATCTACTCACGGTGCTGTCCCTCTTTTTCAATATGGCGTTCGTTCAATATTTTTTTAATATCTTTGGAACTTACGCCTTGCTCCTCCATTAAAACAAGGGAGTGATACAATAAATCAGCTAGCTCATTGGTTAATTCCTCTTTATCATTATTTTTTGCGCCGATAACGACCTCCGTCGACTCTTCACCGATTTTTTTAAGAATCTTATCTAATCCTTTATTAAACAGGTACGTTGTATAAGCGCCTTCCTGCGGGTTTTCTTTACGGTCTTTGATTTTGTCGGTCAGCTCATTAACGATAGAGAATAACGGTTTTTCTGTTTCAGATAAGGTTGTTTCAAAGCAGGTCGTTGTGCCTTTATGGCAGGCAGGGCCAAGCGGCTGTACCTGGACAACTAAAGCGTCCTGATCACAATCCACTGAAATGTTTTTGACTATCTGCTTATTTCCGGAAGTTTCCCCTTTATTCCAGAGCTCCTTACGGCTGCGGGAATAGAACCAGGTTTCCCCGGTTTCTAATGTTTTTACTAAAGCAACCTCGTTCATATAAGCTAAAGTCAATACTTTTCCCGTTGCGTAATCCTGAACAATAGCCGGAACGAGTCCATTTTCATCGTATTTGATTGAAATCTCCATTATGCTTTCCTCCTCATTGGTATTCCTTGTGAGGATAAATATTCTTTTAATTCCGGAATAGGAATCTCCTCGTAATGAAAGACAGATGCAGCAAGTGCAGCATCGATACCTTCTGCAAAAACTTCTGAGAAATGCTCTATTTTACCTGCGCCGCCGCTGGCAATCACAGGGATATTGACGGCATCTGCAATTTTCTTGGTTAATTCGATTTGATAGCCATTTTTTTCACCGTCTGCATCCATGGCATTGACAACCAGCTCGCCTGCCCCGAGTACTTCTCCGCGTTTCGCCCATTCCACTGCATCTATCCCGGTATCTTTTCTTCCGCCGTTAATAAATACATGGAACGCACCATCTGCTGTTCTTTTTGCATCAATCGAGAGCACGATACATTGACTGCCAAACTTATCAGAGGACTCCTTAATTAATTCTGGACGCTGCACAGCTGCACTGTTTACCGAAACTTTATCCGCGCCGGCATGAAGCACACTGTGAATATCCTGGGTGGTACGGATACCGCCGCCGACCATAAAAGGGATAGCAATTTCGCGTGCAACTTGTTCAACGACATCCAGAAAAATGTTTCGCTCTTCGTTGGAGGCAGTAATATCGTAAAAAACAAGTTCATCTGCTCCTTCACGGTTATAGCGGGCAGCCAATTCCACCGGATTAGCAACGTCCTTGATGTCCTGAAATTTCTTACCTTTAACGACCCGGCCTTTATCTACATCCAGACAGGGGATAATGCGTTTAGCGAGCATGATTGTCCTCCTCTACAACGTCTTCCAGTTGAATAGTACCATCATATAGCGCTTTTCCAATAATTGCCCCGTAAAGGTCAAGTGCCTGAAGGCTGGCAACATCCTCTTTTCGGGAAACCCCGCCGGAAGCAATGATATTCATATTGGTTGCTTCCTGCATCGCTTTCAGCTCCTCCAGATTCGGTCCGCGCAGCATGCCATCCTTTAAAATATCCGTATATACAATCGTTGTTAAGCCGGCTGCTTCTAATTCCTTCGCAAGGTCAGCAGCTTTTTTATCGCTATTTTTTGTCCAGCCATCTGTTGCAATATAACCATTCCGAGCATCGAGAGAAACTGCGATTTTATCTCCATATAATTGAATTGCTTTAGTGAGCATGTCCCAATCAGTGATTGCAGAGGTGCCGAGGATAACCCGGGCAGCACCGCCTTCCACGTACTCTCTAATCGTGTCCAGGGAGCGGATACCGCCGCCGACTTCAACAGGAATGGATAATGCCTGAATGGTTTTAAGGATAATTTCTTTATTTTGGGGGTCTCCTGTTTTAGCTCCGTCTAAATCGACCATGTGGAGGAAGGTGCCGCCTGCTTCCTGCCATCTTTTGGCTGTGTCCACCGGGGAGTCATTATAGGTTGTCTGCTGATTATAATCGCCCTGCTTTAAGCGGACACAGTTGCCATCTTTCACATCAATTGCTGGAAAAATGATCATGAAATCATCTCCTCATAATTTTTCAATAATGCAATACCGATATCCCCGCTTTTTTCCGGGTGAAATTGCATTCCTGTTATATTTTTATCCTGCACGATTGCTGGTACGCGTCCGCCATAATCGGCACTGGCGACCAATGTTTTTTCTTCCAGTTCATCAATTGCATAGGAATGGACGAAATAAACATATGGATTTTCTCCGAGCTGATGTAATAAGCGCTGAGGCTGATTGGATTGCAGGATATTCCAGCCCATATGCGGCACTTTGACCCTGTCTGAAATACGTTTTACCGAACCGGATAGAAGACCAAGTCCTGTACATCCACCATTTTCTTCGCTGAATTCATAGAAAAGCTGCATCCCAAGACAGATGCCTAAAATTGGCTTGCCGCTTGCCGCTTCTTTTTTCAAAATCGTATCTAATTTGTAGCGCTGTAATGCTTCCATCGCATCCTTGAAGGCGCCGACGCCTGGAAGAATAATGGAATCCGCCTGATGGATTTCTTCCGGATCCATGGTCAATTTAGAGTTTTTCCCTAATTTATCTAATGCAAATTGCAGGCTTTTAATATTTCCTGCACCGTAGTCAATAATGGCAATCATATCCCAGCCTCCTTTTAATCTTATAGGCTTCCTTTCGTAGAAGGAACACCCTTTATGGTCGGGTCAATGGATACCGCTTCACGAATTGCTCTGCCCAATCCTTTGAAGATGGATTCAATCATATGATGTGTATTGGTTCCGTATAAAACTTCCACATGAAGGGTCACCTTGGCATGGCTGGTGAAGCCAATCAGAAACTCTTCCACTAATTCGGTATCGAAATTCCCGACTTTGTCCTTTAACCCGTCTACACGATAAACTAAAAAGGAGCGGCCGCTGATATCGATGGAAATGGAGGAAAGAGATTCATCCATTGGTGTTGTTGCTGTTGCATAGCGTTTAATGCTTTCCTTTGTTCCTAATGCTTCATTAAATGCCTGACCAAGCACAATGCCGATGTCTTCTACCGTATGATGCTGGTCTACCTCTAAATCTCCGTCACATGCGACCTGCAAATCTAATCCGCCGTGTTTGGTAAAGAGAGTCAGCATATGATCTAAAAAGCCGACCCCTGTTTTTAATTCTGATTTTCCTTCTCCATCTACGTTAAGAGCAAGGGATATATTCGTTTCTTTGGTTTGCCGTTCTTTTTCAGCTTGACGCATCGTTGTTCTCCTTTCGAATTCGAATTGCATTGGCATGCCCGGTCAGGCCTTCCGCTTCAGCAATTGTGATAATGGTATCAGCATAATCCAGCAGCCGTTCCTTTGAATAATGAATGGTGCTCGATTTTTTCATGAAGTCATACACACCGAGCGGGGAGGAAAAGCGAGCGGTCCCATTTGTCGGCAGCGTATGGTTAGGGCCAGCAAAATAGTCACCTAAAGGTTCGCTGGAATACGGACCGATAAAAATAGCTCCAGCATGCTTAATTTTCTCCACTTGTTCTTCCGCATTATTTCCCATTAATTGCAGATGCTCCGGAGCAATCGTGTTAATTAATTCGATTGCTTGTGCTTCATCCTCGCAGATAATAATTTTTCCGTTTGTCTGAATCGATTCACGGATAATAGCTGCCCGCTCCAGTAAAGGAATTTGCCGCTCAACCTCTTTTTGTACTTTCTCTGCATAAGCAGCATCTGTTGTCACACAAATTGAGGCAGCATCCTCTGCATGTTCCGCCTGGGATAATAAATCAGCGGCAACGTAGGAAGGAGGGACGGTATTATCAGCAAAGGCACAAATCTCACTTGGACCTGCAATCATATCAATGGCAACATCGCCAAACACCCATTTTTTCGCACGGGCGACAAATGCATTCCCGGGTCCAACGATTTTGTCAGCTTTAGGGAGACTCTCTGTTCCATAGGCCAGAGCAGCAACAGCCTGAGCGCCGCCAATTTTGAATACCTGATCCGCACCGGCGATTTTTGCTGCTGTCAGTACAACAGGATCAATCGTTCCGTCGGGGCGGGGAGGGGTTGTAATCACAACCTGCTCGACACCGGCAACGACAGCTGGAATCACATCCATTAATACCGTGGAAGGATAGCTTGCTTTTCCTCCGGGAACGTAGACTCCGACACGCTCCAGTGGGGTTATTTTTTGACCAAGACGAATGCCGGGCTGCGGGCTGAACTGAAAACCTTCTTCTTTGGTTCGTCGCTGGTACTGGCGAATGTTTTCCGCAGCTTCTGTTAATGCTTGAAAGAGAGCTGGCTGTTCAGATTTTACTTTATCAAAGGCAATATTCCATTCCTCATCAGAAACGAGCAAGGAGGATAAATCAGCTTTATCAAATTTTTTAGTATATGCAAGTGCTGCTTCATCACCGTGCTCCTGTACAGCACGGATAATTTCCAAAACCTGCTCATCTAAATTTCGCTGCATCAGCTGTGTTGCTTTTTCAGTATTTACTGCATTTTGTTTATATGTTTCATAACGGAGAATTTGCATTTTTCTCACTCACAACCTGTTCCAATTTTTTTAGTACATCTTGAATTTCTTTTGAACGTGTTACGAAGCTTGCTTTATTCACAATAAATTTTGTACTGATGGTTTCGATATCTGCTAATACCTCTAATCCATTTTCATGCAGGGTGTTTCCTGTCTCGACAATATCAACGATGTAATCCGCAAGTCCAATTAATGGCGCCAGCTCAACGGATCCATTGAGATGTACGGTCTCAATTGTCTGATTACGTTTGTCAAAAAATTTCTTGGCAATATTCGGATATTTGGTGCCAATCGTTAACGACTGATTATCAGGAAGAGAGACTCCTTTTTTTCCGGCGACAGAGAATTTACATTTTCCAATCCCTAAATCAAGAATTTCATAAACATCTGCTTCTGTTTCAATAATATTATCTCTGCCGACAATCCCGATATCCGCAGCGCCTTTTTCAACATAAATCGGAACATCCATCCCTTTTAAAAAGATTAACCGTAATGTCTTATCTTTATTAAAAAAAACGAGCTTACGGGTTTTTTCATGAAACCCTTCAAAATGGATTCCTGCTGCTTCTAGTAAATCAATCGATTGCTTTGCAGGGCGGCCTTTGGCTAAAGCGATAGTTACTGGCTGCATCATTTAACGTCCTTTCTAAAATACCAATCTAGTAATTCCTGATTTGTCTTAAACACTGCTGCTTCTTTTTGTTTACTATATACTATCTCTTCGGATTTTACGAGTATCTCCGGTGAATCAGAGCGATTTTCCTTTTTATCGAACGCCTTTACAATGACTGTCTGATTTGCTTCCCGGAACAATTCGGCGAGTTGAAAAGCATGCTGGCGTTCAGAAGCTTCATAACGAAGCTGGATTATCTCAGCTTCTGTAAAGATGCCAGGGAGCAGGTCAACAAGCAAATCAACCTCAAAAGCAAAGCCGATTGCCGGCGTTTCCTGATGAAAGGAGCGGGTTAAATAATCATAGCGTCCTCCCATCATAATGGGCTGGCCAAGCCCCTCCGCAAAGCCCTGAAAGATAATGCCGGAATAATAATTCATATGGTTGATCAGGCCAAGGTTGATCGAAATATAGGAATCCACCTGATAATCCTGGAGAAGCTGGTACACTCTTGATACATAGTCCAGTTCTTCACGCATCTTGTCTGATGAGATAATATTCTCCGCTTCATCGATAACAAAGCTTGCATCTCCGTATAACATTGGAATTTTACGAAGCTTTTCAATTAAGGCAGCCTCCAGTCCCAAGTCTTTTAAAAAGGGAACAATCTCCGAGATGTTTTTCGACTGAATATATTGATCCAGTTCTTTCTGCTGCATGGCGTCCAGGTCAGCCTCGCGTAATAATTCTTTATAAAAAGCAGCATGACCAATTTCTATTTTAAAAGAAGGAATCTCTAATTCTTTTAAGCTGGTTACAGCTAATGCAATCAGCTCTGCATCAGCTTCCGGCGTACGTTCTCCAAATAGCTCTACACCTGCTTGTGTGCGGGAGCGTTCTTCTGTCGTGGAACGGAAAATATCCAGCACATAGGAGAGGCGTCCGGTTGCTACTTCCTCCTGCAAATTGGTATAATGTCTGGCAATCGGGATGGTTGCATCCGGCCGCAGTACGAGCACTTTTCCAGATGGGTCGATCAGCTTCAGCATATCGGCTGTATTGACGGTCCCTTGAACATCGTTATATAAATCATAATTTTCAAAAACGGGTGTCTCCACCTGCTGATATCCAAATTTAGAAAAGCGGCCGGTTAATGTATGGATAACATGACGTTTTTTTGAAAATTGTTTCGGGTAGAACATGGTATGAAGCAGTTGTTTATTTCTCATAAAATTCTCCTTCGCATTCAACACTTTATCAATTTAATGCTTTATCTAATTAAAGTTATTTAGTATTATAGTAATGTTCAGAAAAAAAGTCAATGAAAGGAGCATAACTTTTATGTACGATTTTCATATGCATTCAAGCTTTTCGGCAGATTGTGAGGCAGAGATGGAGGAGATGGTTCAGGAAGCAATAAACAAAGGGATGGAGGAAATTGCGTTCACCGAGCATTTAGATGTGGACTACCCGGATAAGGAGTGGGATTTTAGCTTTGATACAGAAGCTTATCAAAAAAAATTAGAAGGGCTGCGGGAGAAGTATCAGGACAGGATTAAAATCCGCAAGGGAATTGAGGTAGGTGTGCAGCCGCATGTGCTTAAGGAAACTTCCGATTTTATTGAACGGCTGGATCCGGAATTTATCATTTGTTCCATGCACTCCGCGAATAAACAGGATTTGCATTCCGGTGAATTTTTTGAAGATAGAACCGTAGATGAAGCATATCGTATTTATTTTGAAGAGTACTATGAATGCCTGAAAAATTTTAAAAACTATCATATTTTAGGCCATCTTGATTTAGTCAGCAGATATGCCTCTGGGGGCTGGGAACATGTGCCGCAGGATATTATGGAAGAAATATTAAAACTGGTTATTTCAGAAGGCAAGGGAATCGAATTAAACACATCCGGCTATAAATATGGCATGAATGCACCGCTGCCAAGTAAAAATTTATTGCGCTTATACCGTAAGCTTGGCGGAGAAATTATCACATTAGGTTCTGATGCGCACCGTCCGGAAGAGATTGCTGCTCATTTTGAAGAGGCTAAAGAGATATTAACAGATTGCGGTTTTTCTTATATATGCAGTATGAATGAAGACGAGGTCCAATATCACTCCATAAAATAAAAAGGCAATTCAGCGGGGGTGGCTGCAAGTAGAACTAATTGGTCGTTACTGACTGTTAGAACTTCCGCAATGAAACACCGTATTTCTTGGTTTAGGAGTCGGGATTCTTACAGTCAGTTACACTGCGTAAATTAATGACGCTTTTTCAACACTTCTATTGAACATGTAACCGTTTTAACAGAAATGTGTTACGATAATAGTAGGAATATAATACGAAATAGGGAGGAATAGGGATGAGTATGAATGTATTAGTAGCTTATGACGGCTCCGACCTTAGTAAAAAAGCAATAGAAGAAGCCAAAGAGCAGGTGAAACTTGCTGAAGATGCCGTTGTACATGTTGTTACCGTAATCTCCAATGGAGGGCCAACGGTGAATGCCGCTCTTGCCCGCACTTTTATGAATGATTTGGCAGAGGAAGCGCGCCCTGCCATCCAAGAAGTATATAATGATCTGGAAGCGGATGGGATAACATGTGAAACAGAGGTTTTGATAGATTATTCTTTCCGTAATCCGGGTTATAAAGTAATTGAATATGCCAAAGAGAAGGAAATAGATTTAATCGTTATAGGAAGCCGGGGGCTTGGCGGAGTAGGAAGGCTTCTTCTTGGCAGTGTCAGTACGCAAATCGTTCATCAGGCAGCGTGTAAAGTGCTTGTTGTGAAATAAAGGATAAATAAAAGTCTCAAGCTCCCAGGATATTTGTTCGTGGGAGCTTGAGACTTTTATTTATAAGGGTTGAATCAGGTTTCAGGCCATTTTTGCCCAAACGATTAGTGGCAGCAGCAATCATATCATTCGATCAGCGTAGTATGGCAGCATATTTTCATGTCTATGAAGAATAGTATCTTAAAAAAATCACTTGACCACTAAACGGCATCTATGTATAATTTTAATCGTAATCGTTACGAAACGTAATCATTACGTATTATGGAAGGAGTGTTTTTTATGAAGAAGTTTTGGCAATTAGGAATTATATTAGGCTTAATTAGTTTCCTGTTTATAGCTGGCTGTCAGTCCGGAAATGAAGAAGCAGATAATCAAGATGAAGGGACAGACAGCCAGGAAGAGACAGAAGGAAATCATGAAGAAGAAGAGCATAACCATGATCATGATGACGAAGCGGTTTCCTTCGAGGATGTGCCGGAAAATATCGAAATTGAAGGGTTATCCGACCATTACCATACAGGCGATGTTTTTAAATTAGAGGCAGTAACAGAAGAGGAAGATTTGGATCATTGGCACTGGTACATACGTGATTCTGCTGAAGAGGAATGGACGGTGGCAGAAGATCAATACGGGGATTCTTATATGGGTGATGCAGAAGTAGATGGACAGGAAGTTCTTGCGGTTCTTTACGATGATGATCATAATCCAGTTGCCAAGTCTCCGGTTACAGAAATTACGATTGACGACCATGAAGGCGAGGATCATGAGCATGAAGATGGTGAGGAAGGCGATCATGACCACGATCATGAGCATGAAGATGACGACCATCATCATTAATCATATTATGAATAGAGGGCAATAAAGACTTATAAGCAGAAATGGATTATCGGCCGGGATATTATTATGAACGGATTGCCCAATAATGATTGAAAGCAAATAGAATGCTGTTTAAAAAGCAGATTCTATTTGCTTTCTTTTTATAGATACCCATGGCGGAGGAATGAACAGAGGGCTTCCTGCAGGTACTTATTTTTCAATCATTATTTTCTTAAAATTTGTATTTTAATTCCTGATAAAAAATATGCCAATGAAGTAAAAAAATAAACACATAAAGTAGAAGAAATGGTGTTCCAGCAAAGGAAGGATGTTATAATAGCTATGTACTTCAGAGCATGAGATGTACTTAGATTTACAACAGAAATTGAGGGAAATAAATGAGAAAGAAGATTGCAGGTATTGTCCTGGGTCTCCTGGTTATCTGCGCCATTGCAACAGGTATTTATTTTTACCAGAACGATGAAACGCAAGCAGAGGAGTATACCGGTGCACCGACGATTTTTATACATGGTTATAAAGGAACGGAGAATTCATTTGGTCATATGCTTGACCGTTTTGAAAATACGTACCAATGGGGAAATAAAGGATTTATCTACTATGTGACAGAGAACGGAGATATTGTCGATTATAACTTAAATAACGGGAGATATGCGCCCATGTTTGTACAGATTGTTTTAGAGGATAATCGTGCAAGCTTTGAGGAAAGTACAGAATGGATTGCGGCAGTGCTTCTTCATCTAAAGGAAAATTATCGAGTGGAGGAAGTTAACCTGGTCGGACATTCTATGGGCGGTATTCTTGCTGTGAAATATACGATGGAATATGCAAGGAATGACTATCCATCTGTTAATAAACTTGTAGCCATCGGCAGTCCATTTGATGGTATTTATAATGAAAGATATTTTGAAATTCATCAAGATGCAGCTGCAGAAGATTTGAAACCCGATTCGCATGCGATAAATATGCTGCAGCAGAATATGTTTCCTGCGGATGTGGATGTTTACAGCATTGCCAGTACAGGTGATTCCGTTGCTGTTCCGGAAAGTGTGAAGGCACTGAGGAGTATGATACCCGAACAAAATTTCAAAGAGACGATTATTGATGACCCGCAGCTGACACACAGTGCCCTGCACGAAAGTATGCAAATTGATAAATTGATTCATAGCTTTTTGTGGCAAGATTAAAGTGAATCAACTACAATGGTATAGGATTGATTTATCAAATAATCTTACTTCAGTTATGCGGAAATGCTCAACTGGAGTAAGATGAATGCCTGTTTTTAACAAAGTAGGAAAAGAATGAGAATATAAAGGTCAAATAGAGAAAAGCTTTTGACAAATTAAAGGAATGATAGCATGAATAAATACCATCATCTTTATGATCAATTAATTCAACATACGAAAAAAGAGAATGTATTGATGAATGAGCCGATTAGAGAACATACGTATACGAAATTAGGCGGGAAAGCGGATTTTTACATTACTCCGTCCACTTACGAGGAAGTACAGGCGATTATTCGCTTTGCTAATCAGGAAAATGTCCCATTTACAATGCTTGGAAATGGTTCTAATCTGATTGTGAAGGATGGCGGCATCCGCGGAATCGTTATGAACCTGCAGCAGCTGTCGGCTATTTGGAGAGAAGGAGGTAAAGTTATCTCTCAGAGCGGAGCAAGAATTATTGATGCTTCCCGTTTTGCTTTAAATGAAGAGCTTGCCGGTTTAGAGTTTGCCTGCGGTATTCCAGGTTCCGTCGGCGGAGCGCTATATATGAATGCAGGTGCATATGGCGGAGAAATTAAAGATGCGCTGGAAAGTACGGTAGTTGCGACAAAGGACGGCGAACTGCTGACATTAACAGCAGAGCAATTAGATCTCAGCTATCGCACAAGTAACATCCCGGACAACGGTTATATTGTGTTGGAAGCAACATTCGCGTTAAAGCCCGGGAACAAAGAAGAAATTAAAGAAATGATGGATGATCTTACATATAAAAGAGAATCCAAACAGCCGCTCGAGTACCCGTCTTGCGGCAGTGTGTTCAAACGCCCACCCGGTTTTTTTGCCGGCAAGCTGATCCAAGACTGTAATCTTCAAGGGAAGCAAATTGGCGGAGCAGAAGTCTCCACAAAGCATGCCGGTTTTATTGTAAATAAACAAAATGCAACGGCTTCCGAATATATTTCCTTAATTCAATTTGTTCAAGCGACGGTAAAAGAGAAATTTGATGTGCAGTTAGAGCGGGAAGTGCGGATTATTGGCGAGGATGTGGAAGGATAGCCTCATGGCACAGGTTCTGGCTGTGATAGAGGATGGCTGGGATAAAAAGAAAATTTGACATGCCTTTTATCTATTCTTATAATATGAAGTGTTATTTTAAACTTCAGGCAGAGGTTCTTAGCTTAAACCCTCTATAAAAAACTAAGGACAACTTGCGATTATCAAGCCGTGTTCCTTGGGAGCACGGCTTTTTCTATGTGAGGAAGTTTTGAACTGCAAGGTAATAGAAAATAACTGATTTCTGTTATCGTAATATATCTAAAGGAGGTGATGAGTATGGCAGGAAGAAGTGAGAAGGATCTTCAAGGAATTGAATTGCTGGGAAATAAAGAAACGAAATATGCGTTTGATTATACACCTGAGATTTTAGAAACATTTGATAATCAGCATCCAAATCGTGATTATTTTGTGAAATTAAACTGTCCGGAATTTACAACGCTTTGTCCGATAACGAATCAGCCGGATTTTGGGACGATTTATATCAGCTATATTCCAGATATCAAAATGGTAGAGAGTAAGTCTTTAAAATTATATTTATTCAGTTTCCGGAATCATGGTGACTTCCATGAGGACTGTGTCAATATTATTATGAACGATTTAATTGAGCTGATGGATCCGCGTTATATTGAAGTAAGAGGAAAGTTTACGCCCCGCGGAGGTATTTCCATCGACCCGTATTGCAATTATGGAAAAGCGGGGACAAAATTTGAAAAGATGGCAGAAAACCGGTTAATGCAGCATGATATGTATCCGGAAAAGATTGATAATCGATAGAGGGAAACTAAGATCCTTGCACCTTTGAAGAGAAGGGAACAGGAGAATGTATATTTATTTCACTGCCGTTTTTGTCGGCCTATTATTATTATCGAATATTTTGTCGGTTAAATTATTTGAAATGGGAAGTATTGTATTGCCCGCTGCAGCGATTGTATATGTGATTACTTATTTGATGACGGATGTCATTGGGGAAGTTTATGGAAAAAAGGCAGCTCGGAGAACGGTCCAGGCTGGTTTTCTCACACAGGTGCTTGCCATGGTATTTATTTATATTTCCATTCAGCTTCCGCCGGCTGCCGATTTCCAATCACAGGCTGCCTTTGAAGAGATTTTTAATGGGAGCTTCCGGATAATTTTAGCAAGCCTGGTTTCTTATTTTGTCAGCCAGCACCTGGATGTTTCCATTTTTCATACGTTAAAACAGCGGCATGGAAGGAAAAAGCTGTGGCTGCGTAATAATTTATCAACGATGACGAGCCAGCTCTTTGATACCGTCCTATTTATTACGATTGCTTTTTGGGGCGTTGTCCCGACATCTGTTTTACTGGGAATGATTGTCTCGCAATATATTTGGAAGTTTACCGTTGCAGCGGTTGATACACCATTTGCGTATCTGCTTGTCCGCTGGGCGCGAAAATATGAAGAAAAACATCAGTCGGAGTTATTGAAAGCTTCCTGATGAAGGAGAGGAAGTTTCATAAATTCTTATTTTGCATAACAGGAAAAAACCAGTCAATCCGGCTGGTTTTTTTAATACATTCGTAATATACGAAATCCTTTGCTCCCCTAAGAGCCTTTTCCTCTTATATTATTGCCTTTACGGAATATTTTTCCTTTAAATTATAAGTGAAACTTCAAAATTAAAATATTGATAGGTAACCCATTTGAACCCGTTTAACCAGAAACATAAAATATCTATAAAAACCTCAGCCGAAGCTAAACATGGCTGGGGAGGATTAAATATTTTTCGCTCACCCTCTAAAACGCTGCAAAAAGGATTGAACACGAGGGTTCTCTGAATGCTCGATGACCTCACTTGCTGTACCTTGCTCTGCGATAACCCCTTCATCTAAAAAGAGTACCTTATCCGCTATATCCAGGGCGAAGTTCATTTCATGCGTGACAAGAACCATCGCCATATCATCATTTTCTGCAATATCACGAATAACATTTAGCACCTCTCCGACAAGCTCCGGGTCAAGTGCAGAGGTAACCTCATCAAATAACATGATTTTAGGACGCATCACAAGGGCACGGGCCATGGCTACCCGCTGTTTTTGTCCGCCTGAAAGCTGACTTGGATAATTATCCAGTTTACTCCCGAGTCCTACACGCTCCAGCATTTCTATCGAGCGCTTTTTTACTTCGTTTTTTACTTCGTTTTTCACATGCATAGGCGCTGTCATACAATTTTCTAAAATCGTCATATGCGGAAACAGGTTGAAATGCTGAAATACCATTCCAATCTCACCGCGAATAGAGCGCAGATGACTTTCATTCGCATACACCCATTTTCCATTCTTCTCCATTTTCCACAAATTGCGGCCGTCTACGATAATGTCTCCAGATGTTGGCTGCTCTAATGTCATCAGCATCCGGATAATTGTTGTTTTCCCTGATCCGCTTGGACCAATGACAGCGACTTTTTCACCTGGATATATATCTAAATCAATCCCCTTCAATATCTCCACATTCCCAAAGGATTTATGAACATTTTGATAGGTAACGATAGGTTCTGGCATTATTGTATTGCTCCTTTGCACGCATTTTTTATTTCAACTTACTAAAAAAGAAACTTCTATCATAAAGAGATTTTCGAGTGATTCTCCGTGATAAACTTTAATAACATACATACTAGAGTTTATACTAAGTCCCAATATGGTACAAGCAAAGGGGAGTAAGTGGTTTCTTATATTGGAGGCGCAGTAACTTACAGCAAAATAGAAATTAATTGAAAAGGCATGCATAGTTTAATAGGATAGAATATAAGAAAAGATGATGGAGGTATATTATGGGGTCCTATATCGCAGTAATTGCTGTTTCGGTCATTGTGGTTGCAATGGTTATTATTTTATCCTTGGTTACATTATCAAAAGGGTATGGCTATAAGCATAAAATAGATCCGCTTCCTGGTGAAGAGGAGAAGAAGAATAGTGACGGTAACGGCAATGAGAAGAATCAGAAAGAAGAAAAGAAATAAGGTTATCTAGGAGAAAGCCATGAAGAGTATGGGATTATTTATGATTGCAGCATGTGCAGCTGCCGGTGTTTTATTTACTGTCTGTTCGCTGTATTCTACAAACCAAGTAATTTATGTAGCAATGGATGGAAACGATCAAAATGAAGGTACATTGGAGTCTCCCTTTCAGACAATTGCTAAAGCCAGCTCGGAAGCGGAGGCGGGCGCTACTGTATATATTCGGGAAGGGACGTATAAGGAGCCGCTGATCGTCCAGCACAGCGGCACGAGGCACAAGCCAATCTCCTTTCAAGCGTTTGAAGGGGAAGAAGTTATTATGGACGGCGAGAGTTTGAATACTGTGGATGGAAACCGTGCACTTGTTGTTCTGGAGGATAAAAATTACATAAATATAGAAGGATTGACTATCCAAAATGTAACGACAGATGCAATGGATGAAACGGTAATGGGGCTTTTCATCAGCGGTTCCAGCAGCCATATTACAGTGAGAGACAACTTTGTCAAAGGAATAAAAACGTGGCATGAGGAAGGGAACGGACACGGGATTGCGGTATATGGTACGGATTCAATGAAAGATATAAATATCATAGATAATATCGTTGAGGATTTAAAGTTAGGTACCAGTGAATCGATTGTGTTAAATGGTGATATTGACGGGTTTACGGTAGATGGGAATATAGTTCAGTTCAGTGATAATATTGGAATCGATCTGATAGGATATGAAGGTGTTGCCAATAATCCCGCTGCGGATTATGTCCGTAATGGGACGGTCCAAAATAATACAGTCCACCATATTTCCTCTTCTACAAATCCGGCGTACGATGGCGAGTATAGTGCGGCGGCTATTTATGTAGATGGCGGAAAAGATATTCTGATTAAGAAAAATGAATTATATGAGAATGATATAGGTATTGAAGCTACTTCGGAACATGCCGGGAAATATGCGGAAGGTATACAAATTATAGATAATCTGATTTCAAATAATCATTATACCGGAATTGCTATTGGCGGCTATGATGAAGAGAGAGGCGGCACTCGTGATACGCTGATTACGAAGAATATCCTGTATCAAAACGATACGAAAGACTTAGACGGCGGCCAGCTTCTGGTGCAGTATAATGTGCATGATAATGAAATAAAGGAAAATGAATTCACTGCCGGTCCATCGCGTATTTTTATTGCGAATTTCTTTCAGGAAAACAAAGATAATCGTTTGATTGAAAATATTTATTATAGAGAATCAGAAGAAGAAGGCATCTGGATTTGGAAGGGTGAAGAATATCGTTCTTTTTCTGCATTTACAGAGGCTTCCGGGGAGGAAGCCTCGCAATATATTGCGGAATAAAACGGGCTGTATTGTCTGTTTTAAAGGGGCATCTCCTGCTGTGAAGAACAGACGGTAATCCAAGCCATATTTTTTCCTAATCTAATAGAGAAGTTTTAGACCTCCCAAAATAGGTAATATTTTTATAAAGGAGGTTTCCAAAGATGGCACGAAAGAAATACTATGTAACAGTGGATACGGAGGAAATCCGAGAGGTTTCGCTACCTGAAAACGGAATTGAGTATGAAATATATGCGACACCGGAAGAGGTAAAAGAAGTGGAAGTTTTATTTGCCAGAAAAGAAAAAAATGCAAAGGATGCCGTTAAATTCGTAGGAAAACCATTTGATGAACAGCCTGTCGATGCCAAACGAGATAATTACGAGGGAGATTTGATTGCCCTCTACCGCAAATTATATGATTTAGGAACTGATAAAACCAAGAGCGAAATCAAGGAACTTCGTCTGTTTTAAAATAGGATGATAAAAAGAAATGCAGGCAGAAACTTTTTTTCTGCCTGCATTTCTTTTTGTGAAATATATTCGAATATAATAAATCAGACCATCTTATTCTTCTCCAACAGGAGGACGGTATCCCTGCTGCAACTCAGAAATGCTCAAACCAAATGTCATTTGCAGATGCGGGTAATCTGTAAAGCTATTAAAATCTCCGCCCCATTCAAAACCTAATTCCTTTGCAATGTCTGCAACTTCAAACCAATCAGACTCTCCATTGTTATTCCCATCATAATGGATATCCCAAATAACCTCTCCATCATGATTACGAATCGCATAATCGACAGCCAGCCCATAATTATGATAGCTTTCCCCGGCTCTGGCATGGGTAACAATATCTTCTTCATTTTCTCTGCCTCTGGCGTACAGTGTTTCCTGCTCTTCCTCTGTACGCAGACCATCTGTAATAACGACCTCTATATCTATATCATCCGCACGATCAATTAACGTATCCACCGCTTCTTGGACATCGGGATGAAGTTCTGATACTGTTTCTTCTCCATCCACTCTTTCATAAGAAGGGGTTGTCTGCTCGTAAAGCCAGAACAGCAAACCTATAAAAAGAATAATGGCAATCCAAGAAAGCGTAAAATGCTTTAAAGCTTTCATTCGATATTTTGGGCTCCTTTAAAAAGAATCTCTAGTTCTATCATAACATGTACGGGCTTTTGGTGAAGGATTGAACAGTTAGCGAAATCTGGCAGTTTTGCAAATTGATTTCTTCGCTGATCTAGACATATAATGAGATAAACTTGACAGAAATGGAGGGAAAACAATGTATTATTACCTCATCAGCTGTTTGATTGGCTATATTTTTGGCTGTATTCATGGATCGCAAATCGTTGGCAAGATAAAAAAGCGGGATATTAAGGGGGAAGGCGTAAAGAATGCCGGAGCATCGAATACAACGATTCTGCTAGGCTGGAAATATGGGATTGTTGTTGCGCTTATCGATATTTTTAAAGCGACACTTGCCATTTTGCTTGTTCTCTTTATTTTAAATGAAGCGGGAATGTCGGCTGAGAGAATTTCGCTATCTATTTATTTGACGGCTTTATGTGTTATCATTGGTCATAATTATCCAATTACGATGAAATTCAGTGGCGGGAAGGGTACGGCATCGTTAGTAGGCGCACTAATTGCCATTGATTGGCGGGTTGCATTAATTGGAATTGCTATCTTATTATTCTTTACCTTTGCAACGGACTACCTTGTTATTGGTGTGCTGTTTATGTATCTTTCCTTTTTAATTACAACCTATTATTTCTTTGGGAATGGACCTGCGCTGGTAGTGATCTTTTTAACATTGCTATGTATATACAAACATATGGAAAATTATCGCCGTATTCTATTAAAAGAAGAGACCAGGCTATCCAGTATGTTTAAAAAGAGTGCTTAAAGAGAAGGATTTAAAAAGGAAGTTTTTTAAGAAGGAGCGTGGACGAATTGGATATTTTATTATGGATTATCATTATCCTATTATTTATCGCAAGCTTTCTAGGAATTATTTTCCCAATGATTCCATCAGTTATCGCGATTTGGGGCGGATTTTTAGTCTATTATTTCTTTATAAACAGTGACTCCCTGACCTGGTGGTTTTGGACAGGAATGATAGTTATCACAGTTATTCTTTTTGTAGCGGATATTATCGCCAACAGTTATTTTGTGAAAAAATTTGGCGGGAGTAAGGCAGGCGAAAGAGGAGCTGCAGTTGCTGTTATTGTCGGATCATTTATTACACCGCCATTTGGAATTATTTATGTGCCATTTTTTACGGTTCTTGCTATTGAAATGATACAGCGCAGGACAGCAAAAGAAGCAATCCGCGCGTCGATTGGTTCTTTTTTAGGGTTTTTAGGCGGATCGGTTGCGAAAGTAGTATTGCAGCTAATAATGATTGCCTGGTTCTTCATTGCAATTTGGTTTTAACTGGACAGCATATATGAAAAAAATCGTCAGCTTCTTGACTTTCATCAGTGAGAACTATATATTAAAAGCATAGTTGAAATGTTGACGGAGAATAGTACGTTGTAAATGTCTAACACAGAGAGAAAAAGAATGCTGAGACTTTTTCTTAGACAGACAAGGGAACCTGCCTTCTGAGTTCGCCATATAAGGAGTTCTGCTCTGAAATTGGCGCGGTTTTGGACCGTTATCCAATAAAGTGTATATATATGCTGGACGCGTCTATAAAATAATAGATGGCAGCTTATATATAAACAAGGGTGGTACCACCACTAAACCTCGGTCCCTTTTTTTTTGGATGGAGGATTTTTTGCGTTTACATGGAAATTTCAAATAATAGAAGAGCAAAATAAGAAAGAGGTGCTTACTTTTGGGTAAGAAGAATAAGCAATTTGTAGAAAAAATTACAGCGATGGAGGATGATTTCGCACAATGGTATACAGACGTCGTCAAGCAGGCGGAGCTTGTGGACTACGGTCAGGTTCGCGGAACGATGATTATCAAGCCATATGGCTATGCAATTTGGGAAAATATCAAAGATGAATTAGATCGTATGTTTAAAGTAACAGGGCACACCAATGTGGCCTTCCCGCTTTTTATTCCTGAAAGCTTACTGCAAAAAGAGAAGGATCATGTAGAAGGATTTGCTCCCGAGGTTGCCTGGGTAACCCATGGCGGAGATGAGGAATTAACAGAACGTATCGCCGTGCGTCCAACCTCTGAGGTGCTTTTCTGTGATTATTACTCAAAAAATATCCATTCTTATCGTGATTTGCCAAAGCTGTATAATCAATGGTCTAACGTGGTTCGCTGGGAAAAAACAACACGCCCGTTCCTGCGTTCTTCTGAATTTCATTGGCAGGAGGGCCACACAGCGCATGCGACAGATGCCGATGCGACAGAAGAAACAAATCGGATGCTTGAAATTTATGCCAAGCTGGTGGAAGACTATCTAGCAATTCCTGTTCTAAAAGGAAAGAAAACAGATAAAGAAAAATTTGCCGGAGCTGAATTCACGTTAACGATTGAAGCGTTGATGCATGATGGAAAAGCCTTGCAATCCGGTACTTCTCATCATTTTGGTTCCGGATTTGCAGAAGCATTTGACATTACGTACCTGGATGAAAACGGTGAAAGCCAATTTGTGCATCAAACTTCCTGGGGATTATCTACCCGGATTATGGGTGCATTAATTATGGTACACGGAGACAACCGCGGATTAGTAGTGCCTCCAAAGATTGCGCCGACACAGGCAATGATTGTACCAATCGCGCAGCATAAAGAAGGGGTTCTCGATAAAGCTTATGCGTTACGCGACCAATTGGCTGGTATTGCCCGCGTGGATATTGACGGCAGTGATAAAATGCCGGGCTGGAAATTTAATGAATATGAAATGAAGGGTATTCCGGTCCGTATCGAAATGGGGCCAAAGGATATTGAGAAGGAACAGGTTGTTCTTGTCCGCCGTGATACGGGAGAAAAAGAATTTGTCGCCTTAACCGATGTAGAAGAGCGTCTGGCTGCCTTATTGGATGAAGTACAGGCAAACCTTTATAAACGTGCGCTGGAACATCGTGTAGAGATGACACATACTGCGAAGGATATGGATGAATTTAAAACAGAAATCGAAAAAGGCGGATTTGTCAAAGCAATGTGGTGTGGAGATGTTGCTTGTGAAGAACAGATTAAAGAAGAAACATCCGCAACCTCCCGCTGTATCCCATTTGAACCGGAAAGCGTATCGGAAACATGTGTATGCTGTGGTAAAAAAGCAAAAGAATTAGTTTACTGGGCCAGAGCATATTAATCATAAATAAACAGGTGAGACAAATCTCAGCCTGTTTGTGTAAGAAATAATAAGCACCCGCTTTTACATAAAGTTAAAAGCGGGTGTTCTCTATTACTCACCCATTACATCCGCAATTTCTTCTTGCAGCTTATCGAAAATATCCTGATCGATATCGGATACTTCATCACGATAATATTGATGTACAGGCTCTGCAACCTCTCTAAATTCTTCAATCTGTTCATCTGTTAATTCAATGATTTCTGTCGGACTATCCGTATCTGCTTCAATCGCATTGATACCCTCTTGGTTTTGCGCCGTTTGCTCCTCAAATACCCAATCCTGCATTTCTGCTACCGTTTCGTCGACTACTTCTTTCACATTATCATCCAAGCCGTTATACCAATCTGTATTCACTGTTGTCATGGCAACATAGTTATTATGGTTAGAGACGGTAACGGTATTCTGTACTTCATGGAAGCTCGCTGATTGAATAAAGAAAATGGGGTTTTCTTGTGCATCTACCGTTCCGCGGTCCAGTGCTGTATATAATTCATCCCAGCTTAGTGATTGAACAGTTGCTCCATAAGCAGCATATGTTTCACGCATAAGCGGTGATTCCTGAACACGAATGTTTAAACCGCTCCAGTCGTCAGGAGATTCAATCCCGGCGTTACTGGACCAAGCCATTGCTCCTTCTGTCCAGTAAGATAGCGGAGAAATACCATGTTCTTCATACTTGGCACGTAAATCCTGATTCAATGCTTCACTATTTGTCAATACTTCCTGTACCTGCTCTTGATCAGAAGGGAAGAAATAGTGCAGAGAGAAGATTTGTCCATCTTGTACCTGGTTCCCGGTGAAGCCTGGAGACATTACAGCCAGCTCAACTCCGCCCTGCTGAAGTAATTGGGCTTGATCCACTTCACTGCCCAAAGCACCGAACTCCAGCGGTTCAACGGTAATCGCTCCATCTGTTTTTTCGCTGATACGGTTTGCGAATTCCGCGGCGTATTCATATTGAACCTCGCCTTGAAGCTCTTCCGTTACAAACTGCCAAGACTGCTCTTCAAATTCTCCATTGCCGGTATCTCCATTACTTTCTCCATCATCGCTTCCTCCGCACGCTGCTAATAATAAGCTGAGCGCTATAATAGAGGAAAGCATCCATAGAAATCTCTTGTTTAAAATAATAAATACCCCCTAATTTTTATATATAAAACAGAGATAAACCTGTTTTATTAATTAATAAGTACTAATGATAATTGCGGGAAGAAAATTAATAGCACACCAATGAGTAATAAAATCAAAATATATGGCGGTGTACTTCGAATTACTTCCAAGTATGGTTTGTTAAATACCGCACTAGCGGTAAATATATCTACGCCAAATGGCGGTGTTGCAGAGCCTAATGCTGCCTGGAAGGTAATAATAATTCCAAGGTGGATGAGGTCTACTCCTGCAGTTTCTGCTGCCGGTATAAATATTGGTGTTAATACGAGAATCACAACAATCGGATCAACAAACATACAGCCTATAAAGAAAAAGATACTGACAACAATAAGTACATAAATGGCACTTGGATCCGTTCCTAACACTGCTTCGGATATTTGCTGCGGAATTCTGGCGTACCCAAGCACCCATGAGAATAATTGACCGCCGGCTACCAATACAAATACGGCTGATGTAACTAGCCCGGTGGAAAGGGCAATACTCGGAATCTTTTTTAATGGAATGGTCCGGAAAATAAAGACTTCTAGAATAAATGCATAGAGTACCGCAATACCGGATGCTTCTACCGGACTGAATATCCCTGTATAAATACCGCCGACTATGATTACTGGAAAGGCTAAAGGAAGTAAAGCTTTACGAAAAGATTTCCAGCGTTCTCCCCAGCCCTGGCGCTCAGCAAGCGGAATATCCTTTGCCTTTGCATAAATCACACTATAGATGGCAAAAGCGAGAAAAACCATTATCCCTGGAATAATTCCGGCGATAAATAAATCACCGACAGATACACCTGAACCTGCTGCTAGAGCATAAATAATCATGCCGATACTTGGCGGAATGAGCAGGGCAACATCGCTTGCGTTAATAATTAATGCAATTGCACTGGAATCTTTATATCCCGCCTTCAGCATTCTGTCCCGCATCGGACGCCCGATTGCTACCACGGCTGCTTGGGTGGAGCCTGAAATTGCCCCGAATACGGAGCACGCAGCTGCAGTCGTTACAGCATAACCACCACGAATATGACCAATAAAGGAACCGATAAAATCTAACAATCTATTCGATGTTTTCCCCGAAGTCATAATATCTGCTGCGAATATAAATAAAGGCACACATAGTAAAACAGAAGATGAAATTCCTGTTAGTAACTGTCCCATCAGTAAATCCATATTTAAATTTGGATTAAAGATAAGCATCACAACAACAGGGGCTAACATTAATGGAATCATCATCGGAAAATTCAAAAATAGTAATACAATCATTATCGATAATAATGTCGCTAACATAAGTTTTTCCTTTCTGCACGTTTTCAGTTTACAAATTAATATCTTCTAATTTAATATCCTGCTTTTTTTTCTGATCATTGTAATCTGGAGCATCAATCCCTATATACACGGTATCCTTTGCCTTCGCAGTAAAATTGATATACGTGTTTCGTAAATATTGGATACCTGCTGTTAAGAAGCCAATTGGAATGAATACACCCATTAGATATCTCGGAAGCTCCAGAGAGGTAGTAACAGCACCTGTGTTATATTCAAACATTACAAAGCTGTAAGAGAAGTATGCAAGTATAAACATAAAGATACTTGCAACGAAGTTAATGATAATCATCATTACTTTTCGTACTTTAAAAGGGGCGAAATCATAAAACGCTGACATACTGATATGTCTTCCTTTTCTTGCTGCATAAGCAATCCCCATAAATGTAGCGATAACAATTGCAAATTGACTGACTTCATAAGCGAAATAAAATGCACCTGAATTAAAAACTTCTCTGGCAATAACATTGCCGATAATCATAAAAGAAATCAGTATAATAGCGAAGCTCAGAATAAATTCTTCCAGCTTCATAAAGGCTTTATCAACCCATTGCAAAATTTTCAATATGCTTTTCCTCCTATATACACCGTGTTCTAACGGATCATAAAAAACATCTTTTGTATTTAAGAAATCCATTTTGTATGTATCTTTTTAAATTGTCTCTAATAAAGACTTATCAACTTAATAAGTCAATTATTTTTTATCACGAAGAATCTTCTGTAAACCTCCCGCTGAATGAAGTTTTGTTTTATCACGGAGAACCGTCCGTAAAACTCCCGCCTCAAAATAAAGCGTAAAAATAAATTTATTTAGGCGGGAGATAACGGACGCTAACTCCCTGAATCACTCAACTAACATTCAGTGGGAGAAGAACAAAAACTCCCACTGAATGAAGTTTCGTTTTATGTTACAGAAATGTTTCAATATATTCAAATGGGCTATAAGGCGATTATCCTTCGTAAGACGGGATAACGCTGCATCTAGGATATATAGCAGTTATTAACAGCTATATGATACCAAATACTCTCTGATAGTTAAGAATACGCTCTAGCTTCTTCGGAGAGACTGTGCAGGAATAGTGCTCATTTGTTGAATCGTCATGCAATATGTGTTATAAATATACATGTTGATTTATATATATACATTGAGTGAGGGAATAATAATGAAAGCAAATTTAAAAAATGAATTAGATAAAGTGATACATGATTTAACAGATTTAAGCGATACAATTTTTAATCATCCAGAGTTGGGAGATCAAGAATTTGAATCAATGAAGCGGTTAACAGATTATTTAACAGTACATCAATTTGACGTAGAAAAAGGAATTGTTGGCCGTGATACTGCATTTAAAGCGACCTATTCAAGCGGAAAGCCTGGTCCTCAGATTGCATACTTAGCTGAGTATGATGCGCTTCCAGGAATCGGACATGGCTGCGGACATAATTTAATTGGAACCATGAGTGTCGGAGCAGGCGTGGTATTAAGCAAGCTGATCGATGAAATTGGCGGAACCGTTCATGTATTCGGTACGCCTGCTGAAGAGACAAACGGAGCAAAAGTGCCGATGAGTGAGCAGGGTGTATTTGAAGGGGTAGATGCTGCGATGATTTTACATCCCAGTGATGTTTCGCAGGAGAGCGGTGATTCCTTGGCAATGGATGCGATCCAGTTTGAATATCATGGAAAAACAGCACATGCTGCAGCTGCTCCGGAAGAAGGAATTAATGCATTAGATAGCGTACTGCAATTATTTAATGGCATTAACGCATTAAGACAGCATGTGAAATCAGATGTCCGTATTCATGGCGTCATTCCTGAAGGAGGAGAGGCTGCCAATGTGGTGCCTGATAAAGCAGTTGCTCAATTCTATGTCCGGGCAGCGGATCGCACCTACCTGAATGAGGTTGTGGAAAAGGTGAAAAATATTGCTGAAGGCGCCGCTTCCATGACAGGAGCAACATTAGAGATATCCAATTATGAATTAAGCTACGATGATATGACAACAAATAAAGTGTTATCCGATCTATTTACAGCAAATTTAAAAGAAACAAGCAGACTTCCTGTGCACGGTTCAAAGGAAAGCTATGGCTCCATTGATATGGGAAATGTCAGCCAGGTCGTTCCGGCAATCCATCCTTATATCGGCTTAAACAAAGAAGGGTTGATCGGGCATACGAAAGAATTTGCTGACCAGACGATTACAGAAGACGGGCACTTGGCTTTGTACGAAGGAGCGCTCTCTCTAGCAAAAACAGGCTATGATTTATTAACAAATGAAGAAGCTTTGAAAGCAATGGAAGAAGAATTTAATAAAAATAAAGCGCAGGCTTTGGTCTAACTAGTTAGAAAACAGCGGAGAAGGATGTTATCCTTCTCCGCTGTTTTCCGATTTAAGAAGTGCTTCGATATCCTTTTCCATCGTATCCGGATTTTTTTGCGGACCAAATCGTTTTGCAACTTTTCCATCCGTATCAACGAGGAATTTCGTAAAATTCCATTTGATCTGTTCGCCTAATATCCCTTTTTGCTCGGTCGTTAAAAAATCAAAAAGCGGATGCACATTTTTTCCTTTTACGTCGACTTTGGAAAACATTTGAAATGTAACCCCGTAGTTCAACTGGCAAAATTGGTTAATTTCTTCGTCTGCTCCCGGATCTTGATGACCAAATTGATTACAAGGAAAACCGAGTACTTCAAAATTCTGATCTTTATACTTTTCATATAGTCTTTGTAAGCCTTCAAACTGAGGGGTGAAGCCGCATTTGCTTGCAGTGTTTACGATGAGCAGTACTTTCCCTTCATAATCTGACAGCGATTTCTCTTCGCCTTCCATTGTTTTTGCTGAAAAATCATAGATAGTTGTCATATTACTTCACCTCGAAAAAAATGATAAGATGTACATGCATTAAAAATAATTCCAATTGTATTATAGCAAGAAAGGGCGTTTATTTGTGACTAAAATAATAAAAGATATTCCATTAAAGACGGATGAAAAAAATGCTTATTTACGTTATCTCACTACTA
The DNA here is from genome assembly GCF_053839645.1 of Oceanobacillus sp. M60. Taxonomy (NCBI): domain Bacteria; kingdom Bacillati; phylum Bacillota; class Bacilli; order Caryophanales; family Bacillaceae; genus Oceanobacillus; species Oceanobacillus sp. M60. Next base: position 112,481 of record NZ_JBSSNH010000001.1, on the reverse strand, counting down.
CGGATTTACCCGATATTTTAGAATTGCAAACGATTGTTTATGAAGCTTTAGAGGATAAAAAAAGGCTGGAGACGCTGGATGAAAGTGAATTTCGGACGATATTAGAGGGAGAGCCGCTGATGGTCGGTATCTTTCATCAAGACAGGCTGATTGCTTTCCGGGCTTTTCTGAATCCAGCTGCTGATGAAGAAGGGCTAGGAAGCGATATCGGCTTGACAGAAGAAGAATTTGCAGAAATCATTTATTCAGAGATTTCCAATGTACATCCAAATTACCGGGGCAACCATTTACAAACCCAAATGGGCCGATTCATTATGAATCAATTAGATACTTCACTTTTCCGTTATGTCTTAGCTACAGTAGCTCCCGGAAATATTCCAAGCATGAAAGATAAATTTGCACTGGGGATGCGCATTTATAAAGTAAAAGAGAAGTATGGCGGAAAGCTGCGCTATGTTTATTGTAATGATTTAAAATTAAAAGAAATCAGGGCGGAAAATCAAACGGAGATAAATATGAACGATATTGACGGGCAAGAGAAGCTGATTGAAGAAGGTTATATTGGTGTAGAGATGAAGAAGTCAGATAGGGAATGGACAATTACTTATCAGAAATAAGAAACAGGCTGGGGAATCTAAATTCTCCAGCCTGTTTTCGTATCTATATGATTAAACCGTTGTTGTTTCTGGAAGTGTTTCCCCAATCGCTGCTAAGCGGGCTTTCACTTCTTCTGTGGATAAATCATGTTCTTTCACATAAAGGTTACGTGGTGTCACCCGGCATTCATGCGTGCATCCGCGTAAGTATTTATGTTCATTTTCCTCAGAAGCAAGCATTTGTCGATTACACTCTGGATTTGCACAGTTTACATAACGCTCACAAGGCTCTCCGTCAAAGTAATCCTTGCCAATGATGACATGTTCTTTTTGGTTAACAGGAACGCTGATACGCTCGTCAAATACATACAGCTGTCCATCCCATAACTCGCCTTGAACTTCCGGATCCTTTCCGTAAGTAACAATGCCGCCATGTAATTGACCTACATCATCAAAGCCTTCATCCTTCAGCCAGCCGCTGAATTTCTCACAGCGAATGCCGCCTGTGCAATATGTTACGATTTTTTTATCTTCAAGCATTTCTTTGTTTTCTTGGACCCACTCGGGCAGTTCACGGAATGTCTTGATATCTGGGCGGATTGCGCCGCGGAAATGTCCCAAATCATATTCATAATCATTGCGGGCATCCAATACGATGGTATCTTCGTCCTGTAATGCTTCATAGAATTCTTTCGGTTCCAAATATTTTCCGGTTGTTTCTAACGGGTTAATATCATCTTCTAAACGCAGTGTAACTAATTCGTTTCTGGGACGGACATGCATTTTTTTGAAAGCATGCTTATCATGAGCATCTACTTTGAATGTCATATCTTCAAAGCGAGAATCTGCATGCATATGCTCCATATAGGCATTTGTCTGTTCCACTGTCCCTGAAACAGTTCCGTTAATGCCTTCTTCAGCTACTAAAATACGTCCTTTTAGCCCAAGCTCGTTGCAATATTTAAGATGCTCAGCCGCAAATGCTTCCGGATCCTCAATATGCACATAATTGTAATAAAGTAAAACGCGATATTCTTGATTTGTTTCCATTTGGTTTACCACCTGTTCATTTATATTTGCAAGATACAAATGAGTCTGGTTTCGTTTATTCATTTTTCGTCTTGCAATTCTTTATTTTAGCATGTTTTATTGCTTGATTCCAGTCCATAAGACAAACGCGCCTCTCATTATTTATCCCGCTGTAGACGTGAGCATAGTCAATCTGAACTTTTTCTCCATAAGATGGAGTATCTATGAAGGAAGGAGATGAAATAATGAGCGAATCATCTAAAGACCCAATGATGTCCAATAAAGTGGTTGAGGTAATGGTAGACAGTATTTTCCGTAAGAACGGGATTAAACCAGAAGAAGTGAAAAATAACCTTTCTGAAAAACAGCGTGAAATGTTAAAAGAAATGGTGACGGATTTAAAAGCGCAGGTAGAGGAGTTTCAGGAAAAGAAGAATGAGTCTAAAGCAGAATAATGTCTATCTAAAATGTGAAGGAAATATATGATTTCTTCACATTTTTTGTGCTGCTTTCCAAAAACGGCAGCATTGCATATTCCCTAAAAATTGGACTAGGTGATTTTGTTATTTTCCGTGTTCTTTGTGCTGGTGTACAGGAAGTATAGTTATCAATACCATAAATTAATTTAGAACTTTAAGAAAGGAGTGTTAATCGATGTCTGTCTACAGAAGTAAAACAGAAGGGACCAACCGTTTCCACGATGACTTATATGGAAACGATTATGCATGTCAACCTGAAGAAAATGCCTGTGACACAAAAGATAATCAATACGCACCGGCTTATTATGATAATTCCTTCAGCCCGAATTTTGGCGAGACGAGTGTTGTTCAAACTGCAGATGAATTTTCGTATATGGAACAAGAATCTGCAGAGGTTATCTGGGTTAAAGAATCCTGTAATATTAATGTGAATTCAACAGATACGCAAATCGGCGCATCTTTACAAGCAGCACTGCAATTAGCTATTTCCATTGTTATCCGTTTATCCATTGCTGATTCTGGAGATGAGGAAGCGGTAGAACAAGAATTAATGCAAACAATCAGTGCCAGCCAGGTAAATAAACAAAAAATATTTATCTATAATACAAAAGATGCAACTGTGACAACAACCGACACAGATATTTCTGTTAATATTCAGCTGCTTTTACAAATCCTCATCGCTTTGGTAATCATGATTGATATTCTGTAATCCAAATTTGGTATAGAAAGGAGTGTAGACGAACATGATGCACAAAAAAGAGTGGAGAGCCCTAGATTATTGTGATGACGAACGAAACAACCAGGCAGAAGTAGAGGAAGCAGCCAAACAAAAGAATATAACGAAGCAATCCTCTGAGGAATGGATTATCATTAAAGACTCTGAGGGAGTTACAGTAACAACGACAGATACGCAAGCAGCAATCAGTTTACAGGTAGGGATTGAAGTAGCTATTGCTGTGGTGCTCAGCATTACATTGGCTGATTCAGACAAGGCAAAGGCTGTTTTCCAGGATTTAGAACAAGTGATGAAAACGAAACAAAGCAACCGTCAAAAAACTATTGTTGAAAAATCGAAAAATGTAAATATCACTACTACCGATATTGATATTGCTATTAATATTCAGTTATTGATTCAGCTGCTGCTGGCAATTGTAGTAAGTCTGGATATTTTATAAGAACATTAATTGCGAAAAATAACGGTACGTTTTTTACCGGAGCTCCCTTTATAAAACTGTTAAAGGGAGCTCTATTCATTTAAGAATAGATATACAGAGCTGCGGTATTTTATACTTTTCATAGGTGAAAACTATGCATAATTCCTGTTTTTAGCAATTTTAAAAATTAATGGATTTTATAGTGTAGAATGCTATCGTCATATGAAAACGCTTCTTCCGTTGAAAAACATCGAATTTTGTCTAATAATCGTCATCGATATTCACTTGCATTTTTTTATGAAAGGGGTTAAAATAATACTTGCAAAAGGTAATTGGAGTTACAAGAATACTTTACGATCTCTTTTCCAAGACGGTGTAAAAGTATTTAAGTTTCAATGACTTTGCATATCTTGTATAAGGAGGTCATGATAATGACTGGTAAAGTAAAATGGTTTAATGCAGAAAAAGGTTTTGGTTTCATCGAGCGTGAAGACGGAGATGACGTATTTGTACACTTCTCTGCAATTCAAGCTGAAGGATTCAAAACTCTTGAAGAAGGTCAAGATGTTGAATTCGAAATCGTAGAAGGCAACCGTGGCCCACAAGCTGCAAACGTTGTTCGTCTTTAATTCGAATGATATAAAACGCTGGATAAGCCAGCTAAAAAACCTCGAATGTTTTCTAGAAACATTCGAGGTTTTTTCTGATGAAAAAGTTTTGTTACAGTATCATTTCCGCTTCATATGCAAGCAATTTAATCAATGCTTGGGTGCCGCTGTCAGCTTCGCCCATGTCAGCTAATTCTTTATAAAGCTTTAATGCCAATTCCAGTCCAGGTGCTGGCATTCCCATGTTATGAGCTGATTCTAAAGCTATTTCCATGTCCTTGATAAAATGCTTTACATAGAAACCGGGCTCATAATCCCGTTCAAGCATTCTCTTACCTAAGTTGGATAAGGAGAAGCTGGCCGCAGCTCCGGTAGAAATAGTGGCGAGTACTTCCTCCGCATCTAAACCTGCTTTTTTTGCATAGATAATGGATTCACTGACCCCAATCATATTGGTCGCAATCGCAATTTGATTTGCCATTTTAGTATGCTGCCCAGCTCCTGCAGGTCCAAGTAAGGTAATTCTTTCTCCCAGGACACGAAAGATAGGTGCAATTTCATCATAAGCTTCTTTATCTCCGCCGGTCATAATAGCCAATGTGCCATTTTTTGCGCCGATGTCCCCTCCAGAGACAGGAGCATCTAAAGCGGTCAAACCTGCTTTTTTTGCTTCTTCATAAATTTCGATTGCTAAGCTTGGCTTAGATGTCGTCATGTCAATGACATAAGCCCCTTTATTTGCATGGTTTAAAATACCTTCATCTCCAAAATACACTTTTTCCACGTCTTCTGGATAACCAACCATTGTAATAATGACATCACTTGCTTTTGCCAAGCTGGCTTGTGTATCATGCCAGGCAGCTCCAAGCTCCAGTAACTCTTCTGCCTTTGATTTTGTTCTTGTGTAAACATTAAGCTTGTAGCCTGCTTCCATTAGATTTTTTACCATGCTTTTCCCCATTACACCTAAACCAATAAAACCGATAGTAGCCGTTGATGCCGTTATCATTGTCTCTCTCCTTTGTATAAATGTTGTATCTAAATCTTGTCATGAAAATTCGAAAAACGCAAATAATTATTAAGAAAAAACAGCTGAATTTCCAATAAATTCTTTTCACTCGTTAAAATATACTTGGCAACGATTGCCTTGCATCGAATTTTTCCATTTACATATAGTATAAAACGAAACTTCAATCCTAAATAAATATAGATAGAAGGGGAGGATAACGATGAGATTAGATACGGTAAGGCTAAAGCAGCGGCTGCTTGCGAGACAAGAGGAGTTAATTGAACGAATAAATCAAAAAACAGAAATGAAATATGAATTTAGCCAAGAGGTGTTAGGTGAATTATCCAATTATGATAATCATCCTGCTGATACAGGAACGGAGCTTTTTGAAAGAGAAAAAGACAGTGCTCTGCAGCGACATGCGGAATCAGAATTAGAAGAAATAAATAATTCCATTCATGCGATGGAAGAAGGAACCTATGGAATTTGCAAGGTGTGCGGCGAAAATATTGAACCAGAGCGTTTGGAGGCATTACCGACTGCAGATTGCTGCGCCGAACATGAAAAACAGCGGACATTTCATGGAGAGACACCGCCAAAAGAAGTATTTAAAGTAAGAGAAGACGGCGGAGAAAATAGTTGGGAGGATGTCCAGCAATATGGAACATCCAGCTATACTCCGGATTATCATGACGGTACAGGGGTGCCGGAAGATGGGGAAGAGAGCTCTGATGATATAGAGGTGGAAGACTTTTTGGCTGCTGATATAGAAGGCAAGTATACAGGCGTGATGCCTAATCATGAGGCGTATGAGGATGAATTGGATAGCGAAGAAGAGTAATTCACAAAAAAATCCGGACGATAATCCCGTTATGTTGGAATTTTATCTGTCCGGTTTTTAGTAAAATATAGAGATTATAATGTTGATTCAAATATATTTGTTAGGATATCCGAAATAAATAAGGTATTCATAATTGTAATAATAACAAAGGTGATGGCTAACGATACGATTGTAAAATAAAAACTGTGTTTTATTTTTTCTTGAGTAAGTGCATGAAGCGCATGAATAATCGGATTAACGTACATCACGATAATAAATAAAATGGTTATAAAAGATATTCCCCATGGAAAACTTGCTTCTTCCGGCTGAAGAATCCACGTATCCATTTCGGATATATCAATCTTAACAATACCCAGCAGTGATAATAAAGCTAGCACAACAAATAAGCCTGTAAATGGTACGAGTGTGCCTGTGTAACGAGTGAACTGCTGCACAAAGGAAGATGAATGTTTCGCAAGATTAAGCGTAATAAAGCTAGCAATTAGTCCCGCAAAGAAAAGAATAATAAAAATAAGCATCCCTTTTAGCGTGGTTGAGAAAAAAGGTACATAATCGCTTAGTGACTCGTTGCTGGAAAAGACTCCGATAGTGTCTTGAAATATTGTGTTAAGAAGTCCCCAAAAGAATAATGTGGCTGCAAGGGTAAGTATAATTGCGGTAATAATAGAATTAGTTACGTGCTGTTCATTATCCCTAAAAGCGACATTCGGATTTTTAATCCGGGTAATAAAATAACTCCAATATTGATTTGAACCTGTTTTTACTTTTTCAAGTGTTGCATTGAATTGCTGTGATGTTTCTGCAGTGGATGCATTTTCCTGTTGTGATGTCTCTGTATGTACCTCAGGAGTATTTTCTTTAGATGGATCCTCTGTTGCTGTTTTTTCTTGTGGATGCAGCGGTGAACCACATTTTGTACAAAACTTTCCTTCCTCCGTTTCCTGATTACATGCTGGGCAAACCAAAAAATCACTTCCTTTTCCAATAATTCAGCAAGATAAATCTTGCTTTGAAAGTTAATTATATACGATTTTTCAGGGAATCGGTAGGGGGAAATAGGTTTATTCTCCTAATATTTCCTTCTGTGTATAGAAAAAGCAGGCTGCTGATATTCAACAGTCTGCTTTTTCCGTTGCTATAGATAGCTTAGTAATTCTTATACCCGCATTCAGTGAGATCACTCCTCGTTGAAGAAAGTGTTCCTTTATGCTGTTTATTGATTTGCTTCTGGTTGGCTGGCTTTTAATTCATCCATTTTTAATGTAATGGAATGCAGTTCTCCATCACGTGCAAATTCGATTTCTACATGTTCTCCAGCCTGCCCTTGATCAAAAAGCTCTTTGCGAAGCTCGATAATGGAAGTGACTGGATTCCCATTTATTTTTGTAATGACGTCAAATTGTTGCAGGTTCGCATTGTCTGCTGGTGAACCAGATTGAACATTTGCAATGACCATGCCGCCTTCTACATCTTCAGGAAGCTCGATTTCTTGCTGGTATTGAGGCGGAACCTGGGTTAATGGCGCTGTAGAAATACCGATTAATGGACGGGAAACTTCACCGTCTGTTTCCAGTTTTTCAACAACTGGCAAGGCTTCGTCAATAGGAATGGCAAAACCGATGCCTTCTACTTGGCTTTGAGCAATTTTCATGGAGTTGATGCCAATCACATCACCGTCTGCATTAACTAATGCGCCGCCACTGTTACCAGGGTTGATTGCTGCATCTGTTTGCAGTACTTCTGTTACCCAATCCGGAGCGCCGTCTCCGTTTGTATCTACTTCAACATTACGATTTAAACCGCTGATGATACCTCTTGTTACACTGTTATTAAAGTCCATACCAAGCGGGTTACCGATTGCCATAACCGTTTCTCCTACTTCAATATCTTCACTGGATCCTAAATTTGCAACTGTATCAACATGCTCTCCATCAATTTCAAGCACAGCTAAGTCTGTTAATGCATCTGTTCCAAGTACAGTGGCATCTACCTGATGTTCTTCATTCAAAGCTACTTGAAGCTGTTCTGCGCCTTCTACAACATGGTTATTTGTGATAACATACGCTTTTCCATCTTCTTTTTTATAGATGATTCCTGAACCAGTACCAGCTTCTTGGCTGTCCTCCCATAAATTTTGCTGCTGCATATTAATAACGCCGACAACAGCTTGGGAAACTTCTGAAATATCAGCAGAAACGTCTGCATCATCAGAAGCTATCGTAGGGATAATAGATTCTGAAGAGGCACTGGATGATGCAGTTTCTCCTCCAGAGGAATCCATTATGCCCTCCGAAGCCGGCAGCAATTGATTTCCTAAGAGCAGGACAACAAGTACGGAAGAAATAATTCCTCCAATTGCTCCGCTAAAAAAACCGCGGAACCAGCCTTTCGATTTTTTTTGCTTTGGCGGATTGGTTTCTGATGAAGCGACATATGTTTGCTGCTTTTCATCGGTTGTTCTATTTTGCTCTGATCTATTATTATCAATTGTCGATGCTTCATCAGTCAAAGGCTCATTATTCTTTTCAAGGTCACCCGATACATTTTCATTTCTTTCATTTTCATAATCGTTGTTACTCATTGTAAAGCACCTCCAAGTTATTTGATTTAATTTTATTATAGTACCGACCATGGGAAATCCTTTGGTATAATTGTGTAAAAACTGTGTAATCTTAAATCCCGTTTGTCAGAAGCAGGGTGTTCATGTAAAAATAAATAGTATAGAATGAAAGATTGTTGAAAATGGGGATATTCTTTCTTCCTATATTAGAATTACCCGATTTGTTTTTTTTTAATAAACGTGAAAACGCCTGAAAATAATCAAGTATATTGCTTTATCACGGAGAATCGTCCGTAAAACTCCCTCTGAATAAAGTTTCGTTTTATTGCTGGGGTCTGCCGAAGCGGCAACTTGCCAAATCCGCAGTTGATAAACTACAATTTAGTACAGGATGAAAGAGGTGGGAAATACATGTCATACCATATTGGTTTAGTAGAAGATGATAAAAACATACAAGATATTGTTGTTGCCTATTTAAAAAAAGAAGGGTATCAGATAACTGTTCTGGACAATGCAGAAGACGGCTGGACATTATGGGAAAATAATCCACCGGATATGTGGGTATTAGATATTATGCTCCCGGGGATGGATGGTTATGAATTTTGCAGGAAAATTCGTAATGAAAGCGATGTTCCCATTATTATTATTTCAGCGAAAGATGAGGAAATCGATAAAATTTTAGGTCTGGAGCTGGGCAGTGATGATTATTTAACCAAGCCATTCAGCCCGAGAGAACTGATTGCCCGAATGAAAAGGCTGTTCAAACGGGTGCAGCCAAAGTCTTCGGAATATAAAGAACCGGACGATCGGGTAAAAGTAGATCAGCTCCTTGTGTATAAAAATGAACGGAGAGTATTTTTTGAAGGAATCGAATATGAAACAACTGCAAAAGAATATGATATGCTGCTCCTTTTAGCAGAGAACCCTAATCGTGCTTTTTCTCGTGAAGAATTGCTGGTAAAGGTATGGGGCGATGATTATTTTGGGAGTGACCGTGCGGTAGATGATTTAATGAAACGGATTCGGAAAAAGATGGAGCATATTCCCCTTGAGACAGTATGGGGATTCGGCTATCGTTTGAGAAAAGATGAGGAAGCATAATAATGAAATTACAATCGCAACTAAATGCTGCTTTTACAGCGCTGCTGCTTGTTATTATGACCACTGCGGGCCTGGTTATTTACTCGCTGGTATTAGATGTGCTCATCCAGGATGAACAGCGTCAGCTTGCAGAAACAGGAGAATTACTTATCAGTTTTCTATCGGAACAGTATGATGATGCAAGTGAATATCGAAATATTGATGACTTCTTGAAGGATCAAGAATTGCAGCTTTTCTTATATGACCGGAACTTAGATACAGTTTTATTTTCGACCATGTCTATTTCGGTTGTGAATGAGTTTTTTCAGGAAAATAATTTTGAGGACAACGAAGAAACACTGTGGCAGCATGGAAATGACCGTTTCGTAACGCAACGAATTATATTTTCTCCGGAGCAGTCCGGGATGGAATTGATTTTATTAACACCCATCAACGATTTACGAGCCGTGCAGCAAAACTTTTTCTTCCGATTAGCATGGGTATTTTTAATTGGAGCTCTGGCGGCAGTCATTTTAAGCTATTATATGACGAATAAATTGGTAACACCATTATCCTTGCTGAAGAAAGAATTGAAGAAGGTGGAAAACCGCCAATTTGACCAGATGAAGCGGATCCGGGCCAGCGGAGAAATAAAAGAAGTGGAACAGAGTGTCTACGAGATGTCACAGACATTAGAGCAATATATGAAATCGCAGCAGACCTTTTTTCAAAATGCGAGCCATGAGCTGAAAACACCATTGATGACAATCCAAGGCTACGCAGAAGGAATCCGTGATGGTATTTTTGATGAAAAAGATACCGAGAAAGGGCTGGATGTCATGGTGACAGAAGTAAACAGACTCAAGAAAATCATCAATGAAATGATTTTACTTGCCAAATTGGACTCTCAGCCGGATGTGTACGAGGAGACAGAAATCGATGTGCAGGCTTTTGTGGACGGGATTGTGAGCAAAGCATTGCCAATCGTCAATGAAAATAAACTGGACCTTCATCAGAAGGTGGACGGCTCCATAACGATACATGCAGATGAAGAAAAGCTCCTGCGAGCTGTTTCCAATGTGGTATTTAATGCAATCAGGTATGCCAATAAAGAGATATCTATCCATGTATATAAGAAAAAGAATATGATTTTCTTTGATATAGAGGATGACGGAAAAGGGATTACCAAGGAAGATATGGATAAAATATTCCACCGGTTTATCAAAGGAAAAGGCGGAGAAACGGGACTGGGACTGGCGATTGCACGTGCAATTATTGAACAGTCAAACGGGAAGATATATGCCGGGCAGTCGAAAAAATTAGGTGGAGCGAAGTTTACCATGTGCCTGCCTGTTTCTAGTAAGCCGAAAGGAAATAAAAAAATAAAATCTTAATGAATGATAAAAAGACTTCTTTCTTTGCCTGATTGGGCGTGGAAGAGGTCTTTTTTATCGCAGCCCCAGTGTAAAGCTCCGCAGAAAAAGCGATTTTCTTTTTCCGCCGCAGGCATAAATATGACTATACTTTGGTCTGCGCCTGTGGTCCCGCAATTAGCAAGGCTTCTTTAAAGGGAGCTAAAGACAAGTCTCTGGAAACGCAGTATATTTCTATAGCGGCTGCTTACAGTAAAATTATATCTGCTAAGTCATCCAGCTATTTTGGTGAAAATCCTTCATGAAATGATAATATAAAATACATTGTTATAATAATACATGAGCAATCAACACATCCTAAAGGAAAGAAAAACAATTTTACAAATTTCCTCATTATATGATATAATAAATTGGTTTTACATTCGATATGTTAGAGGAGCGTACTATTTATGCAATTAAGAAATGATATTCGTAATATCGCAATTATTGCACACGTTGACCACGGGAAAACAACGTTAGTGGATCAGCTATTAAGATATTCTGGGACTTTTCGGGAAAACGAGCACGTAGATGAACGTGCGATGGACTCTGGAGATATAGAACGTGAACGCGGGATTACTATCTTAGCGAAAAATACAGCTGTAAAATATAAAGATTCAACAATTAATATCCTTGATACACCAGGTCACGCCGACTTTGGCGGTGAAGTGGAACGTATTATGAAAATGGTTGATGGTGTTGCCTTAGTCGTGGACGCCTACGAAGGAACCATGCCGCAAACACGTTTCGTATTAAAAAAAGCTTTAGAACAAAAACTGACACCAATTGTGGTATTAAATAAAGTTGACCGTCCAAATGCCAGACCGGCAGAGGTCGTTGACGAAGTATTAGATTTATTTATTGAATTAGGAGCGGACGATAACCAATTAGAATTCCCTGTTGTTTATGCATCTGCGTTAAATGGAACCTCCGGATTAGAGCCGGAAGATCAGCAGGAAACAATGGATCCAGTCTTTAATACCATTATGGAGCATATTCCGGCTCCAGCTGATACAAGAGAAGAGCCGTTACAGTTTCAAGTAACTTTACTGGATTATAATGACTATGTCGGCCGAATCGGAGTTGGACGTGTGGTCCGCGGTTCTATCAAGGTAGGACAGCAGGTTGTTGTATTAAAAGAAGATGGATCACAAAAATCCTTCCGTGTTTCCAAATTATTTGGTTTCATTGGTTTAAAACGGGTTGAAATCCAAGAAGCTGTTTCTGGTGACATCGTAGCTCTGGCTGGAATGGAAGACTTAAATGTCGGTGAAACGGTATGTCCGGCTGAGCATCCTGATCCGCTTCCATGGCTGCGTATTGATGAGCCGACCCTGCAGATGACCTTTGTTGTAAACAACAGTCCATTTGCCGGAAAAGAAGGGAAGTATATTACGTCCCGCCGTATTGAAGAGCGTTTATTAAAAGAATTAGAAACCGATGTAAGCTTACGTGTGGAACCGACCAGTTCACCAGATGCCTGGACTGTTTCCGGACGCGGAGAGCTGCATTTGTCTATTCTTATTGAGAACATGCGCCGTGAAGGCTATGAGCTTCAATTGTCTAAGCCGGAAGTAATCATCAAAGATATTGACGGTGTAAAATGTGAACCGATGGAGCGTGTCCAAGTAGATGTTCCGGAAGAACACACAGGAGCAATTATGGAATCCTTAGGAGAACGTAAAGGCGAAATGCTTGATATGGCTAATCAAGGAAACGGACAAGTTCGTATTGAGTTTAAAGTGCCATCCCGCGGTCTTTTAGGATATACTACAGAATTTATGTCGCAGACACGCGGTTATGGTATTATTAACCATACCTTTGAGGCATACGAGCCTGTGATTAAAGGACAGGTCGGCGGCCGCCGTGAAGGTGTGCTAGTTGCATTGGAAAAAGGGAAAGCATCTACCTATGGAATCATGAACTTGGAGGATCGCGGAGTTATCTTTATTACTCCCGGAACGGAAGTTTATGAAGGGATGATTGTCGGAGAGCATAATCGTGAGAATGACTTAACGGTTAATATCACAAAAGAAAAGCACTTAACTAACGTGCGTTCAGCTACAAAAGACCAGACATCCACTATCCGTAAGACAAGAGATATGTCTCTGGAGGAAGCCCTGCAATATTTAAGTGAGGATGAGTATTGTGAAGTAACACCAGAAACAATCCGTCTTCGTAAGAAAATCTTAAATAAAAACGAACGTGAAAAAGCAGCGAAAAAAAGTAAGTAATGAAGTGGAAGCATAAGCTGCCAGAAAAGCCGGTTCGATTTTTACTAGAAATAGTAAGAATTGAACCGGCTTTTTTATATTAGAGAAGTATATAATTTTTAACGCAGAAGAATTCCGAAGCTAACACCAAATTGAATGTAGTTTATCCCCATGGATTTTGATGAAGAACCGTCCATAAAAACTCCCAAGGAGTGAAGTTTCGTTTTATGCCATCTAAATAGTCAGTCAGCATAGAAGAAAATATATATGATTATAATTTATTTTGTATTGGAGTAAACGTATAAGAAGTACTACTATTATAATTATAGAAAAAATATGTAAATTAAAGAGAAACAGCTGATAGCATATTATATAAGTTAAAGTCTTCCTGATTTGTATCGAAAAATTTCATTTGAAGCAGGCTTGTATCACCACTAAAAATTATTGGAGGGATAAAATGGCGGGATTAACGAAGGGCAGATTATTTAGCAATGAATTATTAGAAGAAATTAGAGACAGGTTCGCCTATATTGATATGGATCCGTTGACACAGAAAAAGCGGGTGTTTTTAGACAATGCCGGCGGTTCTTTTCGGTTAAAAACTGCCAATCAGAAATTTGCTCAGTACGACTTGATGCCTGACCACCCTTTGCGCAATCATGACACAGCGAAATTTTTATTCGAAGTGGAGCAAAGAGGCATAGAAGATGCAAGAACGATATTTAATGCAAAGCAGGGAAGTATTGCCACTTACTTTACTGCGTCTCAAGCAATGTTTGCAGCAACCGGTGTCATTGCGGAAAATATAGAGGGAAGCAATATTGTGACAACGGAATTAGAGCATCCGTCCGCTTATGATGCTGCCAAGTTTTATGCAAATAAGCTGGGAAAAGAATTTCGTGTAGCTAAAACAAACCGGGTAACTGGAGGTGTGGATGTTGCGGAAATCACCAGACTGATTGATGAGAATACAAGCTTTTTAAGTGTGATTTATGCATCTAATATTTCAGGTACGATTTTAGATATTGAAATGATTGTAAAGGAAGCCAGGAAAATCAAGCCGGATTTATACATTATCGTCGACGCTGTGCAGCATGCTCCGCACGGTATCATTGATATCGAAAAAACCCCTGTAGATGCGATTAACTTTGCACCATATAAATTTTTCGGGGTAAGAGGAAGCGGTTTTGCATATATTTCCCAAAGGGCAGCAGCGCTTCCGCATCAACGTTTAACTGGAAAGGATGACAGTGATCTGCAGCTGGGAAGCTCCACACCGGGTCATTTTGCTTCTCTTAGCGAAATTGTCGATTATGTCTGCTGGATAGGGAGTAAATTTTCGGAGAAACAGGATAGAAGAAGGCTGTATGAGGAAGGAATGACACGGATCGCTTTACATGAAAGAGCATTGCTGGAAGCGATACTTCATGGCACAGATAAAGTAAAAGGATTAAGAAATATCCCTGGCGTTACCGTCCATTTAGATGATGAAGATTTATCTAAGAGGGATCTGATTATCGGAATAACAATTGATCACTTAGATTATCAAGAGGCTGTTCGGCAATATGAAGCGGAGCATATTGTGGTTTATGAGCGTGCTGCTTCCAGTATTTATTCTAAAAGAATGTTAGAGTCTTTTGATCTCGACGGTGTTGTAAGGGTATCTCCCCTACACTGCAATAGTGTGGAGGAAATAGAAGCATTTCTGCGTGTTACACAAAAAATAGCGGAAAGAGTTAAAACAGTAAGTTAACAATTAAATTTTTGCTTGGTGCTCCTCATTCAAGTAAGTGATTCTTTATTTATGGCAGTATGAGTGTCCGCCATTTCCCCTGCTGAGCAGAAGGGAAAAACGGTCACTCCTTTTCTGCTTCATATAAATCTGAAATGCGTGCTTCCCAGCGCTCTGCAAAATCATTTTTTACAGCGTATTAAAACTCACAGATGATCGATTTTTTTCTCCTTGATAAATGAAATAAAATCTGTGCCGACTTTCGGAAGCGGCTGTGTTTTTTTATAATACAGCATAATATTTTGACGGGCGTTGTCATCATCAATTTTGTAAAAGCATAATTTATTGGTTGCTTCTAAGTAATGCGTGACGCTGGCCCGAACGAAAGCGATTCCCTTTTCATTACTGGCAATGTAATAGGAAGTCAGCATCTGGTCAAGGTACATGGATATGGTTGGTGTGAAACCGGCATTTCTACACATTTTTAAACTTCGCTGGTTTAGGTCATTCCCTTTTTTTAATAGCAGAAAATCTTCCTTCTGAAATTCTTTCAGGTTTACCTTAGGATATCGTTCACTTAAATAGTTTCCATTAGCTATATTTTGAAAGGTGATTTGATAGTTACGAAGCTTATTATTTATTTCATAGCTTGAAGGCACTGCCAGTAAAATATGTTCTTCCGCCCAGACAAAGGAATCAAACATTTTAGAAATGTCCTTTTTCTCGACATCGATCATCATATCAACAATCCCTGTGCGCAGACATTTTATCAGATCATCCGCATTGGCTTCCAGAAGATTTACCTTATAATCGGGATATTCTTCCTTAAACTCTTGAGCGATTTTCGGCAGGATATGTGTGCAAAAGAAGGATGCGCCTCCAACACTGATGGTACCTTGATTATCCTCTGCTAAGTGATTAAAATAACTCCTCATTTCTTTTTCAATGTTCATAATAGTCTCGATGGATTCAATATAATATTCTCCAGCCTTTGTTAATTGGATGGGATTGCTGCTTCTATCGAAAATAGGAAGACCTATCTCTTCTTCCACTTTTTTAATCGTTGCACTGAGTGCCGGCTGAGAAATATATAATTCGCCGGCAGCTTTCGAAAAGCTCTTATTTAAATATACTGCATATACATATTCCATATTTTTCAGCATTTCATTCCTCCTCAAATTATGTATAGAGAAATACCTATAGTGTTATAAATTATTTCGTATTGGAGTTCGTATCTAAGATGGGATACTATTATAACTATAATGAATTTGCAGATATTTTGTAAAGGTATACTATTTTTCAATTATAGAAAAGAGGGTTAATCATGGATTTGATAGAAGAAAAGTTTTTAAAGCTTGGTGCGGAATATGCTCCTGGTCAAGAAGGACGCCAGAAAACGAATGAAATCGATGTTCCTTTTGAGAAAATTCCCGGTAGGCCGGTGGACTTTTCACATGGGGATGTGGATGCTTTTCAACCAATTCCGGGCTCTTTAGATGCCTTTGTGGAAGGAGTTCATCTTGGAGGGAAGCAGGCCTACACAGAATATCGCGGGGGGATGGATATCCGGGAGAAGCTAGCTGAAAAGCTTGCTGATTTTACGAACACAAGCATTGACCCGGATCAACATGTTATCCTAACACCTGGAACCCAAGGAGCGTTATTTCTAGCAATGGGATCAACGGTGGCCAGAGGAGATAAGGTTGCTATTGTAGAACCGGACTATTTTGCCAATCGGAAGCTTGTTGAATTTTTTGATGGGGAAGTCGTTCCTGTCCAGCTGGATTATTACAAAACAGACACATCAGCCGGTTTAGAGCTAACGCAGCTGGAGGATGCTTTTAAATCAGGAGTAAAACTCTTTTTGTTCTCTAATCCAAATAATCCGACGGGTGTTATTTATTCCCGGGATGAAATTCAGGAGATTGCCGGTTTAGCAGAGCAATACGGGGCAACCGTGATTGTTGATCAACTCTACTCGCGGCAAATTTTTGAAGGACGGACGTATACTCATTTATGTGCGGAGAACCGGATTGATCGAGAAAATGTCATTACGATCATGGGACCTTCTAAAACAGAATCACTTAGCGGATACAGGTTAGGGGTCGCTTTTGGATCGGCAAAAATGATTAACCGAATGGAAAAACTGCAGGCTATTGTATCATTGCGCGCTGGCGGATATAATCAGGCCGTCTTGAAAACATGGTTTTCTGAACCGGCAGGCTGGATGGAGGAGCGAATTAAAGCGCATCAGGCAATCCGTGATGACCTGGTCGCCAAAATACGTGCAGCTGAGGGGTTTCAGGTAAGAGCGACAGAAGCGGGCAGTTATTTATTCCCGAGAATTCCGGAACTGGGTATTTCAATCAATGAGTTTGTGAAAGCACTTCGTCTTCAGGCTGGTGTGACCGTAACACCAGGAACGGAATTCGGTCCACAATTCGGTGACAGCTTTCGGATAAATTTTTCACAGGATCATCAAGCGGCGGTAGAAGCAATGGAACGTGTTATCCAAGTAGTGGAGGCGTATCGAAATGCATCCATCAAATGAAGGGAATAATCTGATTCCACAGGGGAAATACCTTCCTGCATCCCGGTTTGGAAATATTATTTATACAGCCGGGATGACACCAAGAAAGAATGGTGTGCTGCTTCAGAGCGGAAAAGTTATTGCAGCAGAGCCTGTATCAACCTATTATCCAGCAGTCAGACAAGCAGCTGCAAATGCCTTAACTGCTGCTGTAAACACACTTATGGAGGGAGAACAACTCATGCAGATATTATCACTCACCGTTTATGTGAATGCAGAGGAAACATTTCAATCCCATTCAAGTCTGGCAAATGCTGCTTCCGAATATTTATCTGAACAATTGGGGGAGGCGGGGATAGGCAGCAGGGCAGCAATTGGTGTATCCTCGTTACCGGGAAATGCACCTGTTGAAATTCAATTGGTTGCTGGAGTGAGCTTATAAAGAATATACTGGAATTGTTAATTAGAGCAAGCTAAAAAATGAATGTAACTTGATGAAATCTCCTTTATCGAGTTACATTTAAAGTCAAAAATGAAAACGCTTTAATTAACGAGGTTAAATGAAATGATGACGGGTGGATGACATCGAAGCAGAAAAGGTTGAAAAACAAAACTAGACTTGCTTACACTTATTTCAGTCATCCATCGTACGCTTCTTCGGATTGTAGCAAAGCTAACGATGAAATACTGCCAAAATCAGCCTTTTTAAAATCTGAAAGTTTGTTTAAACATCATAAACAATGGGGGAGTTACCATGAAAAAGATTTTATTAAGGTTAAAGAATGTCGGTCCAGGCGCTATTGTAGCAGCTGCTATTATCGGGCCGGGAACGATAACAACAGCCAGTCAGGTTGGTGCCCAATTCGGTTTTATCTTGATTTGGTCCTTGCTGTTCTCCGTTATTGCTACCATGGTCTTGCAGGAAATGACCACCCGCTTAGGAATTGTTACAAGAAAAGATTTGGGCACAGCTTTTAGAGAACAGTTTGAAAATCCTTTATTAAGGGTGTTGACAATCATATTAGTTGTCGCTGCTATTGGAGTCGGCAACGCAGCTTATGAGACAGGCAATATCGTCGGCGGTGCCATCGGTCTGACCACCTTAACAGGTTTCCCTATCCAGACATGGGGCGTAATTATCGGTATTTCAGCCGGGTTGCTGCTCTGGTTTGGCACATACAAAATACTTGAAAAAGTTTTCATTGTATTAATTGGTTTAATGGTACTCAGTTTTTTAATTACGGCAATTGTAGTTAAACCTGATTTATCGGCTATTTTTGAAGGTGCATTTATACCGACAATTCCGGATGGCTCTATTATCCTTGTGATTTCCTTAATCGGTACAACGATTGTTCCGTATACGCTTTTTTTGCAGTCAGCAACGGTTCAGGAGCGGTGGAAGGATAAAAGCGGGATAGGGGAAAGCCGGTTCGACATTGTTATATCGCTGATTGTGGTCGGTATTGTTACGGCCTCGATTGTAATCACTGCCGCAATGGCTTTTCCTCTTGGCACAACAATTGATAATCCAGCTGAAATGGCTATTCAATTAGAGCCGCTGCTTGGTTCTTGGGCAAAATATGTATTCTCGATTGGTATTTTTGCTGCAGGTGTTACATCAACGATGACGGCGCCACTAGGAGCAGCCTATGCTATTTCAGGAGTTTTTGGCTGGGACAGGAATTTAAAATCCATGAAATTCAGAGCCATTTGGATGGTTATTATTTTAATTGGAATCATTTTTTCAGGTTTGGGATACAGTCCGATTGAAATTATTGTGTTTTCTCAATATGCAAATGGCTTAATTTTGCCTGTTATCGTTCTATTTTTGTTGTTTGTCATGAACAACCGCCGAATGCTGGCCGAGAACGTCAACAAGCTATGGATAAATATTGCAGGCTGGGTTGTATTTGCCATTACGGTACTTTTGGCTTTATTATCATTTAATATAATAGGTTAGCTGGAGGAATCGCTATGCAAAATATCATCTTTCAGCCGTTAGGAGATACAGGGATACGGGTACAGTTTTGCGAACAGGTTTCCTCCCGGCTAAATAAAAAGATCAGGAGCTTTTGCCTTCTGCTAAAAAAAGAGCGTATTAAAGGTATTGTAGAATGGGTTCCTGCCTATGATTCCGTTTCTGTCTATTATTTGCCGGACCAGCTTACGTATCATGCAATCTGTGAAGAATTATCCACTTTATCCAGTTATGCATCACGGGATAAAGTGGAGCAGAGGAATCGGATATTTATTCCAACTTTGTACGGCGGGGAAGCTGGTTCTGATTTAGACCATGTCGCCGTTTCTAATCAATTAACAAAAGAAGAAGTGATTGAGAATCATTCAGGTACAGATTATCTTATTTATATGATGGGATTTCTGCCGGGCTTTCCTTATATGGGCGGACTGTCTAAATCCATTTGCACACCGCGGCTGGAAAGCCCGAGATTACATGTGCCGGCAGGATCGGTAGGAATCGCCGGGGAGCAAACGGTGATATACTCATTACAGTCCCCGGGCGGTGCAAATATTATAGGACGTACACCTGTCACCTTGTTTGATTCTTCCCAAGAGAATCCATTTTTATTTCAGGCAGGAGATAAAATCCGCTTTGTTTCGATTACGGAAGAGGAGTATGAAGCAATAGAACAAGCGGTAAAGGACGGCAGCTATAAAGTGAGAAAGGAAGTGTTCCATGATGAAACAAAGAAGCATTGATTTAAACAGTGACTTGGGGGAGAGTTTTGGAGCTTATACGATAGGTCTTGATAACGAAATTTTGGAGGTAGTCACCTCTGCAAACATTGCTTGCGGCTTTCATGCCGGAGATTATAATGTTATGGGAAAAACCGTTAAAATGGCTAAAGAAAAGCAGGTAGGGGTTGGAGCCCATCCAGGCTTTCCAGATTTGATTGGTTTTGGCAGAAGAGCCATTCAAGTGGATCCAGATGAAGTTTTTCATTTAACAGCTTACCAAATTGGTGCTTTAAAGGCCTTTTGTAATATTCATGAGGTGCCTATGCAGCATGTGAAACCGCATGGAGCTTTGTTCAATATGGCAGCGAAAGACCGGGAGATTGCTGAAGCAATTGCGAAGGCGACAGCTCAAGTAGATGAACAATTAATTCTCTTTGGGTCATCAGGAAGTGAATTGATTCGTGCGGGAAAAAAATACGGATTAAAAACAGCCTCAGAAGTATTTGCTGACAGAACGTATCAATCGGATGGCTCGTTGACAGCTCGAACAGAAAAAAATGCAATGATTACAGAGGTAGAAAAAGCAATTGAACAAGTACGCAGTATGGTTTTTGAAGGAAAAGTCACCTCCGTTGATGGAGAGGAAGTCCAGGTGGAAGCCGACACCATCTGCGTCCATGGAGATGGACAGCATGCCCTTCTGTTTGCAAAGGAATTGCGGCAGCGTTTGGAACAAGAAGGGATTCGGATGAAACGTGTTGGAGAATAAAGCGGAGCAGCAGCCGCTTTTTAAAGTAATTAAACCGGGACTGTTAACAACCATCCAAGACTTGGGAAGAACCGGCTTTCAAAAATACGGGGTTGTTGTCTCCGGAGCAATGGATCCATTCGCTTTGCAGACAGCCAATCTCTTAGTGGGAAATAGAAGAGATGAGGCCTGTCTGGAAATAACCATGATGGGTCCGGAGCTGGTTGTATTATCGGAAGCAACGATAGCTATTTGTGGCGCAGATTTAAGTCCTATGATAAATGGCAAAGCCGCACCGATGTGGAAATCAATCCAGCTTAAAAAGGATGATTATGTGACGTTTGGCGCTCCTCAATCGGGGGTGCGGACTTATTTATCTGTTTCGGGCGGGTTTGACTCACCAGTAGTTATGGGTAGTAAATCAACTTACCAAAAAGCTGGAATTGGGAAGCACGTTGAAAAGAAAGATACGATTTTCGGTTATGCGGTGAATGGAAAAGCAGGAGTTGGATTAATGCATACAGAAATCCCCAGGTACCGCAAGGAGGTAGAGCTTCGTGTCGTGAAAGGTCCACATATGGAGCGATTTACAAAGGAAGGAATAGATAACTTTTTCAATAACGTACATCTTGTTAGTCCGCAGGCAGACCGGATGGGGTATCGGCTTCAATCCAAGGCTATTGCTCATAAAAATGGAGCAGATATTTGGTCGGATGCCATTCCGTTTGGAGGTGTGCAAGTGCCGGTGAATGGCCAGCCAATCATATTGATGGCTGACCGGCAAACGACTGGAGGATATACGAGAATTGCTACAGTTATTTCTGTTGACCTTCCCAAAGTAGCTCAGCTTGTTCCGGGCGGCAAAATTTGTTTCCGGGAGGTAGATGTCGAAGAGGCACAAAAACTTTATAGGGAAAGAGAACAGTTTTTACTTCAAATAAAATATTTTTGCAGAGGTGATAGCAGTGTTAAAGGAAAGAATGGCTATTCGAAAAGGAGAGTGGACTAAACCCACAGCAGGGCTGGCTCCAACTCATGTACAGGCAAACCTGGTCATTGTTCCAAAGAAGCATGCGTATGACTTTCTCTTATTTTGTATGCGAAATCCGAAGTCTTGCCCATTGATTGAAGTGACGGATGCTGGCTCCTATACACCTGTAAGCTCTGCGCCGGATGCAGATATCAGAACGGATATTCCGAGATATCGAATTTTTAGACACGGGAAGCTGGCAGATGAAGTGATGGATATTACAGAAGAATGGCGTGAGGATTTTATCAGCTTTTTGATTGGATGCAGCTTTACCTTTGAAAATGCTTTAAGGGCGGCTGGAATTCCTTTGAGGCATATAGAAAACAAACAAAATGTTACGATGTATGAAACCAATGTGCCCTGTCATGGGGCAGGGGACTTTCAAGGGAATCTGGTGGTTTCCATGCGTCCGATTCGCGCAGATCATGTGCCCGCAGCTGTTCAAATCACATCGGCCTTCCCAACGATGCATGGCGCACCGGTACAGGTTGGTTATCCAGAGAAGCTGGGAATCAAAAACCTGCAGGCCCCTGAATATGGTGATCCTGTAGAAATAAAGGAAGATGAAATTCCAGTGTTTTGGGCGTGTGGTGTAACACCGCAGCTTGTAGCACTTCAAGCAAAAATTGAAATAATGATCACACATGCTCCAGGACATATGTTTATTACAGATTTGCTGGATTCTGAAATAGGAAGATGAGTTTGTAGAACGATTGAAGCTGCCAAAAGCGCCTAATCACTTTAAAGATTACGGCGCTTTGAATCATTTTGCTGGATTCATTGAACATATCTCTCATCAAAATATTCAATATCATCGATGTACCATTTATTATCTATTTTCATCATCGTAATATTGTCGTACAGCTCGTATTTGGAATCCTGATCAGGAATATCGGATGGCAAGGTGATACGAATCTCTGTGCCTACGATTTTATCGTCCTGTGTCAGCCAGGATGATACGCCTTTTCTTCTGGAAGCTTCAATTTGAGAATAGCGGAATCCGTCACCCGTATTTGTTAGAAAAAAAGTGATATTTTCAGGAGTTTCTTCATAATCCGGATTTCCTTCCATGCTGTTTCGGATTTGATAGGCAACTTTTCTGGAAAAATCACCTGAAAAATATTCGCCCAGCTGATCGTCAACTGTTTCGATGACCTCTTCCGGATCATCTGAATCAATAATAAGGTCGCCGTGATTTAATTCATGAATAAAGTCTTCCAGTACGTCCAGGCTTCCCACTTCTGCCTTGTCATGAGAATCAACGCAGCCAGATAATATAATAAAGATACATAAATATAGCACAGACCCAAAAATATTTCGCAAAGCGTTCCTTCCTTTCTGCCTTCCTTATCTGTCCTTTCCTAATCTTTCTAATTTTTCTCCATTTGAGTCATACTCGGTAATCCAATAGACATGATATTTATCCATTAACGTATCTAAGCTCTCTGCAAATTCTTTATTTTTATCAGCAATTGGCATGCTGTTTTCATTGAATTTCTCCAAAGCAATTTCTGTTTCTGATTCCGTACTGTCAGGGTTTAACTCATCAGCAAGCTCTTGGAATAATGCTAATAAATAAGACTCTCTGTCTAATAGTAATTCGTTTAAATCATTAACAGCACGATATTCCAAATCTGTCTGCTCCAGATAGTCAACACTTTTTGTTAAAACAGGCAATATATCGTTTTCGATAATAAGTAACATTTCTTCGGCATCCTCTGCCCAATTAAGAGAGGAGTATGTAGAACTATCTATCTCCCAGTTCTCCATCCAATGATTATAAAAGGCAATCAGTTCATCGCCTTTTTGACTTTTATTAAAACAGCCGGAAAGAAGCAGTATGCCAGCCAATCCAAAGAATAGCCAAACCCTTTTCAACAAAGCCACCTCCTTGCATTGCTAAGTAATAACAGCGCAATACAGAAACAAGATACAGCGTACCTTTTATGTACAAAAATAACGAATGTTTTCATGATGTAATAAATAATAATAAGAATATCGGAACAAGAAAAGAAACAACCACAGCACTGAGTGTCATAGATAAAGCACTGATGGCGCCTTCCATTTCACTGTCCTCTAATACTTTTGCCGTCCCTATTGCATGAGAAGCCGTTCCAATACTGAGTCCTTTAGCAATGGGATGCTCAATCCGGCAAATTTTTAAAATAACAGGCCCAAACATTGCTCCGCTGACACCAGCTAACATAACGAATACAGCAATTAGGGAAATATTCCCGCCTGCTGTGTCCGTAATACTGATCGCAATAGGAGCAGTTACAGATTTAGCAGCAACAGTCTGAATCAGCCAGTCATCAAAACCTAATAGCTTTGCTCCTGCTATTCCAGTAAAAACACCGGTCAGAGAACCGGCAAATATACCGATACCTATCGCACCTGCATATTTTTTGATTAAGTGAATTTCTCTGTATAAAGGAACAGCCAGAGAGACAACGATAGGACCGAGAAAAAGATCAATCCACTGCCCGCCAATCATATAGGTTTCATAAGAGATTCCTGTTAAGGATAAGAAAATGACCATACTTGCCGTACAAAGGAAAATAGGCATGGTAAATGGGCTTGGTTTCCTTCGATATATCCTCTTGGATAACCGGTACAGGATAAACGTTCCTGCAATT
Organism: Oceanobacillus sp. M60; assembly: GCF_053839645.1. Lineage (NCBI taxonomy): Bacteria > Bacillati > Bacillota > Bacilli > Caryophanales > Bacillaceae > Oceanobacillus > Oceanobacillus sp. M60. The sequence goes on along the minus strand of NZ_JBSSNH010000001.1, from coordinate 88,127 downwards.
GCCGTTATCCCAATAAAGAAATTAGTCATAGGATTTCACCTCTTTTTAAGATGAAATTTGTTACAATCCCACTGACACCGATAACAATAAAGGTACTAACAATAACCAATAGAATGGTCAAGCTGCCTTTGCCATAAAAAAAGGTTAAGTACTGGATAATTCCAATGGTAACCGGGATAAAGAAAAATGGGATATCTTTTAAAAGAAAATCAACACCAGCCTGCATCCACGTTAAAGGAATTATTTTGAAAAATAACAGGCTGAAAAGCAGCAGCATCCCAATAAGACTGCCGGGAATACTCAGGGAGAAGAAGCCTTGAATAAGCTGGCCAATAAAATTAAAAAGAAATAAAATACCAATTTGTAAAATCATTATGAAATACTTCACTATAAACCTCCGTTGTTATTCTCCATTTTGAACAGCCTTTAAAAAAGAAAAGATACTAATCATTTTATCAGAAAACGTGTCATTCGTTAAAGGGCGTTTTGAAAGCATATTTCCTTTCTTGAAAATCTTGATAATCTGGAACGCGACCCGTTGATGAAAAAAGATTTTTGTTGTCTGTCCCTTCTAAATAGAAAAAGTAGGATTGCATAAAAAAACAGCCCGGCAAAGCGCTGGCCAGGCTGTTTGTAATCTTAATATTATTACATGATCATCATTTTGTTAATCAATCATATTACTTTTCTTGCTCTTAAGATAGGCTTTATGAACACGCGGTGCAATCCATGGCCGGAAAGTATATCCTAACAGAATAAAGATAGCCGGGAAAATCGCCAGTATAAGGAATCGGTTGTAAACAACAGACCATACAATACCGCCGGTCGCTTCTCTTAGAATATCAATAGCATACGTGAACGGCAGGAATGGGTGAATAGCCTGGAAAAATTCCGGCGCTACTTGGATTGGAAACATTCCGCCGCCGCCTGATAATTGCAGAATCATAAAGATAATCGCAATCGCCTTTCCGACGTTTCCAAATAAGGAAACTAACGTGTATACGATAATCATAAACGCTAACGCAATCAAGACGCTAAAGAGTGTAAAGTAAACAGGGTGTGCCATATAAGCATCGAGTATAAAGATATTGCCGAGCGAAACAATGACCGCTTGTAAAATAGCTACAATCAAGAACAAGGTCATTCGGCCAAGATAAATATCTCTTAAGCTGAATTCTTCTCTATTTTTATCTTTTAGATCCGTTGTAATCAAATTACAAAGCAGTAATGCACCAACCCATATTGCCAGCACAGTGTAGAATGGTGTGTTGGCTGAACCGTAGTTCGGGATAGGGAATAATTTTTCTTCATCCAGTTGTACCGGACGGGAGAAATACTCTGTTTCATCACTCAAGTCATTCTGCAATGCAGCAATTAATTCCTCGATAATTTGATCGTCTTCCATCTGTTTTATCCGGTCATAGGCATTTTGAATATCCTCTTTGTATCCTGGCCAATCATCACGGATAAAGTCGGCCATTTCTCCAATAGCTTCCTGCGCTTCCGGTAAATTATCCTGCACAAGGGAATTCAAATTCTCATATTGGGCAATTAAATCATCCATATCGTTTGTAACAAAGCCGGCTAAATTATTTATTTCATCTTCTAAATGCGGCATATCATTCTGGAAAAAGCCGCTTGCCATATCCACACCATTTTTAAATTCAGGGAAGTGTTGATTTACAGTATCAGAGACATCACTGAATTGTTCTTCATAATATGGTAAGTTCTCATTTAAAAGGTTTAAATAATATTGGGAATCATTAACAACTGTTGCTGCTTCCGATAAATAATTAGAAGCTAAATCAGTATATTCCAATGCGGCACTTAACTTGGAATCTGCATCATTTAACCTATTTTCTAACGTAGTGAAAGCATTATTCACAAATGGTTCTAATGTGTCCTCGTTAAAGGTTTGTAACGTATTCAAATCATTTATGGCGTTATCCTTCACGTCTTCTAACTGGCTAAGGTCTAAATTTCCGTTTTCCAGAAAATCAATGACATTATTTAAATTAAAATCGCCGCTTTCAAGAGCCTCTTGAATGTTATCCAACTCCTCTTTATTCTCCGGAGTTTCTAATAAAGCAAGTGAGTTCTCCGTGCTTGTAATAGAGGATTGAAGCCCTTCAATACTGTCCTGAATCGCTTGAAGTTGCTCTTCTGCATACTCTGCCCGGTCAGGATTTTCCTTCATGGCAATCAATTCAGGCAGTTGCTGTATATTGCTTTTAGCAAGGTCTATATTTTGATCCAATACATTGGAAATTTCATCAAAAGCCTGCATCGTATCGTCATGAAGTTCATTAATGACTTGGTCGATTTCTTCATCACGCTGCTGCGTTTCCGGTGTATCTTCGGATTGCTCTGTTTCTTCTGCAGCATTATCGTTATTTTCTTCGCTTTCTTGTTCTGTGTTTTCTTCCGCGTCATTGCTGCTTTCTTCGTTATTCTCTTCGGTACCTTCTTCGGCATTGTCACTATTCTCATCGGTTTCTTCGTTCTCTTCATTTTGTGAGGTATCTGGAACAAATTCAGCATTTGCTAAATCTTCTTTGACCTCATCGAAAGAGGATTGGTAATCAGCTATTGCCTCATTTAACGTAGTTATATCTTCTTCCGTAAAATTATCCGCTTCTATTTTAGTAAGCATATCCTCTAATTCAGCAGAAAGTTCATTTCCTTGCTCTTTTGTTCCGTCAGCAGTACTGCTTAATTTATCTAAGGACTCATTTGATTCCAGACTGTCTGAATTACGAAGCTCTTCTAGCATTTCTTCCAGCTTACCTTGAGAATCACCAACTGAATCCTTTACGTTATTCACAAAATCAGGTGTTACGGATTCTTCTGTATTAAAATCAAAGGAAGGCAGTCCATTGATAATTTCCTCCGCTTCATTGATTCGGCTGTTGACAAGCTCTGATACTTCATCGGTTGCTTGTTCGGCCTCTTCTAACGTGTCCTGTGCATTATCAACCTGATTTTGATAGTCCTGAATTTGATTATTGATCTCTGGAATACGTTCTTGTACATCTGCTAGCGTATCGCCGGCAGTAATACTTGCTGCATAAGCATCCTCCAGTCCCTGATTAATCGCAGGGAAATATTGCTGGATAGAGCTGATTCGAGTTAAAGCATTTTCGATGTCAGGCATGGATTGATTTAATTCAACCACTGCATTTCCAAGCCGATTGATATCATCCAGATGAGACTGGGCAGTCAGAATCTGATCTCCGCCTTCCCGAATGTTCGACTCGTACTCCTGTAAGCTGTCTAATGTATCTGCATAGTTCTGAATCGTATCTTGATCTTCGTCTAACTGAACAATAAGGTCGCCTGCTTCATCAATATCATCAATGTGATCATGCAGATTATAAACAGCATCTCTTATTTTTTGCATGGTAGGCAGATTTTCTTCAAGCTCTATCCCTGCGTTATTAAATTCTTCCAGCAATGTTTTTGCCGTTGTCTGCACAAATTCATCATTAATGGTTTCTGTGATTTGTGTAGCTCCGGTGCTGGTCATTTTAGGAGCAATGGCATTGACCTTTTCATTCACTTTATATTGGACGATGGCGCTCCTTGGTTCTTCATTAAGTATACTGGCTACATCCTCCGAAAAGCTTTCAGGAATATGAATTGTGGCAAAGTATTCTCCTGTATATACCTTTTCATCTGCTTCTTCAATGGAATCATCGAACTGCCAGCCTAACGAATCATTTTCCTTTAAGTTTTCTATCAGTTCGTCTCCCATATTAATGGATTGGTCTTCCACTTCCGTCCCGGTATCATCACTGACTACGCCAATTTTGATTCCCTCTGTATTGGAGTAAGGGTCCCAGGATGCTTTTATATTAAACCAGGCATAAAAAGAAGGGAGGATGGCTAACCCAATAATTAAAATAAGAACAGAAGGAACCCGAATGATGTTTTTCATATCTTGTTTAGTAATTTTAAAAGCTTTTTTCAAAAAAATTCTCCTCTTTTCTCGATCGGGTAAATAAAAAATTATAAAATGTGTTATTATTTCAGAATCAATGCTAACATCTATAGTTGATATAAAAGAATAAATATGTTGTCTTCCTCTGGCGGTTGCACATAATAAATTCAATGTAGTTTCTCACCTATAGATTTTGGTTATGTGTCTTATTTTATGCTTTATACATACAGATTGAAGTATCCAATGGCTGCCAGAATCAGTACTTTTAATTTTTTAATGTTCATCTTTTACTAGAAGTATGGTATCATAAAAATAAATGAATGACAATCAGTCAGTTTTAAAATTTTCAAAAGGGGGCATAGTAGTGGCTAGAATATCAAATAAAAAAGAGCTTATTTTAGAGAGTGCCTATCAGATTTTTAAAGAAAAAGGGCTGGAAGATACGCGTGTCTCCCAGATTGTGAAAAAAGCCGGGATTGCTCAAGGAACATTTTATTTATACTATAACAGCAAAATGGATGTTCTCCCGGATTTAGCACAGCAAATCATCTCCAATTATACGCAATACCTTACAGAGCATGGAGATATAGAAGCTGGGCTGGATGCTAATTTACGCCTGGCAATAGATCGTATTTTTGAAGTGAACCAGGAAGATAGAACAATCCCTTCGATTGTTTACGCAGGGATTACCAGAAGCGGGGATATCGATAAGTGGAAGGTCATTTATCGTCCATTATATGATCTGATTGCTGACTATCTGAAGGCTGCAAAAGCAAATGGAGAAATCCGGGAAGATATCCATCCGGATTATTATAGTGAATTTGTAATATCTTTAATTGAATCTACGGCAAGAGGCTTGATTTTATTTCAGCATTCTCCGGAGGAAGTGGAAAAATATAAAGAAGAACTGTCATCCTTTATATTGAATGCTGTGTCTTGGACTCCGATAAAAGTAATTTAAATTAAAAAGACTTCGATTCTAGTATTTTTATAGAAGCGAAGTCCTTTTATTATTCATTCGTATGAACCTTCTTAGCTTAATAATACTTCCTTTTCTGCTTCTAATTGCAATGTGTCATTCATTTCCTTGTTTAAATCAGCAAATAAATCAGGGTGATCGGATAACGAAACACCGTATGATGGAATCATTTCCTTGATTTTCGGCTCCCATTTTGTGAAATGATGCGGGAAGCAGCGCTGAAGTACATCAAGCATGACATCAACAGAGACAGATGCTCCAGGGGAAGCGCCGAGTAAAGCCGCAATCGAACCATCTTCTGCAGTGATTACCTCGGTCCCGAATTGAAGGGTCCCTTTTCCGCCTGTATCGGTATCCTTAATAACCTGTACCCGCTGACCAGCAACTACAATATCCCATTCTCCGCTCTTGGCATTAGGAATGAATTCGCGTAAGTCTTCCATTCTTTTTTCATCTGACAGGAGCACCTGCTGAATAAGATATTTTGTCAGGGCCATTTCCTTCGCCCCGGCTGCCAGCATAGTGGTTAAATTATTTGGCTTGATAGATCCAAATAAATCCAAGTTTGAACCGGTTTTTAAAAACTTCGGTGAAAATCCAGCGAAAGGACCAAATAATAAGGAGCGTTTTCCGTTAATAAATCGAGTATCTAAATGCGGGACAGACATTGGCGGAGCACCGACTTTTGCTTTTCCATAAACCTTCGCGTGATGCTGTTCAACAACTTCCGGATTATTACAAACCATAAATAATCCGCTCACCGGGAATCCGCCAATATGCTTTGATTCCGGGATATTTGTTTTTTGTAATAAAGGCAGACTGCCGCCTCCAGCACCAATAAATACAAATCGTGCTTTATGATAAGAAACTTTGCCGTTGAATAGATTCTTAACTTTCACTTTCCATAATTGATCTTTCGTACGAGTAATCGATTCTACCTCATGCTTAAAGTAGAGCCGTGTCCCGCCTTGTTCCTCCAGTTGATCAAACAGTTTTCGCGTTAAGCTTCCAAAATTGATATCGGTACCTGACTCAATTTTGGAAGCGGCAATAGCCTCATTATCATTACGTCCATCCATCATAAGCGGAATCCATTCTTTTAACTTTTCTTCATCATCCGTAATCTCCATGCCTTCAAATAATGGATTATCCTTTAGAGCTTCTACACGTTTCTTTAGAAATTCCACATTTTTTTCGCCTTCTACAAAGCTTAAATGCGGTACGTTTTGAATAAAATCACCAGGGTTTTCTAATATACCCTGTTTCACCAGATAAGACCAATATTGTTTCGAAAGTTGAAATTGTTCATTTATTTTTATTGCTTTCGTAATATCAAGCGTGCCATCTGCCTGTTCCGGTGTATAGTTCATTTCGCATAGAGCCGAGTGTCCTGTGCCGGCATTATTCCATGCATCCGAACTTTCCCGCGCAGTCTGGTCAAGTTTTTCAAAAACATTAATCTGCCATTCCGGTTGCAGTGTTTTTAATAAGGAGCCAATCGTGGCACTCATGATTCCACCACCGATTAAAATGACATCTGTTTGATTCGTATCTTTCCTCATCATCGTCACAAACCTTCCTAAACTAAAATTCTTGCATGTATACTCTTACAAAATAGAATTCTCTAAAAATAACGGTCCAGCTGTTATTTAAATAAACAGTTACCCATATTAATCTATTATACTCCTTTTTGATAAAAGAAAAAAGATGTTTCACGTAATCGAATGATTATAAGTACAAATAAAGGGTGAAAAGGTCCTGCTAAAGGGGGAAGATGACTGCAAAAAAACTGCGAAAGCTGATCTATTTGCATCAGCGCCCGCAGTTTAAGATGACTTCTTCCGATAAAGGGGAAGCGTACAGCATCGGAAGGATCCTCCGGATTTAATAATTTCAGAAAAAGGAACTTCTATAATATGATAGCCAAGCTCTTTCAATAGATGATTCACCCGTTTATTTTCAGGAAGGCTGATTACTTTTTTATCTCCGATAGACAGGATGTTTGGCGCCATACTGAATTGTTCCTCTTTGGTTACTTCGATTAATGTATAATGCTCCTTCATCATTTGATAGGCAGCTTCACTCATTCCATCCCGGTAAATTAACGCCTGTGCGCCCTCCAGGATATTAAATACACAATCCAAATGAAGAATATCCTCCTGCAATGGAACAGCGGTAACCTCCAGATGAGGGAATTGCTCACAGAGATAATCGATTGCTGCCTGATTTGTGCGCTGGCTTAAGCCAATCCAAATACGATTGTTGTCAAGAATCACATCTCCGCCCTCTATACTTGTGTTGGAAAAAGAAGTATAGTCCAGTTGTTTGTCCCGAAGCCACTTTTTTAAAAGAATGGTTTCTTCCTTGCGAATATCCCGGTCCATATTAGCCGCGAATAATGTATCATGAAGTGTAAAACCAATGTCCCGGGTAAAAACTTGCTCATTTAAATTTGGCTTTGCCGGGAGGGAAATGACTTCGACATCGTTATCCTCCAGCGTTTTTACAAAGAAATCATGTTGTTCGGTTGCTTTTTTTATATCAATATTCTCGGTTGCATAATAAGCCTGTGTTTCATTAATAACCGTTGTAATTTTCATATAATCTGGCGGGACAACGATGACTTGCTGTAATGGGTCAAATTCATTTTGACAGTGAATGATATATTTTTCATTTTCCTTATTATCCATATAGACTGTGCCCCCAATTTTTCCTTAAGGTAACTTGTTTCCGTAAATTTATTATATGTATTAAATGATGAGGATGCAACGAACTTGGTGGGGCGAGTAATCGCAGCAATGATGTCAGAGTAATACGCCGCTGCGAAAAAACACTACGCTTTCCATGGGCTTGTGCTCAGCCTCCTCAAAAAAAGAAGTTCGCTTTTTTTCTACGGGTCTTCACCCTACGCTTTCCCATTCGAGCCTCTGTATTTTTCCTTCGCTAGATAGTTTTTTACTACCCATTTGTAACAAATATAATATTCAATAAACTCATTAACCTGACAACATTGGTAATCGCAGTCCCATACCAACACCAATGCTTAAAAACAAAATTGGTCATTCATACATTATCCGCGGCTTAACTAGCAGTAAAAACTTCATTGATATGTTTCAAGAATCTTTAAGAAATCATACCTTTAAGCAGATATCCTTAGGGTACTAACTTTTAAGCTGATGAGGCAGAAAAACGTTAGACTGAATAAAATATCGCTTTATCTTATTATGGCGCAGATTGCTAAAAAAATCCATCTATCGTATGTTATGATGAAAATGATAAATTTGTATCGGAAAGAGGATAATGGTTGGAAGATATACGGCACAGAAACAATCGATACAACCTTTGTTGATGGGAAGGCAATGAGATTAGCGATGCTTATACTGGGATGGAATACAGCGGTCAGGATATCGAACAGCTGGACGGAGAGTATGCCGATGCTATAAAAAAATTAGATTTCAGCTCGGTTGATGATACATTAACCGTAGCGTACTATACGGAAGAAGTGGGTTATGCCATTGCTGATATCATGATTGGAAATAATCCGCTCCAGCAATTAACTGTCGAAGTATTAGCAGATATGAAGGATTATTTGACGATTGAAGAATATATAGATCAATGGATGAGCACGGCAGAGGAATTAGGCTCCGTTGAAATAAATATTTTAGAACAAGAGGAAGATTATGCTATCTTTCCTTCTGGTATGACAGAGGCTACCCCGGAATTTGCAGAGCAATTTCAGGTCAGCAAGGTATATCTTGACGGCAAAGATATTTACACAATCGATTATACCCAACTGAATGACAGTGAAATCGATGATGAAGAAATAGATAGAAGGGTACAGATATTAAAGGAAATGGAGTAATATAAAATATGAAAATCTCCTCGTCACTACAGTACAGTGGATAACGGGGAGATTTTTTTAGATTTCCTTCTTTTTCTTTTTAGAGACTTTTTCATTCGGAATGTATTTTGAAAAGTGTACGGCAAAAATAAGGCATACTAATGCAAGCCCCCATGCAACAACGCCGCTCCAATACAGCTGCAATTTAGCTCCAATATAGATGATAAGAATACTTACTAAAAAAAGAATTAATGTTAAATACCGTTTCATCTTCCTTCCCCCTAAAAATCTGAACACAACGATATATATAATGATGGTTATTATCTAGTTTTTCTTTTCTATTTTAATCTATACCAACAGTATAAAGGATATGTCAATCATCGTCATGATAAAAGCCTTTTTAATATATGTATGCTGCTTTATTTCTGTAAATGATATTTGAACAATTTGTAAATTAATGAATAAAACCTTTTCTAAAGTATATTTTTCTGACCACTTTTGATAAAATAACCTGGTAGTAATGAAATATGAAGGAGAACAAGCATACATGGAATGGAAAAATGTATATCGTGGTTTAATTATGGGTTCCGTAGAGGTTGTTCCAGGAATAAGCGGGGGAACAATCGCTGTATTATTAGGCATTTATGAACAGTTAATTGCATCAATAAGCGGTTTTTTCAGTAAGGATTGGAAGAAGCATCTTAGCTTTTTAATTCCGTTAGGGGTTGGCATGGTTACAGCCATCTTCTTATTTGCCAGAGTGATTGATTGGCTGTTTACACATTACCCAACGCAAACACAATTTTTCTTTTTAGGACTGGTTATTGGAGTAATTCCGTTCTTATATCAAAAGGCAGAAGGGAAAACAAAGTTCCAGGCAAAACAGTATATATTGCTGATTATTGGGTTCATTGTTGTTAGCGGATTGGGAATTTTAAATCCGAATGAGGGACAGGTTATTCAAGATATTAATACAGATACGTATATCTTATTATTTATTGCGGGATTTATCGGCAGCAGTGTGATGATGGTGCCGGGAATTAGCGGATCTATGATAATGATGCTGCTTGGTGTATATCCAACGATAATGGCTGCCATCAGTAATTTTCAGTTTTCTGTTATCATTGTGGCAGGTGCGGGGATTGCACTTGGTTTTATTATTATGAGTAAAATTATTGCTTATTTTTTAAGAAATTATTTTACAAGTACCTACGCGATTATCATCGGGCTTGTTATCGGTGCCGTTACCATTGTTTTTCCGGGTATCCCGGCAGGCGCTGGAAGTATTATTGTGTGTATCCTTTTATTTATAGGCGGATTAATTGCAGCATTGGCATTGGGCAGATTAGAATATAAATAAAATGGAATGGGAGAGATGATGATGGAAGCAATTAAAACAGAAGCAGCATTTCAAGAAATTATTCAAAGTGAAAAACCGGTAATTATAAAATTCTTTGCAGACTGGTGTCCCGACTGTAAACGTATGGACATGTTCATCGGCGAGGTAATGGAAGAATTCAACGGCTATGACTGGTATGAGGTGAATAGTGATGAAGTGTCTGGATTAGCCGAGAAGTATGAAGTAATGGGCATTCCAAGCATTCTTTTATTCCAAAACGGTGAGAAGATCGCTCATCAGCATAGCGCGTATACCAAAACGCCGGATTCTGTTACAGATTTCTTGAAACAACATCTAGGCTAAAAGGCTTTGACAGCAGGCTTAGACCATGCTTGAATTAAACTGTTTCCCAAAAGGATTGAACGAATAGACAATTCTGCTTGATAAAGCAGAGTGATTTACGTAGGTAATTATTCATTCAGCTGTTTTGGGGACAGTTTTTTTGTATAATTAATTCGTATGCTTTAAATATAAAAAAGTGAAAAAATAACGTACGTTGGACACCCCGGTTAGAGGAAGTGTCATGTTTTCTTTAGAAAGGAGCACAGGCCATGCAGGAACGAATACTTATTGTTGAGGACGAACAAAAAATCAGCCGTGTTTTGCAATTAGAATTAGAATATGAAGGCTACGAAACAATCGTTGCAGCAGATGGCAAACAAGCGCTGGAATATATAGAAGCGGAAGAATGGAGTCTTATTTTATTAGATATTATGATACCTGAATTAAGCGGTCTGGAAGTATTAAGGAGAGTCCGCAGACAGGAGAACGACACCCCGGTTATTTTACTGACTGCCCGTGATGAAGTGTATGATAAAGTGAACGGCCTTGACCTTGGTGCAAATGATTATATAACTAAACCTTTTCAAATTGAAGAATTGCTAGCCCGTATCCGTGCGAATTTACGGAAAACCGTTCAGAGCGGGAGCAGTAATGAAACATTGCAAGTAGGCGATTTACAAATTGACACGGCGGCGCACGAAGTTATCCGGTCAGGTAATATGATTGAATTAACACCTAGAGAATATAATTTATTAGTCTGTCTATTGGAAAATAAAAATAGAGTATTGACACGCGAACAATTAATTGAAAAGGTCTGGGGCTTTGACTATATTGGTGAAACAAATGTGGTAGATGTCTATATCCGCTACCTGCGTCAAAAGATAGATAAAGGATATGATAAAGCATATATTCAAACGATACGTGGCGTAGGCTATTCGATTAAGGAAGGAAGCCAATGACATTACGTAAAAAAATCATTTTATTTTCATCTGTTTTTATGTTTTTGGTGATTGCTATTTCACATACGGCAATTTATTTTCTATTTTACCGAACGGCTTCCAATGGAGAAATCGATCAGCTTCATATCCAGGCAGACGCGTTAGTGTCTACCATTGCCGAAAATAATTCCTTATCGGAAGAAGCAATGGGAGAACTGTTAAAGGCTTATTTGCCAGCGAACGGAATTATTCGAATTATAAATGAAACAGAGAATGATGTTCTTCCTGTGCAGACAAAATCAAATCGTTATACAGACTTGAGTGTAAGTTATACAACATCAGAAACAAGCCGTATTGTCCAAGACGACAACACAGGAAGCAATTTTGCGGTTATCGAAAAACCAATCATTTGGGAAAGTGGCGAAATTGTTACAGTTCAGGTAGCGAATGAACTGGTTTATTTAGATGAAACAATGGGGACATTAACATACGTGCTTTTATTCTCCAGTGCAGTGATACTGATTCCAACTGTTATAGCGAGTATCGTTTTAAGCCGCTTTTTATTAACACCAATTCAAAAGCTAAAGGATACGATGCGACGGAATATCCTTAATAAAAATTGGCAGAAGATTGATGTGGATGAGCGTTCTAAGGATGAGCTTTACGAAATGGAAACCACATTTAATGAAATGATTGACTCCTTAAAAGAAAACTTTGAGAAACAGGAAGCCTTTGTATCCAATGCATCTCATGAACTGAAAACACCTATTCAGATTATCAAAAGCTACGCCCAGCTTATTGAACGTCAAGGAAAGAAGCGTCCGGAATTACTGGATGAATCTGTAGGAGCCATTGATTCAGAGGCTGACCGGATGCAGAAGCTTGTAGAGCAGCTGCTATTATTAGCAAAGCATAAAAATGAGGAACAGAAGCAGGCAGTAAATATACAAACGATAGTAAAGCAGGTTATTCAGACGTTCCAAAAGGCATACCCTGAACGGAGCATTCAGCTGGAAGCCGAAGCTGGAAATTATGAAAGCTTTGGTAATATCGATCAGCTAAAACAAATCCCATATATATTAATTGAAAATGCATTAAAATATAGTGAAGAAGCAGTTCTGGTAACAATGCATACAGATACGGAGAAAACTGTGATTCAATTTAAAGATGATGGGGAAGGTATTGCTCTTGAAGAACAGGAGAAGATTTTCGACCGTTTCTACCGCGTGGATCGTGCCAGAAATCGAGAAACTGGCGGAACGGGCCTTGGATTAGCTATTGCTAAAGAAATCATTGAAAGACATGATGGAGAAATCACCGTGGAGAGTGAAATTGGTCAGGGATCAACATTTACTTGGATTCTTTCCAAATAACATTTTTCTCATCAATTTCTAATCTAGTTATCATGCTTTCATAAAAACTGCTGTTTATACTAGAGAGAAAGGGGGGATAGAGCATGCGTAAAAATATAATCTGGGTGATTGGCGGTCTGATGGTGCTTGGTATTATTGGTTTAACCGTATATCAGACTAATGCTACATCTTCTAATCCGGATCTAAGCAGAGAGGAAATCAGTAACCTTGTCACTGCCCAATATCCCGGTCAACACACAGAACCTGAATTGAGTGTGGAGAATGGGGAACCGGTTTATCAGATGGAAATCACGCAGAATCAAGGTGTCTATTCCTTAAAATTAAATGGAGATACAGGGCAGGTAATTGATTTGACAGCTACGGAAAAAACAGCTGAACATCATCAAGAGAAAGAAACAGAAAACGATACAGAGCCTGCAAAAGAAGGTGAAAATGAAAATCCAGAATCAAATGAGGACACAGAAACTGCCGAAGAAAAAACAGACAGTAATGCTGATAATCAAGCGGCAGAAAATGATGCTGTGATATCACATGAAGAAGCAATGGAAATTGCCAAAAAAGAATTCCCGGGAGAAGTCACAGATTTGGAAATGGATTCGGATGACGACATTTTAGTTTATGAAATCGAAATTATCAATGGAGAAGATGAAGCTACGATTGAAATTAATGCTTATACGGGGAATATTGTTTCATTGGAAATTGATTTAGATGATTAAAAGTATTATAAAGAAATCCAAACGTATTCTCCTTGAAAGAAATGTGAGAGGTAAACGTTTGGATTTTTAATGAATGAAGAATTTTAGTTGGTAATATGACTAATAAATAGATTCTGTCTCATTCCAAAATAATTCTTTTGGCACATAAGCGTAGCCTTCCATCAAACGACGGGAGGTTCTAGCTACAGCTGTTTTGTTAAATTGAACCAGTTGACCATTGTCTTTACAGTCGATAGAAAATTCCATAGACCCTGATGGATGGCCAATAATAACTTCATTATAATAAGGATTAGTACTGCATTCATAAACTATGGTTCCCGTCAATTTTGCAGCAGCTGCTGTACAGATTCCGCCAGTAACGGGAAATGTTTTATGCATTTTTTGCATAGACATTGCGCGAGCTGTTAAATGAATTGTTTGATGCTCTATGATATCTCCATGTATATTTGTGTATGTCTGTGACGGAGAAACCATAATAATTTTAGGACTTGATGGGGTTACCTTTGTCGCATCTTCCACACTTTCTACAAAACCTATTTTTTTAGCAGCGGATGAACGGATTATTTCCAAAGTATTCAGCTGCTTTGCTGTTAAATCAGTATGCATCTCTGTTCCAGTAAGGCCTAATTGCTCCGCTTGAATAAATACTGCTGGTGCAGCTATATCAACTATACTGACATTAAAATCTCCCGCTTTTGTATGAAGGATTTCTTTTCGATTACCTGTAGGAAAAAGCTTCCCAGTTTTTGCACCATCAGCATGAAGAAAATTTAAATCTATTTTTGCTCCTTTTCCTGGTACACCATCGATAGTATAGTCTCCTTCAGATACTGATTTTCCAGAGCTGACTGGAACACAAGCTTCAATTATCGTATTTGTATTTGTATTAAAAATCCTTACCTTTGTGTATGGTTTTTGTACAGCAACCAAACCTTCATCGACGGCGAAAGGCCCAACACCGCTTAAAATATTTCCACAGTTTGAATTATAGTCAATTTTCCCTGTTCCAATGCCAACCTGTCCAAATGTAAATTCGATATCTGCATCAGGTCTAGTAGAGACACTTATAATAGCCAGCTTACTAGTTAGTGAATCTGCTCCTCCTAATCCATCAATTTGTCTTTCATCTGTCCCGCCATAGATGGAAAGAATTACTCTGTCTCTAACTTCTGGATCATCAGGCAAATCGTTTTTTAAGATAAAAACACCTTTGCTTGTTCCACCACGTATAATTACTGAACGTATTTTTTCATAATCTCTCATAAATCATTCTCCTTTGCTTAAAATCCAATTAAATTTGTCGGCCAATAAATATCAAGAGCTGAACTCAACAGGGAGACGCAAATAAGAACAAAAACTACAGAAATCCCGGCTGATAGCAGTTTCATTTTTGATTCGAAAATTAGGAATGTAAATAAGAATATAACTGTTGCTAACAATAATCCTCCGATAAAAATAAGTAATAAGTAACCAATCACCCATCCGATATATTTAAGCGGTTGTAATAAAGGAAGAATTGTTTGATTTTCCTCTTTTTTCTGTTGTTTATAGATTGTAAATACCTGAGCTATGAAATAAACAAACGTTAATATTACACCAGCAACAGAAATATAGAGAGGGAAAAATTGTGCTAATTTACTAAAGGTCAATGCTTCAATTAAAGTAAATGTAAATAAGGAAAAAAGAAATCCGCTAAAAATAAGATTAAGATAATCTTTGTTCATTTTATATTCCCCCTTTACTTTCAAATTTTTTACTAAAACGTTTCATGATTGTTCCTCCTGCAAGAAGAAGCACGATAATAATGGCAAGTGCAATGACTAGTGGATTTGTAAGCCATTCCCATCCGTACCTTTCAATGGATATCCAGTAATATCTTTCAGCAGGGAGGGCGAGCACAAAACCAATAAGTAATGGAGGACGCGGCCAATCTAAGATTGTCATAACGTAACCAAGTAAGCCGATAACAACAAATACAATCAAATCTCCCCATGACATCGTACTTTGGTAGGCACCTACCACTAATAAAACTAAAAGAAAGGGAACAATTTTTTCTCCTGGAACTAAACTGATTTTGGAGATAGGGCGAACTAACAACATACATAATAATGCACCGAAAATATTTGCAAATACGAGCGTCCATACAATAGATAAGGTTACAGGAAGATCGTCAGACAACATTTTCGGTCCTGCTTCCAGACCCATGAGTGTAAGCCCTCCCAGCAGGATTGCGGTAGTTCCACTGCCTGGTATACCGAAAAGTAATGTTGGGACAAGAGAGCCTCCTTCTTTAGCATTATTGGCACTTTCTGGAGCAATTACGCCTCGGATATCACCGCTGCCAAAATAATTATTTTTAACGGTTTTTTGCCCCGCACCATAAGCAATCCAGTCGACAACGCTACCGCCGAGTCCTGGGATAAATCCGATTAGAGCACCAATAACTGCACTGCGAAATACTAAAAATTTATTTTTCAGCGCATCCATAACTCCCTTTAGAATGCCGCTTTGCAATTTAGCGTGACTTGATACACTTCCTTTGTCTGTTAGCATTGTAATAAGAATCGGGAATGCAAAGATAGCCATTGCAACAACGGGTAAAGAAATCCCTTGTGTTAAATAAAGTGTATCCAATGTATATCTGTACTCAGGAACTGCCGGTGCGCTTCCTACAGCGCCAATAAGCAAACCAAGAATCCCGGAGATGATTCCTTTTATTGGTGATTTTCCTGCTAATAATCCTGCCATACTAAGGCCTAACATTGTCAGCATGAATAATTCGGGTGAGCTGAATGAGGTAATTAATGGTCTGGCAAAAGGAATTGTTAAATAAAGCGCAATTCCGCCAATAACACCTCCAATCATGGAGGAGAAAAAGGATGCGCCCATTGCTCTAGAAGCTTCTCCTTTTTTTGTTAATGGGTATCCATCCATAATGGTTGCTTGAGAACCCGAAGTCCCTGGTATACCAAATAGTATGGAAGGGAAGGTATCTCCTGTATGAATTACAGCAATCATTCCAATTAAAAGAGCCATTCCAACATATGGTTCCAGTCCGAAAACGAATGGAAGCAGTAAAGACATACCAACTGTTCCGCTTAAACCTGGCAGTAATCCAACAATGACTCCAATTCCAATACCTAAAAACATATAGATTAGTCTTGAAGGATCTAATACGATCATTAAAGCTTCGATTGCACTTTCAATCATGAAATTACTCCTTTCTATAGCTTATTAATGTCAATATCATAATGAAGTTGTAAATATTCAATGATCCATTTTTTGGTATCTGGTGAAATGGAGAAGGACTGTTCAATTTGATTATTTAATTCCTCTCCCACAAAGGCATCATACCCTTCAAGAATATCCTGTGATTCTTCTTCAAAGCTCGTATCTTCAATTAAATTTTCCATTCCTTGCTGCAGTATTTTTTTGGAATGGTTTGGTGCGTTTTTGTGTACCCAAATAACTTTGTTTAAGCTATAGGAAGCAGCCACGGTTTGCTTATAAGCTTCCCATGCTTCTCCGCTGGGTTCTGTTCCATAGATATCGATATAAATTTCTTCAATAGTAGGAAGCTCGGGAAATTGCGGATCTCTAATAAGATTCCCATCTTGATCCACTTGACCTAAACTATATAAAGGAACAGCATTTCCTTCTTCTACTAAATTTTCTACATTACTTTTATAGGCAGAAGTGGTTTGGTAATCAATATTGCTTTCTCCTTGTTCAAAAGCAACGCGTGATGGACCACGGCCTTCATAACCTAATACAGCTTTGACATCCATCTCTAAAACTTCAAAAGACAGCAGGGTTACCAAATCCAGCCCAGTTGGCGAAATGCCTGCATAATATAGTTCATTCTCTAAAGAAAGCAAGTTTTCCATTCCGTCCTTTGCAAGTTCCGGTTTTGTATAAACAATCCCCCCTGATGGAGCGCCTATTAATGGGGTGAAATCATCTAAATCATAATCTACAGAAGACTGCTCCAATATAAACGGAACGTGTGACGAGGCACTGGAGGTAAGAATATTGAATCCATTTGGTGAACGAGAATTAGCGTATTCATTCGTTCCGGTAATACTTGCACCTCCAGGAATATTTTCTACCTGGACTCGGGGCTCCCCTTCAATATGTTTGGCAAAGTAAGGTGTCATAAATCTAGCAAAAACATCTGTTCCTCCTCCAGCCTGAAAAGGAACAACAAACGAAATCGTTTCTCCATCATAAGAAGTACTTGCATTTTTATCATTCTCTGTTCCTGTTGCTTCCATGGTGTTACAGCCTATTAGCATGGCACTCATCAAGAGTAATAAGATATAAAAAAGATTTATTTTCAAAAGATTCATCCCTTTCCAAATAATAATTGTTTTTATAGTAAACGCTTTCAGAGAATAAGTAAAATAATGATATTTTATTTATCTTCATAAAAAAACTTGATAACCTATGATGTTTTCTACATAATGGGATTTAAATAAATCCAGAGGAGGAATAAGATGGAACAAAAAGATTGGATTTTATTGAAAACGCTTCATGAGGAAAAAAATATGACTCGTACAGCAGAAAAATTATATGTATCTCAACCATCTTTAAGTTATAGACTCAGAAATTTAGAAGGGAATTTAGGGGTAAGAATTTTTTTTAAAACAAAAAATGGAATAGAATTTACTTCTGAAGGAGAGTATTTAGTGAATTATTCTCGAGAAATGCTTAAACAGTTTCAGTTTGTGAAAGATACAATGAGTAATATGAAAGATGAGGTGTCTGGAACCCTGCGAATAGGCGTATCCAGTAATTTTGCCCAGTACTTGCTGCCAAGAGTATTGAAGGATTTTTCTAATAATTTTCCGAATGTTCGGTTTAATGTTAAAACTGGCTGGAGTACACAGGTTATTGAATTTCTTAATAATTCCAGTGTTCATGTAGGCATCTTAAGAAATATACGAGGATGGCATGGAGAAAAAATACTTTTAAAGAGAGAAGCGCTATATCTTATTTCTAAAGAAAAAATAAATATGGATTTTTTACCAGAATATCGCTTGATTAATTATAATACTGACAGCTCATTGAAAGAGAGCATTACAACCTGGTGGGCAGATCAGTTTTCAGAACCTGCGAATATTGAAATGGAAGTAGATCGGCTTGAAACATGTAAAGAAATGGTAAAAAATAATTTGGGTTTTGCTATTGTTCCCGGGATATGTTTGAAACAAGATGATGATTTATACCAGCAGGCAATTTATTTTAAAGATGGAACATTGGTTACAAGAGAAACTTGGCTTGTTTATAACCAATTATTTGAAAATTTGTCAGTAGTTAAGCATTTTGTAAACTATTTAAAACAATGGAATGAAGAAGATTAAATTTATTTATCGTCTTATTAAAGAAAAAAGTATTAGACGTTTATTAAAAGATAAATTATGTTAAAAGCCAAAGCGTGAAAAGGAGGAAAAGAATGACATTATATAAACTTGGTTTATTAGAAGGAGATGGAATTGGTCCAGAAATTGTCCATGCAACTGCTCGTGTAGTAAATGCAGCTATTAAAAAGCAGAAAGTTGAGATCAAATGGGTCCAGCTTCTAGTTGGTTGGAAAGGAATCCGGGAAGCAGGACACCCGCTCCCCGATGAGACGATTGCAGCTTTAAAGCAATGTCATGGATGGATTTTAGGGCCACACGATTCTGCATCTTATCCTGAGAGGTTTAAAGCAATGCGTAATCCTAGCGGTGAATTACGGCATCGATTTGATTTATTTGCGAATATTCGTCCGACAAAAACGTTCCCTGGCATTCATGGAGTAGTGAAGGAAGCGGACCTGATTATTTACAGAGAAAATACAGAAGGTTTTTACGTGGATCGGAATATGTTTCAAGGGGTAGGAGAGTTTCAGGTTACCCGGGATGTTGTACTTACTACAGGGGTCTTCACCAGGCAAGCTATTGAAAGAATTGCTCATGCTGCTTTTCAAAAAGCGATGCAACGAAAAAAAAAGGTGAGCATTGTTCACAAAGCAAATGTAATTCGTATGGGGTCAGGCATGTTTTTGGAAGTATGTAAAGAGGTTGCGAAGAATTATCCAGAGGTGCAAGTAGATGATTATCATATAGATGCAATGTGTGCCCATATTGTTCGGCGAATGTCAGACTTTGATATCATTGTGACGGAAAATATGTTTGGAGATATTCTATCTGACTTAACTGGTGAATTAATTGGAAGTTTAGGGCTTGCACCTTCTATTAATGCTAATAAGGATGTTGCCATGGCGCAAGCAGCTCATGGATCTGCGCCGGATATAGCAGGGAAAGATCTTGCTAATCCAATCGGGATGATGCTTTCTACTGCTCTTTTATTAGAATGGATGAGCAAAAGATTTGCTGATTCCAGATTAAAAAAGGCAGGAGTAATAATAGAAAAAAGTTTATATCAAACATTAGCTGATGGTGTAAAAACAAAAGATCTAGGAGGAAATAAAGGAACCGGAGCTTTCACAAATGAAGTATTGACAAGACTCAAGTCATAAAAAAATTTTATCAACTATACTAAAAAAACAGTATTTTATTTATCTTTTAAGAAGTATTATACTCAGTGTAAATTATAAATAATTTATGGGAGGACAATATGAATAGAAAAGATAACCAGAAATTCGATGTAGTTGTTGTAGGCACTGGAAATGCGGCACTTTGCTCAGCTATTGCTGCGAAGGAAAATGGAGTTAATGTTCTTGTTTTGGAGCGCGGACCCAAGGAGAAACGTGGTGGGAATTCTTTTTTTACAGATGGAGCAATACGTTTTGCTTATCAAGACAAACATGCGTTGAAATCAATTTTAACACAACTAACACCAGGAGAATTCGAAAAAATAAGTATACCAGAATATCAAGAAACTGATTTTCTTCAAGACATTATAGCAGTAACAGAAGGAAAAAGTGATCCCGAGCTATCTAAACAGTTAGTTGAAAAATCTTATGAGACAATTGAATGGATGAAGCAGCAAGGTGTAGGATTCGAACTGAATGAAAACCAGTCATTTGATAACAATGGCGTCCGTCAGTTTTGGGGAGGATTGCCAGTAAAAACATATCGTAAAGGTATCGGATTAGTTGAGGCTTTATTTCAAAAGCTGGAAATGCTTGAAGTAGAGATTCAATATGATTCAAGAGCTCTTCAACTAGAAATTGAAAATAATAAAGTAAGCGGTATCATTATTGAAGAAAATGGGTTAAGAAAGAAAATTCCTGCAAAGGCTGTGGTCTTGGCATGCGGCGGCTTTGAAGCAAACAAGGAAAAACGTATGAAGTATCTGGGCGAAGAATGGGGGGCAGCGATTGTCCGTGGAAGTGAATTCAATACAGGTGATGGGCTGGACATGGCAATAGAAGCGGGCGCACAACCTTATGGTGATTGGTCAAGCTGTCATGCACATACCACAGATTTTCAAGCTCCAAAAGTTGGTGATTATAAAAAACCTGGTGATATTTATAAGAAATCCTCGTATCCTCTTGGCTTAATTGTAAACGCAAATGGAGAACGTTTTGTTGACGAAGGAGCAGATTTTAGAAATTACACTTATGCAAAATATGGAAAAGAAACACTTCGTCAACCAAAACAAAAGGCGTTTCAAGTATTTGATAATCAGGTACGTCCATTGTTAAGAACGGAATATAATCTAGAAGAAGCAACCTGTTTAAAAGCTGACTCGATAGAAGAATTGGCTGAAAAAATAGGTGTAGACAAAAATAAATTTTTAGAGACTATAAGAGATTATAATGACGCTGTACAGGATGGAGATTATAACCCGGCAATCAAAGATGGTAAGGGGACAAAAGGAATTACACCTCCGAAAAGCAACTGGGCTTTGTCTTTTCAACAAGCACCATTCTATGCTTATCCAGTTACTTGTGGAATTACCTTTACTTTTGGAGGCATTCAAGCCAATAAGCATAGCAAGGTATTAGACGAAAATCAAAATCCAATTCCGGGATTATTTGCTGCAGGGGAAATGATAGGCGGTCTATTTTATGGGAATTACCCTGGTGGTTCAGGTTTAATGTCTGGGGCTGTTTTTGGGAAACTAGCAGGAGAATCAGCAGCAAGCTATGCGGAGCAGTTTGATGAAGTAATCAGTAAATAAGCAGTTGATTTGATAACAACAAAGCTCATATCCAAATAACTGCAATTTCTATTTGAGGGTATTTTCCAAATAACTTATTTCTCATGAAATTCTAATCTTACTCAAAGGGTGTTGTCATTATTAACGGGTAAGATGTAGTTAATAAGAAATAAGGAGGAAAAAATAAATGAATAAAAAAATTGGAATGTTTGCAGGAGCGGTTGTATTAGCAGGAGTTGTCGGAACAGGAATTTACCATGCAGAAGCAGCAAGTTCAAACGAAGGAGAACCCCAAATTGTTGAAGCAGGCAGCTTAAACATGGAGGACGCAACGAAGAAATTGGAAGAGGAATATCAAGGTAAGGTTAAAGAAATGGAACTGGATCGAGAAGGAGATAAGTCCTTTTATGAAGCAGAAATTATTGTCGAAAACCAAGAATACGATGTGAAGATGGATGCTGAGTCAGGTGAAGTGGTTTATGAAGAAATAGACGATAAGGATAGACATGATGATGACAGAAATGATGATGATGTAAATCTGGAAGAGAACCAGCAGGACACAGCGGCAGCAAATGAAAACAATGATAATAAAGAGAATATCATAGCACAAGAAGAAGCAATTCAGATTGCAAAGCAGGAATTTGATGGAGACGTTACAGAAATGGAATTAGATTATGATGATGGCAGATATGTTTATGAACTGGAACTTGTTAATGGACAGCAAGAAGCAGATTTTGACATTCATGCTGAAACAGGAGATATTCTATCTTTAGAAATCGATTATGAAGATGATTGATAAAAAATAAATTTAAAATACAGGTGATAAAAAGGAGGGCGATTTTAGTCCTCTTTTTTGGCAGTTAAAAAAGTATAAACTTTCTTACTACATAAGTGTAACTAAGGTCGTCGCCTAAGGGCTTGGTAACAACCAAGTTTTCTAACGTAAAAGAGTTTCATATATGAGGAAAAAGGGTAATAAAAAATTGATAAATAATTAAGAAGGGATTGATTAGGAGGATTTGTATGAAGAAGGTTACATTATTTATCAGCGAAGGTAGTCAAGCATCGGAAAAGGTAAAAGCATTTCTAGATAAGAATGATGTTACTTATGAACTAAAAAACGTGACAGAAAATAAAATGTATTTAAAGGAATTACAGGAAATGAAGATTTTTGGGACACCGACTCTGTTTATTGATGGTAAGAAAATAGAGGGAAATCAAGAGAATAAAATTCTTTATGAATTAGGATTAGCTAATAATTTGAGTGAGGATGCTTATTTTTTTGAAAATGTGTCCAAAGATGGTTAAGGGCTATGCACGTATCAGCTTTCATTTGCATAAAATGGTAGTAATCTAAAACGTAAATGTAAAGGTTCAATGGTGATGAAAAGAGCCGAATCTACCATGGTCTTAGACGTTCAGGGAATGCCTCGAAAAAAACAATTACCATACAGTATATTTTATAATAGAAATTCCTTTTCCCGAAACGTCATTATAAAAAGGCAAAAGAAGGTGAGAAATGTGCAATATCGAAATTTCCCCCCTAATGGATTTAGTAGAAATAATCCTTATGCACCAGTTTCTTCAACTATTAACCAGCACAATGAAAGACAAGAGCTTACTCCATATGAATTATTTTCAAAACCAGAATTACCGACACAGTATTTAATGTCGCAGCAGCAAATCCAGTCACAGCCAGGTGCGGGCGCCGGCGGAACAAATGAAAATAACCCGTTTAATTTTGATACAATGATTAGCAAAGTAAGTCAGTTAGCAAGTACTTATCATCAAGTTTCCCCGATTGTGAAGCAATTTGGTACGTTTGTAAAAGGGTTCATGTAGGTATATATCAGCCCGATTTAGAAATGATAAGGTTAACCTCCTGCTCTGTGTATCACAGGAGGAGATTCCATTAAGTTTAATTTTATAAAGGGAGTAGAAAATCATGATAGGATGTTTAATTATTCATGGGTATACTGGAGGGCCCTATGAAGTGGAACCATTGGCAAATTATTTAAGAGACAGCACAGATTGGCATATTGAAGTGCCGACTTTGCCTGGTCACGGTACAGAATTAAATTTGAAAGATGCTTCGTATAAAAGATGGATTCAAGCAGCGGAAGAAGAACTTCAGAAACTGATTGACCAGTTTGATACCATTTATGTTATCGGATTTTCTATGGGCGGGATGATTGCTTCCTATTTAGCAGCTAAATATGATATTGCTAAGCTTGTCCTGCTCGCTACATCCGGTAAATATCTATCCTTAAAACAAATAAGCTTAGATGTTGCTGCAGTAGTTGGCGATGGAATACGCGGAACATTAAAAGAAAATCAATTATTCAATCACTATAAAAGGAAAATGGGCGTTGTGCCGCTAAAAGCGCACTTTGAATTTATGAAGCTGATCCGGTTTACCAGAAAATATCTGGATAAGGTGAATTCTCCAGTGCTAATTGCCCAAGGACAGCTTGATGGCATGGTTCCTTATAAAACAGCATATTATCTTGATAAAGAAATTCACTCTGAAAAAAAGGAAGTAGTCTTTTTTGAAAGATCCAAACATTTAATTTGCCTGGGGACTGATAAAGACACATTAAACAATATGGTCTATGATTTTCTGATGGAATCATCTGCATAAAAAATGCTGGGACAAACTCCCAGCATTTTTTTAGTGTTTTTAATAATTAATTTTTGAAGAAAGAAATAACTAGCGCACCTTCACCGCCGTATGTGGAAATAAGCGGTCCTGATTCTTCTATAATAGCATCGTAAAAAGCGTATTTGCTGCGGATTTTCTCAAGTACATTTATCGCTCTTTCTTTATCTCGGCAATAGGTCATCGTGATGATTTTATTCTCGGTATTTTGTGTGTATTCACCAATTTGATCAACGAATCGTTTTAAAGATTTCTTCTCACCGCGTACTTTTTCTGCAACATCAATAGCGCCTTCCTCTGTTGCCTTCATCAATACTTTTATATTTAACGTTTTTGCGATTTTCCCCTTTATTTTTTCTAAACGGCCGCCCAGAACAAGATTATCTAAACTTTTTAATACAAATAAAGTCGCAGTTTGTTCAATGCGTTCTGTTAAATGATGGACGAGATCTTCAAATGCGTACCCTTCCTCGATTTTCTTATTTGCTTCATGCATCAGCAGGCAGATACCGCAGGAAGCCGTCTTTGTATTAAGCACCTCAATAACACGCTCAGGCTCTTCTTCTAAGAGCATATTTTTTCCTGCCACAGCATTTGCGTAGGTGCTGCTTATTTCATTAGATATACTTAACATCAGAATCTGCTTTTCCGGCGGGATTTTTTTATATGCTTCATAAAAATCGGAAGGACTTGGAGCTGCTGAACGCGGAACCTCTCCTAATTCCTTTACTTTCTGATGAAATAATTCAATATCCATCGTTTGCCCGCTTTTGTACTGGCCGTCACTAAAATGAAGATATAACGGAACGATTTCTACATGGAGTTTGTTTTGTAAGAATAGAGGCAGATCAGCAGAGCTGTCTGTCATGAATTGAATTGTCATTGATTCACCTGCTTTAATGCGTATTATTTGTGATTCTTTGTTGAAATAGTAACTTTATTTTTTCGTGATGTACTAAGGATAAATAAAAATAATCCAAATACAATAATGGTTCCTCCGAGAAATTGGGCCCAGGTCGGCGTCTCATTCAAGATAAGAAAAGCAAGGATGCTGGCGCCAATGGGTTCAAACACAATTGCCATGGAAATGGTGGAAGTACTCAACCATTTCAGTGACCAATTAAAAAGAGAATGCCCCAAAAAGGTCGGTATGATTGCCAGGGCAATAAAAATCCACCAATGATTGGCAGGATAAGAGAAGAAACTCTCCTGCCGGATGAGATTAAACAGTGTTAGTATAACCGTACTGATACCATAGACAATAAATGTATAGGTAATTAAAGAAACATTTTTTCGTACATGCTGACCGGATAGAAAATAAATGGTGACAGCGATTGCTCCGAGTAATGCAAGCATGTCCCCGTAAATGACTTCTCCAGATAATTGAAAATCCCCTGAACCGATAATCAATCCGCCGAGTAAAACAATGAAGATGCTGATGATTGCACCAGATGAGAAACGCTCGCCGAAGATAAAGTAGGTCCCGATAAAAGCAAAAATCGGCTGAAGTGATATAAGTACAACGCTGCTGGCGACAGAAGTGTAATTGAGTGATTCAAACCACAAAATAAAATATAGCGCTAGAAAAATGCCGGCAAGAATGGAAAGCCACCAATTTTTTGTAGAAATTCGTTTAAACTCATGCTTGTAATGAAATAAAATAAAAGGCAATAAGAGTAAAACGGCAAATAAAAGACGATAGTTGGCGATAATAGAAGCAGGCGCTTCTGTTGCAAGCCGGACAAGAATTGCTGATGTAGATATAGAAAAAACCCCAATGACAACTGCTGCTTTAGGGTTGAAGGCGGACTGACGCATGGTGATAACTCCCTTTTTACATGTTCAATACGATGTATTTTTTCTTCTTTGGTGTTATATAAGTGCAATGTGAAAACTGAATGCAAGCGCATGATAATTTTTTAGATCCTTCATTGGAGAAGTGAGGAATCTTTAATGAAAAGAAACTGGGAATTCTTAGTGCATACGCATACATAACTAATTACATTTTATCATGATACGAAAAAAAAATCATTTTAATCTGTGTACTGGATATATGGTATATAAGTATGGTATGATTAAGAAAGCATTTTTTAGGGGCCTCTTACCTTATTGAATTGGTTATGCCTTTTTTGTACTTTAAACGTTGATAATGAATAAGCGCTAAAATACGTTATTCGTTTAATTGCTGATGTGGAGTGAAATGTTCATTCAATCAGCAATTTTTAGGTAGTAAATCAGTAATTGTATAAAATATTTGAAGCGGACTTGATTTCAAAAGACTTTGCTTCTTTCACCGGAGTATTGATGATTTTTACTGATTTGTATAATAAAATGAAAAGTATGAGAAACTCTTTATAAGGCCTCTTTTGCAATAAAAAACAAAAAGGAGTCGACGATTACGTGACTAAATTTAACGAACTAGGCGTTTCTGCGCCAATAATGAAAGCTTTAGAAGAAATGGGGTTTGAAGAAGCTACCCCGATTCAAGCAGAAACGATTCCATACGCGCTGGAAGGACACGATGTGATTGGACAAGCGCAAACAGGTACAGGGAAAACCGCAGCATTCGGTATCCCATTGATTAATAAAATCGATCCAAAACTGAAAAAGGTTCAGGGTTTGATCGTTGCACCGACACGTGAGCTGGCAATTCAGGTAGCGGAAGAAATTAACCGTCTATCTAAATTCAAGCGGATACGGGCACTTGCTATTTTCGGTGGTTCTCCAATGGACCGCCAAATTCGAGCATTAAAAGACGGCCCTCAAATCGTTGTAGCAACACCAGGACGATTAATGGATCATATGCGCCGCAAAACGATTCGTATTGATGAAGTGCATACAGCAGTTCTCGATGAAGCAGATGAAATGCTGAACATGGGCTTTATTGATGATATTCGCGAAATTTTAAAAGGTATTCCAGAAGATAGACAAACATTGCTTTTCTCTGCAACTATGCCGAAGGAAATTCGTGATATTGCGACAACGCTTATGAAAGAGCCAAAGGAAGTTAAAGTAAAAGCGAAAGAAATGACAGTAGAGAACATTGATCAATATTTTATTGAGATTCCAGAGAAGTTTAAGTTTGAAACACTAAATAACCATTTGGATATCAATTCTCCTGAATTGGCTATCGTTTTTGCAAGAACGAAAAAACGTGTAGATGAAATCACTGAAGGGCTTCAAGCAAGAGGTTATCGCGCGGAAGGAATCCATGGAGACTTAACACAGGGTAAGCGTATGTCTGTATTGAATAAATTTAAACAGGGACGGGTAGACGTTCTTGTGGCAACAGACGTAGCAGCCCGCGGACTGGATATTTCCGGTGTAACACATGTGTACAATTTTGATATCCCACAAGATCCGGAAAGCTATGTTCACCGTATTGGAAGAACTGGGCGAGCTGGTAAAACAGGGGAAGCTATCTCCTTCATCACACCAAGAGAAATGGCTCATCTCAGCCTGATTGAAAAAACAACAAAAAGTAAAATGAAGCGTCTGACGCCTCCTACTAACCAGGATGCGCGACGCGGACAACAGCAAGTAACCATTGATAAAATGAAAAAGGCGATCGATCAAAAAGATTTGAACCCTTATTATGAAGCGGCGAAAGAATTACTTGATGATCATGATTCCGTTACGGTTATTGCTGCTGCAATCAGCATGATGACAAAAGAAAGAAGAGATACACCTGTACGCATTTCCTCTGCTGCACCAATCAGTGTGAAAAAAGCGAAAGAGGATAACCGTCGTGGAAATAATAAAAAACGTTATTATGGCGGACGTGGCCAAGGTGGACGCAATCAAGGCGGAAGAAACCAGGGCGGCAGAAACCGCAAAAATAATAAAGGGAATTTCCAGCGTAAAAGAAGAGACGACCGTTAATTTAATATCTGTATAAAAAAACATGAGGCAACGTTCTTACAAGAACAATGCCTCATGTTTTTAACTTTGGTGATAAACTTTAGCTCTTAAGACGGAATAACCGCAGCCTTAATGTGTTATAAAGGAACGCGTGATTCCAGTCTTGAAAGAGTATCGCAACGTCAGTAAACAAGCGTAAAAAGAAGCATTCACTTGTCTTTTAGTGAATGCTTCTTTTTAAATAAGATGTTTTTTATTCAGATAGCTCGGATAATGCATCCTGATCAGCGATAATCGTTACATTTGCATGCTTTTGTAAAATAGAAGCAGGGAAATCTTCTGTAACAGGTCCATTCACTAATTTATCTAACGCTTCTGCTTTTTGTGAACCAGAAACTAAGAGAATAATTTGTTTGGACTGCATAATCGTATCGATACCCATGGTAATAGCTTGTGTTGGTACATCATCGATGGAATCAAAGAAGCGAGCATTTGCTTGACGGGTGGATTCATCCAAGTCAATTACATGGGTTTGCATAGAAAATGGTGTTCCTGGTTCATTAAAACCGATATGTCCGTTTAAACCAATCCCTAAAATTTGAATATCAATGCCGTCAGCTTGTTTAATGGCCTTTTCATAGCTGTTGCATTCTTCCTGTAAATCATTTGCATCTCCATTTGGCAGGTTAACCTGTCCGCTATCAATATCAATATGATTGAACAGAAGATGATGCATATAATAGTAATAACTTTGATCATTTTCTTTGTTAAGTCCGACATACTCATCTAAATTGAAGGACGTCACATCTTTGAAAGAAACATTGCCTGCTTTGTGTTCTTTGATAATTTCTTCGTACAATCCTTCTGGTGTAGATCCAGTTGCTAAACCCAGCACACTGTTTGATTTCTCGTTTACTTGCTCTATCAGTTTTTTTGCTGCCAGCTGGCTCATCTCACTATAATTTTCTGCTCTGATAATATTCATTATGCTCCCCCTATAAGATAAATATAAATTATGATTTATCCTCATTATATAGTTTTTGCAATGCATCTGCCACTGCTTGTACCTGAGTTCCGACAATAATTTGCAAATTATTTTTACTTACTTGCTGAACACCGGGAACTCCTGTTTTCTTAATGCCATCCTGGTTTACTTTATCCATGTCCTGGATTTCCAGGCGCAGTCTGGTTGCGCAATTATCGATAGAATCAATATTTTCTTTTTTACCGAGATGTGTATAGATTGTTTCAGCCATTAATGTATGTTTGTCTTTAGCTTCATTGGCTGATTCAGGATTTGTAGTGGGTTCTTCAGCTAATTCATTATCATCCTGACGACCAGGCGTTTTCAAGTCTAATTTTACGATTAAAAAACGGAACAAGAAATAGTAAACAACAGCAAATGCAAGTCCTTGCAGGATGAGCATATAAGGCTGATTTGCCAATGGCAGCCGGAAGCTCAGGAAGTAGTCTACAAATCCTGCGCTAAACGTAAACCCTGCAGTCCATTGGAAGGCTGCTGCAATGAATAAGGACAGTCCGGTAAGTACAGCGTGAACAAAATACAATACAGGGGCTAAGAACATAAAGGAAAATTCTAGCGGCTCTGTTACTCCTGTAAAGAATGAGGCAAAGCCAACTGCCATCAATAGTGATGCTGCTTGCTTACGCTGTTTTGTTCTTGCTGTATGATACATTGCAAGCGCAGCTGCTGGAAGACCAAACATCATAATCGGGAAAAATCCAGCCATGTATCTGCCTGTAACACCAGGTTCGCCATTGCCATCCCAAAAATTACCGATATCATTAATACCTGCTACATCAAACCAAAATACATTGTTCAATGCGTGGTGCAATCCCGTCGGTATTAATAAACGGTTAAAGAATCCGTATAGACCTGCGCCGGCAGCGCCTAAATTACTAATCATTGTTCCGAAGCTCACCAGCCAGCCATAAACAACCGGCCAAACAAAAAGAACAGCGATGGAAACGAGCAGCATAGTTGCCGCTGTTAAAATAGGTACAAGACGTTTCCCGCTGAAGAAAGCAAATGCGTCTGGCAATGAAACATGACTGAAGCGATTGTAAAGCGCTGCAGAAATAAGCCCGGCTAAAATTCCAATAAAAACATTTTCGATATTATCAAAAGCCATGTCTACCTGACTTAAATCAATCTGCAGTAAACTAGCGACGCTTTCTGATTCCAATACCTTCGTAATAACGAGATAGCCAACCAGCCCGCTGAGCGCTGCGGCTCCGTCCTTTGCTTTTGTCATTCCTATTGCGACCCCGACTGCGAAAAGAATAGCCAGGGAGGAAAGGATAGCATCCCCGCCGCTGATTAGAAAAGCAGCAAAACGGCTGTCAGCTTCAAAGAAACTGTCTATCCAATGACCAATTCCCATAAGAACCGCCGCTGCAGGTAATACAGCAACTGGTAACATCAGTGATTTACCAAGGTTCTGTAAATATTTCATCATAATTTGTATCCTCCTATAATAATATTTAATACAATTATAGACGAAAAGAATACAAATTGTACATACATTTTTGAGATAGAAAAATGAAATACTTATAATAAAACACCTTGAAAGTATAATTTTTAATATTTGTAATTACAAATATTATGAAGAATTGTGTGTATTATCAGTTATTTAAAGGGCGATATAAAATTAATAACTGAATTTGAATATCAATGATTGAATTTGTTTTATTTGTTATGAAAGTATTTAGATTTGTCCAGGTTGAGCGGGAATACGATTGTGTATTTGTATGAAATAATGATTCGTTTTATATTTATTCAAAACCAGCAGTTTTTTTACATCAGGTAAATAAATTCAAATACCAGTGAATCAGAATATCGCCTGAAAAATAAGAGAGCAGCGCGCCCAAAGCGATAAAAGGGCCAAAAGGAAATGGCTTATTCCGCTGAATGATACTGAAACGAAGTAAAACAATTCCAATTACTGCTCCAGAAATACAAGCCAGCAGAAAGGTTGTAATAATATGAGAGAAACCCAATACAACACCGAGTACGGCCATTAATTTCATATCTCCTGCTCCCATTGCTTCTTTATTCCATAAGATGACGATAAAAATAATCAAAAAACCAGTAAGAGCTCCTGCTACAGAGTCCCACCAAGGGTTTAGCGGTTCTATCAGCCGTACGAGAATAAAAGCAAAAAGGAAAAGAGCTAATAGCTTATTTGGAATGACCATATAATAGAGGTCAGTGATGATGATAAGAATTAATAGGGATATAAATAAAAGAGAGAGAAGCACTTCTGTAGGAGTGGCTGCATGCCAGTAACAAAGGGTAAAGAGAAAGCCTGTGGTAGCTTCTGTCAGCGGGTATAAATAAGAAATGGAATAGCGGCATTTTCTGCAGTGGCCTTTCAGAAGAAGATAAGACAGGATGGGGATATTATCGTACCATGCGAGCTGATAATGGCAGGCGGGACATTTGGAACGTTCATTGGAAAAAGAAATTTTTTGCGGGAGACGAATGCCGACAACCATAAAAAATGAACCAAAAATGGTGCCAAACAGGAAAAAGATGAATGAAGTATAGATTTCCATAAGAAACCTCCTTATTTAATTTTGAGGATAATTGCGAAGTGTTCTTATTATAGCATAAAGCCGGGCCCGTTTTATATTGTATTCATTTTTCACGAAATAAAAAGCTGGTTATGAAAAATTCACAACCAGCTCATTATTCTTATAAAATATTTGCCTGTCCTAATAGCCATAGAACAGCAATGATACCGACAATAATCCATAGCATATTTTTCCGGATAGCCTCTGGCATTTTCCGTTTTTTATTCCATCGATCCGGATCAAATTGCGGGCCGTCGTCATCATCTGCATACTTTCTTTTTCGCGGTCGGTTGCGCGACCAGGGGGAATAACTCTTTACGCCGGCTAAGAGAAGCGGAGCGTAGGTAAAACCGCTGAAAAAACCAAATAAATGTCCCAATATGCTAATGCCGCTTCGTAAAAATGTCATGGCCAACGCAATGGCTACAATGACACCAATGATTTGACTGCTGGATTGATCGATTAAATCTTTTCGGAAAAAGACCATATAAACATAGATTCCGAACAAACCGAAGATTGCTCCGGATGCGCCTAAATGAGCATAGGCAGGAGATTCAATAAAGTAAATAACAATATTTGCTGTCACAGCAGTGCCGATATAGGCTAAAATAAACTTGAATTTACCGAGCATTTGTTCAAGTGCAGGACCGAACAGCACGAGGGAAAAGGAATTAAACAGCATGTGCATGGCCCCGGCATGAAGAAAAATAGGGGTGAATAATCTCCACCATTCTCCTTCTCCAATCCAATAGTTGATTCCCACCCCATAATCTCTTATGTAAGTGCCAATTTGTAAATTTAAAAAATCAATAATAAACCACAGAAATATATTGATCCCGACAATGATGGTTACCACGGGATATAATTCAAAGAATTCTCTGATGCTCCGTTCTGTCCTAATAAACATATTGTGCCTCCCATAGCCAATGCTTTTAAATGAAATAAGTTGTCCTATATACTATAATAATAAGAAATAATACAGATTATGACCATTATAAAGGTGTTACTATAAATAGAAAAATTTTAGGAGCAGTGACCATGATACTTGGAATCGGTGTGGATATCGTTGAATTAGCAAGAATCAAACGATTACTTGAAAAAAATAATCGTTTTTTAGAACGTGTATTAACCAGCACAGAGATGGAACAAGCAGGGCAGTTAGCTCTTCATCGGCGCGTGGAGTATGCAGCAGGGCGTTTTGCTGCAAAGGAAGCTCTGGCTAAAGCAAATGGAACTGGGATTGGAAAACTGAGCTTTCAACAAATCGAAATTAGAAATCATGCCAATGGAGCGCCGGAAATGCAGGCAGAGGGGATGGAGGATATATCTATCCACGTGTCTATATCTCACAGCAGAGAGTATGCAGTAGCACAGGTTTTATTAGAAGAGAGATAGGATAAAGTAAAATGACAGCATTCTAAAAATGCATAATCGCATAGTTTGTCTCATATATTTTATTGCGGTAGGAGGGAACGAATTTGTATATTGTTACCGCGGAAGAAATGTACAAGATTGACCGAGAAACTATTCAAACGATGGGCCTTGATGGAAAGATACTCATGGAGAATGCAGGGAGAGAAGCGAGCAGAGAAATAAAAAAGCGGATAACTAAAGAAGATAAGACAGTTATTTTAATTGGCGGCGGAAATAATGGCGGAGACGGTTTTGTCATTGCCCGTGTGCTTGAAGAAGCAGGTTACGCTATCAAGGTGATCCAGGTTGCGCCGGACGAGAAAATTACAGGTGATGCAGCTCGCCATAAGAAGATTTATCGTCAATTTGGCGGCCAGGTGGCGGATTATAATGAAGGGACGGCAGATACAGTTCTTTCAGAGGCTGATGTGATTATTGATGCGATGCTTGGAATCGGTGTGCGCGGCGGATTAAGAGGCGATATCTTAACTGTAACGAGACAGGTGAATAAACAAGATGCGTATGTGATTTCCATCGATATACCAACTGGGCTGCCGGCAGAGGAAGGCTTCGCGGATTTTCAGGCTATTGAAGCAGATGCAACGATTATGATAGGAGCAGTAAAACAATCGGCTGTCTGTCAGCAAACGTCTTCCTATTATGGTGAATGGATTGTAGCGGATATTGGTTTTCCTGAAAAATTATTCCAAGCGCACACAAAAAAACGCTTGTGGACAACAGCAGATTTTCAGGAAGCTTTTCCAAAGCGGGGCGTCAATTCTCATAAAGGAGATCATGGAAAAGGGCTGATTATTGGTGGAAGTGAGCCGATGCCGGGATCCGTTCTGATGACAACAAAAGCAGCCTTGCGGACTGGAGCAGGGTTATTAACAACGGCTTCTGTGAAAAATGTAATTTCCATGATTGCTGGAAATAATCCGGAGGCTATGTATATTGGCGCATCCGAAACAGATGGCTGTATCACGGGAATCGATAACATTGACTTGTCTGGTTTTGATGCGATTGCTGTTGGCGTTGGTCTGGGCAGAAAAGAAGAAACGGCCAAAGGCATTTTTCCGGCATTGCTCAAGTATAAAGGACCAATCGTTATCGATGCAGATGGTCTTTTTCATCTGAGAGCCTATGCAGCAGATTTTAAGTTAAGACAGGCTCCACTGATTTTAACACCTCACCCAGGTGAACTTGCTGCTTTAATGGATATATCTGTCTCTGACTTACTTATGGAGCCTTTCCGGCATAGTTCTGAATTTGCCAAGCGTTTGAACTGCTACCTTGTGCTGAAAGGAAAGCATACTATTATTACAAATCCGGACGGACACCAGACCGTGGAATCAAGCGGGAACCCTGGACTTGCTAAGGGTGGAAGCGGAGATGTACTGACCGGAATGATTTTAGCAATGGTGATGCAGAGCAAATCGATTTTTGCAGGGATAAATAATGCTTGCTTCTTGCACGGAAAATCTGCAGACTTACTAGTCCAAGCAGAACACTCGGAACAGGATTTGCTGGCGGGGGATGTGATTCAAGGCATTCCAAAGGCAATCCGTACATTTTCTTCATAAAACGGTGTGACGTACTGTTAACAAATCGTTCCCTTTGTTAAATGAGACAAGGGAGATATGCTGATGATAAATAGACGTTTTTTCAGTGTCGTTTTACTATTAGGTGCATTGAGTCTGGTGCTGGCAGCATGTGGAGAAAAAACGCAGGAAGATGTTGTGGAGGAATTGCAGGAGACAGTTGCCGATCTAGAGGGGTATAAAGCCACTGCGGATATGACGATGAATACAGGAGAGCAGGAACAAACATTTTTGATTGATATATGGTATCAGGCTGATGATCAATATCGTGTGAAGCTGGAAAATGAAGCTGAGCAGAATGAAAGTCAAGTCATTTTGAAAAATATGGATGGTGTTTTTGTATTAACGCCAGCTTTGGAAAAAAGTTTCAAATTCCAATCGGATTGGCCAGAGAATAGCAGTCAGCCATATTTGCTTCAATCACTGGTCAATGATGTATTAAACGATCCAGAAGCGCAATTTGAAACAACGGAAGACCATTATATTTTCCGGACGAAAACAAATTATCAAAGCAACAATAATTTACCGGCTCAAGAAATTTACTTTGACAAATCCAGTTATACACCAGCAATGGTTAATGTGTTAAATCAAGACGGGGAACCGCTGGTTAATGTCACTTTTCATGGTTTTGATTTAGATGCAACATTTGCAGAAGGTGATTTTACGATGGAGAAGAACATGGAGCAGGAAACAGATGAGGAAAGTGCTGGTGCAGAAGAGGGAGCAGCTGTAGAAACAGCTGCGCAGGAAGTACGGGAGTTGTATCCTACGTTTACAGCTGGAGCAGAAATGGCGGATAAGCAAGAGGTTCCCCTGGAGGATGGAGAGCGAATTATTACAACCTTTGAGGGAGAGAAAAACTTTACACTTGTTCAGGAAATCAGAGAAACAGCTCCAGTGAGCTCAGCTCCAGAAGTAGTCAATGGAGATATTGTGAATCTGGGAGCTACTGTTGCTGGGTTGGAAGATAATGTTTTAAAATGGAGTTATCAGGGTGTTGATTATCAATTGGCAAGTACAGAGCTGACGAAGGAAGAAATGATTGAAGTAGCACAATCTGTCCAAGGACAGTTAACAAAATGATACGGTTAATACAAAAGCAGGCTCTCTGAAAACGGAGTCTGCTTTTGTATGTCCCATTTCCAGTTTAGAGGTATGATTTTAACATATTGGCATATAATTAATAGACAGGTATTTATTTCGTTGCATAAATCAGCTAAAGGATAAAAATCGAATGAAAAATTCAAGGCTTGGTGAACGTTCTTTCATTTTTGAACATAAAATGAAAATTTAATGAAGAAAAATATTGTTTAACGGAGTATTTTCCTCAGCGGCAGTCAGGAAGCCGGGAGGAAAGCAGCGTAAGGGAAAAACGCTCATTTTTAACACTTCAAATAATATAGATACCACAAAATTTAAGGTTTAAAACGACAAATTTACATGATTTTTTTACAAATTCGCCATAACCCCTTTGCAAAAGTATGTTCACAATGCTATCATAATATTAAATTGAATAACGAACGTTAATTGTTGGCGGGGGTGCTTGGTTTTGGCTGAAAATAAAGAAGAAATTTTAGTGAAAATACCGAAAAATTTGCTGAGTGAGGTGGATGGATTAATGAAATATGAGAATAGCTCTGACTTAAGTGATTTCATTTGTGAAGCAACTCAAATTTATTTAAACCATAAAAAAGAAGAACACCTCCAGCGTTTTCATGAAACGATGCAGCGCGGATATGAGGAAATGGCAAGAATTAATCTAACGATTGCTTCAGAGGCTTTTCAAGCTGAAGAAGAGGCTGAAATTACTCTAGAGCGCTCTGTGATCGGGGTGTAACACTTGTGATCGTTCAAAGAGGCGAGGTTTATTTTGCTGACTTATCCCCTGTGGTTGGCTCAGAGCAGGGCGGTGTGAGACCGGTTCTTATTCTCCAGAATGATATAGGTAACCGATTTAGTCCGACTGTGATTGTGGCGGCCATTACCGCGCAAATTCAGAAGGCTAAGTTGCCAACGCATGTAGAGATTGATGCAAAACGTTATGGGTTTGACCGGAATTCAGTTATTCTGCTGGAACAAATTCGCACGTTAGATAAGCAGCGGTTAACGGATAAAATTACAAAATTAGATAAAGAAATGATGGAAAAAATCAATCAATCATTAGAAATAAGCCTTGGCTTACGAGATGTCTACAGTAATAATTAATACTTTTCTGATGCGTAAAAAGACTGTCCTTATATTAGGGCGGTCTTTTTTAATGAAGTTTCATTGGAGAAAGAAAGGAAAGCATATAAAAAGTTGGAGGAGGAAGCTCTAACGGGTTCCATAGGGTGAATAATCTCAAGTCTCAAAAAAATACTCCGTTTTCCATAGATCCCGAGCTCCTCTCCTTTAAAGAAGACTTAGCGACAGGCGTAGACAGAGCTAAAGTCGCACTTATGCCCAGAGGATAAAATAGAAGTTCGTTTTTTCTGCAGGGATTTATTTGATAAAAGCAGATAGTAATAAGACCGTTGTAACAGACATCTCCTTGGCAAGAATACCGATGTTTTAAGAAATTATTCTCCTTCGTTAAAAGATATAGTAAAATGAAAAGGAATGAAGGTGGAGGTTGATAACGATGGATACAATCATTTTTGATATGGATGATACATTATATGACCAGGCTGCGACATTTCGAAAAACATGTAAAAAAATGTTGAACGTGGCTTTGTCGGAAGCGGAGTTAAATCATCTTTATCTATTAAGTCGCAAACATAGCGATGCGCTATTTGATGATCAGGTAGCAGGTAAAATTACAATGGAAGAAATGCATATCCGGCGAATCAAAGATGCTTGCGCAGAAATAGGAATACAGATAACAGCAGAGCAGGCTTTAGAATTTCAGGACAGCTACGTCCAAGAACAAGGAAAAATAGAGTTATTTGATGAAGTGGTGGAGCTCCTGGATTATCTTTCAGCGAGTCAGAAGCAATTAGCTGTAATGACAAATGGTGCGGAAGGACATCAGGCAATGAAAATCAAACAGTTAAAGCTGAACAAGTGGATTCCGGAAGAGCGTTTATTTATTTCTGAAACAATAGGGCATGCGAAACCATCCACAGCAGCGTTTCAATTCATGGAGGACAAGCTGGGTTTAAAGAAAGAAAATACAGTGTATGTCGGCGACTCCTTTGCTAATGATATTGTCGGTGCCAAACAGGCAGGCTGGCATGCCGTCTGGATGAACCATCGACAGAGGGAAGAACCGGAAGGAAGAATAAAAGCAGATAAAACAGTAACCAGTGCAGCAGAGCTATATACATTTTTTCGGGAAGAGACGCTAAGCACATAATGGATTAGGTTAATGAAAGTAATTTCATCATATAGAGCCTTGAGGGATTCCTCAAGGCTCTTTTTGTGTAAACTCAAGGGAAGTATTCCGGTAAAGGATACTGCTTCAAAGTGAATATTGAAATTTTCTATATAATGATATGCCAAACTTCTTGATTCTGATTATCGGTCTTTTTGGACACGAAGAATAAGTCCTTACATAAATTATTTATAATAATACCTATTGTAGTGAGAGGAATAGGATGATATACTAATATTCAATTTATAAATCTTTGTAAAATACTCGGGATACTCAAATATAAGTGAGAAAAGAACGCTGCAACTATGGAAAATAGTAAACTATTCAGCAAAAAAATAGGTTTTTCTAAAATGAAAATTTAAAAAACTCAAAATATCTGTTAGGTGATGGATAGAAGGGAAGAGAGAACTAAGAAAGCTTAAAAATTACGAGGGAAGGATTTTTTTCGTCGTGAATATGCATATGATGTGCTCAGTAGAAATTTTGGCGTTAATATTTCTTCCAATCGTAATAAAAAAGAAACGGCAAATCGGGAAGGCTGATTAGAAGTATATTGGTTTCGTAGGGTTATGCTGTATAAAGGAAGGAGAATATTTGTGAGTACAATTGTTGTTATATCAGGAAGTCCTTCAACATTATCCAGATCAGAACGCGTTCTTTATTATTTAGGTGAATTGGCGGAGCAGCAAGGGTTTCGTGTAAAGCATATATCCGTCAGAGATGTAGAAGCAGAAGATTTGCTGTATGCGAACTTCCAAAGTCCGAAAATCAAAGAGATTGCCGGGGATTTGGAAGCGGCAGACGGGGTCATCGTCGGGAGTCCTGTCTATAAAGCCTCCTATTCAGGCATCCTAAAGTCATTATTTGATTTAATGCCCCAGGATGTTTTACGGGGGACGGTTTCACTGCCTGTTATGACAGGGGGAAGCCTCTCGCATTTATTAGCATTGGATTATGCCTTAAAGCCGCTGCTTGCTACGTTAAAAAGCCAACCCTTAAAAGGGTTATATTTTCAGGATAGTGAAGTTGATAAAACCAAGGATAATCCAATCCTGGATGAAGCCATGATTACTCGGACACATAAACAATTGGATTATTTCCTGGGGAATTTAAAACGAAAAGAATTTGTTTAACTGGTTCTTTTTTCAATACATAAAAGGGTCTGCAGCTAAGCAGGCCTTTTTTTAATGAGGGAGCTTTTGTCAATAAAATGAGAAAATAATAGAAGCATGTATGCGGGGGAGTGGATAGTGTAACTTGAAAAAATGCTGTGTTTATTTGATATATGGTACAATTGAGGTAAAATGGGAATAGTAGTTTCTGTATACTTAGAAGAGGCTGATACAAAAGTATTTTGACTGGAGTTTTGTAGAAGTTTGTATTAATATGGAAAAATGTTTAGAATTTGGAGGTATCAGGGGATGGATGCAAATCTGAAAGAATTAATGATCAGTAATAGTGATTCTATTGTTGATAGTTGGATGGATGAAGTAGGGAGAATAAAATCAGGGAATTATACAGCGAGTATATCTGATGAACTCTATGAGAATACCAACCGCGAATTTGTGAATGTTATTTTTACAAGTATCCAAAATCAGGGGTCTTCGAAAGTAGTAGAAGAGTTTTCGGAGAAAATGATCAACCTTGGCTGGCCGCTCAGTTATATAACCGATGGGCTGCAGGTTTTTCGTCGTGTTACCATTGAATTTTTACTGAAGCAAGCAGACCAAGTAGATTCCAGTCATTTTTCAAATGTCTTAACAAGCGTAGATGAATGGATAGAACCATTGATTCGACAGCTCGTCAATGAGTATTCAGGAAGCTGGGAAAATATTTTATCTTTACAGCGGGTAGCTTTACAGGAACTATCCGCACCGTTGATCCCTGTTATGGAAGGGATAACCGTCATGCCGTTGATTGGAACCATTGATACGGACAGAGCGAAATTGATTATGGAGAATTTACTGGAGGGGGCAATCAAGCATAACTCCGAAGTTGTCTTAATAGATATTACGGGTGTTCCTGTTGTGGACACCATGGTAGCACATCATATTATTCAGGCAGCGGAAGCGGTCAGACTGATTGGATCTACATGTATTCTTGTAGGCATCCGTCCGGAAA
Source organism: Oceanobacillus sp. M60 (assembly GCF_053839645.1). Classification (NCBI taxonomy): domain Bacteria; kingdom Bacillati; phylum Bacillota; class Bacilli; order Caryophanales; family Bacillaceae; genus Oceanobacillus; species Oceanobacillus sp. M60. The sequence continues at coordinate 47,943 of NZ_JBSSNH010000001.1, read as the reverse complement.
TTGCTCAAACGATTATAAATATAGGGATTGATTTAAGTAAATTCCCTACCAGAAGCTCTTTGAAAAAAGGTTTTACCAGAGCGCTTGAAATAACTGGAAGAACTGTTGTGGATTTGCCTTCTAAAAACCAAGGCATTGATGAAATAATGAATGCTCTTAAGGGGGAATAGAGAAAATGCGGATACCTATTTTAAAGTTGCACAATTATTTGCTGATTTCTATTCAGACGGAGATTGATGATCAAACGGCTATTAAATTTCAGGAAGATTTATTAGCAAAAATTCATAAAACAGGTGCAACAGGTGTTGTGATTGATTTGACATCTGTTGATATCATTGATTCTTTTATTGCAAAAGTACTTGGTGATGTTGTGTCCATGTCGGATTTAATGGGGGCGCGTGTTGTATTAACTGGAATTCAGCCAGCTGTTGCAATGACATTAATTGACTTGGGAATACACTTGCAAAATGTCCCGACAGCATTAGATTTAGAACAAGGTTTAGTGAAGTTACATCAGGAATTGGGAGGTTAATATATGAACCCAAGATCCTGTGTCAACATTCATAAAGAGTGGGATATTGTTGGAGCAAGACAGCTCGGACGGGAAATGGCAAAAGAAATTGGCTTTGGAACCGTTGATCAGGCAAGGATTGCTACCGCAGTATCTGAATTAGCTCGCAATATTTATTTATATGCTAAAAATGGACAGGTTTGTTTTGAGTACATTTATACGAACAGTCAAAAAGGAATCTTAATGACAGCTGTGGACACTGGTCCAGGAATAAAAGATATAAGCCGTGTCATGCAAGATGGCTATACGACCTCTGGAGGGCTTGGTGCTGGACTGCCCGGGGTAAAACGCTTGATGGATGAATTTGATATAGAATCCGCAGCGGGGGAAGGAACTAAAATCAAAGCGATTAAATGGATCAGATAATATAATCCTTTTATTTTAGCACCCTTCCTTATTTTATCCAGTACATGCCATTGGTAATCCAGGTGAGAAAAAAAGAAAGAGAAAACAGTTGTGTTTAAAAATCACGAAACACCGGTTTACCAGCTCGGGGAAAGCCTTAAAAAAGAATAAAAGGTTCTTTGAAATAAGGGGGGAGGAACCACAGTGGAAGAAACGATCAGAAAAAATACTGTAAAATACCAGAAATTATTACAAAAATATATTGAAACACAAGATGAGAAATCATTGTATGACCTTGAATTAATCAGCAAAGCTTTTATTAAAAAGAATATCTTGCCGGAAGAATTAATCAATTTGCATATTCAGGCAATGGAGCGGATTTATCCTCAATTATTGGAGGAATATAAGCTGTCGATGGAATTTTTATTAGAAGCTACGGTTTTCTATGGATTGGCATTGCAGGAAGTTGATTATTTAAGACAGGAAAAAGATGTGCTGACTTCTGAAATTTCTGTTGCGGCGAATATGCAAAAGACCTTGCTTGGAACGCAAAGGCCGGAAGTAAGCGGATTAGATATCGGCGTAATTAGTGTTCCTGCTCATCAGATGAACGGAGATTATCATCATTTCACCAAAGGAAGCAATGGGACAATCGGGATTGCCATTGCGGATGTCGTTGGAAAAGGAATACCGGCAGCACTGTGTATGTCGATGATCAAATATGCAATGGACAGTTATCCAGAAGCGACAATGTCACCAAATAAAGTATTAGAAAACCTGAATCGTGTAGTAGAAAGAAATATTGATCCCAGTATGTTTATTACGATGTGTTATGCACATTATTTGCCGGCGGAAAGTAAATTAAGATTATCTTCCGCAGGGCATGAGCCGGGATATATTTTCCGTGCAGAAACGGAAGAATTTGAAGAGGTTCGTGCGAAAGGGATTGTACTCGGCGTGATGCCGGATGCTACTTATCGGGAATATGAATTAGCAATTCAGAAGGATGACCTGATTATCTTTCTGACAGATGGTGTTTCCGAGTGCAGAGACGGCGACCGGTTTATTGAAACAGAAGAATTGTTGGAAGTCATCCGAAAATATATTGATTTACCGGCACAGGAGCTGGTAGAAAATGTGTATCAGTATTTTGAAAAACTGCAGGATTTTCAATTGAGAGATGATTTTACATTAATTGTTCTTCGTAAAGAGGTTTAAAGAAATAAATGCAGGGAATACAATATAATAGTTTATTCTAGTTAAATAAATTTCGTTTCAAATGTTATAGAGAAAATGAATTTATAATGTATAGTCATCTAATCTTATATCTGGATGGCAGAGGGGGTTATTATGAATTTATCAGTAAACGTACAAGAAGACAGCAATGTAAAAGTTTTAGAAGTGAGCGGAGAGATTGATGCATACACAGCTCCGGAGCTGAAAGAAACATTAATGCCGCTGATGAGAGAGAGCGGCAATGAAATCGAAGTAGATTTAGAAAATGTGCAGTATATGGACAGTACCGGTTTAGGAGTGTTTGTCAGCGCTTTGAAAGCCTCTAAGGAAAGCGGAAGCCATTATACGTTGAAAAATGTGCAGGATCGGGTTTTTCGTATTTTTGAGATTACCGGACTTAGTGAGATTATAGAGATCAAAGCAGCGATTCGAGGTGGCAATGAGTGATGGAAGCATTTGATTATATAGAGATGAAAGTACCGGCGAAAGCGGAGTATATTGGAGTAATGCGTCTGACTCTATCGGGGGTTGCCAACCGGATGGGCTTTTCCTATGATGCGATTGAAGATTTAAAAGTAGCTATCTCTGAAGCAGTTACAAATGCTGTAGAGCATGCTTATGAAGAAAAAGAATCTGGTGAAATTACAGTTGGCTTCGGCCTGTATGAAGACCGGATGGAAATTATGGTAGCTGATCGCGGAGGAAGCTTTGATTTAGAAGAAGTAAAGAACGGTACAGGGCCATATCAATCCGATGAACCTGTTGAAAAAATCCGGGAAGGAGGGTTTGGCCTATTCCTGATTGAAGCACTCATGGACGAAGTAAAAATCAACAATAAATATGGCGTAATGGTTATTATGACTAAATACAATAGAGAAGAAGAGGTGGACATGGATGACGACCAAATCTCAACCATTCAATAGAGGGGGAGATGAGGTTTACCAATGGATAAGTACACTTCAGGAAGATCCAACAAATGAAGAATTACAGGAAAAGATTGTTTTAACTTATCAGAATCTCGTTGGATCTATTGCCAGGAAGTACTCCAAAAATAGCGCTATTCATGAAGACCTTGTACAAGTCGGCATGATTGGATTGCTTGGGGCAATTAAGAGGTACGATCCGTCATATGGTAAGTCGTTTGAGTCTTTCGCTATTCCAACCATTATTGGTGAAATAAAGCGATTTATACGAGATAAGACATGGAGTGTCCATGTGCCTCGTCGTATTAAAGAATTGGGACCAAAAATCCGCAAAAGTGCTGATGAACTAACGACTAAAAATCAAAAATCTCCTACCATACAAGAAATTGCAGAACACATTGGTGTACCGGAAGAAGAAGTTTTAGAAACAATGGAAATGAGTAAAAGCTATAAAGCTTTATCAGTTGACCATAAAATTGAAGCTGATTCAGACGGCAGCACTGTTGCTATATTGGACTTAATTGGTAACGAAGACAATAGTCTTAAAAACTTGGAGCAAAAAATGATTCTTGAAAAAGTTCTTCCTGTTTTATCAGAACGGGAGCAGCTTATTTTAGAATGCACCTATTTTAAAAACATGAGCCAGAAAGAAACAGGTGAAATGCTGGGTATTTCTCAAATGCATGTGTCACGGCTTCAAAGACGAGCACTCCGTAAATTGCGAGAAACAATGCAAACAGAAAGTACGGAGGTATTCGATTGATTTCCGGTAAATATGTCGATGTTTCCGTCTATCAACAATCTAAAAAGGGTAATCATTTATGTGGAGACAGTTACTTTTTTATAGAAGAAGACCATATGTTTCTAGGAGTGCTCGCGGATGGTCTTGGAAGCGGGGCAATTGCAAAAGAATCCTCACAGGCAGTAATCGATATTGTGAAGGAGCATAAATTTAAAACAGTAAAAGAAATTGTTGATTTATGCAATAAAAAATTGCTTGGCATGCGTGGTGCAGTGATGGGGATTTTAAAATTAGACTTCATCGATCAGACCTTTACTTTTTCCTCCATTGGAAATATAGGGATTATTATTTTGGAGCGAGGCTGTAAGAAAAAGCGAAATATTCCAAGCTCTGGATATTTGGGATCTCGTTACCGAGGCGTAAAGGCTATGACGGAAAAATTAACCGATGGAACAAATTTCATTGTATTTTCAGACGGCGTAAAAGATAAAGAGTTATCTGCGTATTATTTTAAAGACTACAATGTAGAGCAGATTACGGATACTTATGCGCAGCATAGTGACGGTACCAGGCAGGATGATACAACGTTACTGGCAATTAGATACAAAGGAGAAAAAGGTTGATTTATAATCACAATAACATGAACATGGATTCATTTATTATTGATTATAAATCAATCTTTTTTGTTGTGTCAGAAAGCATTGACACGTTTAATTTGATACAATAGAACGTAGAGTAAGGAGGAGAAGCAACAGTGAGTGCAGATGAAAAATTAATTGCAATCGTATCAAAAGATACCAATATTCAAGGAAACACTGTTTCGAAAGTGATTTCTCTTTTAAATGAAGGGAATACCGTTCCGTTTATTGCAAGATATCGAAAAGAAGCCACAGGCGGATTGGATGAAGTAAAAATAAAAGAGATACAGGATAGGTGGACATATGTCCTTAACCTGTCTGAACGAAAACAAGAAGTACTTCGTATCATTGAAGAACAAGGTAAGCTGACAGATGAATTAAGAAACGACATTGAAAAAGCGACGCAGCTTCAAAAAGTAGAAGATCTGTATCGCCCTTATAAACAAAAACGCCGTACAAGAGCTACTATCGCAAAGGAAAAAGGATTAGAGCCATTTGCCCAAGCTATTTGGGAGCAGAGCGAATCACTTGAGTTAGAACAGGAAGCCACACAATATTTCTCTGAAGAGCATGAGCTAAGCACCGTAGAAGAGGTACTTCAGGGAGTAAATGATATCATTGCAGAATGGATTTCTGATGAACCCGCTTACCGTGAATTTATTCGCAATGCCACGATGAAGCAAGGAACCATCCAATCTGAAGAGAAAAATAAAGCAGCAGATGAAAAACAGATTTTTGAGATGTATTATGAATATAGTGAAACGGTTCGCTCATTAGTTTCCCATCGTATTCTTGCACTTAACCGCGGAGAAAAAGAGGGGATTTTAAAAGTACAGGTAGAACCGCCTGTTGATAAAATAATTGCCTATTTAGAGAAAAAGGTAATTAAAAAAACGTGCCCGCAGCATATGAAGGAATTATTAACAGCAGCTGTAGAGGATAGCTATAAAAGGTTGATTGAACCCTCCATGGAACGAGAAATCCGCAGTGCACTTACAGAAAAAGCGGAAGCACAGGCGATTGAAGTTTTCTCCGTAAATTTAAGGAATCTATTACTTCAGCCGCCATTAAAAGGGAAAGTCATTTTAGGAGTGGATCCGGCTTTCCGTACTGGCTGTAAGCTTGCGATTGTGGATGAAACCGGGAAGGTCCATCAAATCCATGTGATTTATCCGACTGCTCCAAAGAAAGATGTGAAGGGCGCAGAGAAGGTGGTTATCAGCTTAATAAATCAATTTAATGTAGAGCTGGTTGCGATTGGAAATGGTACAGCATCACGGGAAACAGAGCAATTTATTTCAGATGTATTAACAAATAACAAGCTGGATATTCCGTATATTATTGTAAATGAAGCAGGAGCAAGTGTGTACTCTGCCTCCGCTTTAGCAAGAGAGGAATTCCCTGATCTACAAGTAGAGGAAAGAAGTGCTGTATCTATTGCAAGACGGGTACAGGATCCATTAGCGGAACTGGTGAAAATTGATCCGAAGTCCATCGGCGTTGGGCAATATCAGCATGATGTCAGTCAAAAAGAGCTGTCCAATTCGTTGACATTCGTTGTGGAAACAGCGGTTAACCAAGTCGGTGTTAATGTAAATACAGCTTCTTCCTCTCTTTTGCAGTACGTATCTGGTTTAAGTAAAACCGTTGCAAATAATGTGATCAAAAAACGGGAAGAGGAAGGGAAATTTACCAGCCGGAAGCAATTAAAGAAAATCCCGAGACTTGGGGCGAAAACATATGAGCAGGCGATCGGTTTCTTGAGAATTGTAGATGGGGATACACCGCTTGACCGTACTCCTATTCATCCGGAAAGCTATCCACATGTGAAAGCATTATTAAACAAGCTCAAGTTTGATGAACAAGCTCTGGGGACAGCGCCTTTGCAGCAAAAGATAGAAGGAATAGACAAGCAGGCTGTCGCGGAAGAATTAGAGATTGGACTGCCGACATTAGAAGATATTCTGGAGGCATTAAGCAAGCCGGAACGTGACTTGCGTGATGATTTTCCACAGCCGTTATTAAAGAAAAATGTCATGAATATGGAAGATTTAAAACCTGGCATGGAGCTTCAGGGAACGGTGCGAAATGTGGTTGATTTTGGAGTCTTTGTTGATATTGGTGTTAAACAGGACGGTCTTGTGCATATCTCTAAGATGTCCAAGCAGTTCGTCAAGCATCCCATGGATGTCGCTTCTGTTGGTGATGTAGTCACCGTCTGGGTCGATGATGTGAATGTCCAAAAAGGAAGAATTGCGCTTTCAATGATTCAATAATGTATAAATAAGATAAGGGAGCTTCCATGCTGGGAAGTTCCCTCTTTTTCAACCATAAAAAAAGACGCTCACCATTAGATAAGGAGAGGTCTTTTTTTATTTTTCTATTATTTTACAGATTCTTCGTTTGCAGCTTCCACTTCATCAAGAGAGATGCCAATTGCTTCTGCAACGCCTTTTCCGTATTCTGGATCAGCTTTATAGCAATTGTTGATGTGACGAAGTTTTACTGATTTTGTTGCTGGAGCAATATCATCCGCTGTATTTTGGAAAAGAGCTTGTTTTTGCTCATCAGACATTAAGCGGAATAGCTTACCTGGCTGTTCGTAGTAAAGCGCATCGTCCTCATCAAAATCAAAGTAATCAGCATCTACATCTGTACCCAGCTGTAATGCAGGCTCCTGATGCTCTTTGCTGTCTTCCCATTCTCCATATTGGTTCGGGCTGTAGCTGACTTGTCCGCCAGTGTAAGGGACAACACGCATTGCGCCGTCACGATGATATGGGTGGAAGTTTTTCGCGTTTTTCGGATAGTTAACAGGGATTTGCCAGTGGTTCACGCCTAAACGGTAGCGCTGTGCATCTCCATAAGAGAATAGACGGCCTTGCAACATTTTATCTGGAGAGAAACCAATGCCAGGAACAATGTTTGTAGGAGCAAATGCAGCCTGTTCTACTTCTTCATGATAGTTTTCCGGGTTTTTATTCAGTTCTAATTCGCCAACTTCGATAAGCGGGAATTCATCTTTGTACCATACTTTTGTTAAATCGAATGGATTGTAAGGCATATTTTTAGCTTCTTCTTCAGTCATAACCTGAATGTACATTTTCCATTTAGGGAAGTTTCCTTCTTCAATAGCAGTGTACAAATCACGTTGGTGACTTTCGCGGTCTTCACCGACAACTTTTGCAGCTTCTTCGTTTGTAAGGTTTTCGATACCTTGCTGTGTTCTGAAGTGGAATTTCACCCATACGCGCTCGTTATTTTCATTATATAAGCTGTATGCATGGCTTCCGAATAAGTGCATGTTGCGGTAAGATTTTGGAATCCCGCGATCAGACATAACAACAGTTACCTGATGAAGTGCTTCTGGTAAATTAGACCAGAAATCCCAGTTTGCATCAGCATTCTTCATATTTGTTTTTGGATCACGTTTTACAACATGGTTCAAATCTGGGAAACGTTTAGGGTCTCTCATAAAGAATACAGGCGTATTATTACCGACTAAGTCCCAGTTTCCTTCTTCTGTGTAGAATTTCATCGCAGTACCGCGGATATCGCGTTCTGCATCAGCAGCTCCGCGTTCACCAGCTACGGTAGAGAAACGGATAAACATGTCTGTTTTCTTCCCGACTTCAGAGAAGACTTTTGCTTTTGTATATTTAGTAATGTCGTTAGTAATCGTTAATGTTCCATAAGCTCCGGATCCTTTTGCGTGCATACGGCGCTCAGGAATTACTTCGCGATCAAAGTGTGCAAGCTTTTCAAGAAACCAAAAATCTTCCATTAATAATGGACCACGTTTACCGGCCGTTTTAGAATCATCATCATTTGGAACAGGAGCTCCAAATGCAGTGGTCATTTTTCTTTTTTCACTCATAGATAGTTTCCCTCCTATATATTAAATACAATTATTATAATAACATAATAAATAGTAGATTGCTATTAATATTCTTGTTTAATTTGAATGACATTTTTTTATTTTGATATAGAAGTCCTTCTTGACGGTGGGTATCGTATTTTTAAGCAAATGTTAGTAAAGTGTTGTTTTCTTTTAGAATAAAATAATATATTAGATAAGTGATTCTACTAATTCTCAATTAAGTTTTTTAAATGAGAATAAAACTCTTAGTATAACTGAAATATAAGATAGAGAATAGAAGTTCCGACAGCTTCTTTTTTATGTTAAAATGAGTTGTCATCAGTTAAACAATTTTTGGGAATTTCTGATGGCGTATAATAAAGAAGTATGTTTTGAATTGTCAGGAAGGTAAGAAGAACATTAAAATAATGAAGCTTTCTTTATATATTGGAGGTTGAAACAGATGGACCCAATGCCGGAGGAAGAATTGTACCAGTTAGTTAATCAGCTGTCAGAAGCTTTCTTTAATAAAACGTTTATGGACAAAGTACGATTTAACTCCCGTCTGCGGACAACTGGAGGGAGATATATCCCAAGTAAACGATTAATTGAATTGAATCCCAAATATGTACTGGAATCTGATAAGGAAGAGTTTCACGGGATTATTAAGCACGAGCTTTGTCATTACCATTTGCATATTGAAGGAAAAGGGTACCAGCATCGAGATAAAGATTTTAGAGAATTGCTTGCAAAAACGGGCTCTCCCCGTCATTGTAAACAGCTTCCTTCGAATCAGCAGCGCTACCAGCATATATATGAATGCCAAAAATGTAAAATGGTTTATAAAAGAGTAAGGAAAGTAGATGTATCCAGGTATCGATGTGGAAAATGCAGGGGGAGATTACATCTGATTTAATTTTTTTCAATTAAGTATTGACGAATAATATGATCCATGATAAATTAATGTAGCTGATATGAAATGACAGTTTTCATTCATTGCGAATGACCTGTTCAGCAGCTTTGTCGAATGGCTTGGATTTTTGAATAACTTTCTAAGCGAAAAAAACTTTTTAAGAAATTTAACAGTTTTTGTTGACAAAAAACAGGATATATTGTATGATATTTCTTGTTGTTGCGTAATTAGGATATTACATAGATAGTGACTGATTACTTTTATATTCCACAGTAGCTCAGTGGTAGAGCAATCGGCTGTTAACCGATCGGTCGTAGGTTCGAATCCTACCTGTGGAGCCATTATTTGGAGAAGTACTCAAGTGGCTGAAGAGGCGCCCCTGCTAAGGGTGTAGGTCGTGTAAGCGGCGCGAGGGTTCAAATCCCTCCTTCTCCGCCATTTTAATTTTCATAATGGCCCGTTGGTCAAGCGGTTAAGACACCGCCCTTTCACGGCGGTAACACGGGTTCGAATCCCGTACGGGTCATCTTTCTAAGAAATCAAAATAAATAATTGGTCCGGTAGTTCAGTTGGTTAGAATGCCTGCCTGTCACGCAGGAGGTCGCGGGTTCGAGTCCCGTCCGGACCGCCATTATAGTTGGGCCATAGCCAAGCGGTAAGGCATCGGGTTTTGATCCCGTGTACCCCAGGTTCGAATCCTGGTGGCCCAGCCATTTTCTTTTTAGAAGGAATACATGATAATACTATTACAGATAATAGTATTTTTTTATTGATAGGGACTATAAATAATGACCTGTCATATATAGGAGCCATTAGCTCAGTCGGTAGAGCATCTGACTTTTAATCAGAGGGTCGAAGGTTCGAATCCTTCATGGCTCACCATTTTTATCTTGCGGATGTGGCGGAATTGGCAGACGCGCTGGAATCAGGCTCCAGTGTCCGTTAAGGACGTGGGGGTTCGACTCCCTTCATCCGCACCATTTTTTTATATTATGCGGTCGTGGCGGAATGGCAGACGCGCCAGGTTGAGGGCCTGGTGGGTGAATAACCCGTGTGGGTTCAAATCCCACCGACCGCATCATATGTACAAACCAGTCATATCAAGGGTTGCAGACCTTTGATATTTTTTTATGCACTCATTTTTCTATATGAAATGGGTGTTTTTTTATATAGTTTTGACCAGTTTTTGACCATGTGAATAAATGGTAAAAATGAAACGTTCGGATTTAGAATAAATCATCTAATTTGTCAGCAGTTTCTCTTTGCTTACTAGAGAACAACTAAACATTAATTATCGTAGTAATGGATGAGCGCCCCAGGCGTTCTTTAAAGGTTACGTGTTCTTCGCTTTGAGGAACTAGTAAAGCAACGGGAAAATACCTTAAATCATGTCAGTAGATAGCTTCAAGGTTAACGTGTTCACCAATTTTTCGATGAGCCTGTTAAAAATATCTCTAGTTGCTGGAACATATTGACTTGAAAGAATGTAAACCCAATAAACCAGCTCAATAAAAGATTTATAATATTCATAATATAAATCTTTTTTGGTATAATTACTTTAATAAATAAGAATGTAGTGATTTTATAAATGAGTTAAATGAGGCAATCACTGCAAGGTTGTAAATTATTAACAGGTGGTGTGATGCTTATGAAACAGGCTTTATTTCTTATCCTGGACGAATACCAGATTGGGAAGGTGCTTACTTATCAACAACATTAAATCAGAGGGAGGATTGGTCGGTTCATACGATTTCTTTGGAGGATACGGTAAGTTCCATTGGCGGTTTTAGAACTGCTGTCGATTAAATCATTGGTTCTGAACCTGAGGATGCTCATCTATTGGTAACGGTAGGCGGGAATACATGGAATAATGATAATAAAAAGCTTTTGCATCTAATCAAAACGGCATTTCAAAATAATATACCTGTTGGAGCTATATGCGGAGCTGTGGATTATTTAGCGAAAAACGGTTTTCTAAATCATTATAATCATACGGGTAACTCTGTTGATGCTTGGAAGGGCTATGAAAATTATCATGCTAAGAGCAGTTTTTTTCAGCAGCAAGCAGTAACAGATAAAAATTTAGTCACTGCAAACGGAACAGCTCCGATTGAATTTACACATTTGATTTTAGAGTTGATTGAATTTGATACCTCCGAAAATATTAAAAAAATGATGTATATGTATAAGCATGGATTTTATAAATACTGTGAAAAATATGGGAATCCGTTTAGATAATCTTCGCTTGAAATAAAATGAAAATTATGATTATAGTAGAATTGAGTATAGAGATTGGGGAGAATTGTCCTGAAATGAATATGACAAAAGGTTGTATCAGAATAGCTAGAAGGATTTGTGGAGGGATAACGTGTCAAAAGGATTAAAAATTATCTTGCTTTGGTCGCTTGCTTTCCCTGCAATAATCACCATTGGCCGTATGATAATTGATTTTATTTTAGGCAGGGAAATGGAATTCATCTCATACACGGCTGTTTTTTTAGGCATAGGAGCAGCAGGATTGATTTTTGGCGGACCGCTAGTGTACCTTGTAACTAAATCTAAAGAGGAGAAATATTAATTTTTAAATCTATATAATGTTTTGGTCCGTTGTAAAAAAACAGGCACTTATTCCAATAATGGAAAGGGTGTCTGTTTTTTTTAGTGGAATTATTCTATTTTATAAACTGTTGGATAATATAACTTACACAAGGCTCTTTTCTTTTCTCACAGATTTAAGGGCATTGGACCAAGCGACAACATCATCAATCATTTCGCCAAATCTTGGTTTATGCACTTCCATTGGTGCAAAAGTTGCCATGTTCTCAAAGTCATTAAATAAGCTGAATGCACCTTGTGGTTCAACTGTAGCTACTTTTAAATTGGATAACGTTGTACGTAATGCAAGGGAAGCTGCAATACCAAGCGTAGAGCCATAGCTTACGATGCCTGCTGCTTTATGATGCCACTCTGAACCTAAATAATCTAAATGATCCTTAAGGGACGAAGGGAAATTTTTATTATATTCCGGTGTAACAAAAATAAACCCGTCAAACGAATCAATTTTTCTTGACCATGCACGCTGTTCTTCTGTTGCGTATTCTTTATTTGTCATAAGCGGGGGGATTGCTTCATTGAAACGTCCAAGACCACTTTCTTTTATATCAACAATTTCAAATTCTGCGTCTATATCTTTATTATCTGCAAAATCTTTAACCCATTCTGCAACTTGTAAATTAACACGTACATCACGTGTGCTTCCTGTAATAATACCAATTCTTGTCATGCTGTAACCTCCGTATAAATTTAGATGTAATGAATCAAATAATAAGTTTGTATTAATTTGATTACAAGAGTTATAATAAACCTAAAGTGCCTTTTTGAGAAGAAGGCACTTTATTTATACCTAGTTACTTTTAGGAAACCATTTGATATATAAGGGGTTCATGCATATATTTATAAAGGAGCGGTTGAAAAGTGAAGAATATAACGACAGGTGAAAATTGTGGAGAGCTTCAAGTTGCGTTAGATATTATTGTAGGAAAATGGAAACCGATTATTTTATTTCACCTTATGGAAAACGAAAAATTGCGTTTTAGTGAACTGCAGCGGGCTATTCCGGAAATCACTAAAAAAATGTTAACTTCCCAATTAAGAGAATTAGAATATAACGATATTGTTCATCGCAAGGTTTATCAGCAGGTGCCTCCAAAAGTGGAGTATTCTATGTCACCGTACGGTCATGGTTTAAAACCGTTATTAGTATCAATGAGAAGCTGGGGGACGGAGCATCTGGAACATTTGGAGAAATTATATGGAAAAGATAATGAAGAGCAGAAGGAACAAATATAATTCCCGATAAGTTGTAATACGAAGCGGAATGGTGTTTTCTATGAATTACTCACTTTGTTGTCCAGTAATAGTATGCTGATTAAGCTTGGATACTTTTGTGCTTTAAAAGTATAAATCATTTATGGATGTATAACAAGGTTATAAAATGTCTTGATCAAAGAAGGGTTACATTAGTAGAGAGTATATCACGGACAATTGCCTGCAATGCTACCGTCTCATATCTGCCTCTGCTTGTAACCCCCCTGTATTTTTATAAATTATATTATTGAAATTACCAAACTGATTCAAGTATATGAAGGATGCTTTGACTTAAATATTAGGAGGACGAGATGAATGGAAGGGAGAACGGTTTTGATAACTGGAGCTAATTCAGGAATTGGATTCGCAACAGCTGCTATTTTAGCCAGGCAAGGCTGTCGTATCGTCTTAGTATGCAGAAATAAGCAAAAAGGGGAAGAAGCACGTCAAGAATTATTAGCTGCTGCTGATAATAAGGATATAGATTTACTGATCGCTGATTTGTCCTCACAGCAGGAGATTAGAAAGCTGGCAGAGCAGGTTCAGAAGCGCTATTCCAAATTAGATGTTCTCATAAACAATGCCGGCGGTGTATTCGGTCAGTATCAAGTCAATAACGACGGCTTTGAAATGACTTTTGCGGTTAATTATTTAGCACCGTTTTTATTAACTCATCTGCTGCTTGATCAATTGAAGGCTTCCGGTTCAGGAAGAGTGGTTAATATCGCATCTGTCATGGAAGACAAAGAGTTTGAGCCGGATAATGCAGTAAATCAAACTGCTTCTGATTATTCGGGAATGCAGGCATATAAAACTGCAAAAACCGCTGTTCTGATGATGACGTATTATCTGAGTGAGCGCTTGTCAAACAGCGGTGTGACCGTCAATGCACTGCACCCAGGATTTATTTATACCCCTCAGGCAACCCGAATGGCACCGAAGTTTTTAAGACCAGTTATGAAGTTATTTTCAAAAAATCCAGAGCAAGGTGCCACTTTGCCTGCTTATTTGGCTTCATCCAATGAAGTGAAAGATGTTACAGGGAAGTTTTTTAAAGATAATAAAATAGAACAGACTTCCCCTGTTTCGTATAATGAAGAACGCCAAAAAGATTTATATATTAAAAGTCTTCAGTGGACGGGTTTAGAGGAATCTCCCTTTATAGAAAGTAATTAACTTTATGAGCTTCTGCTTTACTGAAGAAGTTTTCATTTTAATAAAGAAGGCAAAATTGCCATCTATGAAATCGAGAAACCGGGGTATAAGCGGTTTTCTGAGAATCAAAGCGGGAATCTAAAAATACTTCCTGGCATGTGCAGCAGCAGAAAAAAGTAAGTGCATGGCTGCTTTTTCAATTAATCATATCAAGGGTATTAAACCCTTGATATTCCACTTAAACTAATTCTTTTGAACGTTTTTTTATAAGTAAATAAACTACATACATAATGAAAAATAAGACGTATACGAAGGCAGATACAATATAGATAGTCTGATAAGACGCTGCTTCTGCTATTAATCCCAGTACCAATGAGCCGCCGCCTATCCCAATATCGAAAAAATTGAAGAAAGAGGCCATGGCATCTTCATGCTCCTGTTTATCGACTAGGTTGATACACCAGGTTTGTATAGCAGGAAGCAATGCTCCGAAACCTAGACCGTAAAATATTGCTGCTGTAAAAAAGACCGTGTCTGTATTGGCAATATATAAAAGACCTAATCCAATGATTGCAAAGATAGAACCTGGAATCAAGATGACGGCTGGTCCGTGCAAGTCAAACAGCCTGCCAGAAACCAATCGTACTGCAAAGCTGGCTGCCGCTATAACGAAGAAAAACAATCCTACATGAGAAAAATCCTTTTCCAAGGCATATAAAGAAAAGAATGACATGATTCCTCCTGCTGCCGTTCCGACTAATAAAATCAGAAGGGCAGGGAAGAGAACTTTCTTTTCAAGAATTTTTGTCTTTACACTGGCTGTTCTATCTAATTCTCTTCCATTTGGTGCGCGTTTAATCAATATGGCCATGATTACAGCCAGTATCAATACTGCCATTCCGCCTAAGAATAAGCGCTGAAAGTCATATAATTCCAGCGTTAAGATACCTATCATGGGACCGACAGAAATAGCAATCGTTTCACCCAGACCAAAATATCCAATTCCTTCTCCGAGCCGCTTTTTAGGAATGATTTCGGCTGCTAATGTAGCGAAATATGTCGTAATCAACCCAAACCCTGCTCCATGAAAAAGCCGAATAATCAATAGCGTAGTGATATCACTTGAAAGATAATAGGCTCCAGTCGCCAAGGCATTAATTAAAATACCTAGGATTAAGAGGAATTTTTTGTCCATTTTACTTGCTAGAAGACCAGCAAAAGGACGAGTCAGAATAGCAGATAACATAAATATTCCTGTGACGATGCCGACTTGGCTGGCGCCGCCTCCAATTGCAGTAATAAAGAGAGGAAGCGTGGGAAGCAGCATCTCGAAAATCATAAAAACTAAACCGTTGGAAACCACGATAAAGATAAAGGATAATGACCATATTTTGGTGTTTGAATCATGCATTTTTCGAAACTCCTTCTATGTTGGTGCATTTTGATACAAAGGACATTATATCTGATACGGGGCAGATGTAAAGAGGTTGAACGAAAGGATAGTGAATGAATTGTAAAATGGTGATGAATTAGTGATCTAACTGGAGAATGGGAGCTATCAGGCTGAGTCATTTTACAGGCTATGCATTCATGTGTTTTTAGAGATTATGACAGGAATTAAGCGGGGGAGTCATAAAGTAATGACAGAAAGAACAATTGGAAATATCCGATGATATGCACGCTGTAAAAAATATACACCAAAAATGGCACTGCCATTGGGTAAAACGTCTTTGGTATTGCTATTTTTTGTTGTTTTCTCACTTCATAGCAGGTGAAAATTTTCGATAATAACCTTTCTTTAAGGCTGTAGTTTCTTCCTCATTGTTGTTAAAAAAGATTAATACGAAGCAGCATTTCCAATGCAGTTGAAAAGATGACACGATGAACCTTGTTTGAAGGGATATGAAAGTGAAATTCTGATAGAAACTTTCTCATCTATTAGAGTACTAGCAAGCTTCCCTGGCATATGGTACGATATGAAAAGATTAAGCGTATTTTCGCAAATGGAGTTTAATAGATACATAATAAGTCGATTTTGAAAAACATCGTTGTGCAGGGAGGAATCCGCTGCTAACCGGCAAGGAAATAATCAGGGTAAAGGAGCATAAAATTTGAAGTTCAAACAGTTAACCATTCTATTAACAGTCAGTTTACTTGGTTTGATACTCTCTGCATGCGGGGAAACTGATTCTGAATCAGAAGGAGAGACTAGAGAGGAAGCCAGAGATGAAGCGATGCAAACAGCAGAAGAATTTTTATCCTTTTTAAGCGAGGAAGAATTTGAAGAAGCGGCATCCTCTCTGAGTGATAATTCTATCAGTGAATGGACATCAAAAGATTTTGAAGATTTATTTGTTCCAACAGCTGAAATTTATGGTGGATTAAGTAGTATTGATTTAATGGAGGAAGAGGAAGATACATATTCGTCCATCTTTAATTTTGTTTATGAAGGCAAATTTGGTGCGCGTAAGGCGCTCTTTTATATCGGTATTAACAGAAATAATGAAGTATTTAATTTTCGGACAAACATTGATCCAGAATTACAGTTTTCAGAAAAGACCCATGACGTTGCGGAAGGATTTTTAGAATTTGCGAGGGAGGGTGCCTTTGAAGAAGCGGCTGACTTAGTGGAAGATGATATGGAATCAGATATAGCACCGGCAGATATTGCGTCTGATTGGAGCCGGCTGGAGGAAACGAATGGGGAATTCGCAGATATTCATCTTTATGATGAACAGACGTTTTCCAGAGATTCTTCTCTTATTTATGCTGCAACGTTTGGGGAACAGCTGGTTCTTTTTAATATCTATGTAAATGAGGACAATGCAATTACAGGTTATTATTCCCGCAGCTATGATGAAGAAGAGAATTACATCTATCCGGAAGAAGCGCATCAGACAGCCGAGGATTTTTTAACATTTATTGCTGCTGAAGATTATGAAGAGGCGGCAGATCTCTTAGATGATGCTGAAGCAGAGGCCTCTCCTGAAGATTTGGAAAGGTGGCGTAATAATGTTGAGCGGGAGTATGGAGAATGGGTTCGTTTTGAGTTGAATCATGAAAAAGACTATTATGGTCCTTCTGCTGGAAATTATTCGTTTGTATATGATGTGGAGTTTTCGGAACAGCCGGCATCCATCATTGTATATGTGAATCGTGAAAATGAGATCAGCGGATACCGGCACACGGATGTGGAAAGCGAAGAGTAGAGAATAGATTGAAAGGCAAGGGAGTTTGATAAGCAGTGTATCAAACTTCCCTTGCCTTATTTATTTTGTTCCTGAATCCATAAGGCCACCTGCAAAATAAGAGAATCATTGAAAATTTTCGGATTATATCCTGTTTCCCTTGTGATATTATTTAACCGGTAAAGCAATGTATTCCGATGTAAAAATAGGGCATCAGCTGTTTTTTGGATATTTAAATCATGTGCAAAAAATGCTTTTAATGTCATTGCCTGCGTTTCATCTAAACCGTTCAGAATTCGCCTGGAGAACCTTTCTCTCAGCGTCTGGTCAAGCTGATAAAGCAATGCCCGTACTTCAATCTGGCTGAATGAAATTACTTCGATTTCCGGTGCACTGATTTTTAAAGCGAGCTCGCAATCGGAATAAGCCTGATAAAAATGTTTCAGTTCATGAAAAGCCAGACTATTGGCTATTCTGAAGGTAATACCCAGCTTATGAAATAGTGCTTGCAGCGCTTCTACTTTTCGCACGGCTTCGGTCTCTTCCATTTCAGACACGGCAATAAAAAGCTGATTAAGGTTTATAAATCCGGCAATAGCAGGGCGCTTACCAAATAACCGCTCTATTTTTTGAATCAATTCTTGTTTTTGGATAGTGAGCGTATCTATTTGAATGACGAATGCCATGAATGGAGGCGTTAATTCTATTTTCAGCATATCAAGCCCTTGCTGGATTGTTTTATAAGAAGCATTGCTTTTTAACAGCTGGTCAATAACCATCTCTTTTGTACGCTGTTTCCATTCCAGCTGTGAAGTAATAAATTCCTGATCAATCATCAGCTCTGTAGTCATTTTCACCAGCTCTCCGATATCCTCCATCTCATCCGGATTGCCGGTAACCCCAATCACCCCGATGATAGTGTCCTGAAAGACGATAGGTAAATTGATTCCAGGTTCCGAGCCTTGCCAGGAATCCCCTTGTTCAGGATAAATAGAGAGTGTTTCTCCGCTGCTCAGCACTTCTACAGCCCCTTCATGAACAGTATGCAGTCTAGTTTCATCCAGAGCGGCAATAATCTCTCCGTTCATATCCATAATATTTACGTTTCGATTTAAACGGAGGGAGGTTTCTCTGACGATGGCATTCGCAATTTCTTTTGTCAACATATCCATAATTCAAGCTCCTTTGTTTATACCCTACAATATTAAACTATATATTCCTCTTATTTTTGTATGATATAGCCATATACAATATAAGTCAATATTCGTATAATTTAAACTACAGATAAAAAAAGAAAACGCTTACTAAAGGATGTGATGGAATGAAGATTATCGTTGCTCCAGACTCATTTAAAGGAAGTTTAAGTGCAGTCGAAGCAGCTAATGCCATAGATAAAGGAATCAAAAAAGCTTTTCCAGACACAGAAACCGTCTTGATCCCTGTTGCTGATGGAGGCGAAGGAACATTAGAAACACTTGTTGCTGCTACAGAAGGAGAGATGAAGCATGTCATTGTCACAGATCCATTGGGGAATAAGGTCGAAGCTGGATATGGAATTTTAGGAGATAAGAAAACATGTGTCATTGAAATGGCAGCAGCCTCAGGACTCACTTTACTATCTGAAGAAGAACTTTCCCCATTGGCAGCAACAACCTATGGGACAGGGCAGCTGATTAAACAGGCTCTGGATGATGGTTTTACTTCTTTTGTTGTGGGATTAGGAGGCTCCGCTACGAATGACGGAGGTGCCGGCATGCTGCAGGCGCTGGGGCTAAGGATTTTAGATGCAGAAGGAAATGAAATCGGTTATGGAGGAGACGCATTAGGTAAAATTGCTTCCATAGAAATCGATTCATTTGATCCCAGAATTAAAGATTGTCAATTTTTAATCGCCTCTGATGTAGAGAATCCGTTGATTGGATTAAATGGGGCATCTCATATTTTTGGCCCGCAAAAAGGTGCAACATCGGAAATGATAGAGCGGCTGGATCAAAATCTCGCACATTTTGCGGATCAGGTTGCAAAGGTTACAGGAATCAAGCTGCATGATATGCCGGGTGCAGGAGCTGCGGGCGGCATCGGAGGAGCTTTTCAGGCCTTCTTTCCATGTGAACTGGAAAGAGGGATCGATGTTGTCCTGGAATATAGTAACATGAATCAATTTTTGGCAGGAACAGATTTAGTCATTACCGGCGAGGGGAAAGTGGACGGTCAGACTGCTTCTGGTAAAACCCCGCTGGGAGTAGCACAAACAGCGCAAAAGCAAGGGGTTCCAACGATTATTTTAGCAGGATCGGCAGGTGACGATGCGGCAGTGCTCCATGATTTTGGAGTTGTCAGTATCCACAGTATTGTCAATAAACCAATGACGTTAGAAGAGTCTATGCGAAATGCATCTATCCTATTGGAATTAAGTGCTGAACAGGTGGTTCGTTCTTATTTTTACGCTTTTAATCACATCAAAGGGGGAGCGATTTATGAGAATTAAGGATACAATTGAAAAAGTACCTGGAGGGTTAATGGTAGTTCCACTTCTATTAGGAGCTTCTTTAAACACGATTGACCAAATGCATATACCGGCAGTGATGAGAGTTCTTGAATTTCTCGGAGCACCGCAAACAGAGGAAGGCTACTATGAATTTTTAAGAATTGGCGGATTTTCACAAGAATTATTTAAGGATAGTGCCCTTGTATTGATTGCTTTATTCTTATTCTGTGTGGGAAGCCAGATGAATTTGAAAGTCGGCGGAAAAGCATTAAAGAAAGGGATTTTAATTACAGGTTCGAAGTATGGAGCCGGCTTAGCCGTCGGGATGGCTTTTGGATTCTTCTTTGACCCGATGAGCGGACTATTTGGATTGTCCACACTTGCATTAATTGCTGGTATGACAAACAGCAATAGCGGGATGTATGCTGCATTGACAGGAAAATTTGGAAATAGATCCGATGTGGGCGGCCTCTCTATTCTGGCTATCAATGACGGGCCATTTTTGACATTAGCTGCACTTGGGGTATTAGGTACAGCATTTCCGATGATTTCATTTATTGCAGTTCTTTTGCCAATCGGGATTGGAATGATTTTAGGAAACCTGGATCCAAAAATACGAGAGTTTTTAAAGCCGGGAGAAGCGGTTACGATTCCATTTTTCGCCTTTGCTCTGGGAGCTGGCATGGATTTGGCGAACTTCTTCAATCCCTCTGTACTTACAGGCGGATTAACACTTGCTTTTCTTACCTTTTTCTGTTCAGCTGGGGCAGGTATTCTTGTATTTAAATTATTTAGAGAAAAAAGCTTTATTGCTCCTATCTCAGAGGCTTCCACAGCAGGAAACGCCGCCGCAACACCTGCCGCAGTAGCCGCAGCAGCGTCAGTAGCCGTTGGTGCAGGAGCCATGACACAAGCAGAATTTGAAGCGATTCAGAGTATTGTTCCGATGGCGACCGCTCAGATTTCCATAT
Source organism: Oceanobacillus sp. M60 (assembly GCF_053839645.1). Taxonomy (NCBI): domain Bacteria; kingdom Bacillati; phylum Bacillota; class Bacilli; order Caryophanales; family Bacillaceae; genus Oceanobacillus; species Oceanobacillus sp. M60. The sequence goes on along the minus strand of NZ_JBSSNH010000001.1, from coordinate 27,047 downwards.
CCACCATCACGACTTCGCTGCTTTGTCCTTTAGGTGTTATTTTAATAGACAAGTATCAGCGGAAAAAAGGAATCGATGGTACAAAAGAAGATTTGGGGTTAAAAGAGGATAAACAGGAAACGAAATATGCGGTTAATGACTGATAGGTTATAAGAAGCAGGTTTTATTCGACAAATCATGTTATTCTGATGATAGAATGATATGTTATTTTACAAATAAATGCTTTTCAGCAGTAACGGTTTGCTACAAATGTCGTTTAAACCTAAAAAAGTACAGGATATAAGCTATTAAATGAAATGAGGTTTTTGAATATGAGGACGGATTTACTATATGGAAAGAATGGAATTTCTTTAGATTTGCCAGAAAACGCTTTACTTATTGAACCGACCAATCTGCCAAAGATGGAAGATGAAAAGGAAGCAGTCCGTCAGGCTTTGCGAAATCCGATTGGCAGCGCGCCCTTGAAAGAATCTGTCAAGGCTACCGATACGGTATCGATTGTCATTAGTGATATTACCAGACCGACACCAAATCATATCCTGGTTCCGGTATTAATTGAGGAGTTAAGCCATGTTCCTTTAGAGAATTTTGTTATTATTAATGGAACTGGAACACACCGCGACCAGACAAGGGAAGAATTTGTTCAAATGTTAGGAAGCTGGGTTGTAGACAATATTCGAATTGTAAACAATCACTGTCATGAAAAGGATACACTTGTTAATCTCGGGAAAAGTAAATTTGGCTGCGATGTCTACCTGAATAAAGATTATGTAGAATCTGATTTTAGAATTGTAACCGGTTTTATAGAGCCGCATTTTTTCGCAGGCTTTTCTGGAGGTCCAAAAGGAATCATGCCCGGAATAGCGGGGATTGAAACGATTATGACCTTCCATAATGCGCGGATGATTGGAGATCCGCTCTCCACGTGGGGGAATATGGAGAATAATCCGGTTCAGGATATGACCCGTGAAATTAACGGGATGTGTAAGCCCGAATTTATGTTAAATGTTACATTAAATCGGGAGAAAGAAATTACGAATGTGTTTGCTGGCGAGCTTTATCAGGCACATGATGAAGGATGTGCGTACGCAAAAGAGCACGCGATGTTCCATTGTGAAGAGCGGTTTGATGTCGTGATTACATCTAATTCCGGCTATCCGCTGGACCAAAATTTATATCAGGCCGTAAAAGGGATGAGCGCTGCCCATAAAATTGTCAAAGAGGGCGGTTCGATTATTGTAGCATCCGAGTGTTCAGATGGCTTACCTGACCATGGAAACTATGCGAAAATTTTTGATATGGCAAAGAGCCCGCAGGATCTGCTGGATATGATTAATAATCCGGAATTTAAAATGTTTGATCAGTGGCAGGTTCAGAAACAGGCTGTCATTCAGGTCTGGGCGGATGTTTATGTTTATTCCAAGCTGACGGACGAACAAGTAACCAATGCCATGTTAAAGCCGACTCATGATATAGAACAGACGTTAGAAGAGTTAAAGGAAAAGTATGGGGAATCGATGACCGTTGCTGTGATGCCTTTAGGGCCATTGACGATACCTTATGTTGAAGAAAAAGTGAAATCCTGAGCTGAGCGTAGTATACTGGTAATAGAATGAAATGTATTTAGTCAATAAATGGGAAAGTTTTTTATATCCTTTTGTTAGTAAAATCCCCCCCCCTTCAGTCAGGGGAAATGAGGTGAATAAAATGATGGAAATCAATGAGAAAAATCGTTATTTAGGGAAAACACTGAAGGAAATGGGACGTGTCATGGTGGCATTTTCAGGCGGTGTAGACAGTACAGTTGTTTTGAAAAGAGCGCAGCAGGAGTTAGGAGATAACGTGCTGGCAGTTGTTGTTGCATCAGAATTATTCCGTGAATCCGAATTTCAGGCTGCGGTTCAATTAGCAGAGGATCTGGGTGTGAAGGTGCACCAAACAGAAATAAAAGAATTGAACCAGCCTCAAATTACAGCGAATAACCCAGACAGCTGGTATTACAGTAAAAAATTGCTTTACACCCGCCTGAATCAGCTGGCGGAGGAATGGGATTATCCGTATGTGTTAGACGGAATGATTATGGATGATGAAGCAGATTTCCGCCCGGGGCTAAAGGCAAGAACGGAAGAAGGCATCCGCAGTGTCCTTCAGGAAGCAAATCTATATAAACCGGAAGTCCGCGAGCTTGCGAAGGAATTGGAGCTTCCAGTATGGAATAAATTAGCTTCCTGCAGCTTAGCATCCAGATTTCCGTATGGTACAAAACTGGACAAACAAAAAGTAAATCAGGTTAATCAGGCGGAGCTTTATTTAAAACGTGCCGGTTTTGAAGAAGTGCGTGTACGTTATCATGATAATGTGGCGCGTATCGAAGTAGCAGCTGATAAAATGGTGGAATTACTGGAAAAACGTACAGAGGTTCAACATAAACTGGTATCTCTTGGTTTTGACTATGTATCGATAGACTTACGCGGTTACCGTACAGGCAGCATGAATGAAGTATTGCCAGCACCAGCAGCTTCGTCAAAACAGCAAATCGCTGCCAATGCTTAAAACACAACTTCATTCCGTGGGAGTTGTTTCCTTTCTCCCCCGGAATTAGCCTGAGTGCCTCAGGGGGGGAGTTAGCACCCGCTATCTCCTCTCTGAATAAATTTATTTTTACTCTCTATTTAGAGATGGAGTTTTACGGATGATTCTCCGGATAAATTTAAACATGATCTTTTACGGGAAAGCAGTTGAAAAAACTGCTTTTTCGCGTGAAAAGAGTATAAAGAAGATAAACAAAGGAGTAATTTTCATGAAGATGTTATATTTGGATTGTTTTTCAGGAATAAGCGGTGATATGACAATAGGAGCGCTGCTTGACGCGGGAGGGAGTTTTTCTCATTTGCAAAACGAGTTGCAGAAGCTTCCTTTAGTCGATGAATACGAATTAAATGTTTATAAAGTAGTGAAGAATGGGATTACAAGCACAAAATTTGATGTTGTGCTGAAGAATGAGGAGCATGGACATTCCCGCCATGATCATTCTGAACAGGACGACCATGAGCACGGGCATAGCCATAAGCATGTTCATGAGCATCATCACGGGCATAGCCACGACCATCATCATGAGTACCATCATGGTCACAGTCACGATGAGGGACATCATCACCATCACAATCATAGCCATCATCATCGTTCCTATCGTGATATTGTAAATATGATTCAAGAAGCAGATTTATCAGAAGACGTGAAAGATATGGCGTTGAAGATCTTTAAAAAAATTGGTGAAGCAGAAGGGCATATTCACGGTGTGCCGCTGGAGGATGTCCATTTTCATGAAGTAGGCGCTGTTGATTCGATTATTGATATTGTAGGGACAGCGATTTTATTGGAAGAGCTTGAGATTGATGAAATCAAGTCAGCAGCTGTTCCAACAGGATCTGGAAAAATTCATATTGATCATGGCGTGTATCCTGTCCCGGCACCGGCTACGCTGGAGATTTTGCGTGGAGTACCGATTGCGCAAAGTGACTTGAAAGCAGAATTGACAACGCCGACTGGGGCTGCTTTTGCTGCGGTGTTAGCGGAGGAGTTTTGTGATATGCCGTCTATGAAAGTGGTGAAAGTGGGATATGGTGCCGGTACGAAAACATTTCCGAATCACCCCAATGTACTCCGGGTTATCATTGGCGAAGAGGCATAAACATTGAAAAAGTTTGGAGAGTAGGACAAGTAAATGGAAGAAATTTTAAAGGAAGTCCAAAATGGAACATTAAGCATAGAGGACGCGAAAAAGAAGCTAGCGACTTATGAAGATTTAGGTTTTGCCAAAGTAGATCATCACAGGAAACAACGGCAGGGTTTTCCGGAAGTGATTTACGGAGAAGGAAAAACCGTGGAGCAAATCATAGCTATCCTGCAAGCAATCAAAGCGAAGCAGAATGATATTTTAATTACTAGGATTTCACCGGATAAGGCAGATAAAATTTTAGAGGTTCATCCTGAATTGACGTACCATGATATGGCACAAATCCTATCCTTAAAGGTAGAAGAGAAAAGAGAAAAAAAAGAAGGATATATCGCTATTCTCTGTGCCGGAACCTCTGACTTGCGGATCGCTGAAGAAGCAGCTGTTACTGCTGAAGCATTGGGCAGTAATGTACGCCGATTTTATGATGTCGGAGTTGCTGGAATTCACCGGTTATTAGATCAGGCTCCAGCGATTCAGGACGCAACGGTTTCGGTCGTCATTGCAGGAATGGAAGGGGCGCTCCCAAGTGTGGTCGGCGGTCTTGTTTCGCATCCGGTCATTGCGGTGCCGACAAGTGTAGGCTATGGTGCGAACTTCCAAGGCCTGTCGGCATTACTGACAATGCTGAACTCCTGTGCGAGCGGAATCAGCGTGGTCAATATTGATAATGGCTTCGGCGGTGCATATAATGCCGTATTGATTGACCGGCTGGCTCAAGGAAAAGAGGAGTAGCATTTCGCAATAAGAAGGGAGTTGTCTAGATGACACCAAAACATCCTCCGAATCAGGAACATATTGATGATAATATGATAAAAGTGGAAGTCAATTTGGATGATATTTCAGGGGAATGGCTTGGATTTGTAATGGACCGCTTATTTGAAGCTGGGGCAAATGATGTATTTTACACCCCCATTTATATGAAAAAAAATCGGCCGGGGGTATTACTGCAATTGCTCTGTTCCAATCAAGCACTTCCTGAAATGAAGGAAATCCTGTTGCAGGAAACTACGACGCTAGGCATCCGTTATTATCCGCTAACTGTCCACCGCATGGAAAGAAAGTTTATTCAAGTGGATACAGCATGGGGGCCAGTAACAGTGAAACAGGGGACCTCGAATGGAGAGGTCTTTCAAAGCTCACCAGAGTATGCAGACTGTAAAGCGATAGCTGAAGAACATGGAATTCCATTGAAACAAGTATATCAGTCAGTTTGGAAGCAATTATAAAAAATACACAGACCAATTTGAATTGGTTTGTGTATTTTTTATTAAAATTTAGTGATTAAAAAGGGAAAGAACTCGCATCTAATTTTTTTCCTTTCTGACAGGAAGATACTGATAGAATCGGTAAAGCTTTGATACGGCATACATGACCCATCTTGGAATCTTTTTTGGGAAATTCGTACGCTGATAATATCGTGCATAAGCCCATTTTAAATCTTCCCATTGCGTACATTTTTTCTCCTGAGAAAAACGGGCTGTATCAATCAGACGCACAGCGCCTTCTTTGGTCAGGATAAGGTTATGCAGATGAATATCTGAAGGATTTAATCCCGCCTCTCTCGCAGCATTTAATCCATTATCCACATCCTTGATATGTTGAGATGTCAGCGGAATACCTTCTGCCAGACATTCAAAAAATGTTTTGCCCTCAATAAAATCCATTACTAAATAGTTACTTCCTGCTTCATATATCGTTGGGTAGTAAGGACTGCCATGTAGCTTTTCGTAATTTAGCTTTTCTTCCATTGCTGTTTTTTCAAAAGACGGGTAGAAAATTTTAATCACTTTATGCTCATTTTTTATTCTGAATACAGCGGCACTCCTCCCCGCCCCATAGAGCTCTAAGTCACTATGATGCCCGAGTATTTTTATACGTCTGTGTTTCTTCGTAAATAAAACGGTGGTTACATAGTGATTGTACATGGATTGTTTCATTATTTTTTAAAACTGCCTTTTCTTTTGGTTAATTCCTTTTTGATCACAGGCAAGGCATGTTTTTGCGCTTGTTTTATTCCTTCTTTTACCATTTTAGACTTGAGAAGCTTCGTAAGTTTAGACATTTCTTTTCCTCCTTGGCTTATGTGCGGCAAAAGCTAATAAAAAAGAGACCTTTGCCCACATATTTTTTGGACAAAGGTCTCGCAAGCAACGAAATGAAACGGTTGCCAGCAGTGCCGAGGATTTCTCCTGTAATGACGACAGCTGCTATTATGCTACTCCCCTTTGGGATTAATTTGAATGTACATTTATTATAGAGGGCTTGTTTCGTAAGCGCAAATTTTAACGTACTTAAATTATCCACGCATGTTTCTCTTTTTTTAATACGTTTGCTATGCAGGAATAGGTGTGATACAGCGCTAATAAAAGCCTTCTTATATACCTTAATTCATCGTTTTCCGGCTTTTATTCAAGGGTAAACACGTATAAAGCACTTTGGAAGGAGCGGCGAACCGTGAAAAACCGTTGGGTCAGTGGACTTTTATATGCTTTAACGGGCTCCGTCATCATGTTTATGGTCAGTATCCTTCTTGGAGGAGAGCCTTATTGGAATGGAATAATTGGTTTTCTGATGGGAGGGTTTACTTATGGGGCATTTTTTCGTCCAGTGATGGAAAAGAAAATGAAATCAAAATAAAGGATGGGTATGCTTCAAAAATCGTATATGCAGAGAGGGAAGGAGGATGTGTTTGCCTGTTAACGCCTCACAGATGGTATGAATCGGAGGTTTTGAGGAAGGAACATCAAGTTTAACTTCATTTGCTACGTGTAATAATTACTATATAAGCATATTCTAATCAGGACAGTATATTATAAGGAGGAAGCAACATGCAGCTTAATGCAGCGCAAAAATTAATTCAAGATCATTTGCTGTCAGGAGAGATGAAGCCCGGAGAAGAGATTGGTTTAAAAATTGACCAGACGTTGACACAGGACGCGACAGGTACCATGGTGATGCTGGAATTGGAAGCGATGGGCATTGATAAAGTGAAGACAGAGGCATCGGCACAGTACGTGGACCATAACCTGATTCAGGAAGATTTTCGGAATGCAGATGACCATCTATTTTTACGGAGTGCGGCACAGAAATTCGGCATTTATTACAGCAGGCCTGGAAACGGTGTCAGTCATCCTGTCCATATGCAGCAGCTGGCACGCCCCGGGAAAACCTTATTAGGTTCAGACAGTCATACATGTGCCAATGGATGTATGGGCATGCTGGCTATGGGAGCGGGCGGAATTGACGTCACGATGGCAATGGCCGGTGAACCTTATTATGTGAAAATGCCGCGGGTTATGGGAATTGAATTAACAGGAAAATTGCCTGATTGGGTCAGCGCCAAGGACGTTATTTTAGAAATGCTGCGCCGCCATGGCGTAAAAGGCGGTGTCGGAAAAATCCTTGAATATTATGGACCAGGTGTGAAGGAATTATCTGCTATGGATCGGCATGTGATTGCCAATATGGGAGCAGAGCTTGGAGCGACCGCCACAGTATTTCCGTCAGATAAAGAAATTAAACATTTTCTAAAAACACAAGGGCGCGAAGACGAATGGATTGAATTAAAAGCAGATGATGGAGCGGATTACGATGAACATGAAGAAATTGATTTATCTGCGTTGGAACCGTTAATTGCAAAACCGTCCAGTCCGGGGAATGTAGTGCCTGTTATGGAAGTTGCCGGAGAAGACATCTATCAGTCTTACATCGGTTCTTCTGCTAACCCGGGATACCGCGATTTTGCGATTGCCAGTGAAATTGTGAAGGGAAAGCAAATCGCAAACGGTACTTCTCTGGATATTAATCCAACTTCCCGTCAACTGCTGGAGCAGCTTGTTGAAAATGGGCATATTGCGAATCTGCTGGCAGCCGGTGCCCGTATGCATCAGGCAGGATGCAACGGCTGTATTGGTATGGGGCAGGCTCCGGCTACGGGTAAGAATAGTTTACGGACGACACCCCGAAATTTCCCGGGACGGTCCGGGACAAGAGAAGACAGTGTGTTCCTATGCAGTCCGGAAACAGCTGCTGCTTCTGTATTAACGGGAGTTATTACAGACCCAAGAACATTGGATATGTCTTATCCGAAAATAAAAGAACCGACTACTTTTTCTACAAAGGGTATGCTGGAAGTGCCGCCGAAGGATAATAGTCAAATTGATTTAGAAAAAGGGCCAAATATCACGACTATCCCAGATTTTGATCCGATTGAGGATAACTTTGATGTTCCTATATTACTGAAAATGAATGATAACATCTCAACAGATGAAATTCTTGCCGGCGGTTCACGTGTCTTGCCATACCGCAGTAATATTCAAAAAATCAGTACCTTTGCATTTGAAATCATTGATGATGATTATTACGAAATGGCAATGAAACAACGTGATGACGGCGGTCATGTGGTTGTGGCGGGCTTTAATTACGGACAAGGTTCGAGCCGGGAGCATGCGGCGCTCGCACCGCGGTATCTGGGATTAAAAGTCGTGCTAGTGAAGGATTTTGCCCGTATTCATCTGCAGAACTTGATTAATTTCGGTATTTTACCATTAACGTTTGTCAATGAGGAAGACTATGATCTGGTTCGGCAGGAGGATGTGCTCGAATTTCGCCAAATCCATCAAACGATTCAAAATCAGCACACCTTTAATATTAAGCTGAAAGGGACAGACCGTACGATTACTGTGCAGCATGACCTTACTAAACGTCATCTTGAAATTCTGCTGGCCGGCGGAATTATTAATTGGATTAAAGAAAAACAATAGAAAGGAAGTCAGCAATGGGATCTCAGGAACATGCTTGTAAAGCTTGTGAAGGAACAGGTTTATTAAGAGATGATGAGCAGTGGCAGTATACCTGCACCGTTTGTCATGGTGATGGGTTTGTTGCCGCTGTGGAGAAGACGGAAAAGCTTCAAGTCGATGAGAACCACAGGGTCATTGATTAATAATGAACTGTCGGAGCAGCGCTGGTTCCAGATACAGCCGCTGCTTCGACTTTTTTTGCATATAGAAACGCCAAACCGTTTTTCTAAATATATTCTTTACATTCAGGAATAACCAGATTTCCAATCCTGTCGACAGAAAGCTTTTGTTGTGAAATAATATATGAAAAAAGTATCTAGGTCATATATACCGTCGGATACAGAAGAGGGTGTCTGTTAGATGATACATATTGCTCCGCTGCAAATAGAAGATGAGGATAAGCTTTATACATTTGAATTACATAATAGAAAGTACTTTGAAAAATTTGTTCCTTCCCGTGGAGAAGCGTTTTACCAAAAGGATTACTTTCATGACAGACTACGTGAATTGCTGAAGGAACAGGCAGATAGTAAATCTTATTTTTTTCTGATCAAGGATGCGGACGGAGAAATTTTGGGGAGAGTTAACTTAACAGATATTTGTCCTTCACAGAAAATCGGCTTTTTAGGATATCGAGTTGGTGAAGCTCATACAGGAAAAGGGATAGCAGGAAAGGCAGTTGAGCTTCTCAAAGTGGAGGCAGAGAAAACATTAAGATTAAAGGGGATCAAGGCGCAAACCACCGCAGAGAATATAGCTTCTCAGAAGGTGTTGGAAAAGAAAGGGTTTGAGGAAATAAACAGGGAAGACACGGCTTATGAAGGAAAGCCTCTTACTTTTGTTTATTATCAATTAAGCTTTTAAAATCAATAGTTGCATTGATAAAATGAAGCAGTCTGATTGGAATTCCCATCAGACTGCTTCATATCGAGTTATTTTTCCAGCCATTGATTCACAAGATTTCGATTATCATTCACCCATTTTTCAGCACCTTCCAGCGCTTCTTTTCCTTCATTTTCAGCCTCACTGACGTAGCTCATCAATTCACCAATTTGTTCATCATCCATTTTCCAATTTTTCAACCATTGATCGACTTCTGGATAATCCTCATGAAAATTTTGGCGGGTTACGTGATGAATTTTTTCAGCCTCTCCAAAGATATTTTGAGGGTCGTCTAAATATTTTAAGTCCATTTCTGAAAATACACGATGTGGGTTCCATAACGGCACAACAATATCCTCTTCATTAGTGATGGCCTGTTGTAACGCGGTCAGCATAGCGGGTTCGGAGCTGGCCGTGAGCTCATAATCCAGCTCGTATGCTTCCATTGCTTCTTCCACTACTAACATCGTGCCTGCTCCGGCATCGAATCCAGTTATTTCTCCATTTAAACTTTCCTTATTCGCATTTAAATCTTCTATACTATCCAAATAATCCATATAAGCCGGTACGACTAAACCAACTTTTGCATTATCATACCAAGTTTCTTCTGAGAAATTAATAGCATCTTCATATTGTGCTACATATTCTGCATCTTGAACAGGCAGCCATATTTCAGGACTGATATCCAGCTCATCATTTTCAAGTGCCGCCATTTGCGTCCCGATATCTAATAAATGCAAGTTTACTTCATAACCTTCTTCTTCTAGAATGAATTTCCACATATTTGTAATTGCGATATTTTCTTCCCAGCTGATTTGGCCCATATCGAGGCTGTTGGGGTTATCATCTTCTGCCGCGGATTCGTTCGATGTATTTCCGCCGCATGCACTTAATAATAGAATCGAAATTGCTGTGATAATGAGAATATTTATAGGTTGTTTTTGAAAGTTAAAGATGGTATCTCTCCTCTTAGTCTTTTTGGGATGTGTCCTTTGGTAAAAACTCAAAAATTTCTTCGGATCGAATACTGTGTACCAACTGATCCAGCCAGTTGTAATAAACCTTGGACTGGTTTAATAATTCATAATGATGTCTAGCTTCTTCTTTGAAGCTGTCAGAAACATGCTCATCATGAATAATTTCAAGAAGTGGTTTTTCAGCCTGATGGATAGCTTCCATATTTGTATTTGCTTCCCGTTCCCACATTTGGCAGAAGTAGGCCATAAAGGAATGAAAGAAATTTTTCTCCGCAGTATAGGTATGTTTTCTGGAACCACGCTGGAATTTCTTTTTTACCATTCCAATTTGCTGGAGATGGCGTACATTGGTGCTCATACTAGGCTTGCTCATACCAAGCTCTTCCCGCATTTCATCCAAATTCATTTGATTTTCAAAATACATCGTTGCATATATTTTACCGGCAGCTGGTGTTACACCGTATAAGTCCATCGTTTCCGATATCGATTGAATAACCTGATCTTTTGCCTCTTCTATTTGTTCTCTTGCCCTCTCGTCATGGGGATTGTTCAAAATAATGACCTCCTACAGATCAATGTCCATAAAGTTAAATTTTTTCTTAACAAACTTAATGATAGTAAAATAAATAAATTTGTCAAATGATTCGTGGATTCAGAAGCAATATAATTTTTACATATAAGAAGAAAATGGGTTCGTTTGACAGGATTAATTTTATTCGTTATTATTAATTTTGTTCAAAACGTTAAATTTTTTCTTAACAAAGTTAACGTAAGTTAGGAGGAACTCATTTGGATACCAGCAAACAATATATCAATGGGGAATGGGTGCTTGCCCTCTCTGGAGAGACAAGAGAAATAATTAACCCTTTTAATCAGGAAGTCATTGCGCTTGTTGCAGAAGGTAATGAAGAAGATGCTAAAATGGCCGTTGCTGCAGCTAGAAATGTTTTTGACCAAGGTGATTGGTCAGCGACTTCAGCAACTGAACGGGGAAATATCGTTCGTGATATTGCAGCACTGATAGAAAGAGATAAGGAAGAATTAGCAGAATTAGAATCGCTCGATACTGGAAAAACAGTGGAAGAGAGCAGAGGCGATATGGATGATATTGCCGGCGTATTTCGGTATTATGCAGAATCAGCAGATAAAGATGGCGGTGAAATAATTGATTCACCCGTCCCGCATACCATCAGCAAGGTAGTCAAAGAACCTGTCGGTGTATGTGGACAAATTACTCCGTGGAACTATCCTTTATTACAGGCTTCCTGGAAATTAGCTCCTGCGCTTGTTGCAGGAAATACATTAATTATGAAGCCGAGTGAAATTACTCCTTTAACAACCATTAAAGTATTTGAACTCATGGAAGAAGCAGGCGTGCCAAAAGGAGTGGTTAATCTTGTATTGGGAGCTGGAGCAACGGTTGGAGAGGAGTTAGCCATCAATGAAGATGTGGACTTGATTTCTTTTACTGGCGGGATTGAAACAGGGAAACGTATTATGCGGTCAGCCAGCTCCAATGTGAAAAAGTTAGCTTTAGAGCTTGGCGGAAAAAATCCCAATGTTATTTTTGCTGATGCAAATTTTGAAACCGCAGTTGATCAGGCATTGAATGCGGTATTCTTCCATGCAGGACAAATATGCTCAGCAGGAACACGCATTATTGTGGAGGAAAGTATTCACGATGCGTTTGTTGAGGAATTGGTGGAACGTGTGAGAAAGATTCGGTTAGGCAGTGGTTTTGATAAGAATACGCAAATGGGACCGTTAATTTCAAAAATACATTTAGAAAAAGTGATGGCCTATGTAAATAATGGCGTGAAAGAAGGCGCAAAGGTTGCGGTTGGAGGAACTCGTCCTGATGAACCAGCACTGCAAAATGGCTTTTTCTATTTACCAACCGTCTTGACTGGATGTACAACGGAAATGAATGTTGTACAGCATGAAGGGTTCGGTCCGGTTATTACGATAGAAACATTTCGTAATGAGGAAGAAGCTATCCGTCTCGCAAATGATTCTATTTATGGATTAGCTGGCGGGGTCTGGACAAAAGATATTGCGAAAGCAGAGCGATGTGTTGCTAACATGCGGATGGGTACAGTATGGATTAATGATTTTAATGTATACTTTCCGCATGCTCCATGGGGAGGCTTCAAGCAGTCAGGCATCGGCAGGGAATTAGGCAAACTTGGCCTAGAAGAATATCAGGAAACAAAGCATGTTTACCATAATATAAATCCAGAACCGATAAATTGGTTTTGAGGATAGTAGAATATGATTTTGATAATGAAATAGATATTAAATACGTTTTTGGAGGAATGTACAATGAGTCTTCATATGAAAGTAGAGCATATGCATAAATTTCATCAATTTGAATTACCAACAGCGATAAAACATGGAATCGGCGCGATAAAACATGTTGGGGAAGAGGTAAAAAACTTGGGAGTTACAAAAGCTTTATTAGTAACAGACCCGGGGATTTATCAGGCAGGTGTGACTGCGCCGATTGAAGCATCTTTGAAGAATGCCGGCATAGAAGTTGTTCTATTCAACAAAGTAGAGCCGAATCCTCCAGTGCGTTTGATTGCAGAAGGGTCCAGTTTATATAAATCGGAAGACTGTAATGGACTTGTAGCAGTGGGCGGAGGCAGCTCAATGGATACTGCTAAAGGAATCGGTGTAGAAGCGACCCATGATGGAAGCGTACTGGATTACGAAGCAGCGGATGGGAAAAAACCGTTAGAAAATCGCATACCTCCGCTAACAACAATTCCAACAACAGCTGGAACAGGCTCGGAAGTAACGCAATGGGCTGTTATTACAGATGAAGAAAGAGAATTTAAATTTAATACAGGCGGACCATTGATTGCTGCTTATTTAACAATTATTGATCCAGAGCTGCATGTTTCGATGCCACCGCATGTAACAGCAATGACTGGGATTGACGCGTTAGCACATGCCATCGAGTGTTATACCATGCATTATGCCCAGCCGGTGACAGATGCTGCAGCATTACTTGCGATAGAATACGTCGGTAAATATATTCGACGAGCGTATTCAGATGGAAATGATCTGGAAGCACGCTACGGGATGGCACAAGCTGCGATGTTAGCAGGGTTATCCTATGGCAGTGAATCAGCAGGGGCAGCACATGCGATGTCGCAAACACTTGGAGGAATCATTCCAGTAGCGCATGGTCAGGCTGTCGCAGCGATGATGGGCCCTGTTATGGAATATAATTGGAAAGGTCACCCAGCGAAATTTGCACGTATTGCTAAAGGGCTAGGTATCAATACATTTAATTTGACGGAGGAAGAGGCAGCTAAAGCAGCTGTGAATGAAGTTTATCAATTGGTAGAAGATTTAGAGGTTCCCAGCCTAGAAGAACAAGGCGTATCACCAGATATGACCGACCGTCTTGCGAAAGAAGCAATGAAAGATCCGCAAACAATTGGGAATCCGAGAGACTTGAATGAAGAAGGTTATAAATGGATTTATGGCCGCTGCTTCAACCAGGTTGAAAAAACAATATAATATTTTTTAAGAAGAACCTCCAACAGCAGCAGGATTACGTTGGAGGTTTTACATAGAAAACAGAATATTTTAGAGTAATTTGAAGAAAACAGAGAGAGCTGAAAAGTCTCTCTGTTTTTATATGGAATGAAGCGACATCATTACCCTTTAAATTACTCCTTGCAAGCCAACGGTTAAATATTGGTTCCCAGTGTAAGCCCTCCATCTACCACAATTTCAGCACCATTACAATAAGCACTCTCATCCGAAGCGAGAAAAGCAGCTACCTTTGCGATATCGTTAGACTGTCCGAGTCTTTTTAAGGGAATAGCCTCGGCCTCATCTACCTCTAGATTGCTGTTACTCACCATGTTTGTTTGAATAACACCTGGATGAATCGAATTGACTCTGATTCCTTTTGGTCCTAATTCGATGGCAGCAGATTTTGAAAGATTGGACACTGCTGCTTTGGAAGCTGCATAAGCCGCTGCATCATTGATTGGAGAAAAAGCAGAGATAGATACATTATTAATAATGGATCCTTTTTGCTGTTTCTCCATGTAGGGTGCGACCGCCTTTATCCCCATAAAGACACCGAGCTGATTCACTTGGATTAACTGATGAAAATCCTCTGCAGTCGTCTCTAATAAAGGTTTTTTAATGAAAATACCTGCATTGTTAACCAGTACATCTATTTTATTATAGGCTTGAATAACAGATTCAATGGCAGCTGCCCAATCTGTTTCTTTTGTTACATCTAATTGGACAGGAAGACTCTGGCTTTGCCCCATTTTGAAGGAGAGGGCTTCTGCATCCTCCAAATTTCTGGCTCCAAGGGCAACTTTTGCGCCAAGTGAAGCGAAGTGTTGGGCGATTCCATTCCCTTGTCCACGATTTGCTCCGGTTATTAATACAACTTGATCTTTTAAATTTGGCATAATTTCTCCTTTAATGTTGATTGCTTTCTATTTGAATTTATCACAGTTTGTCTATTAGTAAAAATGCATCTACTTAGCCGAGAGAGATGGGGCTAATAATCAGATAGATGAATCCTTTATATTAGCAGAAACCGAACCATTATTTTGAAATTTATTGTATTTTTTTTATAAAGGTTTTAAAATATTCATTTATAAGATAAAGTATAGGAAAATACTAACATGAAGTTTTTAAATAATTTTATTAATATGAAAACTACTATAAAAAATCAGGTGATATATACTTAACCATTGCCTGATTTTATTAGGTATGTCAAGTGAGAAAAAACTTGTATTACTTTATGCGGTTGAGTAGTTAGTAAATATGTATGTCATCATGCTAGCATTATCCGGTAATTGTTTCACTCTTGTTGTAAATATAAGAGCCGGCTTCGAAATAGAAATACTCGAATCTCTTCTTAACAAAATAAAAATCACTCTCAGAGGAGGGATAATCATTGAAACAAGGAACCATTAATATCCTTTTAGTAGTATCAATTATTTGCATATCCTTATCAGCAATCTTTGTAAAATTATCGGATGCACCTTCTACCATTATGGTAATGTATCGGATGTTTTTAGCTTGTTTGTTAATTCTTCCTATCGTGTACAAATACCGAAAATCCTTTTTAAAGATTAAAAGAAAAGAATGGGCAGCTATTTCCTTTGCCGGAATCTTTCTAGCGGGTCACTTTGGATTATGGTTCGAATCATTAAATCATACGACGGTGGCAAGCTCTACCTTGATATTGGCACTGCAGCCTGCAATTGCTTTGGTTGGAGGTCTGGTTTTCTTTAAAGAAAAAATAGATATCCGTACCGTGGCAGCAATGGGGATTGCATTTGCCGGCGTGGTTGTTGTCGGAGGCGGAAGTTTTGGCGGCGGCAGCGGAGCCTTGCTAGGAAATATTTTATCTTTTCTTGCTGTCGTTTCTGTAGTGCTGTATTTAATGATCGGTCAACGAAATGTAAAATCTATCAATCACTGGGTGTACAGCTTTTTAGTATTTTTGGTGGCAGGGATTACTGTAGCCGTGTTTAATCTGATAGGCGGAATAGCTTTCACTGGCTATAGTGGGAATGATTGGATGGTTTTCCTGATGCTTGCTATTTTTCCGACCGGGGCACATATTATTTTTAATCTGCTATTAAACTATGTTAATACAACAACAGTTTCAATGAGTACATTAGGAGAGCCAATCGGTGCTTCCATACTGGCTGTTATTCTTTTGAATGAGGTGCTTACTTCGGTGGAAATGATAGGCGGCGTACTAATTATTGCCGGAATATTTTACTTCCTGCGATTGCAGGGCGGTTCGAAACAAGCAGTACCAAAAGAACCGGAAAGCCTGTAAAGTCAAACTTCGCTCGGCGGAGGTTACGATCGGTTCACCATGATAGATAGGGTGTCATTTCCTTCCCGCGGCTTTTATAACCAGTTAATCTACGGTAAAATGAGTGAGCGGATAGTCTTTCATTTCGTTTATCCGCCCTAACGAGGAAGTTTTGATACGAGGAGTGAATGAGATGAAAAGAAGTCCAAGAGTCTGTGTTGTTGGAAGCATCAATATGGACATGGTGACAACAACAGATAAAGTACCTGAACAGGGGGAAACGGTTCTTGGTGAATCGTTTACAACCTATCCCGGCGGCAAAGGAGCAAACCAAGCGATTGCAGCAGCCAGACTGGGAGCAGATGTTGTTATGGTAGGAGCCGTTGGTGAGGATGCTTTTGGAAAAAGCTTAAAAGAACGTTTCCGAAACGAAGGTGCAGATAACGAAGCAATTATTGCCGTTCCTCATGAATCTACCGGCGTTGCCTCCATTATTGTTTCGGACGGGGATAATCGAATTATTGTTGCCCCGGGTGCCAATAAATATGTCACACCTGATCTGATACAAGAGAAACAAGATATAATTCTGTCCAGCGATATTATTTTAATGCAATTTGAAATACCGATGGAAACCATTGAATTTACGGTAAACCTTGCGTATGAGCATCAGATTCCTGTAGTTATTAATCCGGCGCCATTTGCTGATATTTCAGAGACAGTGGCAGAGAAGGCAGCATTTTTAACACCTAATAATTTGGAACTCTCGGAAATGAAGCAGTCGATAGATACTTCCTTGATAAAAGGGAAAATCATTGAAACAAGAGGAGAGCATGGTGTTGTATTTACCCTGTCAGATGGAGAAGAGAAAAAAGTTCCTTCCTTTAAAGCAGAGGTGAAAGATACGACCGGAGCAGGAGATACGTTTAATGGTGCTTTTGTTACGGAATATGCAAAAGAAAAGAATATTGAAAAAGCCATTCTGTTTGCGAATGCAGCCGCATCATTGGCAGTAGAAAAACGCGGTGCGCAGGAAGGGATGCCTGCCAGGGCAGCAGTTGTCCAAAGAATGCAGGAAGCAGACAGGTAAGCGAAAATTTCAATCGATTGAGTGAAAAAGAATAGAGGTTATTTTCTTCTATGGAAGAAGCGATCATCGAGCTGTTTAGTGTAAAATGCTGACAGCTTTTTTTGACAGTTAAAAAAGTATAAACTTTCCTACTGCATAAGTGTAACTAAGGTTGTCATCTAAAGGCGTGGTGACAGCCAAGTTTTCTAATGTGTAAATAAAGATATTAATTTTATTTTTTGAAAACGCTTGCAAAAACATCTTTTTTCAGTATAATTAGTGATAGCAATATTCCAAAAAGTATAAATAATTCCACGAGTTTGAACAACTTCAAATTTTTATTAATTCATTTATCAAATTTTCATTCCTTATAGAGAGCTAAATAAATGTCGTTTTACTTTATAAATGAGAACGGGAGGAACACGAATGGCAGAAATCGTCCTCGAACTAAAAGAGCTCCATACCCATTTTTTTACGGAGAGCGGAGAAATACCTGCTGTCAACGGCGTAAGTATTAAAGTCCATAAGGGGGAGGTCGTCGGGATTGTTGGAGAATCAGGCAGCGGAAAAAGTGTCACTTCACTTTCGGTAATGAAGCTGATTCCCAGCCCGCCAGGAAAAATTGTAAGCGGGGAAATGAATTTTAAAGGAGAAAATCTTGTAAAAGCTTCCGAGAAACGAATGAAAAAGCTGCGGGGAAATGAAATATCCATGATCTTCCAAGAACCAATGACATCTCTCAACCCATTATTTACAATAGGGAATCAGCTTATTGAAGCGATTCGGCTGCATCAAAAAATAACAAAAAAAGAAGCACGAAAAAAAGCGGTCGATATGCTGCAGCTTGTTGGCATACCCAGAGCGGACGAGGTTGCAGGGGAGTACCCGCATCAGTTATCCGGCGGGATGAGGCAGCGGGTGATGATTGCGATGGCGATGTCCTGTGACCCGGAATTATTGATTGCAGACGAGCCCACCACGGCGCTTGATGTAACGATTCAAGCGCAAATCTTAGATTTAATGCGAAATTTAAATAAGGAAGAAGATACAGCTATTTTGCTGATTACGCACGATTTAGGCGTTGTTGCAGAAATCTGCGACAGAGTAGTGGTGATGTACGCCGGACAAATAGTTGAAGAAGGGACAACCAGAGAAATATTAAAAGACCCCGAGCATCCCTACACGCAAGGACTGATTAAGTCACTTCCTAACATGCATGAAAGAGAACAGCAATTATATTCCATTCCAGGTGTGGTGCCGAAGCCAAAAATGAACAGCGTCGGATGTCATTTTGCGCCAAGATGCAAATTTGCTTTTGAACGTTGTTTTCAGGAGAATCCAGGTCTTTATGCTTTGGGTAATCAACGTCAGAGCAGATGCTTTTTACATGAGGATACAGAAGGGAAGGTAAAAAAGCATGCAAAAGCCGATATTGGAAGTTGATGGTCTGAAGAAATATTTTGATATTAAAGGTGGACCTATAGGGAGAAAAGTCGGCGAGGTAAAGGCGGTCGATGATGTATCTTTTACGGTGATGGAAGGGGAAATCCTGGGTATCGTAGGAGAATCAGGCTGTGGAAAATCCACCACAGGAAAGTCCATTTTGCGCCTGATTGAACCGACAGAAGGCAAAGTGAAATTTCAGGATCAGGATATAACCAGCTTAACGAACAGCGAAATGCGCCGTTTGCGAAAAGATATGCAAATTATATTTCAGGACCCTTACGCTTCTCTGAATCCGAGGCATACGGTAGAAAAAATAATTAGTGAGCCATTGCTGGTGCATGGAATGACATCTGCAAAGCAGCGGCTGGACAGAGTAGGCGAACTTTTAGAAGTAGTAGGCTTGAGTCCTTATCATGCGAAAAGATATCCGCATCAATTCAGCGGAGGGCAAAGGCAGCGGATCGGCATCGCGAGGGCGCTTGCCAACAATCCTAAACTGGTTATATGCGATGAGCCGGTTTCCGCATTGGATGTATCGATTCAATCACAAATACTTAATTTAATGGAAAAACTGCGGGATGAATTTAACTTGACTTATATTTTTATTGCGCATGATTTAAGTGTGGTCAAGCATATCAGTGATCGCATCGGTGTGATGTATTTAGGGAGAATGGTTGAGCTTACAGAGAAAAACAAGCTCTATGATAATCCGAAACACCCTTATACGCAGGCGCTGCTTTCTGCCGTGCCGCTTCCTGATCCAGATATGCCGAGGAACAGGATTATTTTGAAGGGGGATGTACCAAGTCCTGCCAACCCGCCTTCTGGGTGTGCTTTTCATACAAGGTGTCCGCAAGCGATGGATATCTGCAAAGAAGTAAGGCCGGCTTTTCAGCCTGTGGAAGATAATCATTTTGTTGCCTGTCATTTATATAAATAAACGGGATGACAAAATATGAATCTTATAAAACGAAACTTCATGCAGCGGGAGGTTTTTCTTCTGCATGGGACAGCAATTACTCGTTCCATCGAAAATCGCTGTGAGTGGATTGATCCAGGGAGTTAGCGGCCGTGAATTACCGCCTGAACAAATTTATTTTTACTTTTTATTTTGAAGCGGGAGTTTTACGGACGATTCTTCATGATAAATTAACAAAATATGAGGGGGGAAAGCAATGAAGTTGAAGTTCTCAATTTTTATTGTCTGGCTGCTTGCCATTTTCTTGGTACTGGCAGCATGTTCAGGTGATGGCGGACAAAATGGGGGAGAATCGGAAGAAGGCAGTGATCCAGATGCTGCAGAAGAAGCAGAAGCGGATACTGGAGATGCGGAAGGAGATCAGGTGTTGATATTCGCCCGGGGCGGAGATTCAGAAAGTCTTGACCCGGCAAGCACCACGGATGGAGAATCCTCACGTATTACCAAGCAAATTTACGAAAGCCTTTTGGAATTTGATAAGGAGTCCTTTGAAGTTCTGCCTGGACTAGCCCATGACTGGGAGGTTTCTGAGGATGGGTTAAGCTATACTTTCTATTTAGAGGAGGGCGTAACCTTCCATGATGGAACAGAGTTTAACGCCGAGGCAGTCAAGGTCAATTTTGAACGCTGGGCAGATCCTGATCATGAGTATGCTTTTGCTGATGACGGCTATGTCTATTCCATGTACGGTACGATGTTTGGCGGGTTTCTAGGTGATGAGAATCATGTTGTTGAAGAGATCAATGTAGTAAATGATCATGAAATCGAATTTGTGTTAAGCCAGCCTCTGGGATTCTTCCTGCAGAATATGGCGATGACTTATTTTCCGATTACTTCCCCGGCGGCACTGGAGGAATATGGTCCAGCCATTAACGAAAATCCTGTTGGGACAGGACCATTTGAATTTGTCAGCTGGGCAAAAGATGATTCCATTGTACTTGATAAATTTGATGATTATCGTATAGAGGGACTTCCGAAGCTCGATCGCGTTGTATTTGAAGTCATTCCAGATAATGCTGCCCGTTTGATTGCGCTGCGTTCTGGTGAAATCGACATTATGGATGGATTGAATCCAGATGATGCAGCAGGCGTGGAAGCAGATGAAGGGCTGGAGCTTTATGAGCGGGCTGAGAATAATATTGGCTATGTAGGGTTTAATGTTCAAAAAGAGCCATTCGATAATAAAAATTTAAGACATGCAGTCAGTCATGCCATCGATAAAGAGGCTATTGCGGAGGCTTTATATGCTGGCTATGCGACTCCTGCGTCCGTTCCGCTACCGCCTAGCTATATGGGATATAACGATGAAGTAGAGAGCTTTGAGTACGATCCGGACACGGCTAGGGAACTGTTGGAGGATGCCGGTTATGCAGATGGATTGGAAATCGAATTATGGACGATGCCTGTAGCTAGACCGTACATGCCTGATCCAGAGACCGTTTCGGAAATTATTCAGAACAACCTGGAGGAAGTAGGTATTACCGTTACGATTGTCAGAGAAGAGTGGGCTCCATATTTGGAAAAAACAATGAATGGCGAACATCAAATGTATATGCTGGGCTGGTCAGGAACAAATGGAGATCCGGATTACTTCCTTAGCAGCTTATTGCATGGAGATAATGTCGGAAGCAGCAACCGGGAATTCTATGATAATGATGAAGTGGATGAATTTTTAAATCAAGCGAAATTATCCATTGACCAGGATGAACGGGCGTCCTTTTACCAGCAGGCACAGGAACTTATTGCTGATGACGCACCAATGGTTCCTTTAGTGCATTCCAGACCGGTGCTTGCCACAACAAATGCTGTAGAAAATTATGTACCGCATCCATCGACAAGTGAATCGTTAGCAGAAGTAGAGCTAGCAAATTAATTAGCAGTAAATGAAGGAGACTCTTTCGCCAGTCAACGTTCTGTCCTCTTCCTACAATCAGCAGGTAGCAATCATAATGGTATTTCTGATTCATTGGAAAAGAGGCCAGATTTTTCTGGAGAGAGTCTCCTGTTTACATTTCACATACATAAAGAAGAATAGAGGTGAAATAATGGTTTCCTATATTATCCGACGATTATTAATGATGGTTCCCGTGTTGATTGGAATGACATTAATCACCTTCTCCATTGTTCATTTGATTCCAGGAAACCCGGCTCAGGTGATACTCGGAGAAACCGCTAACCAAACAGCCATCGCAAATTTGGAAGAAAGCATGGGACTGAATGAACCTTATCTGACGCAATATGGAATATATGTCAAAGACCTGCTGCAGGGGGATTTGGGAACTTCTCTGCGCTCCAATGCGGAAATATCTACAGAAATCTGGCCGTATATCGCTGCTACGTTTGAATTAACTATTTTCGCCATGCTTTTTGCGATTTTTATAGGAGTCAATGCAGGCATTATCAGCGCTTGGAAGCAGAATTCCTGGTTTGATTTTCTTGCGATGCTTTTTGCTTTAATTGGCGTTTCCATACCTGTTTTTTGGCTTGCGCTGATGGAACAATGGATTTTTGCGCAGGAGCTTGGATGGTTTCCGGCCTATGGCAGACAGGACAACAGGGATCCGATTGCTCCTATAACTTATTTATATGTGCTTGATTCTTTCATTCATTTGGATTTTTCCAGAGCAGGGACGATATTGAAGCATTTAATTCTGCCGAGTATCGCGCTTGGTACCATTCCGATGGCGATTATTGCCAGAATGACGAGGTCGAGCATGCTGGAGGTGATGAAGTCGGATTATATTCGTACAGTGCGTGCAAAAGGCTCCGGACAATTTCTTGTCATATACAAGCATGCATTAAAGAATGCATTGATACCGGTGTTAACGGTTATTGGCTTACAGACAGGAGTTTTATTAGGCGGAGCTATTTTAACCGAAACGATTTTCAGCTGGCCCGGTATAGGGAGATATGTATTTGAAGCAATAAGCTATCGAGACTACCCGGTAATTCAATCTGGCATTTTAGTTGTTGCATTTATTTTCGTCATCATTAACCTTGTTGTAGATATTCTATATAAAATCATTGATCCAAGGATTAATTATTAGGGGGGAAGCTGTGATGAAATTAGATGAACGAAAGCCGGAAGAAATCGAACAGCAAATAACAAGCCCCGTTAATAGAGACGACCGACCGGATGTGGAGCAGATAGAAACTGTCTCGCCTTGGAGAGATGCATGGAGGCGCTTGAGAAAAAATCGTTTTGCCATGGCTGGTATGATTATTATTCTCTTTTTTCTTATACTTGCGCTTATTGCGCCGCTTCTTACTTCCTACTCTTATTATGAACAAAACCTGGCCAACCGGCTGCTGCCTCCTTCTGGCGAGCATTGGATGGGGACCGATGATTTGGGGAGAGATATACTTACCAGAATAGCATATGGAGCAAGGGTTTCGTTGCAGGTTGGCTTTTTTGCAGTAATAGGTGCTCTGGTTTTTGGGACATTTCTTGGAATTATTGCCGGCTATTTCGGCCGCTGGGTGGATATGATTATCTCCAGAATATTTGATATTCTGCTGGCCTTCCCAAGTATTTTACTTGCAATTGCCATTGTTGCTATTCTTGGTGCTTCTTTGCAAAATGCATTGATTGCGATTGCCATTATTAATATACCTATATTCGGAAGGATTGTGCGCTCCCGAGTAATTAGTTTACGGGCAGAGGAGTACATTATGGCTGCTAAGGCACAGGGAATGAAGAATGGCAGAATTATTTTTCATCATATTTTACCGAATAGCATCACGCCGATTATTGTGCAGGCAACGCTTGGATTTGGAACTGCCATATTGGAAGCGGCAGCACTTGGTTTCCTCGGACTCGGCGCCCAACCTCCGACACCGGAATGGGGGCAAATGCTTGCCAGTTCCAGAGAGTTTATTCAGCTGGCCCCATGGACGCTTATTATGCCAGGAGTTTCTATTATGCTTGTTGTTCTTGGTTTT
This sequence comes from Oceanobacillus sp. M60, assembly GCF_053839645.1. NCBI lineage: Bacteria > Bacillati > Bacillota > Bacilli > Caryophanales > Bacillaceae > Oceanobacillus > Oceanobacillus sp. M60. Next base: position 3,396 of record NZ_JBSSNH010000001.1, on the reverse strand, counting down.
AACTTGGTTGGGGATGGCTTGCGCGATGTCCTGGATCCTAAAATGAGGAATTGATGCTGCTGTTTGCTCGTGTTTGTTTAAGAACGATGCTTGGTAATGTGTAAAGCAGAAGTATTTTATGACAGGCATTATGTTATCGTTTTTGCTATATAAGCTGCCTTTGAGAAGAATGTTTATGCGGAGAACCGTTCGTAAAACTCTCACTGAGTGAAATTTCGTTTTATAAAAAGTATAATAAAAGCCCTCCTCTGCTCTAGAAAATGTGACTTTCCTAGCAGAGGAGGGCTTTTATTTAAACTGAGCAGTTCTATTCAATGTTGATTCCGCCATTACTTGTACGTGCTTTAATCAGTGTTTCTCCATCACCGTACGTGACATCCCAATCCTTTGAATCGAATACACGAATTCTTCCGTTATTCGTCCGTAAATCGAAGGTGGCATTTTCAGGCTTCTGTTCAGAAATAATCGTGATTTTTCCATTACTGGTTTGCAGGTCCATTGGAGTATCGAAGCTTTCAGTATCGATATGGATAGCTGCGTTATTCGTTTTGGCTTTCATTTCCCCGGAAATATCTTGCGCTTCTACTTTTCCATTTGTAGTTTCCACATTCGTATTTCCTTGTATAGAAGCAAGCTCGATTTTTCCGTTATTCGTATTTGCTGTTACCTCACCAACGATATTTTCTAAAGTAATCTTCCCGTTGGAGGTGTTTAAATTAGTATCGCCCTGCACATTTTGAAGTTCTATCTTTCCATTAGATGATTGTATATCGAGGAAGGAAGTTTCTATGTTCTCTCCTTCGATTTTTCCATTACTTGTATGAAGCTGTAACGCATCGATTTGTAAATCAGCAGCATTTATTTTGCTATTCGTTGTTTTTACTTCCATTTTCTCCATCATGTCATCAGGAACAAAAATATCTAATGCAGCATTTGAATGAAACATAAAATCGAAATCAAAGAAGGGAAAGGAGGTTTCTTTGATTTGAATCGTTAGCTTTTCTCCATTAACTGAGGTGCTGAGTTCTTGCGTTTCACTCTTTCTCCCCGTTGTCGTATATTCAGCGATTGGCTCTTCGACATGAGCCGGCTGGAGACGGATTTGTGTATTTTCTGCATCGACTTCAATCTCAGTAATTTCATCAGCATCGAAAGGGATAGATTCTGATTCTTCATTGAAAGCAGATTCCTTGTAAGAGGAAAAAGTAACAGCCATCCCGATAATTCCAATAAGAAGCAGGATAACAGCTAAAATAATAATTCGTTTTACATTTATCATGAATGGCTTTCTCCTTTCGCCAGGCGGACATTGAACCCGATATATTTAGAAAATAGACGGATAAAAGCATTTGTAATATAATTTGCAGCTATAAAAATGAATAATCCAGAACCGGCAAATGTAATGGAAGTAAATAATTCAAATAAATAAAATGATTCAGGGTGGATAATCCATTGCACGCCCGCTATCAGCAATTGGGCAACAAAAGAAAAAGCAGTTACCCATGCAGCCAGAATAATTCCGGCAATACCCACAGAAGGACCAAGGACAATAATCAGATTGAAGAAAAAGAGTCCTATGATGATGCCTGTTCTCCGGAGGTGACTCTGTTCACTATGATTTACTTGCACTTTTTCAAATTGCTGCGTGGATTGTAGTTCATTCGCAATCTGCTGTGGAGAACCCAGAGAGCGAACTATTTCCTCATCCGTTTTTCCTTCTGCTCTTCCCATTTCAAAATGTTCTTCAAAGTCTTGAATGATTTCTTCTTGTTCTTGTGACGATAAGTCTTGTAAATAAACCGTGAGTTCCTTTAAAAAGTCTAACTTATTCATTACTTTCCTCCTTCATTAACGAATCAACGCCTCGTGTAAAATTCTCGTATGCTTCTTTAAGCTCCAGGAGATAACCTTTGCCTTCATCCGTTAAATGATAATATTTTCTGCTTGGTCCTTCTGTAGACTCTTTAAGATAGGTTGTACAGTACCCCTGTTTCAATATCCGGCGTAATACGGTATAAACCGATCCTTCTGATATTTCAATTTTATTCGTAATTCGTTTAATCAATTCATAGCCATAGAAATCTTGCTTATCAAGGAGCACTAGTACACAAAGTTCAAGAACCCCTTTTTTAAATTGTGCATTCAATAAAGTCACCTTCTTTATAGGTAAGCTGATAAAAACGAACCTTCATTCAGCGAGTGTTTTACGGACAATGCTCCGTGATAAAACCAACTATAGCATGTTGTTCAGTACTATTCAATAACAAGTAGTGATTTAATTATCTTATTATAGAAAGGAATTTGATGTGATAGATTTTTTATCGCAGTGTAACTGGCTTTAGGGTATTTCGTTTAAGGAAAAAGAATGCCCCATTTCTAGATAGAAAATTTTAAAGTCGGTGACCGGTCCTCTCTGTTTCAAATAGAAATGATTTGATGGGGAGTAATCGCAGCCTCAACGTTCTAGATGGGACGAGTTACTGCGCTTTTGGTCTCAAATAAGGCATTTTCTAAAAAACTAGTATTAAAGAATAATAGACCTTCAAAACTTCCTTTAACGAATGGCAAGTTCTCGTTAAAAGTTTGTAGGAGAACCAGGGGGGAGAAATTAATATCTATATATAGAAGAAAGCTGAATCAATGAATGGAGGGTAAGCGACTTCGCTGCGATGGGGAACAGAAGTTATCTGTATTAATGAAAGAACAAGTGCTTATATTTATAAAGAATAGTTTGATTATAATTTTTGGATGATTTTTTCTTGCAACAATGAAAAGGACATGCTATAGTATTAAAAGTCGATTGATTGCACGAGCGATTGAGAGATTGATTGAAAAATATATTTAAAAAAGTAATTGCATCGATTTAAAAGATGTGTTACTATATAAAAGTTCGCTTATAAAGCGCCTGTAGCTCAATTGGATAGAGCGTTTGACTACGGATCAAGAGGTTAGGGGTTCGACTCCTCTCAGGCGCGCCATCGGGAAGTAGCTCAGCTTGGTAGAGCACTTGGTTTGGGACCAAGGGGTCGCAGGTTCGAATCCTGTCTTCCCGACCAGAAGCTTTTAATTTTGACAAGCGGGTGTAGTTTAGTGGTAAAACCTCAGCCTTCCAAGCTGATGATGAGGGTTCGATTCCCTTCACCCGCTCCATAGAATTATGGGCCTGTAGCTCAGCTGGTTAGAGCGCACGCCTGATAAGCGTGAGGTCGGTGGTTCGAGTCCACTCAGGCCCACTCAACAACTTCCGTTAAAAAAGTTGTTGACAATGATTTTGAAACATGGTATATTTATTTGGTCGCTGTTTTTAGGAACGACAAACAAATTGCTCTTTGAAAACTGAACAAAACAACCAGTACGAAAGAAGAAAGACAACCTCGTTTTTCTTAAAAAATAAGT